>RRBB01000290.1:0-11594 GCA_006543605.1 Rhodococcus sp. WS4
CACCCACCCATGGTGACGGGGCGGCGGTCGGCAGCGGGGTGCAGCAGCACGATGCTGGAGGCGAACAGGACACCGACAGACGACCCCCTGCCGCCGCCGCGGCTCGCGGCGTCCGCGACCGGCGGAACTCGGCCTCGCCTGCGTCTGCGTCTGGGGCATGGGCACTCCGGTCCTGGCCGATCGGGTGTTGTGGTTTCCCATCATGTCTGGTCCGTGCGTGGGAAACTGTGTTTGTTGGAAAGGGGCATGTCATCGTGCCGGAGGGGCGACGGTCGCTCGCCTGAGGGTGGTTTTATTGCTGTCGTCGGAAAAGAGGTCAGCGCAGTGGCCGACACCGATGTCGACGTGCTCTCGCGGCGGCACGGCCCGTACTGGGCCGCCGGCGAGCGGCCGCCACCGGCCGCGCCCGCGACGCCACAACCTGCCCCACCGGCATCGGTAGCAGGTGGTGTCGAGCGTCTGACCTCGGTGACGCAATTCGGTGAACTGTGCGATCAGAGGTTCTCACCGACGAGGAGTTCACCGCAGAGAAGGCCAGGATCCTGGCCTCCTAACCCCGAGATCACCTGAGTGGACGGAGTACCGACAGTGGACGGTTTCTGGGAGTTCTTCTGGTTCCTCTTCGTCTTTTACTTGTTCGTGGCCTACCTGAGGGTGTTGTTTGCGATCATCACCGACCTGTTCCGGGACCATCAGATGTCCGGGTGGCTCAAGGCGCTGTGGCTGCTGTTTTTGTTCCTGATCCCGTTCTTGTCGGCACTGATCTACCTGATCGTGCGCAACGAAGGCATGACCGCGCGGTCCGCGGCAGCCTTCCACGAGGTCAAGCAGGCGCAGGACACCTACATCCAGGATGTCGCGGGCACGGGCAGCACGTCCCCGGCCGGACGGATCGCCGACGCCAAGGCGCTGCTCGATGCGGGGGCGATCACCCCGCAGGAGTTCGAGACCCTCAAGAGCAAAGCACTGGCCTAGCAACGAACGCGACCGAGACACCGCCCCGCCCGGCACACGGCGGGGGCAGTCCCGTGGCGTACACGGCGCGGTAGCGGCGTCGGGGCCGTACACGCCCTGACGCACCGGCACGGCCCTCGGGCGAGATCGGGACTTCTCCAGCTCTTGCACCAAGTGCGACACAGCGAATGTCTCTGGAGACAAGCGATTCCCGCTGCCTGATTGCGGCCCCGGCCGTCGGCAAGAGATGCGAAGATAGAGTATGCGCCGCCATCGTTGGCCGGCTATCGCGCCGCCGCCCGATAGGGGCGTTCGCGTGCACGCGCCGATGCCGATCACGGCCGAGAAAGACCTGATCCTCGAACTGTCCTCGATCACCGCATTCGCGTCCGGGCTTGTGCTGCAACTGGCGATGCGGGTCACCGGGATCCGCGCCGACTTCGCCCGCTACGAAACCCGGCCCCTGACCGATCCGCACGACTGGTCGGCACAGTGGTCCTACCTGACCGTGCTCGTCCTCGTCGACCACCTCGGCGGCCCCGCCGACTCGCTGCACCCGGCCGAACCCCGCTCCGACGACTCCGGGCCGTACCGGACGACGCCGTTGTACTGGATCGGCACGTACCCTCGCGCCGGGTCGCTGACCGTCACCACCAGCTGGGCCGAAATCGGACTCCACCCCACCTCCACCACCCTCGCTCTCGGCCCGAGCCCGTTCCCGACTGCCGCCGAATCCGATGTGGGAAGGTAACAGTCCCAGCGATTCCCGCGCACACAGGCCGACGATCCAGAGTAGACGCACTCACTCCAGCGTGTCGCGAGGTCCGGTCTCGATCGCGAGGTCACGAATCGGGGTGTTGTACTGAAACGTGTTCTCGGCGGGGTGGCTGGGGGGACAATAATCGTCATGGACGACCGTGAAGAGCGCGACATCGACGTCGTCCGAACTCGACTGATTCAGAGGTACCCGGATCTCGACTCGGGGGTGATCGAGGACCTGATCGCGGCCGAGCTCGGTCGGTTCGACGGATGCCGCGTCCGGGATTTCGTCCCCCTGCTGGTCGAACGGGCCGCCGCCCGTACGCTCGATGCCACGTTCCGTCACCCGCCGGCGCATCTGGAACCGACGCTCACTCCTGACGTTCCCGCCATCCCACACACCCCGGCCCGCATCGAGACGGCGGTGCCGACTGCGAGCACCATCCGGGGAGTGCGGCGTGTGTTCGCCCGTCGCTCACCACGTCTGTTGTGAGCGGTGACACGGGGCGAAGAGGCCCGGGCGCAGGATCCGGAGTCGGCTACCGTCCCCCACACCCGGGCAGGGTGAGCGTAGTCCCGGGCAGGACCGCCGACTTCGACTTCGACTTCGACTATGGGGCCGCATGTCCCCGGTCATCCGGTGCGCGCCGGAATCACGAATCCTCATGGCCGATCCGGCTGATTCCGCGGGCGCCGGCCACGATACCGGCGCCCGAAAGCACCGTGCCCACACTCGCGAACGACTCCAGCGGCGAACGGCACCGCCCCGGCCGGGCGCGACCCGGTTCACTCGAAAGTGGATTGCCGCCGGGCTCGGTCCGTCGGAATCCGGGATTTCGCGGCGAAGGCAGCACGCGGCGGCGGACAATCGGCAGACAAAACAATGCGTCGCTGTGGGGAAGGGGACAGCCGTGTCCGAACAGTCATCGACCAAACAGGGCTTCGCGGCCGGCACGTCCATGTTCGCGGCCATTATCATGGTCACCGTCGGCTTCATCCAGTTCTGCCAGGGCATCGCCGCGGTCGCCGATGACGAAGTGTTCGTGCGCGGGCTGGACTACGTCTACAAGTTCGACCTCACCACCTGGGGCTGGATCCACCTCGTCCTCGGTGCCCTCGTCGCGATCGTCGGCCTCGCCCTGTTCACCGGCGCCGGATGGGCCCGGGTGTCAGCCATCATTGTCGCCGCGATCTCGATTCTGGCGAACTTCCTGTGGCTGCCGTACTACCCGGTGTGGTCGCTACTGATCATCGCCCTCGACGTTGTCGTCATCTGGGCTGTCTCGACCTGGAATCCGGAACGGGCCTGAAAGACGGGAACGCTCGCCGAACCCGCACGCCTTATTGGCGACACACGCCGAAGATCGGTGGCAGTGGTGTCCGCGGTGCAATCGACGGAAGAAATGTGCGGGTTTCCGCGCGTGGAGTGGTCGCGAACTCGCCAGGGATGTCAAGACAGGTGAGCGCCTCGTCCGTTCCGGTGATGAAGTCACCTATCCGCGGGGCCGGTTGCCGTAGGTGACCCACTGCGCCTCTCTGTGGTCTCCGTAGTGGCCCTGATCGTGTGAGTGGGCGCGACCAAGGGGTTGTTGAGGGTCGTAGACTTCGCACGACACTCTGCACAATCGATTCCGTAAATCGAGCCGACTCCCGCCCCTAGGTGACGACCATTTTCAAGGAACCTTCTCTCGCTCAGCTCCGTTACTTCGTGGCGGTGGCCCGCAGCGGCAATATGACTGCGGCTGCGGCGGATCTGCATGTGACGCAGGCGACGGTGTCGATCGCGATGACGCAGCTCGAGCAGATCTATGGGATAGATCTGTTTGTCCGGGTGCCGCGGAAGGGGGTCCGTCTGACCCCGGCCGGGCGCCGGTTGCTGGTGGCTGCGGAGTCGATCCTCGATGATGTTCAGGCGTTGCCGGAGTCGATTGCGCGGGGGCATGGTGATCTTCACGGGCGTTTGTCCGTCGGCCTGTATGGACCGATAGCGCCGTCCCGGGTGCCGGTGATCGCCGGTTGCATGGCCGAGCGTTACCCGGGTGTCGAGCTCACCTTCCTCGAGGGTGACCTGGAGCCTCTTCTGTCGATGGTGCGGACCGGCGAATGCGAGCTGGCCGTGATGTACGACTTCGGTGTCGATGAGCAGTTCGATGTGCTCACCGTGGAGCGGATCCCGCCCCATTTGCTGGTTGCGGCGAGTCATCGGCTGGTGGAGGCTGGTCGCAGCGAGGCCAGTCTCCACGAGGTGGCTCGGGACCCGTTCGTGTTGCTGACGCTGCGGCACGCTCGGCCGCATTACCTGAATTACTTCAAGATTCTGGGCATCGTGCCGTGGATTCGGCACATGACTCCGAATTACGAAACGCTGCGATCCTATGTGGCTGCCGGCCAGGGGTATTCGATCCTCAATCAGCGTCTCGGTCTGGACCAGGCGTACACGGGTGGGCGGGTGGTGGCCCTCGACATCCGGGAGGAACTGCCGCCGGTCGAGCTGTGCCTGGTCAAGCTGCGCGGTGTCGGTCTGTCGAGGAAGGCGGCGGCCTTTGTCGACGCCTGTTCCGGCGCGTTGGGGTGGGACGTCGCGGTTGGGGACTCGACGTGGCGGTCTGCGACGCGGTGATCTGTTGCGTGGGCCCCGGGTGGCGTCGTGCGTGTCGGGGTTGCGGGGGTTTTGTCAGTCCGGCCCGCCTGGAGTCGTGTCGAAGACGGGACGAGCACGTCTCTCGGTGCCGGATTCGTTCGAGCGCGGTCGCAGACGCCGGTGTGGGGATGCGCACGGCGAGTCGGAAGGGTTTCCGGTGGCGTTCGCTGCTCGGCGCGGAACTCGATTGCCATTGAAATTTTTTATGCATACCACGTATTTGTTTAATTCGACTGAGGCGTGACGCTGCGCAACGCTGTGACAGGCACCACGTCGGGTGGCGCATTCTCGCTCACGATCTCGACGGGAAAAGGGTACGCATGACACCTCCACGCACTATCGACACCGACGCCCCCGCGGCGGATGGTGTGGCCGCCGCACCGCCGCAGCGACGGGTGTTGGCCGCCGGGGCCATCGGGCAGTTCATCGAGTTCTATGACTTCGGCCTCTACGCCATCTCGGCCGTGCTGATCTCGCAGCTGTTCTTCCCCAGTGCCAGCGGCACGACGAGCGTTCTCGCGGCGATGGCGACCTTCGGTGCCGCGTTCCTCGTCCGGCCGCTGGGCGGTCTGTATTTCGGTCGGTTGGGCGATCGAATCGGGCGACGCCCGGTCCTGTTCATTACCCTGCTGTCCATCGGTGGCGCCACGGCGGTGATCGGGCTCCTGCCGACGTATTCGAGCATCGGTCTGTGGGCGCCCACACTCCTGGTGCTGTGCCGATTGGTTCAGGGCTTTTCGGCGGGCGGGGAAGCGGTCGGCGCCCCGACGTTCGTGATGGAGCACGCACCGCTGGCCCGCCGCGGCTTGTGGCTGAGTATCACCATCTCGGCCACAAGCCTTCCCGGAGTGATCGCCGCCGCCTTCGTCCTACTGTTGTCCCGGCTGCTCTCGGAGGACGCGTTCTCGACCTGGGGGTGGCGGATCCCGTTCCTGGTCGCGCTGCCGCTCTCGCTCTTCGGCCTGTGGATGCGGCTGCGCACCAACGAGTCGGAGGACTTCACCGCCGCCCAAGAGCGCCGGCGGCCGGAGCGGCTCGGGGCGGCGGTCAGGACGAACCGTCGCCGAATGGTGCAGGTGTTCTTCGTGTGTGGCCTCAACGCGATGGGCTTCTACTACCTGTCCGGATACTTCGTGACGCTGCTGCAGACGGTTGCCCAGCTCGGTCGCGAGGCGTCGCTGGCGACCACCGCCGCGACGATGGCGGTCTCGACCGTCCTCGTTCCGGTCGCCGGAATGATCGGCGACCGGGTCGGCCGCAAACCCATGCTCGTGGTCGGAGCGACGCTGTTCGTGCTGCTCGCCGTTCCCAGCTTCGCCCTCGCGACGTCGGGCACACTGGGCGGAGCCATTGTCGGGGAGCTGCTGTTCATCATTCCGCTGTCGGTCTACGTCGGCGGCAGCTGTTCGTTCTTCGTCGAGGCGTTCGACGTCGCGAACCGCATGACCTCGGCCGCGATCAGCTACAACCTCGGATACGCCCTTCTCGGCGGCACCGCCCCGTTCGTCGGAGCATGGCTGATCGATGTCACCGGGCTCCGCGTGGCACCCGGTATCTATCTCACATGCTTCGCGGCGGTGGTGCTGGCGGTGCTGCTACTGACCGGGGTGCCCGAAACGCATCCGCTCAAGCGCGACAAGACCACCCGGCGCGATAAGACTCGCCCGCACGCGACCCCGGATCCACGATGACGGACCGGCGAGTCGCGGCCGGCATGACCATTCCCACTACAAGAATTTGGACCCTCTCATGAACGATTCGACGAATTCACGCATCATTCGGGCACGCCGTGTCGTCCGCCCCGGCTCACGTACATCTGCCAATGCGATCGCCATTGCCGGTGATCGCGTGGTCGCAGTCGGCGACGTCGCCGACCTGGTCGCGCAGTTCCCGTCGGCGCGGGTGGACGACATGGGCGATGCGGTGATCTCACCCGGATTTCACGACGCCCACTTGCACCTCGCCATGGCCGCCGACAACGAACTGCAACTCGATGTTTCGCCCGCGCAGGTGTCCTCGCTCACCGGACTCCTCGACAAAGTCGGTGCCGCCGCGAAGAACAACCCGGCCCAGGGGTGGGTGCGGGCGAACGGCTACGACGATGCCAAGATGCCCGAGGGTCGTGTCCTCACACGCTGGGACCTCGACGCCGTCACCGGCAATGTTCCGACAATCATCATTCACGTGGCCTGTCATTGGGCCGTCGTCAACTCCGCCGCACTCACCGCGGGCGGTCTCACCGAGGACTCGGAGCCACCCAGCGGCGGCGAGTTCGGCCGCGACGGAACGGGACGGCTCAACGGAATCCTGTACGAGCGCGCGTTGACCGACTTCGCCTACACCCACGGTGGTGTGGTGGGCGGACCCGTCGTCCCGCAGGCAGGCCTCGACGACCGGGTCGCCGCCCTCGGGAAGGTGGTTCAGCGCTGGCACGCCGCCGGCCTCACCTCCGTGTGTGACGCGCTGGCGGGACCAGACGACATCCGCCTGTTCTCCGAGGCCAGGAATCGCGGACTGCTGACGATGCGGGTCGGCTTCCTCCTCGCCGCCGAGCATTACGACGCCGTCCACCACCTCGGCCTGCGGTCCGGTTTCGGCGACGACCATCTGCGCTTCGTCGGGGTGAAGGCCTTCGCCGACGGTGCCGTCGGCGGGCGAACCTGCCTGATGGACGAACCCCACAACCTCACCGGGGACCACGGCATCCAAGTGCTCACCAACAGCGAGCTCGCCGACCTCGTGCGCCGCGTCCACGGTGACGGAAATCGGGCCTGCATCCACGCCAACGGCGACCGCGCCATCAGATACGTCCTCGACGAGTTCGAGGCGGCACAGCGCACCATTGTCCGCCCCGGATTGCGGCACCGCATCGAGCACTGCAGCCTCGTCAACGACGACATCCTGCGACGCATGCACGACCTCGGGACGATCGCGGTGCCCTTCGGCAGCTACGTCCACCAGCACGGCGGGCATCTCATCGACTGGTACGGCGAGGAACGTGTCGAATCGATGTTCGCGCACCGCGCGTTCCTCGACGCAGGAGTCACCGTCGCCGGCTCCTCGGACTTCCCTTGCGGCGCCATCGACCCCCTCCTTGCACTGCAGAGCATGACGACCCGCACCGGTTGGGACGGCGCCCTCATCGGGCCTTCCCAGCGGATTTCGCCGGCCGAGGCCCTGTCGATCTACACCGCAGGATCGGCGGTCGCCAGCGGAGAGAGCGACCGCAAGGGAAACCTGGCCGTGGGCCAGCTCGCCGACTTCGTCGTACTCGACGAGGATCCCCTGGAGGTTCCGCACGACCAGATCTCGAAGGTCGGCGTCCGGGCGACGTTCGTCGGCGGCGCCCAGGTCTATGTGCGAGCCTGAGGTTCAGATCAGGGGCCGGGCGCGCGCAACAGCGAGTGCATGTCGAGTGGTCGCCGGCTGCTCGAACCGTGTCGTCGACACGGCCTGATTATTGGTTGCAACGACGGAGAGACGGCACGGTGTAGATCGTCTCACCCCCTCTGCACGGCCCGCATCCGACAAGGTGTGGGCCGTGCCCGCTCGCGATCGGCCCGACAACCACGCTGCTGCGTCGCCATGATGGCATCGAGATGCGTCCGCCGAACACCGATCTGCTGCTGTGGGACACCCCGTTCGTGATCGCCGGTCACCGCCACGGCGTCGCCGACCTGCACCACCGGCCGGGCTGGGAGTGGCTGGACTGGACGCTTCACGACCACGTCACCCATAGCCACCACACGGCCGCCGCCGCGGCACCCGCATACGGCGTCACCCCAGGTGGCGGCGGGGAAGTCGTCGCCGTTGGTGGTGATTAGCGGAGAGTGCGCAGGTTCGTTCAGGTCGCTGCGCGAGGTATCGACCGATCTCAGCTCGTCATGACGTTGGGCGCCGGACCTTGGGGCTTGTCCATGATTTCACTCGTAACTGCTACCCGAAATCGCCGCCCAGTGGCATCCGACCCGTAACGGCAAATACACCCCGCAGAACGTGGTGTGGGACTCGCAGCGTGAGATGTGGTGGCGGGCGGACTGTTGCGGGCACGAGTGGCAGGAGTCGGTGCGGGGCCGCGACGGCGGCAGTCGTCTGCGCTGCCCGGCCTGCCGCACCATCCTCGGCTCCCTGGCCTGGCACGATCCGGGACTGGCCGCGGAATGGAGTCCCACCAACGCGGTCACCGCCTGGCACGTGCGCCCGCATGCGTCGCTGGCGTTCGTTCGGGAATGGGTCTGCGCCACCGACCCCGCCCACGTGTGGCGCGCACAGCTGACCAGCCGGTCGAATGGGGCGGAGTGCCCGGACTGCCGACAAGCCGGCAAATCGCGTGTCGAACTCGACCACCATGCGGCCGCGGTGGAGGTGTTCGGCAATGCCCGCTCCGGAATCACCATGACCGACGACGCGTACACCACTCGCAAGTCCTGGACGACGGACATCTGCATCGACCACGAGGGGCGCACCGTCGTGATCGAGTACGACGGCGCCTACTGGCATTCCGCGGACGCGAAGGTGCTCGTCGATCAGCGAAAGAGCCGGGATCTGCTCGCGGCCGGGTGTGTAGTGGTGCGGCTACGGGAAGACGATTTGCCGTCGCTGGCGATCGACCATCCCCGCTACCGGGAAGTGCGGGTGCACTCGACCGTGCCGCGCCCCCGCAAGGTCATGGAAGACATCCACGACTGGGTGCGAGGACGTTAAGCCCCACCGATAGCCACGTAGACCTGCGCTACCTTCCCGGACTCGACAACGCGGGCGCGAAATACGCCGTCGTCGTCAAGTACCTGCTCACCGCCGCCGCGATCGCCGTGCTCTACAAGGAACGCGCCTCGATCTCCGGCGCCGAGGTCGGCTGCCAAGGTGAGGTCGGTTCCGCGTGCTCGATGGCCGCCGGCGCCCTCGCCGAACTGCTCGGTGCCACCCCCGCGCAGGTCGAGAACGCCGCCGAAATCGGTATCGAACACAACCTCGGCCTGACCTGCGACCCGATCGGCGGACTGGTGCAAATCCCCTGCATCGAACGCAACGCCATCGCCTCCGTGAAAGCCGTGAACGCCGCGAAAATAGCCCTGTACGGCGACGGCACCCACCGCGTCTCCCTCGACCAAGCGATCGAGACCATGCGCCAGACCGGCATGGACATGCTCGCCAAGTACAAGGAAACCTCCCAGGGCGGGCTCGCGGTCAACGTTCCCGAGTGCTGACTCGTTGCCGTTGCAACCCGTTCCGCATACCGGATCGGAGGGAAGACCGGCGTACTGTCAGCCCGAGGGTGGGAAGACGACGCCGAGCGCCGGGCACCCGCCGCCGAACGAACCGTCCCACCCGCAGGAAACGATGAATTGTCCGGATGGCGGAGCACATCGCGGGCTGCACCGCGGTGATCGTTCATTCCCCAGGAACCTGCCGTAGCTGATTATGCACTCGATCGGCACCCAGAAGTTCAGTATTTTGTCCGCACAATGACGGATCGCACCGAACACCGGTCCCGGCACTCTTGAACTCATCGCAGTGGCATACGTCACTGACCCGCCGATGCAAGGGACCAACCCGATGAGATTCATCATGATGAGCGAGTGCGCCACCAACCCCGGCGAGACCCAGCACCGTCGATACCTGGACATGATCGAGGAAGCGGTATTTGCCGAGGAGATGGGCTTCTACGGTTGGGGCACCTCCGAACATCACTTCTTCAACGACCTGTGTGTGACGCCGGCGCCTGAGGTCCTGTTCACGGCGGTCGCGATGCGCACCAACCGAATTCGGCTCCGCTACATGAGCCGGTTGATCTCGGCGATCCACCCGATCCTGGTCGCCGAGCAGACCGCGGCCACCGACCTGCTGTCCAACGGGCGCGTCGAGTTGACCACCGCCCGTGGTAACACGCTGCTACAGCTGGACGCGTTCGGCGTCTCACTCGACGAAACGAGGGGTCGCTCCGAGGAGGCGCTCGAGCTCATCATCCGCGCGCTGAGTGACGACACGTTCAGCCACGACGGTCCGCACTGGGGCAAGATCCCGGAGCGCCGGTTGAGCCCCAAGCCGTTCCAGGAGCCGCACCCGCCGCTGTACAAGATCGTGCAGTCCGTGGAGTCCTCCGCCGACGCTCGCCGCAAGGGCCTGGGCATGATCACCTCCGACGTCTACCTGGGCTGGGAGGTGCTGCAGGCGAACCTCGACGCATACAACTCGGTGCCGGAGAACGAGGTGTCGCCGGTCGGCCGGTACGCGGTCAAGTCCGCGGCCAGCAGCGTCATGTCGGTGCGCTGCGCGAAGACGACGGATCTGGCGCTCGAGCACGCCGAGGCGGATCTGCTGAAGTTCGCGCAGATGATCATCAACGACGTCTACGTCCAGCTCGCCGAGCGCTCGCCCCAGCAGTACGGCGAATTCTCTCGGATCGGTCAGTTGCGCAAGCACGCCAACGACGCGGAGTGGCTGCGGACCTGCGGCCCGACCGTTCTGGTCGGCGATCCGCAGTACTGCATCGAGCAGGTGCAGAAAACCGCCGACAGCGGCGCGGACGAGATCGTGCTGCGGATCGACGGCGGCACCCACGAGGAGCGGATGGCCACGATCGAGAACCTGGGCCGCTACGTGATCCCGTTCTTCAGCAACCCCGGCAGTGTTGTGCGCAGCGGGCCGGTCGGCATGCTCCCCGGCGACCCCCGGCAGCGGCCGAGCTACGAGACCCCCGACGAACTGGCGGTCTGAGAATGGTGGCATTCGCCGAGTATTTGGCCGAGGTCCACCGCAGCGTGGTCCGCGCCATCGAGGAGCGGGATCCGGCGCTGTTCGCATCGTTGTATACCGACGCCGGGACGTTGCTCACCCCCGACGGACGTGCTGTGCGCGGGCGCGGGGCGATCGCCGAGGAGTTCGGCAACTGGCTGGCAGCGGGGTTCGTCAAGCAGACGCTCGAGGACGTGGACCTGACCGTCGGCGACACCGTCGTCGTCGAGGAAGGAATCGCGATCGGTGAGTTCGCCGAGGGGTCCGAGGTTCGCAGCAACTACATCGTCGTCCACGTCCGCCAGGACGTCGGGTCATGGCTGATGCACCGAGACATGTGGACCCACGTCGGAGCCGACGTGCCAGCGGAGGTGTTGTAGAAGATGTTTACGATCGAGGAGTACGCGTCCTACGACGCCACTGGTCTGGCCGAACTGGTTCGTTCTCGTGAGGTCAAGCCGTCGGAGGTGCACGAGGCCGGCGTGAATGCCGTGCAGCTGGCCGA
>RRBB01000291.1:0-11570 GCA_006543605.1 Rhodococcus sp. WS4
CTCCCCGGATCATCCGCACTACCCAGAAGCTCCCGCTGCCACAGCGTGTAATCGGCGTACTGCACCGGCAACGGCACCCACCCCGGCCTCTCGCCCCCGGTCCGCGCCGCGTATGCGACCGCGATGTCACGAGCCAGCGGCGCCAGCGAACCCCCGTCCCCCGCGATATGGTGCAGGACCAACACCAGGATGTGCTCCCGGGAACCGCACTCCAACAACGTTGCCCGGATGGGAATCTCGCCGGACAGATCGAAACGATATCCCGCCGCTACCGTCACCGCAGCCATCACGCCGGGCGGGTCGACCTTCTCCGCGTGCACCGGAATCGGGGCTTCCTCCGGGGGCAGGATCCGCTGGAACGGCACCCCTTCGTCCTCCCCGAACACCGTCCGCAGACTCTCGTGCCGAGCCACCACATCCCCGACCGCCGCGACCACCGCCCCGATGTCGAGGTCGCCGGTCAACCGCACCGCCACCGGAATGTTGTACGTAGCCGACGGCCCCTCGAACCGATACAGGAACCACAACCGGGCCTGCGCAAACGACAACGGAACCCGCTCGGGCCGCACCCGCGGGAGCAACGGCACCCTCGCCACCGCGGCCTCGCCCAGCCGGGGCGCCAACTCCGCGACCGACGGGGATTCGAACACCACCCGGATCGGCACCTCCACCCCGAGCGCGGTGCGGATCAACCCCACCAACCTCGTCGCGGACAGCGAATGCCCGCCCAGGTCGAAGAAACTGTCGTCGATCCCCACCCGCGGAAGACCGAGCACGTCACCGTACAGTGACGCCAGCGTCTCCTCCACCGGCGACCTCGGAGCCCGAAACACACCACCGATGAACTCCGGTGCCGGCAACGCTTTCCGGTCGAGCTTGCCGTTCACGGTCAGCGGCAACCGATCCAGCACCACCACCGCGGCGGGCACCATGAACTCCGGCAGTCGCCCGGCCACGAAGTGTCGAACCTCGGACGACAGTCTGCTTGCACCGGGGTCGTTGACGTACTCGGCCATGTCACCGAGTGGACCGTCGGGCAGGTAGACATCAGACACCGCGACCGACGCCTGCGCAGTGTCGTGCGCCCCGGTCCTGATGTCGGTGAATATCACGTCCATCAGGCCCGGTGTCGGTGACCAGGTCACCGACACCGCGAACCCCAGGTCCTCACCGAGGTCGTGGCAGTCCTGCGGCAACATCGCGTCCGTCCGGTTGTCCGCGTCACGCCGGGCGGGGACGTGATCGCGATCAGCGGCGCCGTCGAGAGCGTGTGTGGCCTCGACATCGGGCGCCAGCCCCGCGTGCGGCACGCCGATCACCCGCACACAGTTCGGACGCCGGCCCGTCAGGAACTTCCGCAGCGCGGTGGGGCCGCCGAAGCGTTGCCACGACGTCGACGGCACATCAGCCAGCGACCGGGTGTTCACGGGATTCTTGCGTAGCACGACTTCGTATCTGTAACAGCTCAATTCGTTGACTTCCCGGACGCCCTCGAGTTGAATGTCGACGGCGCCGATGCCGGGGAACAGCGTCGGCATTGCTGTGAAGAACTCCGGCGCGAGCAGCAACTCCTGCTCGGCGGCAATGCCCCGGCGCACCCGATCGCGTATCACCATGGCAGTCGAGTCGGCATCCGAGTGGGCTATCTGTACGCCTGTCGTGAATTCCCGGAGCAACGCGAAATTCCGTACGTCACCGAGGAACAGCGCGCCCCCGGGGCGCAGTACTTGCAATGCTGTGCCGATCACGTCGATCAGGTACCCCGCGTTCGGGAAGTACTGGACGACCGAGTTCAACACCATGGTGTCGAAGACGCCGTGCGGCACACCCCCGAGGTCGTCGGCGGCCTGGACCCGCAGGTGCACCCGCTCGACCCATGGGTCCTGCCGATCCGCCAACCGCGATCGCAGAGCATCGATCGTGGGAGCGGAAAAGTCCGTGCCCCAATACTCTTCGCAGTGCGGCGCCAACTGCGACAGCAACAGTCCGGTTCCGACTCCGATCTCCAGCACCCGATCCGGCCCGAGTGCGCGAATCCGTGCCACGGTCGCCGCACGCCATTCCCGCATGTGCTCGAGGGCGATGGGTTTCCCGGTATAGCTGCTGTTCCACCCCCCGAAATCCTCTCCGAACGCTGTCGGGTTCAGCTGCTCACCAGCCTGGGACGCGTCCCCGGAATACAGGTCGTCGTATACCCGTCGCCACTGCGAAACGAGCTCGGCCTCCCGCGCCCTGTCACGGACGAGCGAAACACCCCTGTCGAGCACGACATACCCCACCAGCTGTGTATCGGTTCCGGCGTCCGCGTTCGCACGATCGGCGCCGGCAGCGGGTCCGCGGGCAATCACCGCCGCCTGCGCCACCGCAGGATGCGACATCAGTGCCGTCTCGACCTCCCCGGGCTCGACCCGGAATCCCCGCACCTTCACCTGCTCGTCCACGCGGCCGACGAAATCGAGCACGCCGTCGGACGTCCACCGCACCACGTCGCCGGAGCGATACATCCGCGAACCGGGTTCTCCGAACGGGCACGCCACGAACCGTTCCGCGGTCAATCCGGGCCTACCCACATATCCTCGGCCCACCCCGAACCCGGCGACATACAACTCTCCCGCCGCACCAATCGGCACCGGCACCAATCCCGACCCAAGCACGAACACCCGCGTGTTACCGATCGGAGTCCCGATCGGGCTCCGACCGCCGTCGCCGACGCCTGCGGTCAACTCCAGATGGCTCACATGCACCGTGGTTTCGGTGATTCCATACATGTTCACCAGAATCGGAGCGTTCTGACGTGCGCCCGGGAACCAGCCGCGTAGCCGGCCCGGGTCCAATGCCTCTCCTCCGAACACCACCATTCGCAGTACCGAATCAGACCCCGATGACTGGTCCTCACGTTCGGCATCTGCGAACTCGTAGAACGCGGAGGGTGTCTGATTGAGGACCGTCACCTGCTCCCGCCGCACCAGATTCCACAACTCCGCGGGCGAGCGCACCACTTCCCAGGGCACGATCACGGCCCGCCCGCCGTGCACCAATGCCCCCCACAACTCCCACACGGAGAAGTCGAAGGCCTGCGAATGACACCACGCCCACACATCCCCGCGTCCGAAACCGCACCACCGATCGGTCCCGGCAAACAGCGACACCACGTTGCGGTGGCTGATGACGACCCCTTTCGGGGTGCCGGTCGAACCGGACGTATACATGACGTACGCAGTGTTGCCCGGTCTCAGCGGGGCGATCCGGTCATCGTCGACGGGATTGATCACCGCGGACATGCCGTCGGTGTCGGCGTCGTCCACGTTCAACACGAGACAGGGAATGTCGTTGTCCGGCAACGATGCCGCGGTCGCAGTGTCGGTCAGAAGCAGGAGTGGTGCGGCATCGGTGAGAATGAAAGCGGTTCGCGCGCTGGGATAGTTCGGATCGACCGGAAGATATCCGCCACCAGCCTTGAGAGTCGCGAGGAGCGCGACGATCAATTCGGACGAACGTTGCATCGCGACTGCCACGATGGATTCCGGGCCCACACCGCGCGCGATGAGGTACCGCGCCAACCGATTCGCTCGACCATTGACGTCTCGATATGTCCAGTGCCGATCGCCGAGGGTGAGCGCCACCGCGTCGGGTGTCGCGGAGGCCCACTGTTCGACCAGGTCGAGAAGGGTGGTCTGGGGAACCGGCACCGTCGTGTCGTTCCAGGTCCGCAGAACCAGTTCGCGTTCGGCGGGTCGGAGAAAGTCGTGTTCCTCTATCCGGCCTGTCGGATCGGCGACGACCGCTTGGACGAACGCCAATAGCAGTTCTGCATACAGCCTCACATCCTCACTGCTGTACAGCACGCCGTTCGCGTCGATCTCGATGTTCATGCCGGCGCTGCCCCGACCGCCGTAGTAGATCGAAATCGAGAGGTCGTCCACCGGCCCGAACGACACGCCGCGCATGGATGCCGGATTGCCATCGAAATCGATCGAATCGAAGAACGGAATGATATTCAGAATCGGACCGAACCGATTCTCCACGGATCCGGACAATCCTCTGTCTCTTCTGATATCAGAACCCTGGTAACGGGAATGACGCAGGACGGAACGAATCGCGGTACCCACGTCGTGTGCGACTGCGGCGAAAAGCGACCGCGGTGGGATCTCCACCCGGAAGGGCACCGCATTCGACACCAACCCCGGTGTTCGTCGGGCGGCCCCGACCCGATTGGCGACGGCCAATCGCATCATGAACTCCGACATACCCGACAATCGATGGAAGAGTCCGGCTACCGCTGCTGCCAGGAAACCCGGCAGCGGTATCCCGATCGTCTCTGCCGCCGTCAGCAACTGCGCGGTCTCGTCGTCCGGCACCGTCAGGCTGTGATGCACAGTCACGGGAACCGGAGAACTCGGATGCCGCGACAGTCGAAGAGGGTCGGGCAGGTCAGCGGTGTAGTTTCGCCAGAACTCCTTGTCGCGGGCGAATCGATCGGACCGCCGGTAGCGGTCATCTTCGTGGGCGATCAACTCCGGTCCGCCGAATCCGGATTCGGGGATCGGTCTTCCCGCCTTCAGCGCGGTGTAGATTTCACCGATTCGACGGGCAAGAATCGCGACGCCGAACCCGTCCATCACGATGTGGTGGCACACGGCGTACAGGAAGAATCGCGCGCCGTGAATCTTGATCAAGCCTGCTCGATACAGCGCATCCCGTTCGAGATCGAAGGGCACGGCGCCGACCTCTGCCATCGACGCCTTCGCGGCCGATTCGGGGTCTGCTTCCGCACTGACATCGATGAAGAACGGCTTCCACGAGTTCGAGTCCCGCACGACCTGGCGGGGGCCATCCTCGTCCTCGACGAAATTCACCAGTACCGAGCGAGCCTCTTCCGCCACTCGCCGCAGCGCGGCTTCCATCACCGATGGGTCGATGTCGCCGGAAATATCGAGATACGCTGCAATATTGTTCGACAGGCCAGGCGCCAACTTCTGCGCCAGCCAGAGCGCCTCCTGGACGGACGAAACCCGAAACGAGTCCATCGCGACCATGATCTGCCCTCACGAACGGCGGTAGGGATTTCGCCAGGTGGCGACAGCGATCTGTCCCGACAAGTTTACGCCGCCGCGGTGTCCTCAACTGTCGATTCCTCACCGCCGCAACAGCCGAGCGCGCGCAGATCCTCCCGCCGTAAAAGGAATCATCCGACCTGGTCAGGGAGTGGCGGGAACACCGTTGCCCAGTCGTTTTCGATACTCACGACGGTCCAGCGGTTGGCGTCGGCCAGTTCGAGTGCCTGTTCGGCGCCCGCGATGTAGTCGAACTCGCGATCGGGGTCGTCGTGTCGTATCAGTAGTTGCAGTGAGGGGTGGTCCGGTCGCTCGGAGAACTGCAGCATCGGGACGTCCCCGTTGCTGTTCCCGGCGGCGAGTAGGGGTCGCCTGCCGACGCGGCTCCAGATCCGGATCGGCTTCTCGGGACCGTCGACCAGCACGTCCAATTCGGGTTTGTGCAGGAGCGTGCCACCGGTGCCGTCGCTCGTCCACGCCAGCGACGCGCTGCTGCCGATGACCCGCTGACGGGGCACGCCGTACACGTCCAGGCTGATCGGCCGCATGAAGTCGCGGCCGCCGCCGGAGACGATGTAGTTGTGGAACCCGTTCGCCCCGAGGTAGTCGAGCAACTCGATCATGGGCGCATAGCTGCACGTCAGATATTTGCGGCCCAGGGTGGGATGGTCGGTCGTGCGCAGGAATTGGTCGGCCTGCGCCTCGAACTCTTCGACGGTGATGTCGGCGAACGCCGTCAGCACCCCGACGGCGAACACCTTCACTCCGCTGTCGTCGCCGTGGTAGTGATCGGTGATGACGGCGTTGAGCCAGTCGTAGTCGCGGGTGTAGGCCGCCTGCCAGGGCTGCCGGGTGCGCAGAGCCGGATCCTGCTCCGCCATCACCACGAGGCGGCGCAGGATGAAGTCGAGCTGGATGGGCATTGGCTTCTCACACCACAGCGTGCCGTCGTTGTCGAAGACCGCGATCCGATCCTCGACGGGAACGTCCTCCGCCGTCACCCGCCCGACGAATTCCAGGATGGCCGCCTTGCCAGCACCCTCACGCCAGCTCGGAAGGGGCTCCGTCACGGGGCGTCCCCTCTCACTCCCGCGAGAGCATGGCGGCGGCTTCACGTTCGAGGTCGACGTAGGGTTCACCGCTGACATCGACGGCCACCCGGTTCAGGGTGCCGCCGGTGAACGCCCACGGCGCGGTGCCGGGGTAGTCGTCGGTGACGGGTTCCCCGGTATCGCGGCCGGCGCAGAGACCCTCGCCGGCGATGCTGAACTTGCCGGGCTGCGTTCGGATCCGGCCCTCGCCGACCTTCCGGTCCCCGTAGTACAGGGTCAGCATCCCGTGGGCGGTTCCGGGCGGGTCCTCACCGTCCTTGTCGAACGAGGCGGCCAGGAGCAGGTTCTCGCCGATCGGCAGGTCCTCGGTGGCGACGATCCGCTGTTCCTCGCTGCCGAGGAAGTTGTACTCGTAACGCAGGCGGTTGTCCTTGACGTACAGGGCGTGCCCACCGAATCGGCTGCCGTGCGCGAACAGCACACCCGATGCCCCGGGTTCGGGGAGATCGACCAGTGCACCGATCGAGTAGGAGCGGTTGCGGATGTTGACCGCGACCGACTCGGGGACCTCGGCGCCACCCGCGCGGTAGACGTAGCGGTTGCGCGGCGCGGCGAGCTGCGGGCGGGGGGTGGTGAAGATCTCGACCGCCGAGCGGTCGTCGAGGGGCAGCGCCTGGTTGGCGCCGGCCTCGTGGAACCACAGCCCGATCAGCTCGGCGAGCCGCCCGGGCTCCTCGGCGGCGAGGTCGTGCAGCTCGGCGCGGTCCACCTGGGTGTGGTAAAGCTCCCAGGTGTCCTCGGGGAACCGGCCCCAGCCGCTGATCGCCGGGTGGGTGGTCACGGCCTGCCAACCGTCGTGCCAGATTCCTCGGGTGCCGAGCATCGAGTAGAACTGGGTGTGCTTGGCCGTCGGGATGGTGGCCGCGTCGAAGCTGTACCGCATGCTCACCCCCTGCAGCGGGTGCTGGGTGTACCCCTTCACGGTGTCGGGCAGTTCGATCCCCAGGCAGTCCAGCACGGTCGGGACGAGATCGACGGCGTGGTGGTATTGGTCGCGGGTCTCGCCGCGGGCGGCGATCCCGGCAGGCCACGAGATGATGCACGGGTCACTGGTGCCGCCGTTGAACGAATACCTCTTCCACATCTTGAACGGGGCGTTGAAGCCCATCGCCCACCCGTTCGGGTAGTGGTTGTAGGTTTTGGTGCTGCCGAGCTCGTCGAGCATCTTCAGGTTCTCGGCCAGATCGTCCGGCACGCTGTTGGCGACCTTGTTCTCGTTGACCGAACCGTCCGGGCCGCCCTCACCGCTGGCGCCGTTGTCGGAGACCAACATGACGATGGTGTTCTCGAGTTGTTCGGTGTCCTCGAGGTAGGCCATCAGGCGGCCGATCTGGTGGTCGCAGTGCGAGAGGAACCCCGCGTACACCTCGGCCATCCGGGCGAAGAGCCGTTTCTCGTCGGCGGAGAGGGTGTCCCAGGGTCGGGTGTAGTCGAGCGGCGGGAACGGCTGCCCGTCGGGTCCGTTGCGCGTGTCGGGGGTCCCGATCGGGTTCAGCGGGGGCAGTTCGGTGTCCTGCGGGACCAGTCCCATCTCCTTCTGCCGGGCCAGGGTCTGCTCGCGCATCGCCTCGTAGCCGTCATCGAACCGGCCCCGGTAACGGTCGGCCCACTCCCGGGGCACCTGGTGCGGTGCGTGCGCGCAGCCCGGCGCGTAGTACAGGAACACCGGCCGGTCCGGGGCGATCGCCTTGACGTCGTCGAGGTACTCGATGGCCCTGTCGGTGATGTCGACGCCGAAGTGGTAGCCCTGCTCCGGGGTGGCCGGTTGCTGCACGGGGTGGTTGTCGTGGACGAGATCGGGATACCACTGGTTGGTCTCTGCCCCGAGGAAGCCGTAGAAGCGTTCGAAACCGCGGCCGACGGGCCAGTTGCGCTTGGTGGAGGCGAGGTTCATCTCGTCCTCGGCACACAGGTGCCACTTGCCGACCATCGCCGTGCTGAAACCCTGCTCGACCAGGACCTCGGCGAGGGTGGCGCATTCGGGCGGGATGTGTCCGTTGGCGCCGGGGAAACCGACCGCGGCCTCGCTGATGCAGGCCATCCCGTTGGTGGTGTGATTGCGGCCGGTCAGCAGGCAGGACCGGGTCGGGGAGCACAGGGCGGTGGTGTGCCACTGACCGTAGCGAAGTCCGTTGGCGGCGATCTTGTCGATGTTCGGTGTCTCGATCGGCCCGCCGTAACAGCCCAGGGCGCCGAACCCGACGTCGTCGAGGACGATGTACAGCACGTTCGGTGAGCCGGGCGGTGCTTTCGGTTGCTCGTACGGCCCCCAGTCCGGGACAGAGTCACGAATATCGAGATTGACGACACCTCTGAACGGTTTGGCCATGACGAACTCCTCGAATGGGTCCACCCCTGACTTCCACCCAAGCACTGTCGGCAGGTAAATGGCTAGGGGTGTGCTCGAAAAGTCCGACTGTGCCGGAACGGAATTCCCCTAGCTACGACCGCGGGCCGCCAACGCGTTGACGAACACGTTCGCGATGTCGGCGGGATCCTTCGCGACGTAGCTCGACCCGCCCGTCACCCGGGAGATCTCGGCGAGCGTGGCCGCATCGGCGTCGTCGGTGATGCCGATCGTCACGATGATGACGGGGCGTGCCGGATCCATCTCCCGCTCGAGGATGCTCATCAGCTGGTCCCTCGTGATGGAGTCCGGGTCCTCATTGGCACCGTCGGTCAGGATGATCACACTGTTCACCGCGCGCGGATCGTACGTCTCCTGGACGGTCCGGAACGCGGCGAGCGTCGTGTCGTACAGCCCGGTGCCACCGCCGATGAGCCCTTCGACCTTCGTCGCCTGCTGCGCCATCAACTGGCGTTGCGTGACACCGTCGACCAGGGTGTCGTAGCGCCGGATCGGGACCATCTCCTTGTAGTCCTGCGGTCCCCCACCCAGCCCCTGCGAGAACGCCCACAGGCCTGCCGACACGCTGTCCGGGAACATCGCGTTGCCCGCGAGGGCCGCGTCGACCGTGAGGTCCATGCGGGACCGGTCGCCTGCCGGCATCTCCATCGACCCCGACACGTCGATCGCGACGAGGGTGCGGATGGGCAGCGCCATGAGCGCCCACCCACCGAGTGCGTCTTGCAGCGCCGACTCGTCCTCGAGCGCGAGCTTGGTTGCCCTGCCGACGCCGCGGCCGTCCGGGAGTGGGCTCCCGTCGGGACCGCGGAACCCGTTGCCGGCGAGAACCGCGCGGGCGTCCTCGCCCCCGAGGACTCCGGCCACGGCTCGGGCCACCTGGGTGGCCTTGTAATGCCGGTCGGGGGCGGGCGAGGTGACGACCAGCGGGAAGTTCATGAAGTTGCTGCCGGTCGGCGGCACGGTCGCGGCGAGCGTGCGCGCACCGTCACCGGCGACGAAGTCGAGCACGGACTGTTCGGTGGCCACGGCGACTCCACCGTTGTCGACGACGCCCTGCAGCATTTCCTCGCCGATCGGCTCGTCCGCGGTCCGCGCGCTCTCCTCCTGCGCGAGGGGGACCAGCGCTGCCCGCACCGTCCCCGCGGATACGGGATCGGCTTGCCCCTCGGCGAGCGCGGCGTTGATCGGGGCCTGCGCGACCCCGGTCACGAGGGGGTTGCCCAGCTGGATGTCCTTGATCTGGAGGGCGGCGAGCCACGTCGGCGACGTCGGGGCATCCTCCTCGCGGGACGCCAGGACGACAGGCGAGGATGCGATCGAACCCGTCATCACCTCGATCGGACCGGCCGCGGTGAGCGCCGCCTTGCCCACCCAGGCGCCGGAGTCGGGGATCCAGAGGTCCGGGGCGTCGGTGCCCTTCCCCAGTCGTCCCGCGATGTCGCCGGACGTCGCGGCGCCGACCGTGACGTTCGCGCAACCCAGGTCGGTGTCTTTCGCGTCGCCGAGAACCTTGTCGAGGGCGGGAACGACACTCGGATCGGCGGCGAGGGTGTAGTCGGTGACCTGATCGCAGTCGTCGGCCCACGAGCGCACCGCCTGGACGACGACGACCACGGAGGCCACGAGGCCGATCACGACAGCGGCGCACACCGCGTAGAAGCCGGGCGAACGACCGACACGCTCCTGGTGCGCGCTCGAATGACGCCCTCCGGCCATCGCCCTGCCTCTCTAACATTTCGATCACAAGACGACCGAGAACGCACCTTGACCGAATATGATTCGGCCCACATCGTAGCGAATGACGCTGCGCCGGTGGCGGGCGTCCGGGTGGCGCGACCGTCAGTGCTCAGGTTGCGCGACCTCTAGCCGACGAGCCACGAGCGCCGCCTGGATCTGCCGCAGCCCCGACGGGCGCGTCGGGGCGTAGCCCGTCAGCTGCGCCACCCGCTTCAGTCTGTAGTCAACCGTGTTGGTGTGCAGATGCATCTTCTTCGCGGTGCGCTGCCGGTTGACGTCGTGCCCGATGTGTACCTCCAGCGTTTAGATCAGTTCGGGTGAGGAGTCCAACGGTTCGAGCAGCCGCGCCAGGTGGGTGCGTCCCGGCCCGGGACGGGTGAGCTGATATTCGAGCGCCAGATCGTCCATCTCGTAGAGTCCCGGCTCCAGCGCGAGTCGATCGGCCAGGTCGAGGAGTTCGTGGACCTGCTCCGCCGCCGGGATGCCGGCCGTGCGAACCCGGGTCGCGGTAGCGGTGAGCGGAACCCCGGCGGCCGCGCCGATGCGGTCGAGCAGGGAGATCATCCACGCCCGCTCGGGTGAGCCCGGCAGCAACAGCGTTCCGCCGTCCAGGCTCAGCGAACAGACTGCCGCCCCACCGGAGGCGTCCGCCAGCTCGATCTGCAACCGCCACAGCTTCTGCCGGGCGACAACGGTCTTCCGACGATGGGTCACCGACTCCCTGGGATGCGCGGGTATCGACAGTCCCAGCAGGACGTACTCGTCGGCCAGTTCCACCCCGCGTGCCGGGCGGCGGTCGCCGCCTTCCGCCCACTGAGCAGCGCCGTGACGAGGTTGACCGCGGCCCCGTCGCGTTCACCGTTGACGGCCTCGAGTTCCTCGACGTAGCTGGTGGTGGCAGCGACGGTCACGCATTCGAGCAGGCTCTCAACTATTGCCGCAATATCTAATTTTATCGAGTAGGTTCTGACACTGTCTGTCGATGCGAATCGGTGAGGCTGCGGAATACTTGGGCATGTCGGTAGTGGGGGTGCGCAAGGCGGCATCGAAGGGCCGGTTACCCTCTCGGCGCACCGGTTCGGGTCACCGAATCTTTTGACCGCGCGGGCCTCGACGCCTATCTGGGCAGGCCTGCATCGGAGTGTGGGAGCGACGCCGGAGCGGGTGGAGGGATTGTATCTGCCGGGTGTCGTGCTCGACAGGGCAAGAGGCGTCACCGGCCGATCGGGAAAAGATGTTGCGGGAGAGCGCTACCGGTGAGGCATGTCGACCCTGCAAGGATCGCGGTTCGGGTCTCGA
>RRBB01000292.1:0-11341 GCA_006543605.1 Rhodococcus sp. WS4
CGGTCCGATCGGCGAGTGGATCGGCGCGCGGCTGCCGACCGACACGTCGTTCGCGGCGCTGCTGACGATGGCCGTCGTCGCGGCGGTCGCCGCGAATCTGGTCAACAACCTCCCCGCCACGCTGCTCCTACTGGCAGCGCTCGGACCCCATGCCCCGACAGCGCTCGTTCTGGCGATGCTGCTCGGTGTGAATCTCGGCCCCAACCTCACCTACGTGGGGTCGCTGGCGATCATGCTGTGGCGGCGGGTGGCCGCACGAGCCGGATCCCCGGCGGATCTACGGACTTTCACCGTTCTCGCGCTGGTAACCACCCCGTTGACCCTGTTCGCCGCGGTCGTTGCCCTCTGGGCCTGTGAGTACTTCTTAACCGCCCGCGGTTAAGAAGTACTCACAGGTGGGAGGTGTCGTTGACCAGGCGGACGGACGAGCCGCCATCGGGGTAGAACTCGGCGATGCTCAGTGACGCCAGATCCAGGTGCAGCCGGTACAGCAGCGACGGTCCCGCGTCGAGCGCCAGCTGCAACAGCGTCTTGATGGGGGTCACGTGCGTGACCACCAGGATGGTGGAGCCGGCATAGGTGGCGGTGAGGTCGTCGCGGACCTTCAGGATCCGCTCGCGTACCTCGTCGAAGCTCTCCCCCGACGGCGGGCACACCGACGTGTCCGACAGCCACTTGCGGTGCAGTTCCGGGTCGCGTTCCGCAGCTTCCCGGAACGTGAGACCCTCCCACTCGCCGAAGTCGGTTTCGGTGAGGCCCTCGTGCACGGTGACCGGGAGTCCGAGCACCTTCGCCGCGGCCGAGGCGGTCTGCTGTGCGCGGCCCAGCGGCGAGGACACCACGGCCGCGATTCCGCTGTTGCCGGCGAAGCGTCCGGCCGCGCCGTTCGCTTGCGCCTGACCGAGATCGGTGAGGGCCGGGTTTCCGCGACCCGAGTACCGCCGATCGACGGACAGCGGGGTCTGCCCGTGGCGCAGCAGCAGCATCCGGGTCGGGGCGCCCGTCGTGTCCATCCAGCCCGGCGCCGCGGGGGTGGCCGTCTCCGATTGGGCGGCCGGTTCCGGTTCCGGCTCGGCGGCGACGCCGTCCATGGCTTCGTTGGCGAGGCGGTCGGCGTGCGAGTTCTCCGCCCGCGGAATCCACGTGTAGGTGACGCCGTCGAACTGCCGGGCGAGAGTGGACGCCTGGCGGTGCAGCGGAATCATGTCGGGGTGCTTCACCTTCCAGCGCCCGGACATCTGCTCGACGACCAGTTTGGAATCCATCCGCGCGTCCACCTCGGACGCGCCGAGTTCGGCGGCGGCCTCGAGTCCGGCGATCAGACCCCGGTACTCGGCGACGTTGTTCGTGACGGTCCCGAGGCTTTCCTTGCGCTCGGCGAGGACGGTGCCGCGGGTGGCGTCGAACACCACGGCGCCGTAGCCCGCAGGTCCGGGATTGCCGCGCGATCCACCGTCGGCCTCGACGACGACGCGACTCACAGACCCGACTCCTTGGTACGCACCAGGATCGCGCCGCATTCGGAGCATCGCACGACGACGTCGGGTGCGGTGCCGGTGATGCGGGAGATCTCGCCGCGGTCGAGTTCGATGCGGCACGCTCCGCAGCGCCGCGCCTGCAGCAGTGCCGCGCCGACGCCGTTCTGGCTGCGCTGCTTCTCGTAGACGGCGATCAGGTCGGCGGGGAACTGGTCGGCGAGGGCGGCACGGTCCCGGGTGCAGCGCTGCTCCGCGGCGTCCAGATCGGCGACGGCGTCGTCGCGGCGGCGGGAGGCGTCGATGAGGTCTTCCTCGATCTGCGACAGCTGCGCACCGGCGTGGTCGTGGTCGGACTGCGACGCCTCGCGCCGTTCCATCACCTCGAGCAGTTCGTCCTCGAGCAGTCCCTGCCGGCGCACGAGGCTGCCGAGTTCGTGTTCGAGTTCGGTGAGCTGCTTCGACCCGACCGTTCCGCTCTGCAGAAGCGTGCGGTCGCGGTCCTCGCGCTGACGGACCGCGTCGACTTCGCCTTCGAGCTTGCGGATGTCGCGGTCGAGGTCGTCGAGGATGATCTCCACGGCCACTGCCGCGTCCTTACGTGTGACGCGTTCCGCCTCGAGCCGCTCGACTTCCTGACGCTCCGGAAGCGCGGTGCGTCGGTGGGCGATCCTCGACAGCTCCGCATCGACGCCGGCGAGGTCGAGAAGCTTGGACTGCACCTGTGGTTCGACGTTCACGCGTGGTAACTCCTGCTGTCTTCTGTGAAGGGTTCTTCTGTGCAGATTGCTGAGTGTCAACCGTACCCCGGCGCATCACGGGTTTCGGCCGGACGGCGCTACAACGACGACGCGCTGACCGACCACGGATCGGTCCGGACCGCCGACACCCGCACCTGCCATTCCGGGGTATGCGCGAAAGCGGTGTCCAGCACGCCCTTCGCCTGTTCGCACCACGGTTGCTCGCTCGCCCAGTGCGCGACGTCGATCAGGGCCGGGCCACCGGCGCGCAGGTGCTCGTCGGCGGGGTGGTGCCGCAGATCGGCGGTCACGTACGCGTCCACACCGAGCCGGGACACGGCGTCGAGAAAGGAATCACCCGAGCCCCCGCACACGGCGACGGTGCGGATCGTGGCGTCGGGGTCGCCCGCGGCCCGCACACCCCACGTCGTGGCGGGCAGCGCGTCCGCCACCCGGTCGGTGAAGTCGCGTAGCGACAGCGGCTCGGGTAGCTCCCCGACGCGTCCGAGTCCGCGGGGCCCGGGGAACGTCGCCATTTCGAACACGTCGAATGCGACCTCCTCGTACGGGTGGGCGGCGCGCATCGCGGCGAGGACCCTCTGCCGGATGCCGCGCGGGGCGATCACCTCCACCCGGCTCTCCTCGACACGTTCGAGCGCGCCGACCGCGCCGAGTGCGGGGTTCGCGCCGTCGGTCGGGAGGAACTGGCCCTGCCCGGTGACGGACCAGCTGCAGTCGCGATAGTTGCCGATGTGTCCGGCACCGGCGTCGAACAGGGCGCGACGCACCGTGTCGGCGTCGCCGGCGGGGACGAGGACCACCCATTTGTCGAGGTTCTCGGTGGGGTGCGGCTCGATCGGCCCGGTGACGGTGAGCCCGAGCGCCGCCGCCAGTGCGTCCGAGACGCCGGGGTCCGCGGAGTCGGCGTTGGTATGCGCGGTGAACAGGGCGCAGCCGGCCTTGATCAGCTTGTGGACGAGCGCACCCTTCGGGGTGTGGGCGCCGACGGTGTCGACGCCGCGCAGCAGCAGCGGGTGGTGGACGAGGAGGAGGTCGGCGCCGGCGTCGATCGCCTCGTCGACCACCGCGGCGGTCGGATCCACCGCGACCGTCACCGTCGACACCGTGTCCTCGGGGTCGCCGCAGACGAGGCCGACGGAGTCCCACGATTCGGCGAGGGCGGGCGGGTACGCCGCATCCAGGGTCGCGATCACGTCGGCGAGACGAACCGGATTCACAGGATCTCCTTCATCGCATCGATCAGCACATCGGTCTGCTCCCGGGGGCGCACCGCGACGCGGAGGAAGTTGGGTCCGAGCCCGGGGAACGTGTCGCAACGCCGCACGGCGATGCCCCGCTCCCGCAGGTGCTTGCGGATAAGTTCGCCGTCCGGCAGGCGAAGCAGCAGGAACGGCGCGACCGCGGGCTGGTGCACTACGACGCCGATCGAGGTCAGCCGCCGAATCATGTCGTCGCGCCACTCCCCCAGCACGACGGCGTGGTCGCGGGCGGCGGCGACGGCCTGCGGTTCGCTGCACGCGGCGATCGCCTCCACCTGCAGGCTGCCCAGCGGCCAGTGCGCCCGTCCCACCTGCAGGCGTTCGAGGACCTCGGGGGACCCCAGCGCGTACCCGCAGCGCAGTCCCGCCAGCGCCCACGTCTTGGTGAGGCTGCGGAGCACCAGCACGTCGGGCAGCGAACGGCCGGCCAGCGACTCGCCCTCGTCCGGCACCGCGTCCGCGAACGCCTCGTCGACCACGAGGATCCGGCCCGGACGACGCAACCGCAGGATCTGCTCGGCCGGGTGCAGCACCGACGTCGGGTTGGTCGGGTTACCGATCACCACCAGATCGGCGGATTCCGGGACCACCGCGGAGTCGAGGTCGTACGGGTCGTCGAGCAGCACCTGCGTGACGGGCACGCCCGCCTCCCGCAGCGCCCACTCCGGCTCGGTGAACGACGGGTGGATCAGTGCCGCCTCCCGAACTCCGAGCCGCGGGAGCAGCGAGAAACCCTCCGCGCCACCCGAGAGGAGCAGCACCTCCTCGGGTGTCCGGCCATGCCGGGACGCCACCGCGATCCGGGCCGCGCGATCGGCCGCGACCGTCGGGTAGGCGCCCAGGCTCGGCAGCGCGTCGGCGAGGCGGAGTCGCAGCCAGTCCGGTGGCCCGTCGCCCTGCACGTTGACTGCGAAATCGAGGAGTCCGGGCCCCGCATCCACGTCTCCGTGATGACGCAGGCTCTCCCGGCTACCGGCACGAATGTCCACAGCTGTCGAGCCTAAGGGACAATGGTCCGGTGACATCTCTCTCCACCTCCGCGTCCTCCGCCCCTGCTGCCCTGTCGGCACCCATCGTGCTGTTCGACCTCGACGGCACCCTCACCGACTCCGCGCCCGGCATCCACGCCGGGTTCCGCCACGCGCTCGCGACGATCGGGCAGCCGGCACCGACCGACGAGATGATCGACGCCGTGATCGGCCCGCCGATGATCGACACGTTCCGGTCGATGGGGCTGGACGAAGACCTCGTGCAGCAGGCGATCGCGGCCTACTTCGATCGCTACGACAGCGTGGGGTGGGCGGAGAATGCCGTCTTCGACGGCATCGAGAAGGTGCTCGTCGACGCCCGGGACAGCGGCAGAAGACTCGCCGTCGCCACATCGAAGTCCGAGCGGTTCGCGATCCGCATCCTCGAGCACTTCGAACTGGCCCACTACTTCGAGTTCATCGGCGGCGCCAGCGACGACGGCAGCCGCCGCGCCAAATCGGACGTGATCGCCCACTCCCTCCGGAACCTGGGGGTCACCGCCACCGAGGGCGCCACCCCCGACGTCCTGATGGTCGGCGACCGGGACCACGACGTCCTCGGCGCCGCGCACTGGGGCATTCCCGCGGTGTTCGTCGAGTGGGGTTACGGGTTCCCTGTCGAGGCGGAGCGCGCGCATGCGACGGCGGGGACCGTCGCCGACCTCGGGAAGATGCTCGATGACGCGGCCTGACACCCCGCTGCACGTGACCTTCGTGTGCACCGGAAACATCTGCCGCTCCCCCATGGCCGAGAAGATCTTCGCCGAGCATCTCCGCCGGGAGGCCCTCGACGACCGGGTGATGGTCAGCAGCGCCGGGACCCACGGCTGGCACGTCGGCCGTGAGGCGGACATCCGCACCAACGAGACCTTGAAGGTGAACGGGTACCCGACGGGCCACGCGGCCGCGGAGGTCGGGCCGTTCCATCTCGGCGCGGACCTGGTGGTCGCTCTCGCCGCGAACCACGACCGTGAGCTTGCGCACATGGGTGTGCCGGACGAGCGCCGCCGGCTGCTGCGCAGTTTCGATCCGGATGCGGACACGTCGTCCGTCCCCGACCCGTTCTACGGGGACCTCGAGGACTTCGAGCGGGTCCGCCTCCAGATCGAGGCCGCGGTACCCGGGCTGCTCGACTGGGTACGCAGCCGGTAACCCACGATCAGGGTCCTCACCTGCGAGCGGCTACCGTGGAGGCGTGCGAAGGCTGAGATTTCTGTTGCGACCCGGCTGGTTGGTGTTGGCCTTGGTGGTCGCCGGATTCGCATTCATGTGTTTCTACGTGCTCGCGCCGTGGCAGCTCGGCAAGAACACGTCGACGGAGCACCGTAACCAACTGATCGCCGACTCGGTCGACGCCGACCCCGTCCCGCTGGAGAGCCTGCTGTCCGGCGCGGCCCCGAATCCGGACGACGAGTGGCGCCGCGTCACCGCGACCGGCTCCTACGTCCAGAACAGCGATCTGCTGGTCCGGTTGCGGTCCATCGAGTCGCAACCCGCGTACGAGGTCCTGACCCCGCTGCAGCTGACCGACGGCCGCACGATCCTGGTCAACCGCGGCTACGTCCGACCGGTCCAGGGAACCGAGCCGCCGCCGGTGGATCCGCCGCCGGCCGGGCAGGTGACGCTCGACGGTCGCGTCCGCAAGTCCGAGGGCACCATCCCCGGCAAGGAGCCGATCGACGAGAACGGGCTGCGGCAGGTCTACTACATCGACGCGGGGCAGATCGGCGGCTACATCGGCACCGATCTCGTCGACGCGTACGTGCAACTCGAACCGGATCAGCCGGGCGGCCTCGGCACCATTCCACTCCCGCAACTCGACGCGGGCCCCTACCTGTCGTACGGCTTGCAGTGGCTGGCGTTCGGCATCATGGCCCCGCTCGGTCTCGCCTACTTCATCCGGGCGGAGTGGCGGGAACGTCGCAAGGAGAAGTCCGCGAAGTCCTCCGAGGACCCCGCTCCGGCTACCGCACCTGCGGCCCGGAAGAAGCCGTTCACGCGCAGCAAGCCGGTGGAATCAGCGCCGAGAACGGCGACGGAAGTGAAACTGGCCGACCGCTACGGCAAGGGCCGCTGATACCAGCGCGGCGCCGCCCTGCACGGCGACGGACAGCCGTACCGCGCGGGTGAGGTCGACGGGTTCCGGTGACGGACCGGATCCGAGTGACGGTCGCATCTCGACGCCGTGCGCGTATTCGGTGCGCCCACCGAGCGAGATCCCGAGTGCCCCGGCCGCGCTGGCCTCCGCGACGCCGGCGTTGGGGCTGGGGTGCTCGGAGGCGTCGCGCCGCCACGCCTGCCACGCCTCCCGCGGCGACCCACCGACGGTCGGCGCGGCGGCGACGGACAGTGCGCCGGTCAGGCGGGCGGGTAGCAGGTTGAGAGCGTCGTCCCACCGCGCCGCGGCCCAGCCGAAGTTGCGGTACTTCGGCGAGCGGTAGCCGACCATCGCGTCGAGCGTGTTGGACGCCCGGTAGACGAACAATCCGGGGATGCCCGCCACCGCGCCCCACACGAACGCCCCGACAGCCGAGTCGGACGTGTTCTCGGCCACCGACTCCAGCGTCGCCCGCGTGAGCCCGTCGACGCCGAGCACGCTGGGATCCCGGCCGCACAGGGACGGCAGCAGGGCGCGCGCCGCCACGAGGTCGTCGGTGTCTAGGTGCGCGGCCATGGCCGACCCGGTCCGGCCCAGCGACGTTCCACCGAGCACGGCCCACGCCGCGACGGCCGTCCCGGCTGCCTCGCCGGCCCATCCCCCGCGCCGCGCCACCCGTGAGGCGGCGACGCCCACACCCGCCGCGCCGCCGACGAGGACCGCGACGTGCAGTACCCCCGACAACCGGGAGTCGCGGTAGGTGACCCTTTCCAATGCCATTGCCGTTCGGCCGAATCCGGATACCGGATGCCACCGGGCCGGGTCGGCGAACAGACGGTCGGCGGCGAAGCCGAGCAGCAGCCCGGCCGCGCGGGCGGTTCCGGGACGGGAGGTTCGATGCACGCCGCTATTTGTATCAACTAACGTTGCAGTCGATGTAAAGGAGCGTCCCATGAGTGCCGCGATCGACGAGTACCTGGCAGGCAAGGACCCGGACGCCACCGAGCGCCTGCTGCAGTTCCGTGACCTCGTTCTGGCGTGCGGGGAGGTGGACGAGCGGGTCCACCGCACCGAGATCGCGTGGGCCCGCACCCGCGTCTTCGCCGCCGCGTTCATCTATTCGTCGCGGCTCGAGATCGCGCTGGACCTGCGTCGGCGCATCCACCACCCGCAACTGCGGGAGGCGTTCCCCACCACCAAGACGGTGATCACACACCGCTTGACGATCACGTCCGAGGACCAGCTCGACGGCACCCTGACGGACCTTCTCGCCGAGGCGTACGAGACCGTGGGTCCCGGCACACGCGCTCGATAGCGACAACCCGGCCGGATCGGCACAATTGCGCGCCGATTCGCCGGAATCCCCCGCAATAGCGCATGCGTCGCACCGATCCGCGGGTGGCTCTGCACGCCGCACACGTTCCGGTCCGAATGTCGGATTCCTGAACTTCTGCCGAGTATCTCGCCAAGCGGCCTTTCCGGCGCCTACCATGGTAAATGCCGCCTCGTTCCCCCCATTCAGGGGCGGCGCACGGCCCCGCCCTGCTCACATCTTCGGTGCTGACTCAACACACCCACGTGGCCCGGCGGGGTTCTGCGCGTCCGGGGTCGGAAATTCGTATGCGCATCGGCGTGTGGGGCATTGGAATCGCCGACTCCGGCTGGGACGATCGAATGGTGAGCAGCGACGTGACGAAGCTGGGCGACGACCAACTGCTCGCCCTGCTGGACGAGCACCGGGCACTTCTCGGGGAGTCGATCGCGAACGACTACGGCAGCGAAACGGTGCGCAGCGTCATGATCCGGATCGCGGAGTTCGAGGCCGAGGTCGATCGCCGCGGCTCCGCGACGCGCGGGAGTTCGACCTGACGAGCTACGACCGGGACGTGCGGGACGTGGCGGGAGCGGACCAGACGGCCACAACTCCCCCAGTTTCCTCGTGGCGGTCGATCTTCACGATGGCCGCCCCGGATTCGCCGTGCGGCCGGTGCGTTTCGTTGACGGCCTGGAAGTCGGATTCGAAGGTCTTGTCGCTCGACGTGCCGTTGCGCAGCGTCACCTTGTACCTGGGCATGTCAGGAATATGCCACTGCCGGCGAAGCTCCGGGCTATGAACAGGTGAACTCCACGAAACTGGCACCCACATCGCGACGAGCTTCGAGATCGGCACACGAGGAAAATCGATCGAGCAGAGGATGGTCGTCATGACTGAATCCGAACTGTCCGCCTTGCGCGAGCGGGCCGAGAACGGCGATCCGACAGCAATCGACATACTGATCGAACTCGCCGGCGAGCGGGGCGACATGGCCGAGCTACGCCACCTCGCCGACAACGGAAGCTCCGATGCGGCCGACCAACTCATCGAAGTCGCCACCGAACTCGGCGACCTGGACGAACTCCGCCGCCTCGCCGACAACGGAAACATCACCGCCGCCGAGCAGCTCATGGAACTCACCGAGGAATGAGACGAAAAAAAGCCCCGATGCGCGAGCGAACGCACATCGGGGCCTTGCCTGACGGTGGGCGCGGAGGGTTTCGAACCCCCGACCGCTGGTGTGTAAAACCAGAGCTCTACCACTGAGCTACACGCCCGAACATCCGGCGAGAAACTCGCCGGATGCGCATCAGGACTCTAGCGTGGCAAGCGCTTTCTCCCAAGCTCCCTGGTCACGGGCCTCTCCGGGTCCGTTCATCTCGGCGAACCGGATGACACCTTCCTTGTCGATGACGAAGGTGCCGCGGTTGGCGAAGCCCAGCTTCTCGTTGAAGACGCCGTACTGCTCCGCGACGGCGCCGTGCGGCCAGAAGTCGGCGAGCAGCGGGAAGGTGTACCCCTGCTCGGCGGACCAGATCTTGTGTGTCGGCGAAGCACCGACGGAGAGAGCGAGGATCGCGGTCTCGTCGTTCTCGAACTTCGGCAGTTCGTCGCGAACCTTACAGAGCTCACCCTGGCACGTTCCGGTGAACGCGAGGGGGTAGAACACGAGCAGGACGTTCTTCTTTCCGCGGTAATCGGAAAGCGTCACCTCCTGGTTGTTCTGGTCCTTGAGGGTGAAATCGGGGGCGGTGGTGCCCACCTCGAGCGGCATGACGGTGTTCCTTCGGTGAGTGTGACGGAAAGGTGTGTCGGTTCAGCGCTTGTTCGCGGGACGCGACTTCGGCTGAACCAGACGGCTTCCCGACCAGTCCCCGAGGTTTGCCGCCGACGTCTGGGTGAGACCGGCTGTAGGAGCGGACTCGGCGATCTCGCTGGGCTCCACGTGACCGGGCTGACCGGTCTTGGGTGTGAGGACCCACACGAATCCCTCGTCGGCCAGCGGGCCGATGGCATCCATGAGGGCGTCGACCAGGTCTCCGTCTTCGTCGCGCCACCACAGCAGCACGACGTCGATGACCTCGTCGGAATCCTCGTCCAGTAGTTCTCCACCGATGGTGTCCTCGACCGCGGCACGCAGGTCGTCGTCGGTGTCCTCGTCCCAGCCCAGTTCCTGTACCGCCATGTCGGCAGTGATCCCGAGTTTCTGAGCGTAGTTTTGGGCGTCCGCCGCGGCGACCACGGTGGGGTCCTCCTTTTGTTGACGGTGCTCGGATACCCGAACACCTGCTGGATGAAGATCAATTAGGTGAAAGCGAACATGCTCGGACGCTTTCGCGCAAGCCGACCGCGCGAATTTTTCTCAGAAAGTAGTGATGCGCGGTCATCGACCGAGCCTACGGTGCGGGAGTCACGATGTGGGGCAGGCTGCCCGAATCGAGTCGCTGAGCTCGTCTCCGCGGCTTGCGAGGGTGTTCAGATTGTCTCCGCGTTGGCCGCCGTCGACGGCGGCCGCGAGATCGCGGTAGTTGTTCGCGTAGTCGGTGAGCAGTCCGGTCAGCTCGGCGGGAAGCGAGGGGATGGAAGCGTTCGCCCCGTCGGCGGCTTCCCGTAGCGCCCCGGCCGCGGCACTCGCTTTGGCACCGGTGTCCGCGGCGTCCGCATTGGCCGCGTCGATGAACGCGTTGTACGTGTCGATGGTCTCCCCGGCACGGGTGACGAACTTCGTGCATTGCGTCACGAGTTCCTCCCGCTCGGCCGCGGCCTTCTGCGAGGACGACGCGGCCACCGAAGACGACGTCGCCTCCGCCGCATATTCGGCGGCCTGGGAATCGTTCTGCTGCGCTGTCCCCTCGATCGCGCTGCCACATCCGGCGATGACGCCGGCACCGACGATCGCCGCGGCGGCGGCACTCGCCAGCCCCCAGCGGCACGTCGACGTGCGCATTCGTCTCCCCCATGTTTTCGACGACATCGATAAATTCAACATTCGGCCCCGGATCTGCGCAAACGCTACCGAAGAGTAACCCGAGCAGAGTGTGCCGACTGCGCCGCAATGGGGAAAGATGAGGGTCGCGCCATATTCATAAAGGAGATGGATCGGGCCTAACAAGGCCGCGATCACATGGAGAGGACGCCACACCGCGCGTCCCACCACAATGAGGAGCAACGTTGTCAGACCTGATCCAGGGACCCGCGTCTCAACCGGATTCCGCCACACCCGGCGCCGGAGCGGCCCAACCTTCCAACCCCAGTGCGACCCCGGGTTCCGACGGCCGCGTTCGTGTCATCCGTGAGGGTGTTGCGTCGTATCTGCCGGATATCGATCCGGACGAGACCACGGAGTGGTTGGAATCGTTCGATGGACTGTTGGACCGTTCGGGTCCGACCCGTGCCCGGTATCTG
>RRBB01000293.1:0-11301 GCA_006543605.1 Rhodococcus sp. WS4
TTTCGCATTAAATAGCGCCATCTATTATTAGACATTCAGGTGGGAATCGCAACCTCTCGAACCAACAAATTTGCAGCTCAGACGCTTGGCCAGCCCACCGGCGTCAGTCCCATGTCCGGAGTCCTGGGGTCAGCGAGCGGAGGTACGGGAACAGTCCCCGCTTGCCGGCTGTGTTGTGCATGTAGTCGACGAACGCGAGGAACGGCTGGCCCACGTCGACCGCCTCCAGGCGGCCGGGTACGGTGTCGAGGTTCTCCATCCCGGCGATCGCCGCGTCGAGATCCACGCCGCGAGCGGCGAGGGCGGAGATCGCGGCGAGCGCGTTGTCGACCTGATGTACTCCGAGTAGCCGTAGCCGCACCGACTTTCGTTCTCCTGCCCCCTGGAGTGTGAACGACGTGCCGCCCTCGTCGGCGTGTACGGCGGAGGCGTGGATGTCGGCCGCGACCGTCGTCGACGAGAACGTCAGGCGGGGCACCGTCACGGCGGCGGCGAGGCGTCGTCCGAATTCGTCGTCGATGCCGATGGCTGCCGTGGCACAGCGCCCGGGGTCGAACAACCGGGCCTTCGCCGCGAAATACGCGTCCATGTCGGGGTGGAAGTCCAGGTGGTCGCGGGCGAGGTTGGTGAACAACCCGACCCGGAAGAACGTCCCGTCGATTCGATACAGAGCGAGGCCGTGGCTCGACACCTCCATCGCCACGGCACCGGTCCCCTGTTCGGTGAACGCGGCGAGAGTCTGCTGGAGTTCGCACGCCTCGGGAGTGGTCCGGGTCGCGGTGCGTGAGCCGTTCGGTCCGCGGACGGTGATGCCCGTGACCAGCCCGGCGGCGACTCCTGCCGCACGCAGTCCCGCGTCCAGCAGGTACGCGGTGCTGGTCTTTCCATTGGTCCCGGTCACGCCGTAGACGTCGAGACTTCCGGACGGGTCGCCGTAGATCCACGAGGCCAACGGTCCGAGCGCCCGACGCGGGTCGTCCACCACGATCGTCGGCAGCACGCCGCACTCGCGGTCGCTGAGCACCGCGACGGCCCCACGCGACGCGGCCTCAGCGGCGAGCGCGACCCCGTGACGATGCTGCCCGGGAAGCGCCGCATAGAGGTCTCCGGCACGGACGAGCCGAAAGTCCTGATTGATGCCCGTCACCGCGGCGTCGCCGGTTCCGACGAGCTCAGCCGAGCGGCCGAGACTGCGCACCACCTCGTGCAGAGGTTTCGGTGGGTTCCACCGCGGGCAGTCGACGCTCACGGTTCCAGTGCACCACCGCCGCGCGACGCGCGAGATCGGAACCGCCGTCATCCGCCGGCTACCGGCCCACTACGTGTTCGCGGCGCTCCGGGGCTCGTCGAGGATGCCGCGGTCCGCGCTGTAGGCCGAACGCACATCCGGCGTCCGCCCGAGGGTGGCGAGGTATTCGTCCATCGCCTTCCGCGCGTACGCCGTTCCCTCCTCCTCGCTCGGGATCGAGTCGCCCGTCGCCCGTCGCCACGTCGCGAGTTCCAGCGCGAGTTCGGCCTGGGTCGCCGCGAACTCCTCCGTGTCCGCCAGGTTGTCGCGCTCGCCGGGATCAGCGCGCAGATCGTAGAGTTCCCGGCTCGGACGGGGATCGAGATGCTCGGCGCCCAGCGCCTCCCCCGACAGGCTGTTCTCGATGTCGAGGGGCAGGTCGAGCTTCGGCCGCGGTGCGTAGTTCTCGATGTAGCTGAACTGCTTGGTGCGCACGGCCCGGATGGGGTCGAAGCTGTCGTGGAAGGTCTTCTCCGTGAACAGCGCGTCACGCGCCGTCGACTCCGACCGCCGCAGCAACTGCGCAGCGTGGGAGACGCCTTCCACTGCGGCGGGGACCGGGACTCCGAGTAGGTCGAGGAGTGTGGGAAGCAGATCCACCCCGCTGAACAGGTCGTCGTACACGCGGGACTCCGCCCGCAGCCGTCGCGGCGGACGAATGATCGTCGCGATTCCCGTACCCGGCGCGTACAGCGTCGACTTCGCCCCGGGGAACGCCTCACCGTGGTCGGTGAGGAACACGACCCACGTGCTGTCGTCCAGCCCCTCGTCGTCCAGTGTCTGCAGCAGCCTGCCGACGGCCGCGTCGGCCACCTCGATCGAACCGTGGAATCCGGCCAGATCCTCGCGGACCTTCGGCCGGTCGGGCAGATAGGGCGGAACGTCGAAACCGTCCGGATCGGCGGGGGGATACCGGTCGACCGGGTACGGGCGGTGGGTCTCGAAGAAGCCTGCGGTGAGCAGGAACGGTCGCGTCGGGAACCGTGCCAGCCACCGCGACGCCCGATCGGTGACGTAGTCGCAGTACGAATTGGTGACGTCGTACTCGTGATAGCCGAGCCGCGTGGGATACGCGGTCTCGTGCTGCATCCCGAACAGCGCGGTGTACCAGCCCGCCTCCGCCAGCAGGGACGGCAGCGTGCGGACGTCGTCGTGATACTGCCACCCGTGGTGGGCGAGACCGATCAGTCCGTTGCTGTGCGGGTACCGGCCCGAGAACAGAGCGCCCCGCGACGGCGAGCAGAGTGGGGCCGCCGCATGTGCGTCGGTCAGCAGGATTCCCTCGGCGGCGAGCCGGTCCAGGTTCGGACTGTGCACTCCGGATGCGCCGTAACACCCGAGGTGACGACCGAGGTCGTGCCAGTGCACGATCAGGACGTTGTCTCGGACGGGATTTGCCGGGGTCGGCACAGTCGCCTCCTACCTGACTCGGGAATTACAGGGACACCGGAACTTCGGCCTCCGGGAGTTCGGGAGCCCGCGTCGCCCGCGCGTACACGGTCTCGCCTTCCTGCAGGCCGAGCGCCGCGCTGTCGCCGCGCGTCACCTGCGCGGAGAACGGTTCACCGGTGGCCTCGTTGCGCAGATCCACCCGCACCTCGAAACCCAGGTGCACCACTCGCTCGACCGTGGCCCGCGTGACGCCCAGCGATTCGGCCGTCCCCGCCTCCTGAGCGAGGGCCATGTTGGGATCGCGCCCGAGGCGGATGTCGTGCGGTCGGACCAGCTGACCGTTGAGCTTGGCCACCGACCCGAGGAACGACATCACGAAGTCGTTGTCCGGGCGGTCGTAGAGGTCCTCCGGTTCACCGATCTGCTCGATCCGGCCCTTGTTGAGGACCGCGATCCGGTCGGCGACGTCGAGCGCCTCCTCCTGGTCGTGGGTCACGAGCACGGTGGTGACGTGTACCTCGTCGTGCAGGCGGCGCAGCCACGTGCGCAGGTCGGTGCGGACCTTCGCGTCGAGCGCGCCGAACGGCTCGTCGAGGAGAAGCACCTTCGGGTCCACGGCCAGAGCCCGTGCGAGGGCCATGCGCTGACGCTGCCCGCCGGACAGCTGCGCCGGATACCGGTGCTGGAATCCGTCGAGGCCGACGATCTCGAGAAGCTCGTTGACCTTCTTGTCGATCTCCGGCTTGGGCCGCTTGCGGATCTTCAAACCGAACGCGACGTTATCGCGCACCGTCATGTGCTTGAACGCCGCGTAGTGCTGGAACACGAACCCGATGTCCCGCTTCTGCGGGGAGATGTCGGTGACGTCGGTCCCTCCGATCACCACGGTGCCGGAGTCGAGGGATTCCAGGCCGGCGATCGACCGGAGCAGCGTCGACTTGCCGGAACCACTCGGCCCGAGGAGCGCGGTCAGCGAACCCGAGGGGATGTCGATGGTGACGTCGTCGAGAGCAGCGAAGGACCCGTAGTTCTTCCGGGCGCCGGTCACGGTAATCATGTGGTGCTCCTCTTGCGGTCGAGCAGAGTCATCAGAAGCAGGGTGATCAGCGCAATGCCCATCAGCAGTGTGGCTGCAGAGTACGCACCGAACGTGTTGTGGTCGTCGATGTAGCGCGAATGCACCAGCAGGGTCAGGGTCTGGGACACGCCGGGGAAGCCCGACGACACCATGATCACCGCACCGAACTCGCCCAGCGACCGGGCGACGGTCAGGACCACGCCGTAGGTGAGGCCCCAGCGGATGGCGGGCAGGGTGATCAGCCAGAAGGTCTGCCAGCGGCTCGCACCGAGCGTCGCCGCGGCCTGTTCCTGCTCTTCGCCGATCTCGTGCAGGACGGGTTCCACCTCGCGCACGACGAACGGCAGCGTCACGAACAGGGTGGCGATGACCATGCCGGGAAGCCCGAAGATCACCTTGAAGCCCAGCGATTCCAGTCCGCCGAACCAGCCGTTGGCCCCCCACAGCAGGATCAGCGACACACCGACCACGATGGGTGACACGGCGAACGGGAGGTCGACCACCGCCTGCACCAGACCGCGGCCGGGGAAGCGGCCCCGGACCAGCGCCAGGGCCGTGACGATCCCGAACACCACGTTGACCGGGACGACGATGGCCACGATCAGCAGGGACAGATTGAGCGCGGAAATCGCGGCGGGCGTGCTGATCGACTCGACGAAGGCGCCGATGCCGTCCTCGAACGTCCGGAACAGGATGATGACGATCGGCACCACCAGCAGGCCGAACAGATAGAGCAGCGCGACCGCGCGCAGGGTGATCCGGGTGGATCCCGAGAGCTTCATTCCGCCTGCTCCTCACGACGCTGCCCCCGGCTGGCGAAGACCCGGAGGGCGAACAACGTCACGAACGCGATGGCCAGGAGGGCCACCGACACGGCCGCCGCAGCGGCCGGCCGATCGATTTCGATCTGCTGTTGAATGTACTGGGAAGCGACCTGAGTCTCTCGGGGAATGTTTCCGCCGATCAGGACGACTGATCCGTATTCACCGATCGCGCGGGCGAACGCGAGCCCGGCGCCGCTGATGATGGCCGGTGTCAGGGTCGGCAGCACCACTCGGCGGAAGATCGTCACGTTGTCCGCACCGAGTGAGGCCGCGGCCTCTTCCACCTCTTTGTCCACCTCGATCAGCACCGGCTGCACCGAGCGGACGACGAACGGCAACGTCACGAACGCCAGCGCCACGATCAGACCGGGCTGCGTGGCGTTGAGGTGGACCCCGATCGGGCTCTCCGGTCCGTACAGCGACAGCAGCACGATGCTGGCCACGATCGTCGGCAACGCGAACGGCAGGTCGATCAGCGCGTTGACGATCCGCTTGCCGGGGAACTCGTCGCGCACGAGAACCCAGGCGATGAGCGTGCCCATGATCACGTTGATCACGGCCACCACCACCGACACCAGCACGGTGACGCGCAGGGATGCCAGCGCCACGGGCGCGGTGATCGCGTCCACGAACCCGGCGATCCCGTCGCCGAACGACGCCACGGTGAGCGCGGCGAGAGGCAGGACCACGATGATGCTCAGCCAGAGCGTCGCGATGCCGATGCCGAGCGGTCCCACCGCTCCGGTGACGCGGGCGATCTTCTTGCGGGCAGGCGGAGCGGGCGGGAACGGCACCGTGGTGCCGCGTCCGCCCGCCGTCGTCGTCGGGGTGTCGCTCATGTCGGTCTTACTTGGTGGCGTTGTCGTAGATCACAGCGATCGACCCGGTGTCCTTGGCGAACACCTCGGAGTCGACCTTGGCCCAGCCGCCGAGGTCGGCGATGGTCCACAGCTTGGCCGGCTCCAGGAACTTGTCGGCGAACTCGGTGGCCGCGGCCGGATCGACCGGGCGGAATCCGGCCTCGGCCCACAGCTTCTGGCCCTCGGTGGTGTAGAGGAAGTCCTTGAACGCGTTGGCCTTCTCCAGATTCTTGCTGTTCGACAGCACCGCGACCGGGTTCTCGATCTTGAACGTGGTCGGCGGGGTCACGTGCTCGACGGGATCACCGTTGCCCTCGATGAACAGCGCCTCGTTCTCGTAGCTGAGCAGCACGTCGCCGGTGCCCTGCAGGAACGCCTCGGACGCCTCGCGGCCCGACTTCGGCTGGATCTTCACGTGGTCGTTCACCAGCGAGGTGATGTAGTCGAGACCGGCAGCCGGGTCCTGACCGCCGTTGCTCTTCGCCGCGTACGGTGCGAGCAGGTTCCACTTCGCGGATCCGGAGCTGAACGGGTTGGGGGTGACCACCTCGACGTCGGGGCGCAGCAGGTCGTCCCAGTCGTGGATGTTCTTCGGGTTGCCTTCACGCACGACGATGGTGACGACCGAACCGAACGGAATTCCGTTGTAGGCGTCCTGGTTCCAGCTCTTGTCGACCAGTCCGGCGTCGACGAGGCGGGTGATGTCGGGCTCGACGGAGAAGTTGACGAAGTCGGCCTCGGCGCCGTCCTTCACCTTGCGGGACTGGTCGCCGGAGGCGCCGTAGGACGGCTGGAAGGCCACACCCTTGCCCTCGTCGGTGGCGTTGAACGCGGGGATCAGCTTGTCGAAGCCCGGCTTCGGCACGGCGTACGCGTACAGGTTGATGGTGCCGGCGCTTCCGTCGGCACCGGCCGAGTCGCCACCGGCGGTGTCGCTCGCGCCACCGCTGCACGCGGTCAGCGCCACAGCTCCGAGCGTCACGAGGGCCGTGAGAAGACTACGAGAACGGCGTTTCATGGGAGAAACCTTCCTGGGAACTTGCACAGAGGGGTGGTGCGAAAAGTTGGTGGAGATACGGAACGAGGGAACGCAGAGATCGCCCGAGCGGGGAATCAGGGGTGCGAACGACCATCGGCAGCGCGAGGCAGGTCGAGCGTGTGTGGTGCCACCCGGGCGCACTTCTGTGTGCGGGGAGAAATCAACAACAGTCGATGTCGGCGACTGCGAGCATGCCGACAGCGATCAACGCCAATTCATGGCGGACCTGGTGTACAGCGGCTTCAGACACGCCGTGGACTGTAGCAGAGCCTGAACCAACTGCTCACATCGAACGGGATCTACCGGGTGAGCAGCCACGCGACGACGACGAGGACGATGAGCGCGAGCAGCGCGAGAGTGACGCGTGAGCGCGGCATCAGGGTTCCTCCACCTTCGGAACGTCCCGCCTGAGCAGGACGAAGACTGCGGCCAGGCCACGATCGAGCAGCCACGCCAACCCCCGGCACACCGGCACCATCACCAGCAGCACGAGGGCGACCTGCGGTACGAACGGGAGGCCGGCGATCCACAGCTCGAAGCCGTCCCACCAACTCGCCATCCGGTCCACCGTGCCACCCTATCGTTCGCCGGCTCGCAGTCGGCGGACAGGTGGACGGCGCGGCGGCGGCGGTCGATGATGATCACATGGTGTCCAGCGACGCGCACTCACACGGCCGGCTGCACGCGGCCCCGCATCATCATCACCATTCGTTTCCGCCGATCGACGACTACGCGTTCCTGTCGGACTGCGAGTCCACGTGCCTGATCGCCCGCAACGGCTCGGTCGAGTGGATGTGCATCCCGCGGCCCGACTCCCCCAGCGTCTTCGGCGCCATCCTCGACCGCAGCGCGGGCCACTTCCGCATCGGGCCGTACGGACAGAACGTGCCCGCCGCCCGCCGCTACCTGCCGGGGGGACTGATCGTCGAGACCACGTGGCAGACCGAGACGGGGTGGCTCATCGTGCGCGACGCCCTCGTGCTCGGTCCGTGGCACAACGTCGAGCAGCGCTCGCGATCGCACCGCCGCACCCCCACCGACTGGGATGCCGAGCACATCCTGCTGCGGACGGTGAAGTGCGTCAACGGCACCGTCGAACTGGAGATGAGCTGCGAACCCGCCTTCGACTACCACCGCGGCGCCGCGCACTGGGAGTACACGGGCAAGGTCTACGAAGAGGCCAGTGCCACGTGTAAGTCGAGCAGTCCGGGCGACCACCCGACGTTGAGACTGACGACGAACATGAAGATCGGGCTCGAAGGGCGTGAGGCCCGCGCGCGCACGCGGATGGTCGAGGGCGACAACGTGTTCGTCGCCCTGTCGTGGTCGCACATGCCCGCGCCGCAGACGTTCGACGAGGCCGCCGACAAGATGTGGCAGACGGCGAAGTGCTGGCGGGAATGGATCACCATCGGCCGCTTTCCCGACCACAAGTGGCGTGGCTACCTGCAGCGCAGCGCTCTCGCCCTGAAGGGGTTGACCTATGCCCCGACGGGTGCACTGCTCGCGGCGTCGACCACGTCCCTCCCGGAAACCCCGGGGGGTGAACGGAACTGGGACTACCGCTATGCGTGGGTGCGCGATTCGACATTCGCGCTGTGGGGCCTGTACAGCCTCGGGCTCGACCGGGAGGCCAACGACTTCTTCTCCTTCATCTACGACGTGTCGAGCGCCGAGGACGGCAACCATCATCCGCTGCAGGTGATGTACGGCGTAGGCGGCGAGCAGACGCTGGTGGAGTCGGAACTGCACCACCTCTCCGGTTACGACGGCGCGCGACCGGTGCGGATCGGAAACGGCGCCTACGACCAGGTCCAGCACGACATCTGGGGAACGATCCTCGATTCGGTGTACCTGCACGTGAAATCCCGTGAGCGGGTACCGGAGACCTTGTGGCCGATGCTCAAACGCCAGGTCGAGGAGGCGGTCAAGCATTGGCGTCTCCCCGACCGCGGGATCTGGGAGGTGCGCGGCGAGCCCCAGCACTTCACGTCGTCGAAGATCATGTGCTGGGTGGCCCTCGACCGCGGCGCGAAACTCGCCGATCAGCAGGGCGAGACGAGTTACGCGCAGCAGTGGTCCGAACTGGCCGACGAGATCAAGGAGGACATCCTCGAACACGGCGTCGACGCGCGCGGAGTCCTCACACAGCGGTACGGCAGCGACAGCCTCGACGCGTCCCTCCTCCTCGCGCCGCTCCTCCGGTTCCTGCCCGCCGACGATCCGCGAATCCGCGCCACCGTTCTCGCCATCGCCGACGAGCTGACCGAGGGCGGGTTGGTGCTGCGCTACCGGGTGGAGACCACGGACGACGGGCTGAGCGGCAAGGAGGGCACGTTCACGATCTGCTCGTTCTGGCTCGTGTCGGCACTGGTCGAGATCGGGGAACTCGACCGCGCCAAACGCCTGTGCGATCGGCTCCTCGGATTCGCCAGCCCCCTCAAGCTGTACGCGGAGGAGATCGACCCCGACTCTGGGCGGCACCTGGGCAACTTCCCGCAGGCGTTCACCCATCTGGCACTGATCAACGCGGTCGTACACGTCATCCGCGCGGAGGAGGCTGCGGCGGGCAGCTTCCAACCCGCCCACAACACGGTCTGATCAGGCGCCGACCGCCTCCAGTTGCGGCGTGATCCGGCCGAGCGAGTACTGCAGGGAGAGGCTCGACGGAGTGTTGAATCCGACCACCGTCGCGTAGTCCTCGACGGCGAGTCCACCCTGCTGCACGGAGGGGAGCTGGGCGAATCCGGGCACCGCCATAAGGTCGTCGCGGGTTCCGCCGTTCGGCAGCATGACGACGAGATCGGTGTTCAGGGCGTCCACCCGCTCGGGGCTGAGGGTCAGGCGGCCTCCGGTGGCGCCCGCTTCGTCCACGAGTTTCTGCGGCAGCGTCAGCCCCAACCTCCGGAACACCGCGCTCGCGCCGTCGTCCGGGCCGGCGACGACGACGAGTTGTCCGGTGGCGAACATGATTGGGACAGCACCGCCGTCTTGCCTGCCAGCGTGGGCAGTCGGTCGGCGAGACCGTCGACGACCCCGTCGGTGTTCGCGATGATCTCGGCGGCGCGGTCTTCCTCGCCGAGGATCCGGCCGAGCACCTCGACTTGCGACTCCCACGGATCGACCTGCACGTCGCCCAGCGCCGCCACCGTCGGCGCGATCTTGCTGATCCGGTCGAAGTCTTCCTGGTCAGCGACGGCGAACGAGCCGAGAATCAGATCCGGTGCGACACCGGCGATCTGCTCCTCGGGCAGCGGGCACCCATCTGCGTCAGGCTTCCTGCTGTTGTTCGAAATTCCATGACTATCTCGTAGTATCTACTACTTTCTGCGGCAGGCGGATTGGAGAGGCTGCGGAGTACCTGGGCATGTCGGTGGCGGGGTGCGTTCGGCGGCGTCGGAGGGTCGGTTGCGGTTTTCGGCGTACCGGTGCGGGACACCGGATATTTGATCGCGCGGATTCGGACGTCTACCTGGGCAGGCCCGCGTCGGGTTCGGTGGGCGGTGGCGCCGGCCCGGTGTTGCCCGTCACTGAAGATGCAGATGATCGCGTCGCTGTAAATGCAGACGGCTTCGGACTGTTTTCGAGGTTTTCGTCGGCATGGTGACGGCGTTGTCGTCACGTTGATGGCGCGGTCTGCATGTTGACGGCTGGATGCGGGCATGCGGATACCCCGCGGGACCGGTTTTCAGCCGCCGCGGGGTGGTGCGAGGAGACGTCCACGGGTGTACATCCCCATCAGAGTCCATGGCGGGTCCTCGAACCCGAACCGTTCACGGGCGTGGAAGGCCGCGGCGGCCAGCATTGTCAGTGTGTGATGCAGCGGATTGCGGGTGTTGCGGATGCGACTGAACGCGTCGGCCGCGTACGTGGCGAGGCGCTCACAGCCTTGGGTGTACATCCAGTGCAGGTGCTCGGGCGGGACTCGTCGCAACCACCGGCGCACCGTCGATTCAGGCCGGTCCAGACGTTCCGCGATGCGCCGGTACCCAAGCCCATTGGCCTTGTGCACCAATGCCGTTCCGATCACTTCGGTGGTGTCGGCACGGCGCACCTGCAGGGCGGTCGGCAACAGCACCTGAGTCTTGCTGCAGCCGGCGCAACGAACACGGGCGGGTCGCACGGTCACCCTGTCGGCGCCGAGCCCGCGCACCGTGCGGCTACGACCGAATCCCCATTTGCGCAGTCCGCCGCCGCATGCCGGGCACGCCATCGCACCCGAGGCCAGGTGCTCGGCGGCGCCCTCGGCGGACAGGATCACGATCACAGGCTGCGGCTCCACTCATAGCTGTTCAGTCTTGACTAGCACACGCCCGCCGCGCCAGGGGCCACCTGGTGTTGAACGGAGGGGCTTTCACCGCCGCCGTCACCCATCGATGCCGATGAACGACCGCACCGTCACTCTGCCGACCAACGATCCCGCGTCATCGTCGTCATCTCGGGCACCCGCCATCGTCGGCACGTTGGTGATGCAGACGAACGGCCCTCGACCCGGCCACTCATCCGCATCGGGAGTGACGATCACGGGCCCAGTGGTCGTCATTCGAAGCGACGCTCAACAGCCCGGGTGGAGGCGCAGTGTTACCGGGTTCCTGTCTCCACCGAGCAAGAGGCATCGCTGGAGAACCGGGAGATGATGCTGCGGGATAGTGCCGGTGGTGTGGTGCACCCGGTCTCCGAGGACCGCGGCTAGGGGGCAGCGGGTGGGGCGCGGCCGGATGCTCGTAGGACGCAGCCGAGGGCCGATGCACGGCGGTGCGGGTCGTGCGGCGAGACCGGTTGGCTGGGTTTGTCGGTGGCGTGGATCGAGCGTTACTTGT
>RRBB01000294.1:0-11290 GCA_006543605.1 Rhodococcus sp. WS4
GGCGGGGGAATCGCGGACCCTGGTGAAGAAGTTGCGGGACGAGGGGGTGTTGCTCGGTTTGCCGTTGGGGCGCCGCCCCGATTATCACTACCCGGCGTTCCAGTTCGATGCGGGGCACCACCGGGTGTGGCCGATCGTGGCGTACGCGAACAGCAAGTTGGGGGCTGCCGAGGATCCGTGGGGGGTCACGTCCTGGTGGCGCACCCCCTCCGACATCCTCGACGGCCGAACCCCGTTGCAGGAGCTCGAGGACGGCGATCTGACCGAGATCGCCGTCGACAACATGATCAGCGTGGCCGAGCGGGGAATGTAGGGGGTGGGGGCCTACAACGGCAATCCGGCGAACATCGACACCCTCGCGGCGGGAACACCGGTGTGGCGGGTGCACTGGACGTCATCGGCATACCCTCCGAACTCGTTCAACCGCAGCAACGTTGCGCCTTGGGTCGATGCACGCACCCTCGATACCCGCACGACTGTCATTCCGGCGCAGGGGCGTTTCGAGCCGGTCCACGACCCTGCCGTGTGCCCGGGTGGGGCCGCGCTGGGCGGTTACCTGTATCTCGGGCTGTCCGTGGGTGCGGTGGTCGCCGAAGGCATTCTGCGTGGCCAGGACATCCCACCGGACTTGATCATCCGAAAGCGACTCTTGACCGGCAAGTCCTTGGCGCAGCTGGTGCTGGACGACGACGTCGACATCGCAGTCCTGGACGGGCAGCGGAACCTGATCCGGCTCGGCCAGGATGCCTCCCTGACGGCGTGCACCTGGCGGGACTACGGGCAGACTCGTCGGACCGCGACCGATATTCTGACCAACACTCCCGCGGCGCAGGGGCTTCGATACGAGTGCCGACACGGACGAAACGAACTCGCGCTCATGCTGATCGACGGCCGAACGGCACCGGCGCTGACGGTGGTGCGCTCGGCGCCACTCGACGTTGACGGGTGGGCTCGGGATGCGGTGACTGCCTCACTCCTTGATGACTTCGATCTGACGTTGGGGTAGTCGGCGGGAGATCCCGGCGAGGGCGGCGCGGGCGATCCTCGACACCCAGTCCGAGGCGTAGGCGCCGAACGCCCTCCTGGAGGCTGTACGCCCGGATCGGGACCAGGTTCGACGAATTGGAGCCGCTGACCCCTGGGTGGCCCGCCTGGGACCTGGAAATCGCCCTGTGAGCGCTGCCGGGGCTCGGCCGGACGAGGGCGACGAAGCTGATCGCCCGTAAACGTCCCCGGCTGTATCCGATCTGCGACTGGCGGTGATGAATGTTCTCGGCACCGAGCGAGCACATCTGAACCGGTCCGGGAGGCCCTCCGCGCCGACGACGCAGCGCTGCACCGCCGGTTGCTGTCGATCCGGGAGGAAGCGGGCCTCCCCGAAGGGATATCGGCACTGCGGGTGTTCGACGTGATCGCCTGGATGCACGGGGAAGAATCGCGGGCCTGGGCGAGCCGTCGGACCGGGAAAGATGACACGTCCCGGTGCTGTCTTTCGACTGGTGCACGAGGATGTTGATGCGGGAGTTTGCCGAGCTGTTCTCGCGCTTACCGGAGGACTCGGCCGAGCGGGGCGCACCGGAGGACCAGCCGTTCCTACTGGGGCCGCGCGGTGAGTATGACGTGGCGCTGAACCGGTATTTCTCGGTGTGGTTGGCGCCTTCGCCGTGGAACACGCAGGTCGCGCACGCGAGGGATCTGCGGACGTTCGTCTCGTTCCTGTGGTCGGCGAGGGACGGCCGAGGGTGGCGGGACGCAACGGAGGACGACCGGGCGGCCTACGAGTGGTGGCGGCGCCGGGATGAGCGCGGGCCACGAGTGCAGGACTCTACGTGGGATCGCGAGGTCGCACGGTCAATCAGTTCTACCTGTGGGCTCGAGCAGGATCTGGTGCGGGCGAACCCGATTCGGCAGCGCGAGGCCGCGCTGTGGTCGCCGTGGTCGGGCCGGGGAGAAGGCGGCGGGGCGCGGCAGGTGCCGGCCGGGATCGTTCGGTCTCTCGAGCTGCACTGACCTCACGGTCGCGCCGATGGTCGGACCTTCACGGGTCCGGCCATCGCCATGGCGACGGCTTGGTGCTGTTCGTGCAACGTGCACAAACGCGGCGGTGAACTTCGTCCGTCATCCCTATAGGTACGGGCTTCACGCATAACTAGTGTCCTGAGTCACACCACAAAATGTGGCTCCCGTCACCACGCTCGATGAAGGAATCATCACGTGACCATCGCGTACCTCCCTTGGCTGCAGCCGGTCGACCGCGCCGAAAGCCCGTGCCTGCGCGACTCCCGCGGTGAGCTGACCTTCGCGGAGGTTGCGGCACGGGTCGATGCCTTGGCCGTCCAGCTCGCCCGGGCCGGCGTCTCCCGGGGTGACGTGGTCGCGATCATGCTGCCAAACCGCATCGAGCTACTTCTCGCTGTGATGGCGGCCTGGCGTCTGGGAGCAGCGGCAACCCCGATCAATCCGGTCTTCACCGCACGTGAGGTCAACTACCAGGTCAGCGACTCTGGCGCGGTCCTCATCGTCGTCGCGTCGCCGGACTCTCCGACAGGCGGAGTGCCCGCCATGCTCGTGGACGACATGGATCCTTCCGCAGCCGGTCCTCTCGAGGAGCCTGTCACCGCAGAGGACGACCTCGCCCTGCTGATCTACACCAGCGGATCGACCGGTCAGCCGAAGGGCGTGATGCTCGAGCACGGCAACCTGCTGGCCATGTCGTCGCAGATCTCCGATCGGTTCTTCATCACTGCGGCCGACCGCTGCCTGCTCGTTCTGCCTCTGTTCCATGTCAACGCGATCTGCGTGAGCTTCCTGCCCGCGATGCTGAACGGTGGTGAGCTGACGATCCTCGAGCGTTTCGAGCCGTACGGGTTCCTGGCCGCGATAGAGACCTACCGTCCGACGTACTTCGCGGCCGTGCCCACGATCTACGCGCGACTGGCTGAGCTTCCCGACGATGTCGACCCGGACACCTCGTCGTTGAGGTTCGTCAACTGTGGCGCTGCGCCGGTTTCCCGACAGCTGCTGGAGCGTGTCTCCGAACGCTACGGCTTCTCGCTGGTCGAGGGCTATGGCCTGACCGAGGGCACATGCGCCTCGGCCTGCAACCCGCTGGACGGGGTTCGCAAACTCGGCTCGGTCGGGACTGCGTTGCCGGGCCAGGAGATCGCGATCATTGCGCCCGATGGCACGCGTCGACCGACGGGCGAGTCCGGTGAAGTCGTCGTCAAGGGCCCCAACGTCATGCGTGGCTACCTCAACCGGCCGGCCGAGACGGCGTTGACCGTGGTCGACGGGTGGCTGCACACGGGTGACGTCGGCGTGCTCGACGACGAGGGATACCTGACGCTGGTCGACCGCATCAAGGACATGATCATCCGCGGTGGAGAGAACCTCTACCCCAAGGAGATCGAGTCGGTGCTGGTCAGCCATCCCGATGTTCTCGAGGCCGCAGTCGTCGGACAGCCCGACGACCGCTACGGCGAGGTCCCGATCGCGTTTGTCACGACTTACCCCGATTCGACGCTGACGGTCGAAGATCTTCTCGAGCTGTGCCGGCAGGACCTGACCAAGGTCAAGATCCCCGCCGACATCACGATCCTTGTCGATCTGCCCCGCAACCCCGTGGGGAAGATCGACAAGCCCTCCCTCAGAAGGTCGCTGCAACAGCAGTAGGCCCCGCCGCACCACCCGCCAGAACTCGGAGTGTCTCCGGTCGATAGGTCGCGCCTGCGACCAAACCCTCCGGTACCCCGCCAACCCAAGGAAGCAAGGAGAGCGCGATGGGACTCAAGACAGGGGACTTCCCGCCGGTCGACCCGGCGACGTTCATGGATATGCCGTACCGAGATCGACTCAAGGTGTTGTCGACGCACTGGGTCGAGTACGGCTTCGGTGGCGCCCTCATCGTCCCGCTCGTGTACATCGCGCGCCTGTTCTTCCCGTTCATCATCGGCGGCATCGCGATCGCGACGCTGACCTCCGGCATGAACCCGTTCCACGTCAACGACTGGTGGAACGAGCCGATCTTCTACCAGAAGGCGATCCTGTGGATCCTGTTTCTCGAGGCGATTGGCTTCGGCGGTTCCTGGGGTCCGCTGTCCGGCCACTTCAAGCCCAAGACAGGCGGATTCCGCTACTGGGCACGACCGAAGACGATCCGGCTCCCTCCATGGCCGGGAAAGGTGCCCTTCACCAGTGGTGACTCGCGCACGCTGGGCGATGTGGCTCTGTATGTCGTCTACATCGTCTCGATCGTCGTCGCGCTCGTCTCACCGGGGCACACCAGCTCGACGCTGGACAAGGCCATCGGCAGCGACAATCACGGCTTGGTCCTTCCGGCGCTCGGCATCGTCGTCGGCGTTCTGCTCATCCTCATGGGCCTGCGGGACAAGGTCATTTTCCTAGCCTCCCGCGGTGAGCAGTACCTGCCGGCGCTGATCTTCTTCGCCTTCTTCCCATTCGTCGACATGATCGTCGCGGCCAAGCTGCTCATCGTCGCGGTGTGGGTCGGTGCAGGAGTGTCGAAGTGGAGCCGTCACTTCGCGATGGTGATCCCGCCGATGATCAGCAACACGCCGTGGATCACGTCCAAGGCCGTCAAGCGCGCCCACTACCGCAGCTTCCCCGACGACCTGCGTCCCTCGCACGTCGGCACCGGGGTGGCCCACGTCGGCGGAACACTCGTCGAGTGCGTCACGCCCTTCGTTCTGCTGTTCTCCACCAACGTGCTCGTGACGGCGATCGCGGTCGGGCTGATGCTGCTGTTCCACCTCGTCATCACCTCGACATTCCCGCTCGCGACGCCGCTGGAGTGGAACGTGCTCTTCATGTTCCTCACGGTGTTCCTGTTCCTGGGCTACCCGGCGCGTGACGGCTACGGTGTCGGTGACATGCACTCAGGCCTGCTGATCGCGACCCTCGTCGGTGTCCTGTTCTTCCCGGTGCTCGGAAATCTGCGCCCGGACCTGGTCTCCTTCTTGCCTTCGATGCGTCAGTACGCCGGCAACTGGGCGACCGGCATGTGGGCCATGGCTCCCGGTGTCGAGGACAAGCTGGAGGAGCGCATCATCAAGTCGTCCCCGATGACCTTCCACCAGCTCTCGGCGATCTACGGGCCCGAGGTCTCCGAGGTCGTGCTCGAGCAGATCCTGGGCTGGCGCTCGCTGCACAGCCACGGGCGCGGCCTCAACTCGGTCATGATGAAGCAGCTCGGCGACGACATCGACCACTACATCTTGCGCGAGGCGGAGTACAGCTTCAACGCGATCGCGGCCTTCAACTTCGGTGACGGCCACCTGCACGACCCCGTGTTCATCGAGGCCCTGCAGCGGCGTGCCCAGCTCGACCCGGGTGAGCTCATCGTGGTGTGGATCGAGTCCGAGCCGATCTTCAACGGTCGGCAGCAGTACCAGGTCGTCGATGCGGCGCTCGGTGTCGTCGAGCGGGGCAGCTATGCGGTCAAGGACGCCATTGCCGAGCAGCCGTGGCTGCCGAATGGCGCCATCGAGACCGTGGTCGACTGGCGGATGCCCGGCTACGAGCGGGTGAGCCACCCGAAGCTCGCCAAGCCCGAGCTGACCGTGTCGGCACCCGACGCGGTGGACGCGTGACCGATGCTGTCGTGGTCGGCAGCGGGCCCAACGGGCTCGCTGCCGCCCTCACCCTCGCCGCCGAGGGGGTGTCGGTCCGCGTGCTCGAGGCGGCCGACACCCCGGGCGGCGGGACCCGTAGCAGTGAGCTGACGCTCCCCGGCCTGATCCACGACGAGTGCTCGGGCTTCCATCCCCTGGCCGTGGACACGCCGTTCTCTCGGGCGTTCGACCTCGAGTCGTACGGCCTGACCTGGCTCTGGCCGGAGATCCAGTACGCCCACCCACTCAACGACGGGCGTGGGGCCGCTGCCTGGCAGTCGGTCGAGCGTACGGCCGCCGGGCTCGGGGCCGACGGGAAACGGTGGCGGTCGATGTTCGGGCCGCTGACCGAGCGCTTCGACGACATCGCCGTCGACTTCCTGCGACCGATCCTGCACGTGCCGTCGCACCCCATCAAGCTGGCCCGATTCGGGGCGTACTCCGCGATGCCGGCCAGCCTGTTGGCGCGGCGGTGGTCGAGCGAGGAGGCGCAGGCGCTGTTCGCAGGTGTCGCCGCCCACGCCTTCCGTCCCTTGGGGTCGCCGGTCTCCTCGGCGATCGGCGTGGCGCTCGGGACGGCTGCCCACCGCTACGGCTGGCCCGTCGCACAGGGAGGCTCCGGGGCGATCAGTCGTGCCATGGTGTCGATGCTCGAAAGCCTTGGCGGCAAGGTCGAGACCGGTGTCGAGGTCACCTCGCTCGACGAGCTCGGCTCGCCCGACCTCGTGATGCTCGATCTGGCGCCCGCCGCCGCAGCCCGCGTCGCCGGCGACCGGATGCCGAAGCGCATCTCCCGGGCGCTCAACCGCTACCGCCACGGCCCGGGAGCCTTCAAGGTCGACTTCGCGATCGAGGGCGAGGTGCCGTGGACGTACGAGCCCGCACGTCGTGCCGGCACGATCCACGTCGGCGGCACGCTCGACGAGATCGCGGCCACCGAGAAGCAGATCCCCCGCGGCACGATGCCCGAGCGGCCCTACATCCTGGCCGGCCAGCAGTACGTCGCGGATCCCTCACGGTCGAAGGACGGCGTCAACCCGTTCTACGCCTACGCCCACGTGCCCACCGGCTGGACCGGCGACGCGACCGAGGCGATCGAGTCCCAGATCGAGCGGTTCGCGCCGGGCTTCCGCGACCGGATTCTTGCCTGCCACGTCCGGGACGTCCCGGCGATGGAGGTGCACAACGCCAACTACGTCGGCGGGGACGTCGTGACCGGCGCCAACGACCCGTTGCAACTGGTCTTCCGCCCGCGCGCGACCCTCGACCCGTACTCGACCGGAATCGACGGGGTGTCGCTGTGCTCGGCGGCGACACCGCCGGGAGCCGGCGCCCACGGGATGTGCGGCTACAACGCTGCGAACCTCGCGCTCGGACGTCTTCGGACATGACCACCCACCACTAGGAGGAGGGCCCATGAGCTTCCAGATGATCGGCATGTACCGCACCCCGGAGGACGTGGCGACGTTCGACCACCACTACGTGACGGTCCACGCCCCGCTCGCGGCGACTCTCCCAGGTCTTCGCAGGTTCACGATGACCCACCCGGCACCGGGCCCGAAGGGCAAGCCGTCGGAGTATCACCTGGTCTCGACGTTGACATTCGACGACGAGGCGTCCTTCGCTGCTGCGCTGGGCGGCGAGGTCGACCAGCAGGCCGTCGCCGACCTGTCGAACTTCGCCGCGGCCGGAGTCACGATCCTGACCGGTCCTGTCACCACTCCTACCTCCTATGAGCAGCTGCGAATCCGGGAAATGAGGGATATGGTACGAACCTTGCGTGAGGAGCGCCGTATGACCACGCAACCCGAGCCGGAAGGCACAACTGGACCACTCGGCCGCCAGGTGCCCGACAGCCGGATCATCGCGCTGGTGTCCGAGGCGGCAAGCCGCATGGATGCGCGCCAGCCGTGGATCGCGCGAGGCATGAGTGACCTGATCGCTCGCGAGGTGAAGTACCTCGACGCTGACGACCAGATCCTCGAGCTCATGCACGCGAGCACCGACGCCAACGTCAAGACCGTCATCCACGTCCTGATCAACAACATCCCCATCGAGCACCTCCAGCCGACGACCGCCGCCGTTGAGTACGCGGTGCGGCTCGCGCAGCGCGACATCCCGTCCAACTCACTCGTGCGCGCCTATCACGTCGGCAAGGACGACTTCATCGAGCAAATCTTTCCGGACGTCCAGTCGCTGGACTGCACGTCAGAGGACAAGTTCAAGGTCCTCCACCACATGTCGATGGTCGCGGGCTACTACGTCGACTGGATTTCGCAGTACGTCTTCGATGTCTACGAGCAGGAGCGGCTGCGGTGGATCAGCGCCCGTGGCAACGTCCACGCCTCCTTCGTCCACGAGATGCTCAACAGCAAGTCGTCGGACGGGCTCGGCTTCGAGGCGGAGACGGGGTATCATCTCGAGCCGTTCCACGTCGGCGTCGTGATCTGGACGGTCCGCAGCAAGTCGGTGCCCGACGAGCTGCGACTGCTGCAGCAGGTGGTGCGCAAGATGGCGACGGCCGCCAACTGTGTTGCGCCACCACTGACCACCGCCGTCGACCGCGGGACCGCGTGGGCGTGGCTGCCGTTCGCGGCCAGGCCCTCATCAGACCAGATGGCCGAGCTGTGCCGCGTCGTAGCCGAGAGCGGCGGATGTCGGGTTTCCCTCGGACTTCCCGCCCGGGGGATCGTCGGTTTCCGACGCACGCATTCGCAGGCGCAGGCCTCGCGCTCGGTCGCGGCGGTGCCGGGCAAGAGCGCGTCGCCAGTCGTCAGCTTCGGCGACGACGGCGTCGCCGTGACGTCGTTGCTCGCCAGGGACATCGAGTCGACGCGGCTGTGGATCGCCGAGGTGCTGGGGCGCCTCGCGGTCGACGATGACCGTTCGGCAACCCTGCGTGAGACGCTCCGCGTCTTCTACCTGACCGGCGAGAACTACACCGGGACTGCCGAGCTGATGAATCTCCACCGCAACACGGTCAAGTACAGGGTCGAGAAGGCGTTGGAGGAGCGAGACAGTTCCGTCACGTCGAATCGCGTCGACATCGCGGTCGCTCTGAACGTGTGCCACTTCCTCGGCTCGACGGTTCTGGTGAGGAAGCCCCGGCGCTGAATCAGATACGTTCTCCGATTCAACGATGTAACTACGTCTTTCCGCCGCGATCAGGACTCACCAAGGTTTCCCGAGCACGATCCGCCAAGTGTTTTCGATGGCAGGGGCACGAGGGCCCCGATGCCAGTCCTCGTGGGCACAACCTCTTGCGAAAACGACCCGCAGTCATTCATATCCGTATGCTGGGGCCTCCTCGGGGTGGATCGAATGATCGCCGTCACAAGGCGATGTCTTGTTGGCATCGACCTCGAGAAACGCCGAGCCGTCGTCGCCGAGTCGGTCACCCCAGTGCAGGGACTCGGAATGGTGTGGGGCACCACCAAGACGCACCAACGGCGCGAGGTACCGATCCCCAAATTCCTCGTCGACGACCTCGCCCGACACCTCGCAGGCAGGGGGCAGAACGATCTTGTCTTCGTACGGCCAACTGTTCGAGAGCCGGCTCGACGAGGTCGCCGACGCGATGGATGCGGCTCGCAATCTCGAACGCGGCTCGACACCTGCGCTGCCCCCTGAACGTGCTGTAGCCAAAGTGTTGCCAATTGGGCAACCAGGTGAGCAGTTGTCCAGGTTGCTCGAAGCCATCTCTGCAGGTCAGATGCCTGATTTGCTTGGCACCCCCAACGGGATTCGAACCCGTGCTACCGCCGTGAAAGGGCGGCGTCCTAGGCCGCTAGACGATGGGGCCGGAAAACCCGTTCCGCATAGTGGGTGACACTCTTGCCACCCAAACCGCATCAGGCAGGATGTAAGCATGATCGAGGTCAGCGAGGATCGCTTCGCCGAGCTCGCCGAGTGCGTTCGCCGCGGTGCCCGCCGAGCTTGCTGCGTTGCTCGACAACGTCGTGCTGTTCATCGAGGACGACGCGCCCGCCGACGACCCGACGCTGCTGGGTTTCTACGACGGCATACCGCTGACCGAGCGCGACAGCACCTACGGCGGGGTCATGCCGGACCGCATCTACGTCTATCGCAACCCGACCCTGGTGATCTGCGATGCGCTACCTCTCCGAACCCGGTCTGCGGGAGCAGATCACGGCGGTCACGAACAAGGCCGAGGCGTTCCACGGCTACTCGGAATGGCTGATGATCGGCGGCAGGCTGATCGGCCACAACGACCCCGACCACCAGGAACGGGTGGTCAAGTTCAACGAGCTGCTGGCCAACTGCGCGATCTACTCGACCGCATTGGACACCACCGACGTCGCCAACGGCCTCGCCGCCGAGGGCTATCCCGTCGACACCGACGGTACTCAATCTGTCCCCACCCGAACAAGCGCCGGTCACCTGGCTGGACCTGGAACCGCGAGTGTTGTTCGCCCCAACCCCGTGATCGGCCCCAGCGTCGGTGTTCGGCACAGGCGAAGAGTGGCCGGACACGACGCTGCACCTTGGAGCGCGGGCGTGTCGCCAGGTGGCCATCGAGGTAGAAGCGTCTACGCAAGCGGATGGATCATCGGGAACTTCGAATCTCGAACTCGATGAAGTCGGATCCATCTGTCACACGCGTGCCGGGGCCGTCTCTTGCGCTTCACGGCAAGCGTGCCCGCAACGACCAGCCCCGCGCCAGTTCCCGTCACGCCCATCTTCGTGACCGGGGCTAACGCACCGGCGATCGGCTGAACCCACAGAGAAACTTCCGCTCCCATGATGGCGAGACCAGCCGACAACGCCCACCACCCGGCGTCCGAGTCGAGGAAGCGAATCGTCACCAATCACCAAGATTGCTGCCCCGGCTCCGCAGCCTTCTAGAGCTAGATCCGCCGACCAGGATGCGGCGCCGAGACCAGGTCTGCGCCTCCGGTGCGGTGGTCAGTGCCCACGCCTCGTCGGTGAGGGTGAAGGTGCGCCGACGTGCGCTGACCCTCGGTAGTCGCACCGGAAACGGCGGTTGTCGGTTTCGCTCATAACTGCCAGGTCCCTTCGAATGTGGGTTCGGTCTTGTCGAGAAACGCCTGCGAGGCCATGGGCTCGTCGGTCGCGAAGTTGACCAGCTGGGCACGGGACTCACCTTCCAGGGCCTCACGGAATGTCGAGCTGCTCGCTTGGTTGATCATCACCTTGGACTGTGCAAGCGCGATGGGAGGACCGCTGGCCAGCCGAGTGGTCACGTCCAGGACGAAGTGGTCGAGTTCGTCCGGTGCCTTCACCCAGGTCGCGATTCCGATCCGCAGTGCCTCGTCGGCATCGATGATTTCGCCGAAGAAGGCCATTCGCTTCGCCTGCTGGAGCCCTACGACGCGAGGCAGGAGCCACGAGCCGCCGAAATCGACGGACATTCCGCGTCTGGGGAAGATCTCGGAGAAGCGTGCCGTGGTGGAGGCGACAACGAGGTCGCATCCGAGCGCGAGATTGCAACCGGCTCCTACCGCGACGCCTTCGACCCTGGCCACGGTCGGTTGCGGCAGGTGATGCAACTCCTCGGCGATGTCACCCATCCAGCGCATCCGGTTCAGAGGGTGTCGCGGCTCCTTCTCGCCTGCAAGGTCGGCGCCGGAGCAGAAGTCTCCTCCTGCCCCCGTCAGCACGACCACACGAATGGTCTC
>RRBB01000295.1:0-11285 GCA_006543605.1 Rhodococcus sp. WS4
GTTTCGAGCCCGCCGGCGCCTTCGATGATGATGCAGCCGCGTTCCTGGGTGAGTGGGAGGGGCCGGGTCGGATCGAGTTCGGTAGGGACGGTCAGCCGTTCTACCTCAACGGGCCCTACGACAATCCGGCCGCGGTCATCCGGACCCTCGAGCGGTCCGTGGGTGCGGGGAACTTCCACGTCTCGGTGGCCGCGGGACCGATGTGACCACCACGAACACACCCTAACGTCGAGGGGAACGCCCGACTTCATGGGCGGTGAGCCGAGCACCAGCACACGCCGGCACGCGGACGGGAAGCCCCACGCGACCAGCCGGACACCACGGACGGACCGGCAGCGTTCGATTGGATCATGGTGGGCGAGCGGGTCGATGTTCGTTGTCGGCTACACCGCGGGCGGCGCCCCGCACGGTTGTTTCGAGGACGAGTCGGACGACGACGCATTCGACGGTGTCGCCGCCGATCCGTTCGGCAAGCCCGGCACGCGGCCCCGGGCCGGTCGGCCCATCCTGTCCGGCCCGCTCGACTCGACCCCGGGCGGTCCTACGTGTGCGCTCTCGCCGCCGGCACCCACATTTCGAGTGTGGCGGTGCCGAACGTGCATGCCGAGACCGGATTTCGGTTGTGCTGGCGTGTCTGTCGGACCTATCTCCGGATCCACACCGGCCGCGAATACCCGCACGGTAACCGGCTCCTACAGGGCAGTCGGCCCACCGCGTTTCGAGCTGATCGTCAACGTACTGGCCGAGCATGCCGATCTGCCAGAGACAGTGCGGAATCTCAGAACGGTGGCGGATCCGCCACGTCACCGCCACACGTTCTCCAGAGGTGCGTGATCGGCTGTCGGTGTACGGCGCGCTGTGTCTGCGGCTGCGGCTGCGGCCGCAGACACAGCGGCCCGCATGCCATCCTCGGGGTATGGCACGAACATGGTTGTCGGTGACGGTGGAGCTGCTCGGCGGGCGCGGGGAGCAGCTGTGGCCATGGCCCGGCCGCGTCTTCGCGGTCGGACCGTCGCACACCTTCCTGGACCTTGCGAATGCGGTCAACGACGCCTTCGCCCGGTGGGACCGCTCTCACCTGTCGATGTTCACCCTTGCCGATGGACGAGTGGTCACCGACACCGCGACCGGCGCCGAGATGGTGGAGTCGGTCGGTGGGCCGATCACCGAGTCGGTGGACATCGAGTCGGCGAAGGTCGCTCGACTGCTGGGGCTGGGTGTGGAGTTCCAGTTCACCTTCGATCTGGGCGATGACTGGACGCACCGCTGCGTGGTCGGGAGGGAGAAGGTCGACCCGGTGGAGGTGCTGGGTATCCGCCCCGAGGCCCCCGTGCCGTACTGGGGCTGGGGCGGCATTCCGGACCAGTACGGGCGCCGGTGGGCCGACGACGACGGGGAAGGCCGAGCACCGCGCAGACCGAGCCAGCCGCATCCGATGCTGCTGCACGCGTGGCCCGCACGGGACCAGGTGCCCTCGCTCGAGGTGTCCGAGCTGCGCGCCGCTATCGCGACAGCAGATGCCGCCCGGTTCCTGGCCGCGGTGCGCGGCCGTGACATCGACGACGCGCTGCAACAGGTGGGGGCCGGCATACCGATGGCACTGCAGCAGCGACGGAAGCAGGCCGAGCCGGTGACGGTGTCGGTCATCAACCGGCTGACGTGGCGCGCCGGCCCGGGTGACGGGGTGCTGGCCGAGGATCTGCTCGCGTGCCTGCGCGGCGAGCCGATGACGGGACGGGTGGTGCCGGTCGACCTCGAGATGCTCGGTACCGAATTGGAGGGGGATCTGGGCATGTCGACCGGTGGCTACGTCGATCTGCGCACCGGACAGGTGTACGACGACAGCAGCACCGACCCGATGATGGTCGGGGAGGACGCCGCCGTCGACGTGGAGGCCGAGCCCGACCGTTGGCTCCGGTTCGACCGCACCGGCTCGCGGGACGGCTGGCGCGACATGGCGGCCTTCGCCGAGCGGTGCCATGATGCGGCGCTGCGGGAGCGGCTGGAGCGGGCGATCGAGGGCAGGGGCGCGTTTCACCGGTTCCGCGACCTCGTCCACCGGGAGGGCCTCGCCGACCAGTGGTACATCTTCGCCGCCGACCGCCAACTGGGTCGTGCCCGCGAGTTCCTCGCCGACGAGGGCATCCGTGTGGGCTGACGGTCACCTCAGCGCCGTGCCACGTGTGTCTCTGACCCCATCGGCGTGGCCCACGGTCGGGCGTGTTGGGCGGCGAAAGGAGTGGATGTCTTGCTCTGCCGAACTCGGCGCCGATTTTGAGAATCGCGGCGACCACGCGGCCGCTGCCGCTCGACCGTCGCCGGCCGCGCGGTAGGTCTGGGTCAGTGCCAGCAGTTCCACCAGAGGACTATGGGCACCAGCCAGGGTTGCCACACCACCCAGCTGTCTCCCAAGCCGTACGGCGGGATCGGAATCACGTCATCACCTCCTGGTCGTGATCGAGGCTGGTGTCGGGGTGATCTTGTCGATGGTTACTCCCATCGGGTGGCGTTCCATGCGTCCGGGCAGAGGAAGAGCCTGTTCTGCTTCTTTTTGGTGATTTCGGTGAGGATGTTTTCGTCGACGAGTTTTTTGATGGCGGTGTTGGTGGCTTGGAAGGTTTTCCCGGTGAGGGTGGCTGCGGTGTTGACGTCGATCACGGGGTAGCCGATGAGCCATTCGGCGATTTCGACGGCTGAGCCGCGCAGGCCCTTTTCGCGGAGTCCGAGGATCATGGTGTCGCGGATTTTCAGGAGTCGCTGGATGCGTTCGAGGCCTTCTTTGGCTTGTTCGGCCACGGCGGTGGCGAAGAACTCGATCCACGGGTTGTAGTCGCCGGTGATGGTGGTGTCGAGGAGGCCGTCTTGGTATTCGTCGCGTCGGGCTTCGAGCCAGGGTGCGATGTTGAGGATCGGCCATCGCAGTTCGCCGGCTTTCATCGGTTGTAGGAGTGCGATCAGGCGTCCCAGTCGGCCGTTGCCGTCGCCGTAGGGGTGCAGGGTTTCGAATTGGTAGTGGGCCATCGCCATCTTCGCGACGATGAGGGTGTTGTCTTCGTGGGCAACCCAGTCCTCCCATGCGGCCATGCCCGCCTCGAGTTGGTCGCCTGGTGGGCACGGCACGAATCGGGCGGTGTCGATGGGTTTGTTGTGGGCGCCGATTGCTACTTGGTGTGAGCGGATGTCTCCGGAGTCCGTTGTTTCGCCTCGTGTTCCTCGAACGATCATCAGTTGCAGTTCGCCCAGGAAGGTGCGGGATATTCTCCGTTCGGTGATGTGGGCGACCGCCACTTCGGTGGCGTGGACGTAGTTCCGGATCTCTCGTTGTTCGGATGACATCTCGCGGTCGTCGAGGAAATCGGCGGTGAGGACGTCTTCGAAGGAGGCGTAGGTGCCCTCCAGGGCGGAGGTGCTGGCTGCTTCCCGTCGGATGATGGGGCGGACGAGGACTTCGGGTCGCGGCAGTTGGGCGACGGCCTCGTCGAGCCGTGCGATGGCGTTGCCGGCTCGTGCGGTTGCCATGATCGCGGCGGCCGACAGGTCGGGGTTTACCGGCAGCGGGTCTGGAAGGTACGCCCAGTAGCTCCAGGGTTGGGTTGTCCTCGGGTCGGTTCCGCTGATGGGCACCAGCGTGCCGATCGGCGATTCTTTCAGCGCATCAACATCCACTGTTCAACTATATCGAGGTTTGCTTGAATCATAGCAGTTGATGTTCAAGCAAACCGAAGATTTCTTGAACCTACCCTGCAGCACTCGCGGAAGCTTGAATGAACGGAACCCCTGTTCAAGCAAATCGCCTATTGCTTGAATTGCACCGGTGCACGTTGTCGCCGGCACCCGATCATTGGGGCGCGGGGCGTCTTCGTTGCGATCCCGTCCTGGCCTGATGCGATGGCATGTCCCGGTTTGTGATGTGGGGTGCCGGCGGGCACCAGCGCGCCCGGTGTCGAGTACGTTTTGAAAGTTGTTGTATTTCAATATATTTGGGCAATAGGTTGGTGGACAGCGCTTTCCGCTGATGATGCACAACCGATCGCCGTCCCGCAGCTGTGGTGGATCTTTTTGGATTTGAACGCCTTTGACGGGAAGGTGTCGAGGATCGGTTGCAAACTGGTGTCCTGCGATTGGGGAGGAATGCACTCGGGACAGCCCGGTTTTCAGTGTGGGTCGTCGGGAACCGCCCACAGGCCCGAGTCGGTCCATGGACCGGTGTCGGGGATCAGTGCCCGGAGCCGGGCGGCGTCGTCGCCCAGTGTCTGCTGCAGGTGGGTCGGACGTTCTCGGCGACACCTTTTGGGAGTGTGCAGCCTTGGTGTACGAGGTCGGCGGTGTTCTCGATGAGTAGCGCCGCGCGCAGGACGAGCGGCTCCGGCACCCAGGCGGTGGGAAGGTCGCTGGCGTGGTCTCGGGTCAGGACGCCGAGGGTGGAGATCAGTGCCATCGCTGTCGCCGGCTGGTCGGGACCGTTGTTCGCCGAGCAGCTCGTCGCCGGCCTCCGAACCTGCACACCCGGCACCGTCTTGCGCACCCAGTTCGACCACCTCCTGCTCACCGCCTACCGGCGAGACCGGAAACCGGAGTAGATGCAGCCCCGGTGGTCGTGTCGATGAGCTGGCGGCGGCGACCTTACGGACGCTGGTGGCCGGACCGGACGACGCGGATCAGCCGGCTCGAGTCACTGGGCTGGCGCGTCATCCTCGAACCCCTGGCCGGCACCCGCCTATCCACCCGCCGGAAGCGCATCACCAGCTCGACGGCCGGCGGGTATCTGATCTGTCCTCACCCGGTTTGGTGATCACAGTGTCGTGTCAGCGAAGTCGATCGGCGGCCGGGGGGCGTCGGAATCGGGTGTGTTGGGGGTCCTATTTGGTGGTGCCGAATCGTTGGTAGGCGGCCTGTCGGGTGGTGTCGAGGGCGAGGCCGATGGCGGCCCAGGAGTCGCCGTCTTCGCGGGCGGCGGCGACGGCGGCGCGGAGTTCGGCTTCGGCGTCGGCGAGGTGTTGGCGGGCGGCGATGATCCGCCGGAGGTTCTTGGCGTCTCGGGCCTCGGTGATGGTGGGGTCCAGGTGGTCGAGGCCGGTGGGGTCTGCGTCGGTTCGTTTGATGGTCCGCATGTGTGTCACCTCAGGTAGTCGTAGAACGTCGCACGGAGGCGGTCTGCGTGGATGATCCGGTTCGGTTGGCCGGCGGGCACGGCGACTGGTTCGAGGAGTCGCCCTGCCGTGTCGGTGCCGATGATGAGGAGCCGTTCCTCGCCGTCGTACTCGTACTCGACGTAGCGGATCGCGTTCTAGAACGCGTGGGTGATGTCGTCATCGCTGATGCCATGTTTGCGCGCTGAGGCGTCGATCCGCACTTGTAAAGGTTACCTTTACAACATCCGGTCGTCAAGGTTTCCTTTACAAGGTGGTTATCGGCCGGAACGTGGGTAGGTCGAGGAGTGTGTGGACGTATGTGGCTTCCGCGAACGTGGTGATCTTCGCCGGCTGCGTAGGGTGGCCGTCGTCGGATCGATGCGCATCTGTGCCGCCAGCCGGTCTCGAATGTCCTTGTGGGTCATCGGCGACCCTCTATCAAGTCCGCAGCCGCGACCAGTTCGGCGGCGATCCTGCGGGCCTCTTCCGGTGTCAGGCGTGGCCGGAACTCGGGGTGGTTACCGACCTCCCAGGTCATTGAGACGCCGGGTTGGCGGTCTACCTCTCGGACAGGGGTGACGAAGCAGAACGACGATTCGATGCCGTCGTCGTCCAGTGTGAGGTAATCGAGTGCTGCGGTCAGCTCGATGCAGTTGCTGTTGTCACCGATGCAGGTGTGATCGATGCGCCCGCGGGCGTCCTCGTTGGTGCACCAGGGTGCGCATTCGGTTCCGGTCGTCTCGTTGGTGTTCATGTTGTCGATCCTCCTCCGGTGACCGTTCGCCTGTCGCGAGTATCGGCGCAGGTGGACCCGGGTCCATGTGCGGAGGGTTGGTGACAAAGCACCGCCCGAATTTGTTGGCGGCGACGTCGTTGGACGGCGGCCTGGCGACGAGGTACGGGCGCACGGTGACGGCGACGGTGTGCGACAACACGATGGCGATCGCGCTCGGGCAGGCGCGCGGGCAGCAGTGAAGATTCGGCATGCTGGCGTGCTCGGTCCGCAGATCCCGGGCGATCTGCTCGATCTCGGCCCGCAACCGGGCCTCGAAGTCCCCGCTACCCACCGTGCCGGAGACCTCCCATGCGCTCGTCCCCATACCCCCATCCTTCGGGGTGGACTATGTCTACAAGTTCGATCTGCACTCGTCCCAGCGGTACGCGTTCGACGAGGCCTCGATCAGTGTCGGTGCCACGTTGGCGACGCATGCGGCGATCGCGTTGATCGCCTCTCAGCGGGAGGAGCAGTTCCGTGACGCGCTCGCGTCCCGGGATCTGATCGGGCAGGCCAAAGGCATGTTGATGCAACGCTATTCGGTCGACGCCGGAGAGGCGTTCACCATGTTGACCGAGCAGTCCCAGCACGCGAACGAACCGGTCAACGAGGTCGCGTGGAAGATCGTCGAGCGGGGACTGCCGGAATAACTACCCCGGACCGAGCGTCCTGGGCGAGGATCCTGGCCAGGGACGGTGACACGTGGCCGACAATGCGGTGCCGGGCGGGGTTCAGTGCCGTCCGGGTAGGTCGACCTCGTCGGGTGTCTTGTCGTTGCGCAGGCCTTTCCAGCTGGGGTGGCGCAGGCTTCCGGCGAATTCGCGGTATTCGACGTCGCCGACCAGTCTCGGTTCGACGTAGTGTGCGCCGCGGGCCTCCCGTGCGGGCACGGTGGTGGCGAGGGGGCTGGTGGGCTGTTCGATCTGCGTGAGCTGCGTTCGCAACTTTCGCCGGTCGGCTGAGCTGAATCCTGTTCCGACGTGGCCGATGTAGACCAGGCGGTGGTCGTCGTCGTAGGCGCCCAGGAGCAGGGAACCGATCCCGTCGCGGGCGGTGCCGGCGCCGTCGACCCAGCCGATCACGACGGCCTCGGTATTTCGGCGGAGCGGAGTTTTGATCCAGGTGGGGGAGCGGCGGCCGGGTCGGTAGGGCGAGTCGAGGCGTTTGGCGACCACACCCTCGAGTCCGTGCTCGCGGGCCAGCTCGAGCATCTGCCGGCCGTCGAGGTCGGTCTGGTGCGGTGGGACCTGCACCCGCGGCCCTGGCTGCACGAGATCGGCCAGCACGGTGCGGCGCTCGAGATACGGCAGCGCGGTCGTGGACCGGCCGTCGACGTCGAGGACGTCGAACGCGAAGAACGACACCGGCGCCGCGGCGAGGAGCTGCGCGGTCGGGCGTTGCAGGTGCATCCGCCGCTGCAACCGGGCGAACGACGGCCGGCCCTGCTCGTCGAGGGCGACGACCTCACCGTCGACGACGCCGTCGTGGCCGCTGAGCGCCCCGGGGAGCGCTTCGGCGAGTTCGGGGAAGGAGTGGGTGGCCTCGTTGCCGTTGCGGCTGTACAGGCGGCCCTGACCGCCCCTGACGAGGGCGATCGCGCGTTGTCCGTCCCACTTCCACTCGAGGGCCCATCCCGGGCCGGTCGGGACCTCACCGAGGGTGGCCAGCATCGGTGTGGGTACGTCCTGCGTGGAGGGCATACACCCGAGTGTGCGCCGGCCGCCCGGTCGAATCGGGGCGTTCGCGGAACCGGTCGGTGTGGAGGGGTGTGGAGCTGCGTCCGGTCGGCGGGCGGGTATTCGATGTCGCCCGCCGGTGTCCTCGCCGCTGGCGGCCGAGCGTGCGCGCCGTTGCCGTCTACCCGAGGCGTCCACGAGTAATGCGCTGGGGGAACATCTGCGCCCTTACCGAGTCTCGGGCGGTGATCGAACAGGGGGAGCGTTGATGCTGGTCTACGGCATTTCCGTTGCCCGAGCCTTCGATATCCTCACCTGGCGCTCCCAGGAAACGAACACCCGGCTCCGGACCCTCGCAGAGCAGCTCGTCGCCGGCCTGGGCGAGTGCACACCCGGCACCGCCCTGCGCGCCCGGTTCGACCATCTTCTGCTCACCGCCCAGCGAGGGCGGAAACGGGAATAGATGCAGTCCCGGTGGTCGTGCCGATGGCTGGTAGTGGCGACCTTTCGGATGGTGGTGGCCGGGCTGGACGACGCGGATCAGCCAGCGGAGTCACCGGGCTGAGGTGTCATCCTCGAAGGCCTGGTCGGCGCTGTATCCACCCGCCAGAAGCGCAGACTTCGAAGGCCGGCGGCGCTTGGAATCTGGGTGGGGGGGACCTATTTGGTGGTGCCGAATCGTTGGTAGGCGGCTTGTCGGGTGGTGTCGAGGGCGGGGCCGATGGCGGCCCAGGAGTCGCCGTCGTCGCGGGCGGCGGTGACGGCGGCGTGGAGTTCGGCTTCGGCGTCGGCGAGGTGTGTGCGGGCGGCGATGATCCGCCGCAGGTTCTTGGCGTCTCGGGCCCCGGTCGCCGCTGCAACCGTGTTCGCGCCAGCTCAGCGTGCGGCGAACCGGACGGACCGGCGGTAGTCGATGTCGGTCCGGTCGCCGGGGCGGGTGTAGTCGGCGAACAGCAGTGGCGGGTGTCGCCTGTCGCACCCTGGACATCCGAATATGTTCCGAATACCATGGTCACATGACCCTCGCAGCAGGCCTCCCCACGGCGACCCGGCGCTCCTCGGACCTGAGCAAGCACTCTGCCGAGGTCTTCGCTGAGGCCGAGGATCACCCCGTGACGGTGACTCGGCGCGACGGTGAGGCGCTGGTACTGATGTCGCAGCGCGAGGCCGAGGGGCGTTCTCGTTTGCTGAACTTCGCCGCTCAGCTCATCACGGTTACCCTCGACGACCGCGGTTCCCTCGCCGAGCGTATGAGCAGGGCCTTCCCGTGGATGCTTGCGCTGTCGCCGGCGGACCGGGAGTCCTGTGCGCAGGACCTCGTCGATGCCGCGCGCGCCTCGTTCTCCACCGACCAGCCGCACCTTGCGATCGCCGAGCTGACGTCGTGGAAGGAAACGGCCACGGCTGTGGCGGCAGGGCTTGGCAGCGCGGACCTCGAATGGCTCGACGAAGACGAGAGCGTGGAGCGTCCCTGATCGTGGTGGCCGCGAAGAAGGGTGAGTTGGTCCCCCGGCCGCCGAGGAAGATTGAGTACGAGATCCGGTTCGCGACCTCGGATGCGCGCAAGGGCTGGCAGGATCTCGTCGCGACGATCCGCAACCCGATGACGGAGACCTGGGACTTCCTGACGCGGACACCCCTGGCCACGACGCTGACGAACTATCAGCTCAAGGGTGAGCTCGGGGTGATCTCACGTGGCGGCCAGAGTCACCAGCGCTGGCAGCACAAGCCGACTGCGAAGGGTACCGCGCGCATATGGTTCTACGTCCAGGAGCGCACGGTGTTCCTCGAGCAGGTGCACACGAGCCATCCGAACGAGACGAAGTAGACCGTCAGGGACTCCATGACCGCCGTCTTCGGCTGGCGACGACGGCGCGGGGCGTGGCTCAGATTGCGAGATTGGCCAGAATGGTTCCGAGAGCGGGCCTGAACTGCTGGATCCTGTCAGTTGTATGCGGGTAGATGAGGCGGTAGGGGACTCGACTGTTGGAGTCGGCTTTCTCGTCGTCTCCGGGCGGGGTGATGGGTCTGAGCTTCGCTGGGGTGGGGTTTCGGCGGTTGGGTATGGGGTCGATGAGGGTGATCAGGCCGAATCGGGCGAGCATGTGGATGCTGTTGTACGCTTCGCCGCTGAGTCCGTAGGTGGTGTACCGCACGGCCTCTTTCAGGTCGACGCCCATGTCGTGGAGTTCCCCGAGCGTTCGAGGCAGCGTAGGTAGTGGGTGCTGGCGTCCTTTTCCCGATGCGCCGTGGGACCTGTCCCTACCCCGCAGCGGCTGACGGAACCGTCCCGTCCGGTTTTGCCGTGCCCGGATGGGTCCGTCATCGTGCCGAGCATCGGAGCACCGACGGGCGTCGGTGTCGTCTCCGCGGCGGCGAGCCCGTCACGATGCCGACGATCGACCACGTTCGCGTCTGCAGATTCGACGACGCCGTCGTCGGCGGGTTCGGTGACCGGCAACATGCGAGCGGGCGCCACCGAAGCTGTTGTCGGGGTGGATCGGCGGTCAGTGGGCCGTCGAGAACAGGCCCCACTGGCTGGTGATGGCGATGGTGCGACTCGCCGCGGTCGGCCTGCACCGTCGGGCCGGCTGGTCCGACATCGCCCGCGACTGGCCGCCGACCCTGTGCACGGGGTCGGCCTGGTCCTGGGATTTGGGGAGAAGCAGCTCATAGCTCCGGCAAAGCTCATGGCTCCGGTAATCAGCAACTACTGCACCCTGGGTGTGGGGGTCGGTGTCGGAGTTGGTGTGCCCAGTCGGCGAAGAAGGCACGAAGTGGGGGTAGCTCGGTGGCGTCGGTGGGGATCGCGTGGTCGGGGAATCGTTGGAGGCTGTCGAGCATGGTGGCGAGTATCTGTGGGTCGAACCCGGCGTCGATCTCGGCGGCTCGGGTCAGGAGTGTGTTTTTGTCGTAGGTGGCCGAGAGTGCGTAGATGTCGGCGAAGTCGCGGGCTTCGGCGCGGTCGAACAGGGCGATGAGTTTGCGGCCGGCGAGTTCTTCGGGCGCGTAGGTCGGTCCTGCCAGGCTCGCGGTCGCGGGTAGTCCCGGGGCGGAGTCCAGCGCCAGGTCGACCAGGAGTTGTTCGGGTCCGTGGATCAGGAGGCGGCAGAACGTGGTGCCGTCGTGGATGCGGTCGATTCGCCAGCCGCGGGTGTCGGCGGCCTGCTCGAACTCGTCCCGGGCCTGGGTGACGTTGCCGCGGTCGGGGCCGGTGAAGAAATCGAGGTCGTGTGTCTGGCGGGTGCTCAGGTGCTGGGCGATCAGTGCGGCGCCGCCGGCGAGGAGGAAGCCCTTGCTGGCCGGCAGGGTGAAGAAGAGCTGGGCGACCTCGAGTTGGAAGTCGGTCAGCACGACGAGCTCGTGTGGTGCCGGGATCGTGCCGCTGTGTTCATGGGGTGGGGAGCATCTGTTCGATCACCGGTGTCCAGGCGGTGCGCAGGTCGCGTGGCAGGACGAGCTCGGACCAGAGGTCGATCAGGAGTGCTCCGTCGATGTAGGTCAGTACGTCGTCGGGGGTGCCTTCGCGCAGCACGATCTCGTATACCCGGGAGCGTTCGGATCGATCGGAGAGCCGAAACGCGCGCCCGGGATCGGACCAGTTCAAGGTCAGGGGCAGCTCGACTGTCGCGATTGCTTGCTCGAGGGGCAGGCGGGGGAGCCGGTCCGGGACGAGGTGGTCCCGGCCGCGTGCTCCGGGGG
>RRBB01000296.1:0-11232 GCA_006543605.1 Rhodococcus sp. WS4
CCCCTTCACCGGTCGGTCCGGTCTTCCCAAGCCCGCCCAGATGTGGGCAGTGTGAACACCATGGCCTTGGCACGCGAGGAACGCGAAGAATTTGCCGAGCTGCTCGCCGGTCTGTCCCCGCAGCAGTGGGAGTCGCCGAGCCTGTGTGAGCGGTGGCGGGTACGGGACGTCGCCGCGCACGTGATCAGCTATGACGAACTCGACCTCCGTGGTCTGCTCCTCCGGTTCGGAAGGGCTGGTTCCTACAGGCGCGGGTCAACCAGCTCGGGGTGGCCGATCTCGCGGACCGCACCACCGAGGAGTTGGTGGACTTGATGCGCATACATGCCGAGCCCAGCGGTCTGCCAGCCGGTTTCGGCGGGATGATCGGCCTCGTCGACGGCATGATCCATCAGCAGGACATCCGCCGGCCCCTCGCGATTCCCCGGACGATCCCGCCGCAGCGGCTGCGCGCAGCGCTGGACTTCGCACGTTTCGCCCCGCTGATCCGCGGCGCCTGGCGAGCCCGCGGGGTCACGTTGGTGGCAACGGATCTCGAGTGGTCGTACGGCCGGGGCCCGCAAGCCCGTGGAAGTGAGGAAGCGCTGCTGATGGCGATGGGCGGCCGCCGCGACGCACTCGGCGACCTCACCGGCCCCGGCCGGTCGAAACTCGCTGCCCACATCGGAGCCTGATCGAGCGTCGGCAGGCGAACCTGCAGCGTCGTTGTTCTCGGCGCCGGAGCGGGGCAGACTGTAAGGCACTCGAGGAGGCCATCGTGGAGCTGCGGATCGTGGCAATCGACAAACCCGACGACATGAACGTGATCGTCGGGCAGTCCCACTTCATCAAGACCGTCGAGGACATACACGAGGCACTGGCCGGAGTGGGTCCGCACCTCCGGTTCGGGGTGGCGTTCTGCGAAGCGTCGGGGCCTCGCCTCGTGCGCTGCTCCGGCAACGACGATCGTCTCGTCGAGTTGGCCACCCGCAACGCGGTCGCGGTCGGTGCGGGCCACTCCTTCTTCGTCTTCGTGGAGGACGGCTACCCGGTGAACGTCCTGAACACGCTGAAACAGGTGCCGGAGGTGTGCGGCATCTTCTGCGCCACCGCCAACCCCGTCGAAATCATCGTGGCCGAGACGGAACTCGGCCGGGGCATCGCCGGCGTGATCGACGGTGGTCCACCTGCCGGTGTGGAGACCGATGCCGACGTCGCCGACCGCAAGGCGTTGCTCCGGACCATCGGGTACAAGCTCTGAGCGAGCGGAGCCCGGACTACGCCAGCGGGTCGATGTTCTCCCACGCGACGGGGACCTGCACGTCGACACCCTCGGCCAGGCCTTTCTCGGTGAGGAACCGCAGGGACCGCCGAAAGTTGTCGGCGAAGCGGGGGAGTGGTGTCAGCGGCCGGTGCAGCGGCTTCCAGAAATTGTCCCAGTGGATCAGGACCGCCCGGCGGGCGCCGGTGCGGGTCACGAGAGTCTCCCAGTACTCCCGGCGGAATTCTTCGGACTGCTTGCCGAGCGTGCCGATACCGAGATAGACGGTGTCGGCGTCGTATCCGTCGAGTGCACCGGGAACGAAGTTCGCGCTGGCATGGACGAGAACCCGGCCGTCCGGGTGTGCGAAGTGGAACGAGAAGCAGTCGCCCTGTGCGTACTCGCGGATCGACGCCGGTGGGTGCACGGCGTGTTCGATCGTGCCCTGGAACTTCGCTCCGGGGCTGTGTGCCGCGGGCAACGCGGTCACCTCGAATGCGCCGTACCGCAAAGGCGTTCGCAGCTCGATCGTCCGGAACCGGTCCATCGCGAACCCGTAACCCTCGGCGATGTGCCGCGTCGACGGCGAACCGACGAGGTCCGCGCCGGTGCGCTGCGCCACGATCGGAGAGTCCAGCGCGTGGTCGTAGTGCGAGTGCGCGACGAGGACGGCGGCCAGGCGGTCGGTCCGAACCCGCGCAAGAGCCCAGTCGATTGCGGCGCGGTCGGGGCGGAGGGGTCGCAGGACCGATCGCAGGAGCGGCGGCCGGGAGAAGAACCCGTCCGTCATCACCGACGTCTCGCCGTCGGACAGCAGGACCGTGGAAACACCGAGGAAGGTGGCGCGCATCCTCGTGACGGTACCGGCGCGCCGCAATCGTGCGGCGTGATCGTGTCGCCGCTCTACGATTGCCGCCATGGCGATCCCTCCCGACACGAAGAACTGGACCTGGGTCCTCGACCGGGCCTGCCCCGACTGCGGGTTCGACTCGGCGGCAACCCGGTACGACGACATTCCGGCCCTGGTCCGCGCGAATGCCGACGCCTGGTCGCCGGTGCTCGCCCGCCCCGACGTGACGGTCCGGCCGGACGCGCAGACGTGGTCGGCGCTCGAGTACGCGGCGCACGTGCGCGACGTGTTCCGGATCTTCGACGTCCGGCTGCGTCTCGTGCTCGACGAGACGGATCCGCTGTTCCCCAACTGGGATCAGGACGAGACCGCCGTGTCCGAGCGCTACAACGAACAGGATCCGGCCGTGGTGGGCGCCGAACTTCGTGAGGCCGGCGCGGCGGTGGCCGCCGACTTCGCGGCCGTCGCCCCGGAGTTCCGGGGACGGACGGGACGTCGCAGCGACGGCGCGTCGTTCACGGTGGAGTCGTTGGCCAAGTACTTCGTCCACGACCCGATCCACCACCTCCACGACGTGTCGGGGTAACAGTTTCGGAATCCCGGACCCGATTCGGTAGAACGTGTTCCAATTCGGCGAGTTTGTGTCTATCGTCACATCAGTAGATGTGCAGACATGAATGAAGGGTTGGGAGTCACATGAAGACCAAGGGTGCGATCCTGTGGGGCCTGAACGAGCCGTGGTCCGTCGAGGAGATCGAGATCGGCGATCCGGTGGCGGGCGAGGTGCAGATTCGTATGGAAGCCGCCGGCATGTGCCACTCCGACCACCACATCGTCACCGGTTCGATGCCCATGGCGTCCTTCCCTGTCATGGGCGGCCACGAGGGGTCGGGCGTCATCACGAAGCTGGGGCCGGAGGTGAAGGATCTCGAGGTCGGCGACCACGTCGTGCTCTCCTTCGTGCCCGCCTGCGGACGCTGTCCGGCATGCTCGGCGGGACACCAGAATCTGTGTGACCTCGGGATGGGGCTCCTGAGCGGCCTCGCCATCAGCGACGGCACCTTCCGCATCCACGCACGCGGCGAGAACGTCATCCCGATGTGCCTGCTCGGCACGTTCTCGCCCTACATGGTCGTGCACGAGACGTCGGTCGTGAAGATCGACAAGGACATCCCGTTCGACGTCGCCGCGCTCGTCGGCTGCGGTGTGCCCACCGGGTGGGGCTCGGCGACGCGGATGGCGGAGGTGAAGCCGGGCGAATCCGTCGTCATCATGGGTGTCGGCGGCGTCGGCATGAGCGCGCTGCAGGGCGCGGTGGCGTCCGGGGCCCGGCAGATCTTCGCCATCGACCCGGTGCCGTGGAAGCGGGAACAGGCACTCAAGTTCGGGGCTACCCACGCGTTCGAGAGTGCCGCTGCCGCAATCGAGCCGATCATCGCCCTCACCAACGGGCTGATGGCGCAGAAGACGATCATCACGGTCGGGGAGATGCACGGCGAATATGTCGAGGAAGCCCTGTTGCTCACCAGCAAGTTCGGCACCTGCGTCGTCACCGCCATGGGCGCCATGACCGACATGGACGTCAAGCTGAACCTGTTCCTGTTCTCGATGCTCCAGAAGGACCTGAAGGGCACCATCTTCGGTGGCGGCAACGCTCGGGTCGAGATCCCGAACCTGCTGGCCATGTACAAGTCGGGGCAGCTGAACCTCGACGACATGATCACCCGCACGTACACCCTCGAAGGGGTCAACGACGGGTATCAGGACATGCTCGACGGCAAGAACATTCGCGGCGTCATTCGGTACACCGAAGCCGACTGGTGACGGCTCACCGCAGCTGACTGCGGGCCGCTCTCGTAGGCTGACCGGGTGCAGAGTCTCGATCAGATCGCCCGATGGCCCGTGGACAACGCTGCGGCGGTGGTCCTGTCGCGAGACGAAGGGGTGATCGGTGAGTACGGCGACCAGCAGCGCGTCTTCCCGCTGGCCTCGGTGACCAAGCTGCTCTGCGCGTACGCAGTGCTGGTGGCCACCGAGGAGGGGGCCGTCGAACTCGACCAGCCCGCAGGCCCGGAGGGCTCGACCGTGCGTCATCTGCTGGCGCACGCGTCGGGTCTCGCGTTCGACACCGAGCGGGTGCAGACCGCACCGGAGCGCAAACGCATCTACTCGAGCGCCGGCTTCGAGGTGCTCGCCGACTTCCTCGCCGCCGAGACGTCGATCGACTTCGCCGAGTACGTCGCGGAATCCGTGTTCGCTCCGCTGTCGATGGACGCGTCTGCACTCGTGGGACCGGCCGGCCACGGAGCGCAGGCGTCGGCGGGCGATCTCGGACGGTTCGCGGCCGAACTGTTCCGCCCGGCGCTCATTTCGCCTCAGGCGCTCGCAGAGGCAACATCCGTCCAATTTCCCGGACTCGACGGAATCCTGCCCGGATACGGCTCACAGCGGCCCAACGACTGGGGTCTGGGCTTCGAGATCCGATCGGGTAAGCGGCCGCACTGGACGGGTACGGGTAACTCGCCGCAGACGTTCGGTCACTTCGGGCAGTCCGGGACGTTCCTGTGGGTCGACCCGGCCGCGGGGCTGGCGTGCGTCGCGCTGACGGACCGCGACTTCGGCGACTGGGCCAAGCCCCTGTGGACCGAGCTGAGCGACGGTATCCTCTCGGAACGCCGAATGTGATGACACACCGATTGATCGAATCACTGGCGCAACACAGGCATCACAGGGCACACTGGTCAACCGAGCGTGCTGCACACACCGACTGAGGCCGTTGGGGAAGACGTCCCTCGTCGAAGCAGGAGGCTCGAGTGCGCGCATTGAATCAGTTCGCGGACGTGACGGCTGGTGTTGTCTACATCCACTCGTCGCCCGCCGCGTTGTGCCCCCATATCGAATGGGCGCTGACCGCGACCCTCGACTGCCGAGCGAACCTGAAATGGACCTCGCAGCCGGCCTCCAACGGCGTCCTGCGCGCGACCACCAGCTGGGTGGGGCCCGTCGGCACCGCCTCGCGGCTGGTCAACGCGCTCCGCGCCTGGCCGATGCTGCGCTTCGAGGTCACCGAGGATCCCAGTGAGGGCGTGGACGGCGAGCGGTACAGCCACGTGCCCGGCATGGGTCTGTGGCATGGGTCCACCAGCGCCAACGGCGACGTCGTCGTGGGGGAGATGCGCCTGCGGGCACTGATGCAAGCGGGAGGCGACATCGCCGCCGAACTGGACTACGCGCTCGGAACCGCCTGGGACGAGGCTCTCGAGCCGTTCCGCAGCGGCGGAGAAGGTGCCGAGGTCACCTGGTTGCGTCGCGACGTCGGCTGACCCCACATACGTCCAGGCACACGAAAAGGCCCCCACCGCAACGGTGGGGGCCTTCTCTCGAACAGAGCTCAGATCACAGCGGGATGTTCTTGTGATTGCCGCGGCTGGCGGGAGCGGCGGCGAGGGCGGCGGTAACGACACTGCGCGTCTTGGCGGGATCGATCTCCTCGTCCACCACACCGATCGCGACGGCCCGGTCGACGCCGCCGGCGATGCTCTCGTGCTCGATGGCCAGACGCTCGTGCAGAGCCTCACGCTCTTCCTCCGGTGCCGCGGCGAGGGCACGCTTGTGCAGGATGCCGACGGCGGCCTTGGCGCCCATCACGGCGACCTCGGCGTCGGGCCACGCGTAGACGGCGGTGGCGCCGAGCGCCCGGGAGTTCATGGCGATGTAGGCGCCGCCGTAGATCTTCCGGGTCACGACCGTCACGCGGGGAACGGTGGCCTCGGCGAACGCGTGGAGCAGCTTGGCTCCGCGGCGCACCACGCCTTCCCATTCCATGCTCACACCGGGCAGGTATCCGGGGACGTCCACGACCACGACGAGCGGGATGCCGAAAGCGTTGCACAGCCGGACGAAACGAGCCGACTTCTCGGCGCTCTCCGAGTTGAGGCAACCACCGAGGCGGAGCGGGTTGTTGGCGATGACACCGACGGTGCGGCCACCGAGACGTCCGAGGCCGGTGACGATGCTGCGGGCGTAATTGCCCTGCAGCTCCTCGAAACTCGACTCGCCCTCGACGTTGTCGAGAAGTTCGTGAACGATCGGACGGACATCGTAGGCGCGCTTCGCCGACTCCGGCATGAGGGCGCGCAGATCGGTGTCGCCGTGCGCGGCGGCAGCCTGATCGAACTCGCCCTGTTCGCAGAACATCGACACCAGGCGGCGGGCCCGGTGCAGGGCGTCGCCCTCGTCGTAGGCGGCGATGTGCGCGACGCCCGACTTCTTGGTGTGGGTGTCGGGACCGCCGAGGGACACCATGTCGACCTGTTCACCGGTGACACTGCGGACCACGTCGGGTCCGGTGACGAAGACACGGGCTTCCGGCGCCATGATGACGACGTCGGTGAGCGCGGGACCGTAGGCCGCTCCACCGGCTGCGAAGCCGAGGACGACAGAAATCTGTGGGACGCGGCCGGACGCGCGGACCATGGCCTCGAAGACCAGTCCGACGGCGTGCAGGGCCTCGACGCCCTCGGCGAGACGCGCGCCACCCGAGTGCCAGAGACCCACGATCGGGGCGTCTTCCTCGAGGGCGGTGTCGATCGCCGTCACGATGTGCTTGCAGCCTTCGACGCCCATGGCACCACCCATGACGGTGGCGTCGGAGCAGTAGGCGATGGTGCGGACACCGTCGATGTTGCCGGACGCGGCCAGCACACCGGACTTGTCACGCGGATGGAGCGGGACGACAGTCCCGGCGTCGAACAGCTTCTCCAGGCGCGCAAGGGGATCGCGCGGATCGATCGATGCATCGGACTTCGTCGCGGGTGCCAGGATTGTCATCGCGTCCTCCTCTGTAGCGGGCCCGGATGGGGCTGTCGATGGGTGGAGACCCCTTCGAGAAGGGGTCTCCACCCGCGATCTAGCAGGACCGGCTGTCAGGCCCGGCCGAAGGCGAGCGCGACGTTGTGCCCACCGAAACCAAACGAGTTGTTGATCGCGAAATCGATCTCGCCGTAACGGGCTTCGCCCTTGACGACATCCAGGTCGATCTCTGGATCCTGATTCTCGAGATTCAGCGTGGGCGGAATGACTCCGTCACGCAGACTCAGGACCGTGAGCACCGCCTCGAGCGCACCGACGGCGCCGATCGAGTGCCCCAACGCGGACTTCGGTGCGTACACCGCAGCATGGTTGCCGACGGCAGCCGTGATGGCGTTCGCCTCTGCCGTGTCACCGATCGGCGTGGCCGTGGCGTGCGCGTTGATGTGCTGGATGTCCTTCTTCGTCAATCCAGCAGTCTCGATCGCCCTCGTCATGGCCCGCGCAGCACCCGAACCCGAAGGATCGGGGGCGACGATGTGGAACCCGTCGGAGGTGATCCCCGCGCCCAGCAGGCGGGCGTGGATGGTGGCACCGCGAGCCTTGGCGTGCTCCTCGGTTTCGAGGACCATCATCGCTCCGGCCTCACCGAACACGAAGCCGTCACGATCCTTGTCGAACGGCCGCGAAGCCGCCTTCGGATCGTCGTTGCGTGTGCTCAGCGCGCGCATCATCGCGAAGCTCGCGATCGGCACGGCGTCGAGGTAACCCTCCACACCACCGGCGACGATGATGTCCGCGTCGCCCATCACCAGCATGCGGTACGCATGGGCGATGGCCTCGGAACCCGAGGAGCAAGCCGACACGGGAGTGATCACTCCGGCGCGAGCCCCCAGCTCGAGTCCGACGGTGGCCGACGGACCGTTGGGCATCACCATCTGGACGGCGAACGGCGACACCTTGCGGTAGCCACCGGCCTTCATCTTCTCGACGGCGTCGATGAGTGCTTCGCCGCCGCCGAGTCCGGTGCCGATCACGACGCCGAGGCGATCCTTGTCGACCTCCGGGCTACCGGCGTTCTCCCAGACCTGACGGCCCAGGACGAGCGCCAGCCGCTCGACGAAACTCATCCGGCGGATCTCGACCCGCGACAGCGACTCGTCGGGCGACACCTTGAGCTTGCCGCCGATCGTCACCGGCAGGTCGTTCTCCGTGACGAAGGCTTCCCGGATGGTGTCGATGCCGCTCTCGCCGGCCAACAGGCCCTTCCACGTGGCATCCACGTCACCAGCGATCGACGTCGTAGCCGCGAGGCTGGTGACGACGATGTTGGGGAACTGTCTCCCGTTGGTCGAGGCGGAAGTCACGGTTGAGCTCACTCCTCGTCGTTCTTGGCAGCTTCGAGCTTGGCCTTCACAGCCTCCGCGTCGGCGCCACCTTCTGCTTCGAGCTTCTGGATGTAGGACACGGCGTCACCGACGGTGCGCAGTCCGGCGAGATCCTCGTCGGGGATCTTCACGCCGTACTTGTCCTCGGTCTGGACGGCGATCTCAACCATGGAGAGGGAGTCGATGTCGAGGTCGTCGACGAAAGACTTTTCGATGGTCACCTCGGACGGCTCAATACCGGTGACCTCCTCGATGATCTCCGCGAGTCCGGCGATGATGTCTTCCTGGGTGGCGGCCACTGAGTGGCTCCCTTCTGATTCGGTGTAGATGTATCTGGAGTTGTTGCAGGCACGTCCCCATCGGCCGCGCCTGCGGGCCCTGCACGCACCGAGGTGCGCGCAGCAAACTAGCCGAGTTCTGTCAGTTCGGCCAGCGCGGAGATATCCCCCGGGGTCTTGAGTGCCAGGGTCGGCGTGCCGCGCATTTCACGTTTGGCGATACCGACCAGGGTTCCGGCTGGTGGAAGCTCCGCGATCGCGGAGACCTGAGCGGTCCGCAGGCTTGCGGTACACAGATCCCAACGCACAGGTCGGGTTACCTGCGCGGCCAGCTTAGTCAGTGCGTCGGCTCCGGATGCGACCGGTGCGCCGTCGGCGTTGGAGAGCAGAGTGCGGGTGGGTTCACCCGGTGTGATCTTGGACGCAGCCTCGGTGACGGCCTCCTGGGCGGGGGCCATGAACCGGGTGTGGAACCCGCCTGCGACGGGAAGTGCGCGGACCCGCGCCTTCTCGGGCGGGTTCGCCGCGAGCTCTTCGAGAGCCGACAGCAGACCTGCCGCGACGATCTGCCCGGCGGCGTTGCGGTTGGCCGGCTCGAGCCCCAGCTCGTCGAGGCGGGCGAGCACCTCGGCCTCGTCGCCTCCGAGGACTGCGGACATGCCGGTCGGCTCGAGTGCGCACGCCTTGGCCATCTCCGCGCCGCGGACGGCGGCGAGGGCGACGGCATCGTCGGCGGACAGGACGCCCGCAACGGCGGCGGCGGCGAGTTCACCGACCGAGTGTCCGGCCGCGATGGTGTCCGCGGGAACCAGGCCGCGCGCGTCGAGTTCCTCGAAGGCGAGGATCGCGGCGGCCACGACGAGTGGCTGGGTCACCGACGTGTCGGTGATCTCCTCCGCTGTCGCGGTGGTACCGAGGCGGACGAGATCGAGGCCGGCAGCCTTCGACCACAGTGCGACACGGTCATGAGAACCCGGCAGCTCCAACCAAGGGATGAGCATGCCGGGTGTCTGAGAGCCCTGACCCGGGGCGAGCAACGAAATCACTCTTCAAGAGAACACCGTCAACCGCGTACTGCGAGATGTCGTTGCGGATGAACCTTCGTCGGCGGATTTGTTGGGTTCCCACAAAATTGCACGTGGGGCCCTCGCATCGAATCTGGACATGCGTTCGTTACAGCCCTGCTTCTCCGAATGGGAAGGGTGTGACTGGTGTTAAACGTGTGATGGGTTCGTTATGGGAATGTGTCAATCGGCCCACTGTCGCGGCCACTCTGAGCACGTACGCATCCCGCGGATTCGTCGGATCGCGTCCGGTGACTTCGGCGATTCTCTTGAGTCGATACCGGACAGTATTTGGATGAACAAACAGCTGCCGGGCGCAAGTCTCAACCGCACCTCCACAGTCGAGATATGCGTCCAAAGTGTCGGTGAGAACACCTCCTGCGGCGGCCAGCGGCGCGACCAGATGGTCGTTCAGAGCGGTGACTGCGGCGTTGTCACCGAGCAGTGCGCGTTCGGGTAGCAACTCGGCGGCGTGGACCGGTCGAGGGGCGCCCCGCCAGCCGGCCACCGCCTGCATCGCGGCGAGCGCCTCGACCGCACTGAAGTGCGCCGCGCCCAGCGTCGGTGTCGTCGGCCCGATGATCACCGGCTCGTCCGAGAACTTGCCGAGCAGATCGGTCATGAAGCTCGAGAGACCCGACCCCTCCTGGAGCTCGCCGCTGACCACCATCACGAGCCGCGAGCCCTGCACGACGGCGAGGGCGGCGCGGCCGTGCTTCTGCGCGATCGTGTGGACCGTGCCGACGACGGACACCCGCTCGTCCTCGGGCGGCGTGCCGACGATGACGGTCGCGGGAGCGGTCGCGTCCCAGTTCAGCGTCGCCGCCCGCGACAACATGTCGGAACCGGTGTCACCTCGGACCACGGCGTCGACCACGAGCGCTTCGAGCCGGGTGTCCCAGGCGCCGCGGGACTCCGCGGCACTGGCGTACACGGAGGCGGCCGCGAAACCGAGTTCGCGGCCGTACCGCAGCACGGCCTCGGTGAGGGCGATCAGCTGCTGATCGTTGCGGGCGAGCGCGGGGAGCCACTGCTCGAAGAACTCCATCGCCACGCGCACCATGTCCACCGTCTGGCTGAGGGTGAGCCTGCGCGCGAGGTCCTGCGGGATGACCTGGAACGCGTCCAGGCTGAATCGGATGTCGCTGTCCGGGTTCTTGAGCCATTCGAGGAAGTTGACGACCGCCGTCTGGACCAGCAACTGCACGTTGGAGCGTTGGGCGGCGTCGAGGTCGTCGAAGAACGGCAGCTGATCCTGCATCGTCGTGACGGCCTCGGTCGAGAGGCGTCCGGAGAACTGTTTGACGCGACGCAACAGTGCGTCGGGCAACGGATCCCGGGTTTGTCGTCTGCGGGAGACCAACGGACTCTGCTCGACCATAGTCAAGAACCTACGCCCACCGCCGCCCGTGTTGTCCGACGGACACACGGGCGGCGGTGGGTGAGGATCCCGGGTTATGCGCTCCCGGTGTCGGTGTAGGACACGGCGGCGGCGCGGACGTCGTCGATGCGGTACCGGTTGGCGGCGTCGACGGCCTTGGAGCGGTCGAGGGTGCCTTCGCCGGCGAGGGCGGACAGGACGGCGACGACGATGGATTCGGCG
>RRBB01000297.1:0-11021 GCA_006543605.1 Rhodococcus sp. WS4
TGTACTGCCTGCTTTTTATACTCGGCTGTGAAGCTACGTCTCGTCGATCCCATTGCTGTCCCTTCATGGTCGGGAGCCAGTCGCTAATCTGAATCAGGCGACTGTCCACCAAATCGGGAACGGTCCAGATGGTGGATGCCGTCGCACAGTCGCTGGGCGGTTTTCCGTTCACCCACTCTCATGGGATCAGATCGAGCGCCGCCCGAGGTAGATGCACCGACTCCGAGGTGCCGGCCACGGTCACATCGAGGGTCTCCCCCGTCGGCTCGACATCACGAAGCAGCTGCAGGGCCTGCCGGGCCTGCTCCTGCTCGACAACGGTCGGCTGATCATGTGCTGCGGACATCACGCCACCTCCTAAACGAAATATTCGCAACAAACGAAACAATCGCAACAAAGCCGGGCTGACGCGGTCGATATCGCCACCTGTCGGTCACTCAGCGGATACCGAACGTTCTGTTTGCCTGATTTCATGCCGGAATGAAGAAGACAACCCTCGCGATGGCAGCGCTGGCCATCTCCGCACTCCTCAGCGGCTCCGGTGGCGGCGCGCAGTCCAGCAGCACGTCGACCACCACCACGGCCTCGGGTGGCCCAGCTGGTCGACGCATCGAGCGCACGACCCACGACCACCACCAGCGCAGCGCCCGCCACCACAACCGCAGCCCTGCCGGTGACCACCACGGCCGTCGCCCCGCCGGTCGCGCCCACGACAACCGTGGCCGTTGCTCCCCCGCCAGCCTCCGCCGCGATTCCGGCCAACCCCCCGGCGCCGATCCACACCGCCCCGCAATCATCGGTCAGCTACGCGTCCTGCGCCGACGCAAAAGCAGCCGGTGCAGCGCCGATCTACCAAGGCGAGCCCGGCTACTCGACGAAACTCGACCGAGACAAGGACGGGATCGCCTGCGACAAGTGATGCGGCGGAACACCGTCGACGTCAAGCCGTAATCGACTGTGCGGGTCACAGGGGGCACAAGGTTTGCCGGGTCCGGTTCCAGAACGGAAACAGCTCGGGGCTGCCGGCGTCCGGGTGTTGCCGTTGCGCCTGCTCGACGAATTCGAGGACCGTCTTTCCGGTGGTGTGGGAGAGTACGCAGGCGTCCAGACTCAGCTTCGCCGACGCCACGAACCCGATCCGCTCGGCGTACGGGCCCAGGACCCCGGAATCGACGAACGGAGCGAGACCTGTCCCCCACCGGTTGAAGGCGGACTGCAACCCGAAATCACAGGACTGACCGAATAATTCACTGCACGTCGTCGGTCCGCCGTGGACCATGACCGCGGAATCGGGCAGCGGGCGCGGCGGCTCGGGCGAGTCCGGTCGCGACGCGACCGCCCACACCACCAGCACCGCGGCGCCGACCACCAGGCACACCAGCACCGTCTTCAGGACCTGCTTCACCGCTCACTCATCTCGTCACACACCTTCATTGCACCACTCCTGCCACCTGCCCGGCCCGAAACCCGGGTGCGCGGCACCGAGAAGACCAGAACGGGAGCGCCGTCGCAGTGTCCGACGACAGCAGAGTGCGAGATCCCATTCCGACCCATCCCCCACGCAGAAGCCATCCCGTGGGCTCTCACGTGCCGGGTGGTCTGCGTCCACCCTGGGTTGCTGCATGATCGAGGGCCGTTCGACCGCACCCACCGCGTGGCATTCCCGCCCGGACCAGCAGCCGACATCAGGTGTGAGGTCCGGTGCACTCCTCGTGTATGTCTCGGCCGCGCCAGCGTGCGGTGCACCACCAAATGGCGCGGAGTCCTTGCCGGCGCTGGATATTGTCACCGAGATCGTCGGGCTCGATCATCCCTGGAACATCGCGCCAGCCCCGGACGGCACCTTGCTCACAGCGAGCGCGCCGACGCTTCGACGCCACCTGCACAGTGGGCCCTGTTCGGTGCCGGATTCCTCCAACTCGTCGCCGCGCTTACCTGTTTCAAAGCACTCCCCACATGAGACACCTCGTAGTCGTAGCCCACGCAAACCCCACGGCCACGCAGGCCGATCTCGGCGCGCAATCGAGGAGGCGGTGCCACGGCGCGGCACGGCCACATCGAGCAATCAGGTCAGTCTTGTTCGGGGATGAACTGGTGGAAACCCGGAACCGTGAAGGCGAGGACTCCTCGTTCGGGCGCGTAGACAAGGCCCTTCTTGATCAGTTCGTCACGCGGCACGGAGAGCGCCGACGCGCTGGGCTTGCCCATGGCCCTGGCCAGGTCCCGGACGACGACACCATCGCCATCGCCTTCCTCCGCCAGGGCACGCAGCAAGTCCTTCTGCGCCGGTGTCGCACGGTCCCACCGCGACTGGTAGAGACCAGCATTGACTTCCGCTCGCGCGATTTCGGTGCCGACCTGCGCGTCCTCGACGGTGAAGACCGGGCCTAAGGCGTTGTTCCACACCGCCTTCCCCACCTCCTGCAGGAAATAGGGGTAACCGTTCGCTGCATCCAGAGCCAGTCGCAGTGCCGGTTCGTCCCATTCGGCGTCCCGTTCGATGACCGGTTGCACGAGTGCCGCACGCGAGTCCAGCTCGCTCAGGGTCGACAATGCCCGGAACTGGTACAGCCGCTCGGCGTAACTGTTGGCCGTGGCCAACTGCGACGGCAGCGACGGCAGGCCCGCGCCGACCAGGAACAGGGGCAACACCGGCGAGGTCTGACTGATCTGATGGATGGCGGTGCTGACCGCCGCCATCTCGTCGGCCGTGGCCTCCTGCAGCTCGTCGATCAGGATGAGCGCACCGACACCCAGCTCACGTACGGTCTCACCGAGAACGACGAACAGGTCGGTCAGGTCGGTGGACAACCGGCCGGTGTCCGCGAACCCGGCAGCCGGATCGATATCGACGCCGAGGGTAACGACACCCACGTTCAGCGACACCGTGAACGACTTGAACACGCCCAACAGTTGGGTGAGCTTGCGCGGGTCGAATCGTCGCGTCGCGCCCCGCAGGCTGGTGGCGAGCGTGGTGGCGAGTTCCTCGGCCATGGGATGACCCTTGCGGACCTCCAGCTTGGCGACGATCCAGCCACCGTTGATCGCAGTGCGGGCGAGTTCCCCGATCAACACGGTCTTGCCGACCCCGCGCAGTCCCGTGAGAATCCAGCTGCGGTCGCCTTCGCCCAGTTCGGTGATACGCCGGCGAACGATGTCGAAGTCCCCGAACAGAGTGTCGCGACCAGCGAGAATGGGCGGGCGCAGACCGGCTCCGGGCTTGAACGGGTTGAGGACAGGATCCATTCATCAGACATTATCAGTCTCTATAAGAAGTCCCTTTATAAAGACCGATACGACCGCACCTCACGTTCACGTAACGCACCGTGCGCTCGGTCGCACGCGGTAACGGCAGAGGCGTGCACCCGACCAGTACCGGTGTGGCCGGAGCCCGAAGCGCCCGACCCGTTCCAGCCGCTGATGAACGGGCCGCCGGTGCCACCCGAGCCGTCGACCGACGTGCGTGATGTGATTCGGTTCCAGGTGCCGGCGATATGCGGCCCGGCACGGAATGGAGGACCGAGATGACCGAAGTCGACTACATCGACGTGCTCGGGGCGCAGTCCGTGCTCGAGGTGGCCGAAGTAGTCGCCGCGGTACTCGGGGCCCGGATGGAGATGGGCGGCGAACCCGGACGCATCGTGGTCACCGGAACGCCCGATCCCGATCTTCGGGTTGTCATCGGGCTGGCGATCAACGACCGCGGGATACCCGAAAGGTGGACCAGACGAATCACGATCACCCACGATCGCAGTGGCGACGAACGCCGCCGCTGGGCACAGCACCTACACCGCGCCGTCACCGAACGCCGCGACTGGACACTCACCGTCACCTCCGGCGGCCCGCCGAACCCACACGCCCCACCCTCATCGAACGCCCCGGGAACATGACCCGCTCCGCGGGAAGACACGCGCCGGAACCCTCGTCCACCGCGGCGGCGCGGGCGCGGTGGCCGTTCTACGCCGCGCAGCATCCACACCGCACCCTGGAGCACCGATGCCGCGGAAACGGGCGTGGTGACCGCGGACGCCGCTGTCCCTGTGCGTGACTGCGTTATATCTGCACCACACACAGGCCAATTCCGGTCATGAACGCGGCACCGACACCGGTCGGTCGGCCGTACGCTGACCCCACAGCGAAGGACCGGGCGCGGAAGTGGGGCGAGTCGACATGGACGAACTCGACAGCAAGAACCTGGGTAGGCTGCGCCGGATCGCGGACGCCAGGTCGGTGTGGACCTCCGAATCCGGTGACTTCACACCGTGGCTCGCCGAGAACATCGACGTTCTCGCCGACGCCCTGGGCATGTCCTTGATCGTCGTGGACACCGAGGTCCGGATCGGTGACTTCCGCCTCGACATCCACGCCAAGGACGGCAACGACCGCTCCGTCATCATCGAGAACCAACTCGAACGCACCGACCACGGACACCTCGGACAATGCTTGGTCTACGCCTCCGGCCTCGACGCCTCCACCGTCATCTGGGTCGCCCCCAATTTCCGGGAAGAGTTCCGCAGCGCCCTCGACTGGCTCAACGAACGCACCGACAGCGAACTCGGCTTCTTCGGGGTCGAGGTCGGCATCGTGCAGATCGGCAGCGGACCCCCGGCGCCGGTCTTCGACATCGTCTCGCGCCCCAACCACTGGCAGAAAACGGTCAAGACCGCCGGCAGCGCCGCCGAAGCCCGCGTGAGCACTCCGGTCAATGCCGCCCGGCAAGCCCTGTTCACCGACATCCTCACCGACGCGAACACCCGCCAGCCCGCCATCTCGGTTCCGACACCGGGGAAGGCAACTGGATCTCTTTCGCCTCCGGACCATTCGGGAACTGGGACCTGACCGTCCGCGACGGCCGCCTGCGCGTCGATGCCTACATCGACACCTACAACCGCGATCTCAACAACGCCCTGTTCGACGAATTCGCTGCCGACGCCGCCTCCTGGCAGACCAAGCTCGGACTGGAGCTGTCATGGGAGCGGCTCGACGACAAACGCGCATCACGCATCGCGACCTACAGGCCGGTCGATCTCGACGACCCTGTCGACCGTGACGTGGCCCGCCAGTGGGCAGTCGACGCGTTGGTCGCCATGTACAACACCCTGAACACGCCCCTGCGCGCGGCCGCGAAGGTCCGGCGCGCCGAGTACGCCGACCCCGCACCACCGCGCGAGTCGCAGATCTGACCACCGAGCCCGCCGGCGTTTCGCCTCCTCGACCGGCCCGCGTGCACCTTTCGCCTGACCACCGATGAGCCCGGCGTCAGCAGGTACACCTTCACGTACTGGATCGACGACTCCCGCCCCTGATCACCCGGCGAGCCCACTGCTCGTACACGACTGTTCCGCGGCAGCACAGAATCCCCCGCACGATCCACTGTAGGTCCGGGCACCTGCCGGTGCGGATTCGGCAAGCGCCTCGTACTTCTGGAGGAATTCACGAGAGGCGGTAGGCCGGTGGTCATCGTGTCAGAGCGTTAGCCGAGTGCAGTGCCGCACAGGACGTCAGTCTCAGCTCCCCTCTGGTCGAGCGGCTTCGACGTCACCATCGTCGGCGAACACCAACCGCCCGTCGTCGGCCGCGACAGCCCACCGTCGCACCGGAGCCCAGTCGTGACCGGCACCGGAACCCGCTTCGGCGGCGTAATCGTCGACCACCACACCCAGTCCGAACTGTGGGGGCCGCCCACCCGCACCCGGACCCGCGCCCCCGGCGCGATCGGGCCACGGCTGTCCTTCGGTGTGTCGGGCATGCCCATGATTGTGGCATCCCCACACCCGTGGCGTCCCCCGTGCGACTACCCCACCGGAAGGGAGAAGACACGCGCGACGAAACCCCTACCCACGAAGAGGCAACAAGTGCCTCAGTCCGCTCCCTGTGCCACCGCGCCCCGCCTGCGGGGCGGCGCACTACGGTGACCGTGACCCCGCGATCGGTGCCCGGGCCCGGTCGGTGCGCCGGGTGTCCCCGCGGTCAGCGTGGCGCGCAGCTCCCGCACCCGCAGCCCGGACAACGCGGCGAAGCAGTTCGCCCGCACCCCGCCGGACCGCAGTACCTCCACGGCCTCTGATTCGTCGTCGACGAACGCCGACAACCACGACCCGACGGCTCGACAGTGGCCGACCTTGACGTCGACTGCGGCACGGTGATCGCCGCGAGAGCGGCACAGCAACGCCCGCCCCGGCGGAAACCCGTGCTCGCCGAGCCACATCCGGGTCTGCCCCGCACAGGAGACGGGCCGGGTTGTCGAATACACCACCACGAACCCCAGCCCGGCCACCGCCTCCACCACATCCCGGCCCGGCTCGATGACCGCCGCCTGCCCGACATGCTCGAAGAACCGCTGCCACGCCTGTCGGCGGCTCCCCTCCGGGTCACCGGTCAACAGGTGAGCGAGTTCCGACAGGTCCGCCAAACCACCATCGACGTCGAACATCACCACCCGCTCGCTACGGCTCACTTCCCCGACACTAATCACCTGACCGTCTGACATCCCGGCGCCACGCCCACCCGACGAAGGCCGGGACGACCACGCGCCGTGCCACTTGAGAGCCGTAGAGAACGCAACAACCGGCGTCAGCGCATTACGGGCGGCGGACCTTGGATCGACATTCCGCTACTTCGACGCAGCGGACCACGACCCCGCGACCGTCTCGGAGTACGGGGACCACATTCCACGGGCCCAGTCCCTAGCCGCACAACACCCACGCCATCCGAACGCGGCGACCTCTGCATGTAGCGATCGCCTACCTCGGCCAGGACGCACCCGACCTGCTGTCACTGCGTGCCGGCGACTCCCTCATCGTCAACGCCTCCAGGGCCGCAGTGCACGCACACGCCACCTCACCGGCCGCGCTCGCGCACTACGTCAAGGCCGGGATGAGGGTCCTGCCGTCGCCGAACCTGCACACAGGCGTGATCGCCACCAACCGGCGGGCGATCATCCGCTCCGCCAGCGCATCCCACAGCTCCACCATCGCCGACGAAGCCGCGGCCGCCTCCAGCGCGGCGACGTCCTGCTCCAGATCACCGAAAACAACGAGTGGCTCGACCCGCCAAGGGTCATAGACTCCGACCCGATCGCGGCCCCCACACCCACAAAGCCGTTGGGTACCAACTCCGCACCCGAATCGGCCTGGAACCGATCGCGGTGACCGACGCGCAGGCACAGCTCGTCGACCTCGGGCACCCGGGTCGCCGACTGCGCACCGACCACCGCATCCCCTCCGCCCGCCTGCGGGCCGCGCTGCTCCGACTCTGGAACCTGTGAACCGATCCACACGTTTTACAGGCTTGCCCAGGGTGTACGACAGGTGTGTGCTGGCGGTGCCGCGGGTATTCGATGTCGATGGGGTCGAACGTCGGCGACTTCGCGTACGAGGCGAGGCTGGCGGGGCACCTGGTGGAACTCCTCGGGAACCGAGAGATGGGCGCCCTATCCGCCGAGCTGTCCCCGCTCGTGCGTGCACCGGGACCGGAGACAGCGCGCCGGTCCCTCTACGGCGGTGTGCTCACATGGCTCGTCACCGCGATCGCGGACGTGATCACGGCGCGTCTGGGATACCCGGAGAACGGTGAGGCATTCGTCCTCGAGGTACACACCACCCGCGGGCGGCACCTCGGCCTGGACGAGGTGCCCGCATCGGCGAGCCGAATCCTGCGGTCGGTGATGGCGCTGCTCGCCGGCGACCGCGTGGGGGCCCGGGTGCAACTCGACGCCGCCGAACGCGAACCCTCTCCACTCGTCCGAGCAGAGACCCTGGTCGATGCCCTGGTATGGCTGAATGTCCTTCTCGACGTCAATCTTTCCGCGTTTCCGGACCGTCCGCCGGAATAGAGGGCGAGCGGCCCCCGTCGTGCCCCGCCAAGCTGCGGACAGGAACCAGTAGGACTTTGTCAGGCCGGAATGATTGTGGGGCAGCCACGCCTCGGGAAGGCTTCCGTGCTCGGCGCGCGGGATGTCCCGTTTCGCGGGGCGGACCCGCAGCGCGGCGAAGCGCGATTTCCTGTAACCGGTCGCCTCTCGATCGTGGAGCAGTGACTGCCCCAGAGATCCACGGCGCTGTTCGGCGGTTCGGGCCGAGCGAGGCCCTGATCTGGTCCTCGGGGGGCAACCGGTGCCGCTGTCTCGGCCCGAGTTGAAGGGGATGGGGGGCATCGGGTTCGGCGTCGATCACCGACGCTGAGGGGCCGGGCAGTGGCTTTCGGTCGCACGTTCGGGTGACACCTGCCGCGCACTGCCCTCCTCGGGATCATGCCTCGGGGCGTTCTTTCCGGAGGAGGAGGACGGAGTCGCCGGCGGGCTTCCACGGCAGAAAGACGGCGACCGCGACCGCGACCAGCAGCGAGACCGAGACGGTGAGGTAGGAGGCGAGTTGGAAGCCCTCCAGACACGCCGATTTCATCGCATAGATCAGGTCAGCCTTCTGTTGCGCAAACGCGGGACTGGTCGGACGCTGGACGATCTCGAGCACGCTGATGACGGTTTCGCGGGCGAAGCTCTTCTCGTACGGGGTCATCAGAAAATCCGGGATGGCATCGATCCGCGGGCCGACCTCGCTCGTGTACACCGACGCCACGATCGACCCGAGCACCGCGACGCCGAGGGTGCCGCCGGCCTCGCGGGTGGTGTCGTTGACCGCCGAACCCGCCCCGGCCTCCTCGGGCGGCACCGACGACATGATCGATTCGGTGGCCGGGCCCTGGACGATGGCCAGACCGAGCCCCATCAGCACCATCGAGATGACCACCGGTCCCAGGTAGGGCGTCTCGACCTTCACTTGGCCGGCGATGAACATTCCGATACTCATCACCACCAGGCCGAACACGATGACCGCGGTGGTGCCGACCTTCTGGGCGATCAGCGTGGCCAGCGGCGCCCCGATCGCGATGGCCGCGGCGAACGGTAACGAGTGCAGCCCGAACTGCAGCGGCGTCAACTCCATCACCCCCTGGAAGTACTGGGTGATCATGAACAGGAACCCGAACATGCTGAAGTAGGCGACCGCGATCGCCAACGCCGGCAGGGAGAACCGCCTGATCCGGAAGAGCTGCATGTTCAGCACAGGGAAGGCGGTACGCAGCTCCCACAGGACGAACGCCGCGAAGCACACCAATGAGAGCGCGTAGCCGACCAGGCTGATCGGGGACAGCCAACCCCGATGCGGCGCCTCGATGATCGTCCACACCAACGCGGTGACGCTCACCAGGGACAGGGCGATCCCGAGCAGATCGAGCCTGCCGACGTGCGCCGCCCTCGATTCCGGGACGAGCACCCGGGTGAGAATCAGGACGAGCACGGCGACCGGCACGTTGATCCAGAACACCGAGTGCCAGGAGAAGTGCTCGAGCAACCACCCCCCGGCGGTGGGGCCGATCGCGATGGCGAATCCGGCCATCGCCGTCCAGGCGGCGATGGCGATGGCCCGTTCCCGGGCATCGGTGAAGATGTTGATGATCAGTGCGAGCGTGGCCGGGAACACGGCGGCGGCGAACACTCCCATCGCGGCGCGGGCGGCGATCACCTGGCCGAGGTCGGTGGCGAGTGCGCCGCCGACGGACATGACCGCGACACCGGCCAGTCCGATCATCATCAGCGTGCGCCTGCCGTACCGGTCGCCGAGGTGCCCGAACGCCAGCAACAGACCCGCGAAGGTCAGTGTGTAGGCGTCGACCACCCACTGCAAACCGCTCATATCGGTGTGCAGCCGCACCCCGATCGAGGGCAGCGCGACGTTGACGATGGTGTTGTCGAGCACCACCAGCAATTCCGCCAGGCAGATCACGACGAGCGCGAGGTAGCGGCCCCGCCGGCCCGGCCCGGGCGCGGGGGCCCGATGCGCGGCGGGATGAACAACCGTCGAGTGGGACATGGTGGAATCGACTCCTCGTCACTGATATGCGGATCGGCATATTTCTGAAGGAACATTAACTGTAACTACTAGTATCAGTCAATGCCGGGAGATGCTGACCCACAGACCGTTATGAAAGCCAGGAGGCGCGAGCACAAATCTCGCCCGCGTTGTTCGGGCAGGAAACGCTATGCTGAACGGCATAGGAATCGGTTCTCAGCGAGGGTGGGTATGGGCACACGCACGTCGGCACGCGAGAGAATGATGCTCAGCGCGGTGACCCTGTTTCGAGAACGCGGCGTCGACGCGACCTCGCTGGCGGATGTGATCGACCATGCGCACGCCCCACGGGGATCGATCTACCACCATTTCCCCGGCGGCAAGCCGCAATTGGCCGAGGAGGCCACCCGCCGCGCGGGTGGCCTCATGGGATCGATGATCAGCGCCAGTCTCGCGGACGGTGAACCGGCGCAGACTCTCACGCTGATCGTCGACGTGTTCCGTCAGCAACTCCTCGACACGGACTATGCCGCCGGCTGCCCGGTGGCAGCCGGCTCGCTCGAAGGCGGGGAGTATCGCGCTGCGAAACAGGCAGCGGGCGAAGCGTTTACCTCGTGGGAATCGACCATCGCGGCAGCGTTGTGGCAGCGCGGCGTGCGGATGTCCCGCGCCCAGTCGATCGCCGCCCTGTCCATCGCCGCGATCGAGGGCGCCCTGCTGCTGGCGAAGGCACAACGCAGCACCCAGGCACTGGACCGGGTCGCCACCGAACTCACCACTGTCGTCGATGATGCGATCGAGGACGCCGCATCGACCAGCCCGCGCCGCGACCGGTAGCATCGCGCACGTTCCCGGCTAGGCCGAAGTTACGGTCAGGTGGACGAGCGAACCCCCGGTTGAGCTGGGGGTTCGTTGGTTTCGGTTGTGGTTGTTCTGGCTACTTGACGGTCAGGGGGATGGCGGTGTCGAGGAGTTCGAACGCGCGTCGGTGGGTCGGGGTGGGGACGGCGAGGGTCGCCACGATCGGTCCGTCGTCGCCGTAGCGCAGGTCGTTGCGGGTCAGGGTGGCCAGGTGGGCCAGCAGGGCCTGGTAGGAGCGGGCCGGTAGGTCACCGTCGGTGGTGGTCTTGCGGGCCGCCTTGCTGTTGGCGGCGGCCGAGCGGGCCGCCGGTG
>RRBB01000298.1:0-10963 GCA_006543605.1 Rhodococcus sp. WS4
CACCGGCACCGCGGCCGGGGGAGCGGGCGCGGGTGGCGGCGTTGTCTCCGGTGCGGGTGCGGGTGCGGGTGCGGGGGCCGGGCTCGGTGCCGGTGTGGTCGTGGTGGTGGTGGCCGCCTCCGTTTCGCACACCGGAAGCAGGTCGTTCTGGGCGAGCCGTGTCATCTGGTTGCGGACGTCGTCGAGCTTGCCAGAGGGCAGCCCGGCACGGACCTGCTCGCGGGCGGACGGTTGCAGGTCGTCGACCTCGAGGATGGTGCACCCGTTCGGCGACTCGGTGGGCGACATCAGCGTCAATTCGCCGGCGTCGTCGACACAGCCGACGAGATTCGCTTCCTGCAGCGAGTAACCGAGCACCGAGCCGGGAACACCACGCAGCACGGTGACGCGTTCGCCGTCGGCGCCGACGTAGTAGTTGTTGCGGATCAGAGCCCGCCCCACGAAGGCAGCGACGGCGACCACGACGATCAGACCGAGCGCGAGTGCAGCCCACCACATGCGGTGCCGCTTCTTCTTCGTCGGCGGTTCCTCGACCTGCGGGACGACCCGCTTGGGCGTGGCCCGCGGCGGACGCATCGCGGCTGCCCGACCTGCGGCCGTGTTCGGCGGTGGGGTGTCCTCTTCGTCGTCGGCGGAGGCGGCGCCCGCGACGATGGGGTGGCTCTGCCCGTAGTCGAGGTCGATGACGTCGGCGACGACGACCGTCACGTTGTCCGGACCGCCGCTGCGCAGGGCGAGTTCGATGAGCCGGTCGGCGCACTCGTCCTGCGTGCCCTCACGCATGGTGTTCTCGATGGTCTCGTCGCTGACCACGTCCGACAGTCCGTCGGAGCACAGCAGGTAGCGGTCGCCGGCGCGGGCCTCGCGGACCGTCAGCGTGGGCTCGATCTCGTTACCGGTGAGGGCACGCATGATGAGTGAACGCTGCGGGTGGGTGTGCGCCTGCTCGGCGGTGATCCGTCCCTCGTCGACGAGCGACTGCACGAACGTGTCGTCCCGGGTGATCTGGGCGAGGGAGTCGTCGCGGAGCAGGTAGGCGCGGGAGTCACCGATGTGGACCAGCCCGAGCTTGTTGCCGGAGAACAGGATCGCGGTGAGCGTGGTGCCCATGCCGTCGAGTTCGGGGTCTTCCTCGACGTGGTCGGCGATGGTGTCGTTGCCCTCGCGGGTGGCGGCCTCGAGCTTGCCGAGGAGATCCTCGCCGGGCTCGTCGTCGTCGAGGTGCGCGAGGGCCGCGATCATCAACTGCGACGCGACCTCGCCGGCCGCATGACCGCCCATGCCGTCCGCGAGCGCCAGCAGACGGGCACCGGCGTAGACGGAATCTTCGTTGTTGGAACGGACAAGGCCACGATCGCTGCGGGCGGCATAACGCAGTACGAGGGTCACGGGCGCAACTCGATTACCGTTTTGCCGACGCGTACGGGGGTACCGAGCGGCACGCGGACAGATGTGGTGACCTTGGCGCGATCCAGGTACGTGCCGTTGGTCGAGCCGAGGTCTTCGACGTACCAGTCGGCGCCCCGCGGGGAGAGCCGAGCGTGGCGGGTGGAGGCGTAGTCGTCGGTGAGGACGAGGGTGGAGTCGTCGGCGCGGCCGATCAGGACGGGCTGGGTGCCGAGGGTGATCCGGGTTCCGGCGAGACCGCCCTGCGTCACCACCAGATACTTGGCCGTCTTCGTCTTGCCCAGCGACGGCAGAACGTTGCCGCTGCGCGAATATCGCGGCGGCACACGGACGCCGGACCCGGCGTAGATGTCGCCGCGCAACGTCCGCAGAACCGTCCACACGAACAGCCACAGCAGAAGCAGGAAACCTGCTCGTGTGAGTTGCAGAATCAAACCTTGCACGGCAGTCCACCTCCTTCTGTGGCCGGAGCGTTCGAGGCGCCGGCGTCTTTTTCTGGCAGCATCATATGGGCAACCCGCACCCTGCGATCAGGATACGGACAGCCCACAACGATACGGAGTCCACACCGTGTTACGTCCGACACGGGCTCCGACGCGATGTCGGTCGAGTATCGAAGCCGTCTCGGTTGTGTCTCGGCGGCGGAGTTCGGGGTCGGGTACCGGCGGAACCTGCTCTGGGACCTATCTCGGTGGCGCCTCAGAGGATTCGGACCAGAATCTCCGAATGACCCGCTCGGATGATGTCTCCGTCGGCCAGCTGCCAATCCTGCACGGGAGCACCGTTGACGGTGGTTCCGTTGGTGGAACCGAGGTCGGACAGCATCGCTACCTGCCCGTCCCAGCGAATGTCGATGTGGCGGCGTGACACACCGGTGTCGGGCAGGCGGAACTGCGCCTCCTGGCCGCGGCCGATGATGTTGTTGCCCTCACGCAGCTGGAAGTGGCGTCCGCTGCCGTCCTCGAGCTGCAACGTAGCCGTGAACGTGTGGCCATCCGGTGCGTAGGCCTGCTGGTAGCCACCCTGGTCGTAGTCGGCGTAGCCCTGGTCGTACGCCTGCTGGTCGTAGCCGCCCTGCTGGTAGCCGCCGCGGTCGTAACCCTGGTCGTAGCCCTGCGGCTGCTGGTATCCGGCCTCCGCGTAGGAACCGTCCGGGTAACGGGCGGGAGCCGCCTGCTGGTCGTACGCCTGCTGGTCGTAACCGCCCTGCTGGTAGCCACCCTGCTGGTAGTCGTAGCCGGCATCTGCGGGCTGGTCGTAGCCGGGTGCCTGCGCGCCCTGGTCGTACGCCTGACCGTAGGCGGCATCCTGCGGGTACCCGCCGCGCTGGTCGTCGGGGTACTGCTGCTGGTCGTAACCGCCCTGCTGGTAGCCGCCACGGTCGTAACCGTTCTGGTAGCCCTGCGGGTACCGCTGGTCCTGACCTGCATGGGCATGACCGTTGCGCGCGTACTGCGGGTCGGGATTGCGGTTGCCCGCTGGTTCGCGGCTGGGGTCGTAGCCTGAGTTCTGCGTCATGGGGCCAGCTCCTGGATTCGACGTGACGGGTACAAACGGTGCCTGTGGTCGCGGTGCGGGACCGCGTGGCGGTTCGGGTCGCCCCGGCGTGGCCGCACCTGGGCGGCCGGCGTCCGGATCCACCGAACCCCGGGTGCGGAACTGCCCGGTGTGCAGTGAAGGCGACGGTTCGAACGCGACATGAATGGGACCATACGTCTGCCAGCCCTGGTCGCGAATGAAGTCTTCGAGGTGTCGGGCGAAGGCCTTGACCGTCAGGTCTCTGTCGGCGGCAAGTTCTTCGTGGTCCGAGTTGTTGATGGCGATGACATAGCTGTTCGGCGCGAGCAGGTGTCCGCCGTCCAACTGCTGGATCCGGTCGGAGGCCTCCTGCTGAAGCGCCGCCTCCACCTCCTGCGGCACCACGCCGCCGCCGAAGACCCGGGCGAACGCGTCGCCGACGGCTCCCTGGAGTTTCCGCTCGAAACGTTGAACTATCCCCATCGGAACCTCCTCACGGTTGCGTGGCTGTCGGGCCTTCTGTCTTCGGTGCGCGGTGGCTGTGACGAGACATGTCCGTGTCGCGGCACTGCCGTACGCGTATCCCACGGTACTGTCATTGCCTCGAGCCACGACACGGGTCTACGCCTTTGCATGATATCGGTCTTTGCCTGAACGGGCGTTTTTGTGGCCTTTCCGGGTCCTGACCTGTACGAATCGTGATTTCTGGCGACCTCGTGTTAATGTTTCCGGGTCGCTCAGGGCGAGTGGCGGAATGGCAGACGCGCTGGCTTCAGGTGCCAGTGTCCTTCGGGACGTGGGGGTTCAAGTCCCCCTTCGCCCACCACGAGCGGTTCTCCGGAATCGCGACAACGAGGCCACGAACTCCCACGAGTTCGTGGCCTCGTTTCGTTGACCGGGGCAGTCGAGAGCTGGTGTGCCCTACTGCGGGCGGATCGGGTTGCAGCCGACGCTGACGTACGTGACGATCCCCTCTTGCAGTCCGCAGGTCGTGAAGGCGCCGGTCGAGACGCCGGCCTCCCACCACGGGGCCCCGATCCCGCCGACGCACGATCCGGTAGACGGTGTTCCGGTCGGAACCCACACGCCGTCGCGGCGATAGCCCTGGATCCACGGAATGTGCGTGACACCGCCGGGTCCGGGAATCGCCCGCGGGGTCAGGCCGAAGCATTCGACGGTCCCGATGTGGACCGCGGTCCTGCCCGCGGGCACGTCGTTCGCCGTGCAGTGCGAGGTGCCGGATGTCGGCGTGGTGGCGGTGTGACAGTCGGCCGAGGGTTCGGCCTGGGCGGGTGCGGCGCCGGCCGCGACAACCGCGGCGGCGAGCGCAGACGATGCGGCCGCTCCGGCGAGGAACCTGCGGATCCTGTGGGCCATCGAAATACTCCTTCGGGTCCGGGTGTTGTGTGTGTCGGTGCGGCACCGGATTCCGTTAGCCGTGTGGCAGCACACCGGTGTTCGAGGGTGGGGTATGCGCACCCCAGGGTGGCTACCGGGCACGTCGCTCCGGCCCGACGATGAAGTAGAAGCCTCGTCGCAGACCCCGAACCCGTCCTCGCGGCGGTCCGTGACGAATGACTCGAGTGTGAACCTGACGTCCGGCTTCCTCTGCTGGGTTTCTGCGAACGTCGAGAGTGGGTTGTATATGAGCGTCAGCCAGGTCCGGGCCACGAGCTCGGCGAACGTCGGTGAATATGTCGGTTCCGTCGCGGCGACGGTGGATGCCCTGTCGGTCGACTGGTGGTGCACTCCCGCCTTCGACGCGGTGGTGACACTGTCCGGCGAGATCCCCTACTACCGCGGTCGGAAAGCCGTTCTGGCCTGGAACCGCACCTTCGGGTGGTCGCTCGGCGTCCACGGTCTCACCCCCGGGAACGTGCTGGTGGTCGAGGGTCTCGGGTTGGGCCCGGCACCGGATCCCGCCCGGTGCTCGGATCGGGTTGCCGAGCTGATCGCCGAACTCGCAGACTGGGCTCCCCAGCGGTCCGGCGACCGGCCGTCCCCCCGCATCGTGCACGGCCCGCACGCACCGACCGGATAACCATATTCGGGAAGTCGTGCGCCCCCGCCGCCGACGGGCTTGGATATCGAAGTATGGACGGCAGGAGAGCCCCCGATCCGCTGCGACTCGCGGCCGGCGCCGCCGCGACGGCCGGTGGTGTGTTGCAGCGTGCGTTCGGATTCGGCGTCGACGCGGCGCGGCTCCTGCCTGGAGTCGACCCGCTCCTGATCACCCTGGAGGAACGCGGCGCCGAGACGCTGCGCAGCGCCGACGTACTCGCGGATCGGGTGCTGCACGCGGTGCTGCGGAAGGTCGTGCAGGTTGCGCTGCAGGAGGTGGATCTCACCGCGATCGTCCGTGATCACGTAGACCTCGACGTCGTTGCCGAGGGCATCGACATCCAGCGCATCATCGACCGGGTCGACGTGGACGCCATCGCCGCCCGCCTCGACATCCCGCAGATTCTCGATCGCGTCGACATCGACGCTGTCGCCGCGCGGGTGGACGTGGGCGCGATCGTCGACCGCGTCGACGTGGATTCCGTCATCGGACGCGTCGACCTGGTGGTTCTGGCGGACACCGTGATCGAGGGCGTCGACCTGCCGCGCATCATCCGCGAGTCGACCGACTCGATGTCCAACGAGGCGGTCCGGGGGGTGCGGACCCAGGGCATGCAGGCCGACGACGCCGTCGCCGGATTCGTGGGCAAGTTGTTCGGGCGCGGACACGATGAACCCGCCGAACCGGGCGAGGCATGAACGCGCCGGCCCATCGCTCCGCCGGAATCGTCACCAGGGGGCTGGCCTGCGGCATCGATCTGGGGGTCGTCCTCGCCGTGATGGGCGGTACCTATGTGGGCGCGCTATTCCTGCGCTTGTTGTTCTCACCGCAGGAATTCTCGTTTCCCGACGCCAACGCCGTGCTCTCCGTGACGTTGTTCATCGCCGTGGCGGTGCTGTACCTGACGGCGTGCTGGGCGGTGAGCGGCCGCACCGTCGGTGCCGTGACGATGGGGCTGCGGGTGGTGAGTCGCAACGGCGAACTGATCGGCTGGCTGCGCGCCTTCGTCCGGGCGGTGCTGTACGTGATGTTCGGCTTCGGATTGTTGTGGGCGGCAGTCGACAGTCGGCGCCGGTCACTGCAAGACATTCTGCTGCGGACCGCCGTCGTCTACGACTGGGAGCCGGACCTGCACGTGATCGAGCCGGAGATCTGACGGCGGGCGGAATGTCGTAGTCGCTGCCTAGCATGGGGTCATGTACACGGAGCGGCGGTCGGTGTTCCCCGGCGCTGTGGTGTGGCAGAAGACGGCCGCGGCGGGCGAGGCTGCCATCCTGCCCGACGGCTGCATGGACCTCATCTGGATGAACGGCGACGTCGTCGTGGCCGGTCCCGACTCCCGCCCGTATCTCACCCGCAGCCGGGAGGGTGACCGCTACGTCGGATTGCGCTGTTCCCCAGGAACACTGCCGGATCTGCTGGGAACGCCGGCAGAGGAGCTGGCCAACCTTCGGGTGCCGCTCGACGAGGTACTGAGCGGTCGCGCCACTGCGGAATTCCTCGGCCGGATCGTCGACGACACCGACCCCGGCCGGGCGCTCGAGGAGTTCGCGCGGTCTCGCGCAGTCCTCGGGCCACCGCCGGACGGCAGGATTCCTGTGATCGTCGGCCTGCTGGAGCAGCAGACGTCCATCCGTGAGGTGGCCGACCGGATCGGAGTCGGCGAACGCCAACTGCACCGCCTGTGCCGACGGCAGTTCGGGTACGGGCCGAAGATGCTGGCCCGGATCCTTCGGTTGCAGTCGGCGTTGGGGCTGGCGGGGTCGGCGATTCCCGCAGCGCAGGCGGCCGGCATGGCCGGGTTCGCCGACCAGGCCCACCTGATCCGTGAGGCCCATGACCTGACCGGACGCACCTTCGGTCAACTGGTCACGGCGTGAGCGCGGCGAACAGGTCGACGGGGTTGCCGTCGGGATCGTCGACGGTGGCGTAGCGCTGCCCCCACGGTGCATCCCACGGTTTCTTCCGTCCGTCGTAGCCGGCGGCGGTGACCTCGTCGAAGAGGCTGTCGACGTCTGCGGCGGTTCCGCAGTCGAAGGCGAGTGAGAGGCGATGCCCGCCGGTGGGTTCGGTCCAATCGGGGGTGAACGAGCGGATCGTCTCGATCGTGTCCCACAGCAGGCGGATTCCGCCCGGAAGCTCGAATTCGACGTGGGGCGCCTGATCGGCGTCGGCGGGAATGTCGAGGCCGAGTCGCCGGTAGAACGCGAGCGACGCAGGCAGATCGGCGACGACCAGTTCGATGGCACTGAATTTTGCGGTCATGTCGAGAACGCTAACGACCTCCGGCGGACGTGCATTGAAGGTTTCGGACGTCGAGCACACCGGGGTCCGATTTCTTCAATCATCCGGCGGCCGCGGCGGGGATGCTGGGAGCCATGACCACCGAATCAACTCATGTCAGCGTGTTCATCGCCCGGTCCGCCGCCGACGTGTACGCCTACGCCGGTGACCCGGCCAACCTCCCCACCTGGGCGGCGGGCCTCAGCACCACGATCACCCGCGACGGCGACCGCTGGCTCGCCGACTCCCCGATGGGGCAGGTCTCCGTCACCTTCGCGCCCACCAACGACTACGGCGTCCTCGACCACTACGTCACCCTCCCGGACGGCGACACCGTCTACAACCCCGTGCGCGTCATCCCCGACGGCGACCACAGCGAAGTCGTCTTCACCATCCGGCGACGAGACGGCGTTACCGCCGAAGAATTCGCGCAGGACGCCGCAGCGGTCACCGCCGACCTGCAGAGGTTGAAGGCATTGCTCGAGGGGTGAGGGGTTAGCGGTGTTTGCCGCGTTTGCCCACCGATTGGTGAGACGCCCACACAATTGCGGGTGCAAACGGCTAAAACCTGTGAGGATATAATAAACAGACGCATGGTACTACCGAAGCATGAGTGAATCCTTGACGCTAATTGTTTCGCCGACAGTGATGTTCAAGACTCCGCCGATTTCAGCTGATTCGAATTCGATTGCAATGACGAGTTCCCCGTTAGATTCAGATAGCCGGAGCTTGGTTGCTCCTTCGGGAAATATATCCAGGACGAGACGCGAGAGAATCGAAAATCTGAGCCTGATCGAACGGCCTAAAGGGTCGACGACCAGTTCGACACCTTCATCGCCATCACTTGATGCGCGGAGGATGTAGCCGCCCGGCGTATCAGGCAGCGGCTGGGACGATATCAGAGCGTAGCTCGTCAATTCATCGGACGGGGGCAGTTCGAATTGGTTGTACACGATGTGACTCTCACACATCCGCGCACCGATTGGTCATCCGCGTACGCAATTGCGGGTGCAAGCGACTAGAACGTTCGCGGATGTGGGAACACGGATAAGTGAGTCCATTTGAGCTGAGTTTTCTCTATTCATAGCGAAGAGCGGCAGTAAGTATCGTGGCGATGAAACTCCAGTCCTGATTCACCGGGATCGTGAGGCCAAGGTTGTCGAAGTACCCGTCCATGTCCTCCGTCTACGCCGCTGCAGCTGACAAGTAGTCGTGAGTTGTAAGGTTCTCGAACTCTTCTGGGCTATCAGCAACTTCAGCAGAGAGCTGACGAATTACTCGATAAATCGCTCTCGCTTGTGGATCTCGCTCGGCATCATGGAATCCATGTGTATCCTCAGGTCGAGACTTCCCGGTTGCCGCCAGGATTCTTTATGAGCAAGTGATCTTTTGTCGTCGTCGACATTCATCCACACACGCGGCTGACGACTGCAGACGCAGAGTCCCGAATCGTCAGTACTCAATGCGGGTGCGGATGAACCAAATCGTGTACGGACGTCGCGGCCTTATGGGCGATCACCGTTCGGCTGTTCACGATCAATGTTGTGATGCGCGGACATTTTGTAGATGCTTATCCAGCGGGCAGTCATGGATAAGTCGGGAAGCTTGCCGCACGAGACCCTATAGCCAGAATGAGGGGTTGCGGATATTTCTAATGTCACCGGTAAGTCGGTACCCCAACCACTGAGCGTGAGATCGCCGACATCGGAGAATTGTAACTCCAACTGCACCGTGTTCGCTCTCTGAGCAATCCATTTTTTTGGAGGCGAGGCTGGATATTCGTCGAGGTCGAACCTCAAGAAGACCGAAGCGCCACGCCTTTCTAGTCTTACTTCGTGGAGATCGATGTCAGACAAGGATGGAAGGTCTGCACCGTAAATCGAACGAATTGCTTGGCTGTCGTGGAGGAAATCCACCCAAGTCATACGTCACCTCCTGAATGGATAGTGTTCTAGTGTTCCGGGCACTCTGCCGCTGCGGGTGTCGCCTTCCGGTCTCACGTTGAAGTGTGGGCCTTGATCACCGATACCGCCCTCTCCAAACGTGTGTCCGGCCCCGTGATCCTGGATTATGATGACACGACCGTCGGGGAGCTGATAACTGTACTCTCGCGTCATAATGGGTAACCCATTGTCCCCGAGGATGTTTCTGTCGAATCTGTCGGTCATTGGAATTCGATTTACTTCGAATGGGTGCTGCGATCGAGGAATCCCGGCATCTTGCTTGGCCTGATTGAGGGCGGAATTACGGCTCACCTCATCACACGCCGTCGGCACCAAGCCCAGCGGATCGGTCCATCCGGTGGGGTTGTGGGGGTAGGTGCTCGGGTTGGGGGAGGGTGCGAGTCCGAGTGGGTCCTGGGTGAGGTATCGGGCGGTGCGGGGGTTGTAGTAGCGGTGCAGGTTGTAGTGGAGTCCGGTTTCGGGGTCGTGGTACTGGCCGGGGAAGCGGAGGGGCGTGTCGGTAGTGCCGTGCCAGGTGGTGTTTCCCCACAGGTCGGTGGTGGCGTCGGCGACGCTGTCGGCGGTGTGGGGGTCGACGAGTTCGACGGGTGTTCCGACGAGGTCGGTGACGATGGCGTAGAACTCGGCGTCGAGCGAGCCCTGATCGACGGCCTGGGTGAGCGGTGTGTAGCTGCCGTGCTGGTAGTTCCAGCGGGTGGTGGTGTCACCCGTGGTCTGCTCGAGGAGGTGCGTGCCGTCCCACGTGTATCGGGTGAGGTCGGCGACGGTGCCGTCGCGGGCGAGGCGTTGTTTGGTGGTGCGTCGGCCGAGCGCGTCGTAGGTGTATCGCCAGTTCCGGCCGTCGGGGGTGGTGACATCGGTGAGCTGATCGAATGCGTTGTAGCGGTAATGCCACACGTCGGGTGCGTGTGAGAGTCGGGTGGTGGTCTTCCGGATCAGACGTCCCGCTGCGTCGTAATGGAATCGGGTGCGGCCGTCGCTGACAAGCAGGTTGCCGAGATACTCGCGACGATCCGAGCCGGCGCCGGTGATGTTGCCGAGCGGGTCGTAGCCGTACTGCTCGGTGGTGTCGCCCTTCTGCACGACCGCGGTGATCCGACCTGCCGGGTCGAGGTCGAAACGGCGTTGGACGGGATCGGACGCATCCCGCCGGATGGTGTGGTCGACGAGGTATCCGTCGGGGCGGTATGCGTAGCTGTCCTGCCTCAGCGCCCGAGGCTGTGTGCTCACATCCAGCCCGAGGTTGAGGGTGGACGCCGGATGGGCGATTACGTCCTGGGTTGAGAGTTGACCACGCGAGGTGTGGCCGCGGTGCACCGCGAGTTCGCCGACGCGCCAGTCGGTCAATCGTCCGCCGGCGTCGTGGCCGAAGGTCAGGTGGTGCCCGTCGGTGGTGAGTCCCAGCAGACGCCCCGCGGGATCCCACTGCCACGTCGTATCGCTACCCGTCGGGCTGTGCCTTCTCGTGCGTCGACCGATCGCGTCGTACTCGAACTGCGGCGCCGGGTTGTCGTCGACCGTCTCGCTGACCAACTGCCCGGTCGGCGAGTACGCGAGTTTCAGGGCGTGGCCTGTGCCGGTGATTGCGGCGGTGACGCGTCCCCAGGACTCCGGACATGGCGTCGGAATACGTGCAGGGTCAGTGGTGGGGTTTGATGCTGTAGCGCAGCGTCAGGTCGGTGCCGGGGTAGACGGTGCCGGTGTCGTTGAGCAGTGCGCAGAGTTCGGC
>RRBB01000299.1:0-10695 GCA_006543605.1 Rhodococcus sp. WS4
GGGTCGGGGACGGAGCGCGGGTTCGGGTGGCCACCGGAGGCGCACCGCCATCGCCTGCCCTGTTGAGGCGAATGGACCAACTGGGCTTCGACGTCACCCACCTGTACGGCTTGACCGAGACCTACGGGCCGGCCATGATCTGCGATTGGCGGCCTGAGTGGGATTCCCTCGACAGCGATGAACAATCGAAAGTCAAAGCCCGCCAAGGGGTTGGCAACATGATCTCGCACCGAGTTCGGGTGATCGGCGCCGACGGCGCAGACATTGTTGCCGACGGAATCGAGGTCGGCGAGATCGCGCTGCGAGGCAACAACGTCATGCTCGGCTACCTGAACGATCCGGAAGCTACCGCCGCGGCCGCCCCGGACGGATGGTTTCGCACGGGCGACCTCGGGGTGATTCACCCCGACGGGTACGTGGAGATTCGCGACCGCCGCAAGGACATCATCATCTCCGGAGGAGAGAACATCTCGTCGATCGAGATCGAACAGGCGATCGCGGATCATCCGGCGGTGCGCGACGTGGCGGTGATCGCAATTCCTGACGAACGGTGGGGTGAGGTACCGGCAGCTTTCGTCACCCTGCTTGGCGGTCGGCACGTGAGCGAGCGGGACATCATCGAGCACGTCAAGAGTCGTCTGGCGTCATTCAAGGCACCGAAAACGGTGCGGTTCGGGGACCTACCGAAAAACTCGACGGGAAAGATCCAGAAGTTCTTGCTCCGCCGATCGGCGGAGAGTCGCGTCGATACAGCTGTGTAACTAGGTGCTGGAACTCGGTACATGGAGGAAGAAATGCTGTCCAACAATTCGCCTCGTGTATCCGGCAGACGGATCATCCGGGTGGCGGTGGCGCCGCCGGATACATCCGTTCCGATCCGGTGGATCGCTGCAGCCACCGACGCGGAAGGGAGCCGCGCACCCACCGAGGTCTGCGAGGAGAGCACCGTCGTGTGCATTCGCGCCGCAGATCTGCGTCAGGCGCAACGCACGCGATCGGACGTTCGGGAATCTGTCCGCACGCGTACGGGTAGCTACGCTGATGTCACCGTGCTGGTGGAGGTCGAGATACTCATTGATCTCGATGCGCGGGCGGCGCGCAGACGATACTCGGCGCTGACCACCTGGTTGTCCGGTGATTCGCTGACATACGTCGGCACACCGAACGGGCTCGCACAACTGATCGCCGATATCCATGCGACCGCGGTCGCCGATGGCGTGAGGTTGGTTCCCTTGGAATCTTCGATGGCAATCGCGAAGGTCGTCGACGAGTCGATTTCGTGGTTGTCCGACCGCGGACTGGTTGTCCTCACACCGGAGTCCGTCCTGACACCCGAGTCGGTCCTGAGCCGGAACTGAACCGCCGGCCCGAAAAAGGGACCGGGCCCATCTCGAAGATAGAGGGCATCAGATAGAAGTAGCGATAGGAGTTCTGTGAACCCGATAGGTGATTCGGCAGCCAATGGCATCGCGCAGGACTTGTAGCATTCACATCAGTAACTCGCAGGTCAATAAACTTCTCACGGTTGGAATCAACGACATGGTAAATACTCGTAACCAGGATAGTCCCGGCTATCTTGCGATGGAGGAGAAGATCTCCAAAAAGGTCATCCGACACTGGATGCCGCTTCTCATCCTCTGTTACATCATATTCTTCCTCGACCGGATAAACATATCCGTTGCCGCACTGAAAATGAATACGGATATCGGAATTACGCCGACAATATTCGGTCTGGCGGCCGGTATCTTCTTCTGGACCTACGCCATGTCGGAGATTCCCAGCAACTATGTGCTGTCGCGAGTTGGATTCCGGGTCTGGATTCCCCGAATCATGATAACTTGGGGAATTGTTGTCATCGCGATGTCGGCTGTACAAGGTGGCACCAGCCTCACGATCTCGAGGATGCTGCTCGGTGTGGCCGAGGCCGGATTCTCGCCTGCGATGATCTATTTCGTGTCGTGCTGGTTGCCACGCCGTAAGCGTGGAATCGCGTTGTCGATCATGCTCTCATCCTCCTGTCTGTCCGGTCTTTTCGTTCCCCTGTTGGCGTACATCATGGTATGGACCGACGGTCTTGGCGGCATCGCGGGCTGGCGGTGGATATTCATCGTCACCGGTATTCCGGCAGTTATCACCGGCATCGTGTGCATCTTCAAGATTCGGGACCGGCCGGCGCAGGCGACTTTCCTTGATCAGGAGGAGCGGGACTGGTTGACCGAGACGCTGGCGGCCGAATCGGAGGAACTAGCCTCCACCGAGAAGAGTTCTTTCGTCGACGGACTGAAGAATGTTCACGTTATCGCGTTGTTTTTAGTATTTCTTTTCTTCATGTTCGGGCTCTTCGGCTATCAGTACTGGCTTCCTCAGATGTTGGCGACGTTCAACTTCAGTACGGTCCAGGTGGGTTGGCTCGCGGCGCTGCCGCCCCTGATCTCGATCGGGCCGATGATCTGGTGGGCACGGCACTCCGATCGGACGGGCGAACGCGTCATGCATTTCACGGTGGCGGCCTTGATCGCGTCCGTTGGGTTCGCCTTGTCCGCGGCGTTCATTCACAACGCGCTCGTTGCTATTCTGGGATTCTGCCTTGCGGGCTTAGGCCTGTACATCATCACCGGAATCTTCTGGACGATTCCGATGAACATTCTCAGCGGCGCTTCGCTCGCCGCGGCGATCGGACTGATCAACGGCTTGGGATCGGTGGGTGGATTCTTCGGACCACAACTGGTGGGGATCACCCTGGAACGGACAGGTAGCTATGCGCTCGGCGTGGGAATCTTCGCTGTGGCGCTACTGGTATCGGCCTGTGGTGGCTTGATGTTCAAGTTCGACCAACAGCGACGGCAAAAGTCGGTCGAGCACACCGCTCCTAGCACACCGATCGTGACCCACCCATAGTCGCACATGTGTGATCGATGGACCGGAGCGGGTTGACCTCCGCCGACCCGGGCCGGGCCATCGCCAAGAATGGTTACATCAAGCTGTGAAGGATCACGATGCCCCATGTTGCATGGTCCACGGTGTCCGACACTACTGCGGGCAGAGCGGTCGATGCGCTCACGTTTCCCACGGATCGACAACGATGACCACCCCCGAACTCGACACGGGAGACCCGAAGCTCCCAGTCCGGCGTTCCTACATCGTGTGGGTGGTTGGTATCGTTGCGTTCATCGTGTCGATCATGCAACGCACCACGCTCGGCGTGTCAGGACTCGAAGCAGCGGAACGCTTCTCGATAACCCCGGCCGCGCTGTCCCTATTCGTATTCGTACAGGTAGCGGTGTACATGGTGATGCAGATCCCAGCCGGCGTCCTAGTAGACCGATACGGATCTCGACTGGTCGCGTTCGTGAGCTGCGTCCTGGCTGCCGCCGGCCAACTGCTGTTGGCGACGACCGACCAGGTCTCTTCCGCGGTCGCGGCTCGTGTGGTGGTTGGGTGCGGCGATGCGCTGATGTTCGTGGCCGTGCTTGCCCTGCTGCCACACTGGTTTCCGTCCAGTTCGGTTCCGGTCGTCACACAGCTGACGACAATTTTTAGCCAGCTGGGCCAAATAATCTCAGCTGTACCGTTTCTCCTCCTCCTGCACGCTACGGGTTGGACCACGGCGTATGGGTCGGCTGCATCTCTGAGCCTGCTCGCGGCCGTTCTCGTGCTGGCGGCACTGCGAAATTCGCCAGATGGCGCCTGGCTCCGGCAAGGTCCGACCTTGATCAAAGAGATCGGCGGCCAGCTCCGTCTGGTGTGGAACACGCCGGGAACCCGGCTGGGCTTCTTCGGACACATGGCCAACCAGTTCTCGATGATGGTCTTCACGTTGTTGTGGGGCCTGCCCTACCTGGTGTCCGCCCAAGGTCTGACGCCAGAGGCAGCGAGCGGGATGCTGACACTGTTCGTTCTCTGCATGGTCCTGATAGGTCCACTGATGGGCGTGTTCACCATGCGGCACCCACGACGAAGGTCGTGGCTGCTGATCGGCATATGCCTGCTCACAATGACCGCGTGGAGCGCTGTCCTCGTTCTCGCGCACCCGGCTCCCCTGTGGCTCCTGGTTGTGCTTGTGGTGGTGCTGGCGGGAGGTGGCCCCGCCTCGGTCGTCGGTTTCGACATTGCCCGAACCACCAACCCGGGAGTCAGCGCCGGCGTCGCTCAAAGCATGGTCAACGTCGGCGGATATCTGGCTACCCTCGCTATACTGCTGGCGATGGGCGTCCTGCTGGATCGACTCGGCGGCTTCACATTCGACGCCTTCCGAGTGGCGTGGCTGATCCAGTACCCGTTCTGGCTGATTGCGCTGATCGGGGTTGTGATAACTCGTCGTAACGCTCGCCGATCCTGCGCCGCAGAAGGGACGTCCGCGTCCGCTGCGGGATCTCCATCGAACGCCCCGTCTCTGACGTTGCGCCGCCGTCCGCCATCGCGCTTGGTTCCCCCTGGATGAGGTAGGTCGGGCATCGCCGCTGCGGATTGTTACGCGGAATGGATCCAGGGACATCGACCTGCATGGTTGCGTTCACCGGGGTGGTGTCCCGAACCTCCCCGGAATGCTGCACACCATCATCGATGCGCTTCTGGGCGCCGAAGCCGACAACTGGTCGGAGCAATCTACCGCGAACCCTCTTCATGCCGGCACCAGCAGCCAAAACAGCAACTGCCAGGGCGACTCCAACACAGTGTTACGCGGCGGACGGGGTGAGGTGCCCCGACTCGAGTTCGTGGTGCGGCAAACCATGCGAGCAGCACGGCAACCGGTTGACACTAATCTAGTCGCATCATACGATCGGTACGCGTGATTTGGGGCACAATATGCTGCCAGTGTGGCGTGCGATTCATGGCGGGCGGCCACGGCCGATGATGAGAGGTTCTGGATGAAGTCGAGTCGCAAGATGCGGGCCGCAGGCGCTGCGAGTGCCGTAGCAGCACTGCTGCTACTAACTGCCTGTTCCGCTGCGAGTGGGGATTCCGTCTCCGCGGGCGTCACGGATAAGAAAATCGTGATCGGCGTGAGTTCCGATGTCACCGGCCCTGCCGCAGCGAATATTATGCCCTATCTGAACGGCATCAAGGCATATGTCGGCGACCTGAACGAGAAGGGCGGTATTCATGGTCGAACTATCAATCTTGTCGTCGAGGACGACAAGACCGAGACTCCCAAGGGCGTGTCGATCTATCGAAAATTCTTGACCCAGGAGCCGGCGTTGGCTCAGCTGGGACCCAGTTCGGCCACCATTCAGAATGCAATTGCCTCGCAAGTGGCAGAGCAAGACATGCCTGTGGTCGGACCCTTGATCACCAGTGCTGACATCGTCAACCCGTTCAATCCGCACTTCTTCTCGTTGGCGTGCACCTATGCGGACCAGGCTGATGTGGCCGTGGCGTACATGATCCGCAAGACCGGCGTCGAGAAGCCGCGAGTTGTGACCGCGCTGACCGAAACGGCGTCGGGTAAGGAGTGGGCCAGTTTGATCAAGGAGCGGGTCGAATCAGTCGGTGGGACCGTTGTTGCCGAGCACACACTGCAGTATGGAGCGCTTGATGAGGATGTGTTCGCTCAGGCGGTGGCGAAGGACAAGCCTGACATGCTGTTTCTTCACGGCGCGACAAACACCGCGCAGGTGATGATGAAGTCCTTTGCGAAGTTCGGCGTGACTAATCTTCCGATCGGGGCGTCTGCAGTGATGCAGGACGCGCTCATCCCTGCTGCGGGACCCAATGTGTCAAACAACTACTACGCGTTCGACTGCTACCGAAATCCTGCCGATGCCGGCATCCCGGGCGACGCGGCAATCGCCGCCGGGAAAAAGATTGGACTCAATGAAACAGATTACCTAAGGCCACAATTCACTCAAGGATATGTGGCGGCATCCGTTCTTGCCAAGGCAATCGAAGACTCTGGATCTTCGCCCACCAGGGAGTCGGTGAACGAAAAGTTGGCTGCGATCAAGGATCTCGATACAGGCGGCCTTTCTCCCACGATCACGTTCGGGTCAGACAACCGTCTGGGCGTCAATGGAATGCTGGCGTACCGGTTCGATCCCGCCTCTAAAAAGTTCACGCCGGAAGGCGAGTTCGAGGATTATGCAGGTTGCATCACCAAATACTACGTGACCAAGTCGATTGCTGAGTGGTCCCCGGACTGCATCCGGTAGTTTTCCGCAGCCGAATCCGGTGTAGGGGCGTGGTGCACATACCCCGACCGCAACGTATTTCAATTTTGTTCCAATCAGAGAGGAAACTCGTGACTCAGCTGCTGCAATATGTCGCGAGCGGGATTGCTGTGGGGAGTCTGTACGGGCTTGTCGCGCTTGGAATCGTTCTGGTTTACAAGGCAACGCGCGTATTCAACTTCGCCCATGGCGAGTTCGTAGCGCTCAGTGCATACCTGCTTACAACCCTCACTGCGGCGACGGGGTCGATGCAATCGCTCGCTGTGGTGGCTGTGCTAGTGATCTCGACATCGCTCGGTGTTCTCTTTCATCTGCTCGTCGTGCGACGCATGATGGACAAGCCGCTATTGGCTACAGTGATGGCAACTATCGGGCTGGGCCTAGCGATCCGGGCTCTGATCGCAATCTGTTACGGACCGAATCCGATACAGCAGAAGAGCTTCATCACCGATGATGTGTTGGAGCTGGCCGGCGTGAGAATCGCGATGGCCGACATCGTCGTCACCGGTGTTGCCATCGTGTTGCTGTGTGCATTTGCGTTGTTCTTCCTGAAGTCCCGAATGGGACTCGAGATGCGTGCCGTTGCTAGTCACCTCGAAGCTGCTGCCCTGTCCGGCGTGAATACCGGTCGAGCTTTTGCCGTGGCATTGGGCGTCGGGGCACTGCTGGCCGGCGTCGCGGGTGTGCTGCTCGCAAATACTACTGTGGTGAGCCCAGGATTGACGGGATTGGCATTGATCGCCTTTCCCGCTGTGATCATCGGTGGTATCACGAGTGTCCAGGGCGCAATTGTCGGTGGTCTGCTGGTGGGGATCATGGAAAAGATCGCCGGTGGCTACATCAATGCGCAAGCTGCGATAGCAATTGTCTACCTGGTCCTTCTGGCAGTGCTTCTCATCAGACCCCAGGGTCTGTTCGGGACGAAGGAAGTGGTTCGAGCATGACCGCTACACAAGAGTCTCGCGCCCACGCTGCGCAAGAGCAGTCGAAATCATTTCGCCGGTCGACAATCGGGCGGTTTCTCCGGCCGGCATTGTCGTTGGCGATAGCTGTCCTGGTGCCGCTGGTTGCCGTAGGACATTTGGGCGGATTGAAAGAGGGGTGGCTACTCGGGCTTTCGCTCTCTGAACTGAATTTTGCGTTGATCACGTTGTTGGCTGCGCTTGCTCTGCACGTTCTTATTGGGCGCACCGGGCTAATTTCCATCGGATCTGCGGGATTCTACGCACTCGGCGCCGGGGTAGGCGGGTTGATTGGGGTACAGCTTGAGATGCCGTTCGAGGTAGTCCTGATTGTCAGTGGAGTGGTCGGGGCTCTCATCGGGGCAATCGTTGGGCTGCCCTCGCTTAAGTTGAAGGGGCTTTATGCTCTTCTGGCCACCTTGGCGTTCCATTTTATTGCGATCTATGCATTCCTCGAATACGAGTCAGCGCAGTTCGACACCACCGGCATCATGTATCCGGAGGCAAGCTTCCTGGGGATGAGACTGGCAAACGACGAAGCCTGGTACTTCTTCCTGATCGTTATTGCCCTTATGACTTTCCTGGGTGCGCGGAACCTGGCCAAGGACCGGCAGGGGCGAGCGTTGCTTGCCGTGCGAGATCAGGAACTTGCGGCAAAGCTCTCCGGCGTGTCGGTCGGCGCAACCAAGGTGAAGGTATATGCATTGACGTCGTCGGTTACCACCGTGGCAGGGACGCTCTACGTGTATTACCAGTCGACGGCGACTGTCGAATTGTTCACCTTCGACCTGGCGATCCACCTCATCGCGATCATCGTGATCGGCGGTCTGACGTCCGCGTCGGGAGCTATTGTCGGAGTCGCCATCTGGACGATGCTGCCGAAGCTCATCGAGAATATCTTCGATCAAGCGGGTGCCGGATCGAGCGGCGTTGCATTGTCATGGATCACCGACAACCTCGATGGTCTCACCAATGCCGTGTTCGGCTTGGCCATCGTCATGATCATGGTGCTCCGTCCAGCGGGACTGATCGGACTCGGGCGGATCCTTGCCGACAGCATCCCGGACTTGCGCAGCAAGACGTTGCGAGGAGGCGTTCACAATGGCGAGTAGAGCAACGGCTAAGAACGTAAATGGTACGGTGATTGACCTGAAAGTCGAAGGGCTGAAAGTCGAATATGCTGGAGCCCAAGCGTTGTCCGGAATCGATCTGGTAGTTCGCGGTGGGCAGTCGGTCGCGCTTCTCGGATCGAACGGAGCGGGTAAGAGTACGGTGATCCGATCGATCTCACAGGTTCTTGGAATGTACGGCGGCCAGGTGACGGGAGGTCAGATCAATTTCCAGGGCAACGACATCCTACGGCTTGCTGATCGGCACGTAGTTGCAGCCGGTGTTGCGCAGGTGCCTGAGGGGCGCAAGGTGTTCAAGGATCTGAGCGTGTCCGACAACCTTCTGGTGGCGGTGCCACGATCGGCCCGTCACGAGTCCAGGGACCGAATCGACCACGTCTATACGATGTTTCCCTCGCTGAAGAAGCGGGCCCGTACGGAGGCCGGATGGATATCCGGTGGCGAGCAGCAGATGCTAGCGATCGGACGGGCATTGATGACGGGGCCGAGTCTGTTGATGATCGACGAGTTGTCGCTGGGTTTGGCACCCAAGGTCGTGTATTCGATCGTGGAACGGTTGGAGGTTCTGCGAGCCCAAACAGGGATCGGCATTCTGCTGGTCGAGCAGAACGCGCGTCTAGCACTGAAGTTCTCCGACTATGCCTACGTGATTGAAAACGGGCGGGTTGCGCACTCCGGTGAGAGCGCAGATCTGTCTGAGGACCGGGAGATCGAACGCCGCTATCTCGGAGGCAGCCAGACCGCCATGAAGGGAAGGGAGACCGCATCATGAGCCGGGATCACCCACTGTTGACGATCGAAGGACTCACTGTGGCGTTCGGTGGGGTGAAAGCGCTGGACCGGGTGTCGTTTACGCTGTCGGCTAAGAGAATTGCTGCGGTGATCGGACCCAACGGTGCTGGGAAGTCCACGCTGTTCAACTGTTTCTCGGGTTTGCAAGTCCCCACAGAAGGCAGCGTATCCTGGTTCGGCGAGAAGATCACCGGCGAATCGTGTCGATCACTGTGTGATCGCGGCCTGGCCCGTACTTTCCAGAACCTTGCGCTGCTCCCGGAAGCTACCGTGGAGGAGAACGTTCTGCTGGGCCGATACCGACATGGATCGACGGGCCTGCTCGGGGCGGTCATACGCGGTCCCAGCTCGCGCAGGGAGGAGCGGCGTCAGCGGCAGCTCGCGGCCGCAGCCATCGATGGGTTCGGCCTGAGTACGGTAGCCGAACGTGAAGTGGGGACATTGTCGTATGGCGTGCGCAAGAAGGTCGAGATGGCCCGAGCCCTCGCGCAGGAGCCTCGCCTGCTGTTGCTCGACGAACCGATGGCAGGGATTGACGGGGCGGAGAAGCCGGAACTAAGCGAGTTGATTCGGCGAGTCGCCGAGGAGCGCGACCTTCAGGTCATAATGGTCGAACACGACATGAATGTGATCATGGGTCTGGCTGAGGAAATCGTGGTGCTCGATTTCGGAAAGAAGATCGCGCACGGCACGCCGGGTGAGATCCAGAGTGATCCGGTTGTCATCGAGGCCTACCTTGGTGCAGATTTCGATCTGAAAGCCGGTGATCATCAACCCGCCTGAATGCGAATAGTGAACCGCCTGTGCGTGTTTTGTGGCTGGCCCAGGCTGGCAGGATCAGTAGCATCGTCGCGGCCTTCGCGGGCCGAGGCGGTGGTGGGACGCTGTCCAGGTGAGCGCGTCTCGGAGTCGATCGGCGAGGGGGTCGTCGCAACACTGTGCCGTGCGTGTCAGTGTAGTTGTTCAGTAATGACTTCCGATGGCAGTATCCAACCGCGGATTCCTCGGGTCGGCTGTGGAGCGGATCGGCGACCGCATCCAGTTCGTATCGAATGTGTCTGGACCGCTTTGTACCTGTTGGACAATACTGTTGGAGAATCCCATTCGTTCTCCCAGGTGTCCCGCGCTGCCACGGGCTGGATGAATCGCAGAAGTAGCCAATGACACCCGTTGAGATGGTCAGCTCGGCATGACGCGCCAGTTTCACCCTCCCCCTTGTCAAGGATCTTCGTAAATGTTTGGGCAGCTGGGCCAAATCCGTGGACTGAGCATTATGGACGGATTCGGATCAATATCCGAACAATGCCGGCCGTTCCTCACCGTCGATGTTGTTCCGTACCACTGCAGCCGGGGCAGGGTGCAGCAACATCGTAAATGTGCTGGTGCGCTCGACGAGCGCGACGTTTTCGTACCGTGCCAACCCGGTGATGAGAACGCCCTCCCCAATGACCAGGCGTCTTCGGGCTCTCGACCTATTCCCACACATCCCGCTTCTACCGGTGACCTACCGTTGAGCTCTAGCGTGAGTTTCCTAGGTAGCCGAGTTTTCGTGTTGCGTCGTGCGTGTTGAGCTGGGCAAACGCGACCGGAGGGTGTATTACCTATATATGGCTTCGATCGTGGGAAAACGGCAGGGTGGGAAGA
>RRBB01000029.1:0-77366 GCA_006543605.1 Rhodococcus sp. WS4
TGGCCGAGATGCGCGCCGCCGACCGCAAGACCGGGAGATCCACCACCCACGCGGCCCGGGCCTGCTGGGCCAGGATCCGACGCGCCGGTGGATGGGACCGGTTGACCGCCGCCGAGCGGCTCGACGCCGTCGGCAAGGCCCCGTCGTTCATGTCGTGGTTGATGGTGACCTGCCGGATCACCGTCGACGCTGACCTGCTCAGTGCGACCAACCTTCGACTCGCTCACGTGGCAAGAGCATTTCGCCCCGACGACCATCGGTGGTTCAACCAAGCATGCCGGGAGTTGGGTATCGGCGATCGAGACGCCGTGTTGCAGTGGGCGAGACATCGTCAAGACCAGCCGTCCGCACCTCGGTGTGATCAACTTCGAGGACTCCGTGGTCGATCATGACGGACGTACTCTCTGCACGTATGTGCGAAGTGCGTTTTGCGATGTCTCCGAGTCGGCGCTCTGTGCAGATCAGTCACCGGAGCGATCCGGCTGAGCGGCCCGCGACAGCGGCCGCGGATGGGGCGGGAAGGACGTTGATGAGCGGGAGAGCAAGAGGCCCGGTTGTCCAGGCCTCAAACTCGGTTTACTTGCGTGCACGACCGGCTTGCGAATGCGTCTGCAGCGAAGTCCGTTTCGCGCGGTCGTGAAGGCTCGCTCGGCGATGGATCCGTCGGTCTGCGGTACCGGAAGTTCTCGACGAAACTATCCCGTTGTCGTGGAGGGAATACCTCGGCGGGTTTCCTCGTCGCAACGGCGACGCATCCCGCTCCTACTCTCTACCCACTCGAACGAACAAGGACGACATGAGTGCCCTACAGATACTTTCTCTGGCGGTCATCGTCGCGGCGTTCATGGCCGCGACGAAATGGCAGCTCAATCTCGGTATCCTTCTGCTACCTGCGGCGTTTGTCATCGCCAGCCTGGCCGGTCTGTCTGCAGACGAAGTCGTCAGCGGGTTCCCGAGTGAGATGTTCGTGCTCCTTGTCGGGGTGACGTTTCTGTTCGCCGTCGTCGAGGCGAGTCGGACGATGGACTACATAATGGACTTCCTTCTCAAGCTGGTGGGAAACCGAGTAGTCCTCGTTCCGTTCATCCTTTTCTTCGCGGGAGCCCTCACTACCGGCGTCGGAACGTATGCGGCCGCGGTCGTGGCGCTTCTGATGCCCGTCGCGGTCCGCTTTGCCCGTCAATTCGGAGTCAGTATCTTCATGATGGCGCTGATGGTCGTGCACGGAGTGCTGGCCGGGTTGTTCAGCCCGATCGCCATCGACGGCGTCTTCACCGACCGGCTTCTGAAGGACGCCGGCCTCGAATCACACCCGGCGCAACTGTTCGCCTGCCACGTCGTATTGCACGGAATTATTTGTGCTGCAGCCGTTTTCCTCTTTGGCGGCAGGAAGCTCATCCGTGCCCGCCGATCTTCCGGCGACCGCGATCTTCCGTTCGATCCGGCAGGTGCGCACGAGCCGTCTCCCACCGGCACCTCGGCAGGGCCATCGGGCGCCCCCTCGACCACAGTCACCTTGCCGACGAAGACTGTGGGGCGCCCAACGGTGTATCAGGGATGCACCATGGCGGCGATCGTGCTCCTGGTCCTCTCCGCGGTCCTGCTCGATCTGGATGTCGGGTTCGTTGCCCTCACACTGGCTGTTGTCCTGGCCCTGATCTTCCAACGCAACAGCGAGGACCTCATCCCAAAGATGCCGTGGCCGGTGATGGTGCTGGTCGCCGGGGTGCTCAGCTATATCGCGGTGTTGACTGAAATCGGAACGCTCGGGGCCATCGGCGACCAACTGTACAACTTCGAATCACCTGCAGTCGGCATCCTCGTTCTGTCCTTCATCACCGCGATCACTTCGGCCTTCACCTCGACTTTGGGTGTTCTCGGTGCAAGTTTGCCGCTAGCTAGGGCTACCGATGGTGTCCGAAGGTGGGGTCAGCGTTCTCAACGTCGTCGGGCCCGTCACCATTTCTGCAACGGTTGTCGACGCCAGCCCGATGGGCATTGCGGGGGCCCTCGTTCTGGCCAACGCCAGGCCGGACGAGCGCGCGGCGCTGTTTCGAAGGCTCGCACTGTGGGGTCTTTCGATGGTGATCAGCGGCCCGCTGCTGTCGTGGGGCATCTTCACACTTGTGACCGGTGGAAAACGAAGGGCGAAGGATCGAACGCCCAGCTCGGTCCTTTCCTTGGTGCGCTTTCCGTCGGGCCGTTCGTGTGTTACCGAACTCCCCGCGCAGTGGCGGGCACCTGTCCGCAGATGGGTGATGCCGCTGGCTTGGCGTCCCCTATCAGCGGCCTGTCGACGTCCCGGCACCCGGCGACTCGTCTGGATCATGTGTTCGACAGGGCAGAAGTTGTACCGGGTTCAGTGGCCGAGATAGTGGACCGAGACCCACGGAGAAGGGTACCGGTGAGCCGGCACCGGGCTTCTGCCGAATTCACTTCCCCGCTGTTCGATTCAGCCTTCATAGAATAGTGCAGAGGTTGGACAAAATCGGAAGAATGATTCGAATTTTGCGAGCGAGCTGATAGCATCGCTTGCGGTCATGTGACGGAGGCCACATGAGTGGTCTGTAAGTACCAAATTTCGCGTGGTGGTCGGTGAGGCGTGTTCATCGAACTCCGTGTCTGAGTGATCGGAGTCGGTCGTGTCGACGAAGCATGCTGACGAGTACGACGTCGTAGTGGTGGGTTCGGGCGCCGGGGGAATGGCTGCGGCGCTCGCCGCGTCGATTCGCGGCCTTTCGGTGGCTGTGGTGGAGAAGGCCCACTATTACGGTGGCACCACCGCCTACTCGGGTGGCGGGATCTGGATCCCTTGCAATCCATATCAAGCGCGCGCGGGAGTAGAGGACGACCTCGATCGCGCTCGGAGGTACCTTTCTGCCACCGTGGGCGACCGTGTCCCCGCCTCGCGCCGGGAGCGGTACCTCATCGAAGGGCCACGGATGATTCAGGAGTTCGATGAACGAACACGGTGGGTGCGGTGGCGGTACCTCCAGGGATACCCGGACTACTTCCCTGAGGCCGACGGCGGCCTCGTTCAGGGGCGGTCGCTCGAGCCGCCGATCGTCGATGGCCGCAAGCTTGGCTCGATGCGCCCCCAACTGCAGCCACCTCTGCTCGACCTCAAAGGGTTAGCGATCACCGCCTCGGATGTCCACGATCTCGCCATGATCGGCCGGACCTGGGCGGGGAAGATCACCGGCGCCAAGCTCGTCGGCAGGCTCATCGCTTCGAAGGTCACGGGCGCCGAGTATCTGGCGATCGGTCAGGCACTGGTCGCGCGGCTGCGCCTGGCGCTCGCCGACCGCAATGTGCCGGTTCTGCTTTCTACCGAACTGTCCGAACTCTCAGTGGGCCATGAGGGCGGAGTCCGGCGAGTCACCGGTATTCGCTGTGTACGAAACGGCGAATCGGTGACGTTGACGGCTAAACGCGGTGTAATCCTCGCCGCGGGCGGCTTCGGCCATTCGCAGGAGATGCGGGAGCAGTACCTGCTCAAGCCCACAGATTCGGGATGGACTCAGTCTTCGCCGGGTCAGGTAGGGGATGCCATCAAGGCCGGAATGGCAATCGGCGCCGAAGTCGACTTGATGGACCGAGTCTGGGGCAGCCCATCAGCTATGCTCCCGATCCCGGACTCGCCACCGCTCCCTATCCTCCCGCTGGTGGAGCGGGCGGCGCCGGGAACCCTGCTGGTGAACGGCGCCGGTGAACGGTTCGCAAACGAATCGCTGCCCTATGACGCGCTCTATGACGCCATGTATGCGAACAACCGGCCGGACGCCGGAACGATACCTGCCTGGTTCGTGTTCGACCAACGGGCCAAGGATCGTTACCTCATGTTCACGACGTTGCCGCACCAGAAGTTCCCCAAGGAATGGGAAAGCAACGGCTTCCTGAAGCGTGCGCAATCGATAGCGGAGCTCGCGACGCAGATAGGGGTACCGGCCACGCAACTGGGCAGGACGATCTCGCGATTCAACGGCCTTGCCGAAAACGGGCGCGACGCAGACTTCCACCGTGGTGAAAGCGCCTACGACCATTACTACGGCGACCCCCGCATGCCCAACCCCAATCTGGCACCGCTGGACAAGCCACCCTATTACGCCATCGCACTCTATCCCTGCGACCTGTCTACAAAGGGCGGTCTGATGGTCGACGACGACGCACGCGTCCTTGACAAGGACCGGCGCCCGATCCAGGGCCTGTACGCGACCGGAAACTGCTCAGCATCGGTGATGGGGACGACCTACGTCGGCCCCGGCGCGACACTCGGCCCCGCAATGGTATTCGGATATACGGCGGCGAAGCACATCGCCTCTGTATCCGGTGTCGGAAGCACCGATCGACCAACCGCCAGCTCGGTCGGCTAATCGAAGGAACTGATCCGGACCAAGGGTCCGTGGCGGAGGATCTCGAGTTCGCCGGCGCGGAGTGCATCTATCGGTTCAATCCCTAGCGAGATCGGGATGAATAGACGAGGAGGTCCGCGACGTTGCGGGTCCCACCCGCCGAAGCTGAGCAGTCCTGCTGACCTTTCCACAACCCCGCCGAAGCCGCCGAGCGGGTCATCGCGCCCCTCGACCTCCGGACCCCGGAACCGGCCCACGCGGGGCGCCCGGCCAGGAGTCGTAGGTGACCGAGTTGACCAACGCCAGCCGGGACACGTCCAGTCCATCGTGAACGAGGAGATGCTGGGCGATGGCGCCGCCGATGTCATGACCCGCCACGGCCATCGGCCCGGAGAAATTCAGCGCGGACGCGAATCGCGCCACCCAATCCGCACGAGCCGAGACCGTGGCCGTTTCCAGACCGTGGCCGTTCCAGGGTGAGCTCGCCTCCCGAACGCCCCAGTCCGTGTCAAAAACGACATTCATGAGCACATTCCTGCCACGAGTCTTCATCATCGAATGGTGGCGGCCCTGCTCGACCCGCCCGAGCCGCCCTTCGAGCGCGACTGTGCCGCCGAGGTCTTCGCACCGTCGCGCAGTACGTCCCAGCCCGCTCCCGGATCTTCACCGAGCACCTCAGCCCTCTGCAGATCACCGCCGCTCGTCGACACGATGCTGGCAATTCGCCGATCATCTTGATGGCGTTTCCCACCGCTCGGAGGCTGGAACCTCGGACCGCTAACGGCGTGCGGCGCTCGCCGCCGCGATGTCGGGGGTCATCGGTTGGTCTGGACTGATCGTCCCAGTCTCGAGCACGCACAGCCGAGCGCATCGCCTGTTATGCCCCGCGCCGCGAACTGGATAAGCGGTGAGGGGTGGTGATCACTTCGCCACAGCTTCCCGCCGCGATATCCTGAGGGCACATCATCGAAAGGTAAGTGTGCAGTGCCGATGGCCGACAGCGATCCTCTCGACACTCAGCGTGGAGTGGCGTCGAATGTCATAGCGGAACTGGCTGCGGCCGGATTCGAGGACGCGCAAGAGATCGGGTGCGGCGGCTTCGGCGTTGTCTACCGGTGCACGCAGACCGAGTTGGAGCGCACCGTGGCGGTGAAGATCCTCACCGCCGAACTCGACGAGGAGAACAGGGCGCGTTTCTTCCGTGAACAGCGCGCCATGGGCAGGCTCACCGGGCATCCGAACGTCGTCAACGTTCTTCAGGTCGGCGCCACGGGCAGCGGTTGCCCCTTCATCGTGATGCCGTACTACCCGCTCGGGTCGCTGGAAGCTCGCGTTTCTCGGGCAGGCCCGCTCGCACTGGACGAGACCCTTCGACTGGGCGTGAAGATCGCAGGCGCTCTGGAGACCGCGCACCGCCTCGGCATCCTTCATCGTGACGTGAAGCCGGCCAACATCCTCCTCACGGCCTATGGCGAACCGGAGTTGACCGACTTCGGTATCGCGCACATCTCCGGAGGATTCGAGACGGCTACCGGCACGGTCACCGGATCGCCGGCATTCACTGCTCCCGAGATTCTGCGGGGCGATCCGCCGAGTTCGGCCTCTGACATCTACAGCCTCGGAGCGACCTTGTTCTGCGCGGTCACCGGTCACGCGGCGTTCGAACGCCACAGGGGGGAGCAGGTGGTCGCACAGTTCCTGCGGATTGCCTCGGAACCTGTTCCCGACTTGCGCGAACAGGGTATTCCCGAGGACGTCTGCGCGGTCGTCGAACATGCGATGGCGGCGGACCCGGGGGACCGTCCGACGTCGGTCGCTGCACTCGGCGATGCACTACGTCAGGTTCAGGCAAGTAAGGGACTGCCAGTCGACGAAATGGCTCTGCACGACGAACCCGCCGCAGACCGGCGGACTTCGGAATGGTTACTCCTCGCTCCCGCACCGCGGGTGCGGTCCCCATTGCCGGAGCAGCCGGCGGCACACCCCCTTCGCGGTGCGGAGGGCAATCTTCCGCTGGAGCTGACCAGTTTCGTGGGGCGCAGACATGAACTGACGGAAGCAAAGTCGAAGCTGTCGGACGCGCGACTGGTTACGCTGACGGGTATAGGTGGCGTTGGGAAGACCCGTCTTGCTCTTCGTGTCGCCGCCGATGTCCGTCGAGGATTCGCCGACGGTGCGTGGATGGTGGAACTAGGCGAATTGCGCGACGAGTTGCTTCTCGTCGACGTGGTCGCGGCCGCACTGGGGTTGTGGAATCAATCGGCGAAACCGTTGAAAGATATTGTGGTCGACTTCCTGGCCGCACGGCGGATCCTGCTCGTACTGGACAACTGTGAGCAGGTGATCGACTCCGTCGCGGAACTGTCCGAGTCGCTGCTCCGCAGCTGCCCGAAGCTACAAATCCTGGCCACGAGTCGGGAGCGGCTCGGAATCGGGGGAGAAGTCGTGCTGCGGGTTCCGCCTCTGATGGTCCCCGACCCCAAACGGAACCTCTCGCTGCGGGGAATGCCGCGATACGACGCCGTGACGTTGTTCGTCGAGCGCGCTGCTGCGGCCGTGCCGGGCTTCAAGCTCTCCGAGGAGAACGCGAGCACGGTGGCGCAGATTTGTCACCGACTGGACGGGTTACCCCTTCCCATCGAGTTGGCGGCGGCGCGGTTGCGGGCCATGTCCGCCGAGCAGATTCTGCGTCGCCTGACAGACCGTTTCGCACTGCTGACCCTCGGAAGCAGGGGCGCGCCGACGCGCCAGCAGACGCTGCGGCTGTCCATCGACTGGAGTTATGAGCTTTGCACCGCACAGGAACAGCAGTTGTGGTCCCGCTTGGCGGTATTCGCAGGCAGCTTCGAACTCGACGCGGTCGAGGCCGTGTGCGCCTGGAATTCGGACGCCGACGTTCTACTAGACGCGGTAGCGTCGCTGGTGGACAAGTCGATCCTCATCCGGGAGGAGTTCGGGGCGGTGGTGCGCTTCCGGATGCTCGAGACTCTCCGCGACTACGGTACCGAGAAGCTGACCGAAGCAGGCGAATTCGAGACTCTGCGTCGCCGGCACCGCGACTGGTACCTGCAGTTGGTCGAGGAGGCGAAGGCCGAGTGGATCAGCCGGGAACAGGTCGAGTGGATGCGGCGGATCGCCCGTGAGCAGTCAAATTTGCGAGAGGCGCTGGAATTCTGTGTGAGCGAGGCGAACTGGATGGCGGGACTCGGGATCGCGAACGCTCTTTTTCCGTTCTGGCTCGCTCGGGCCATGTTCAGCGAGGGACGGTACTGGCTCGACCGCCTTCTGAAGAATGCGCCGGTCGAAGTGAGCGAAGAACGTGTCATAGCCCTCTGCGTAAACAGTATACTGGCCGATATCCAGGGAGACGCGGCGGCTGCGACGTCCCTGGTGGCCGAAGAGGCAACGCTCGCGGTACAGACAGACAACGCGGTGATCCGCGCGCACACGGCCTTTGCCGAAGGCCTGCTGGCGCTGTTCGCGAATGATCTTCCCCGCGCGAGGTCATGCTTCGAGACCGCCCTCGAGGTGTCCGGATCCTGTGGTCAGCCCACCCTGCACATCGAGGTCCTGAACTCGCTCGGGACGGTGAACGAACTACTCGGAGACCCAGCCCGGGCACTCGGCTACTACGAGCAGGTCCTCAAGATCACCGAATCAACCGGCGAGTCGATGTACCGGGCACATACGCTGTGGGCCATGGGCGTTGCGGTGTGGCGTCGAGGTGATGTCGAGCGAGCGTCTCGGCATCTCAAGGACGGGCTGGCATTGGCTCGGCTGGTGGACAATTCGCTCACCGCTGCCACCTGCCTGGAATCGTTGGCGTGGATCGCCAGCGATAACAGTCCGCGCCGCGCGGGCGTACTGATGGGTGCGGCGGAGTCGATGGTGAAGTCTGCGGGAAGCTCCACCGCGCTGTTCCCTGGCCTGCTTGTCGATCACGAGGAGAGCGAACAGCGCGTGCGGGCTGCTCTCGGCGGAAAAGGCTTCGACGCGGCGCGCGAGGAGGGCAGGATGCTCGCCACCGAGGACGCGGTCGCTTTCGCCCTCGGCAATCAGTCTCCACAGCCTTCGCCCCCCGCGCGTGCGGCCACCGACCTGACGAAACGGGAGAGGGAGGTCGCCGCGTTGGTCGCCAGGGGGCTGACCAACAAGGCGATCGCCGCCGAACTCGTGATCGCCCAAAGGACGGCGCAGGGGCACGTGGAGCACGTTCTCGCCAAGCTCGGGTTCACGTCCCGCGCGCAGATCGCGGCCTGGGTCGTGGATCAGGCCCGAGACTGAATCGGCTGACGTTCGACCTACCCAATCGGACGTCAGAACGCGATCACACGGAACGGGAAGTGGCAGGGTACAACCACAATCCTGCGTGATGTGGACCAAGGAAATAGCTCGTCGAATCGACGCAAGCACCCGCCGCCGCGGGCATCTTGCCGAGGTCGGATCGGATTTCCCCCCGAACTGCAGATGGGTCACCGACTTCACCTACTGCAGGACTGGCGTGATTCGCAAGTATTTGTCACGTGGAATCACGTCGGGGGCGGGTTGATCGTCCCTCGGTGTCACCATGAGCTGAGGGGGCTGTCGAATGTGTCGGTGATCTTGAAACGAGAACTGCTGGAGCCGAACAGTCTGCTTGCGTGCGAGCGACCCAAGCTGAATAGTTGATGCCACCAGGAGGACCCAGACTGCGGTCGAGCTACAGGGCCTTGAGTTCCTCGGTGACCTCGGCGACCGACTTCTTCGCATCCCCGAACAGCATCGAGGTGGTGTCGGCGAAGAACAACGGGTTGTCGATGCCGGCGAACCCGGAATTCATCGACCGCTTCAGCACGATCACCGACTTCGACTGATCCACATTCAAAATAGGCATCCCGTGGATCGGCGACGACGGATCGTTGCGGGCCGCCGGGTTGGTGACATCGTTCGCACCGATCACCAGGGTGACATCGGTGCGGGCGAACTCGTCGTTGATGTCGTCCATTTCCTTCATCGCGTCGTACTCCACGTCCGCCTCGGCGAGCAGCACGTTCATGTGCCCGGGCATCCGGCCCGCGACCGGGTGGATGGCGTACTTGACCTCCACCCCCTTCGACTCGAGCATCTTCGCCATGTCCTTGACCGCGTGCTGCGCCTGCGCCACCGCCAACCCGTACCCGGGGACCACGATCACCTGATTGGCGTACGCCATCTGGATCGCCGCATCCGCCGCGGAGGTGGACTTCGCGGTCTTGACGGTGCCGTCCCCCACCGCCGCCGCGGTACCGCCGCCACCGAACCCGCCGGCCACGATCGCCGGGATGGACCGGTTCATCGCCTTCGCCATCAGGTTCGTCAGGATCGAACCCGACGCCCCGACGATCATCCCGGCCACGATCATCGCCTGATTATTGAGTGCCAGACCGGCCGCCGCCGCGGACAACCCGGTCAGCGCGTTCAGCAGGGAGATGACGACGGGCATGTCGGCGCCGCCGATCGGCAGCACCACCATCAACCCCAGCACCGCCGCCAACACCAGCACCCCGACGATCCACCACTGGCTGGTGGGTGCGGCCGGTTCGATGGCCTTGACCCCGATGATCACCGCGAGGGCGACGGCACCGATCAGCAGCACCGCGTTCAGCGGCTGCTGCAGTTTCCCGATGCCGATCGGGCGGCCGGGCAGGGTTTCCTGCAGCTTCAAGAACGCGATCACCGAACCCCAGAAGGAGATCGACCCGATGATCGCCGCGAACAGCGACGCGATGACGATGTGCACCGTCGGCGACTCACCATGCGCAAAGGCGGTGAACCCGTCCGAGTCCAGGAATTCGGCGTACGCGATCAGGGCGACGGTGCCGCCGCCGACCCCGTTGAACAACGCCACCAGCTGCGGCATCGCGGTCATCTTCGTCCGCAACGCCGGCGGCACCCCCAACACCACACCGATCACCAGACCGGTGACGATCAGCACCCAGTTGGAGGTGCCGCGGATCGCGATCAGGGTGGCGACGACGGCGACGACCATGCCGGCGGCGGCGATCTGGTTACCGCGGACCGCGGTCTTCGGGCCGGTCAGACCCATCAGACCGTAGATGAACATCGCGAACGCCACGATGTAGAGCACGTTGACGAGGTATTCCATTACCGGTCCCCACCCTTCTCAGCAGCAACAGGGGCGGTGGGCTTGGACTTGAACATCGCCAGCATCCGGTCGGTGACCACGAACCCACCGACCACGTTGATCGTGCCGAACACCAGGGCCACGAACAGGATCACCTGCAGCCCCCACGGCGGGTCGTCGACCTTCCCGAGGACCACCAGGGCGCCCAGCACCACGATGCCGTGGATGGCGTTGGTGCCCGACATCAGCGGGGTGTGCAACGTATTCGGGACCTTCGAGATCACCGCGAACCCCACGAACCCCGACAACACCAGGATCGCGATGTTCGCCAACAGTTCGGTGTACATCAGACGGCCGCCTTGGTGTCCGGACGAACATCGGTGTCGTCGTAGAGTTCCTGGGACAGGTCGACGAAGCCATACGCCCGCCGGGGCACCATCACATGGTCGAGGAACATCGCCAGCGGCGTCGCGAGCGTTCTGAAAAGTGTTGTGATCATGAGATTTCCTTGGTTTCACGGGTGACGCAGGACGCGGAGAGGACCTCGTCCGAGAAATCGGGGGCCAGCGCCCCGTCGACGAGCATCAACTCGAGCAGCGCGGAGATGTTCTTCGAGTACAGCTCCGAGGCGTGCTCGGGCATGCTGGCGGGCAGGTTCAGCGGCGAGCAGATCGTCACCCCGTGCTTGACGACGGTCTGACCGGGCTCGGTGAGCTCGCAGTTACCGCCGGTCTCCCCGGCCAGGTCGACCACGACGCTACCCGGTTTCATGCTCTCCACCGCGGCGGCGGTCACCAACCGGGGTGCCGGACGTCCCGGCACCAGGGCGGTGGTGATCACCACGTCGAAGCCCTTGATCGCCTCCTCGAGCGCCTGCTGCTGCTGCGCCCGCTCGTCCTGGGTCAGCTCGCGGGCGTACCCGCCCGACCCCTCGGCATCGATGCCCAGATCGAGCCACTGGGCGCCGACCGAGCGGACCTGGTCGGCGACCTCCGGGCGCACGTCGTAGCCGGTGGCCCGGCCACCGAGACGCTTCGCCGTGGCCAGGGCCTGCAGGCCGGCGACACCGACCCCGAGCACCAGCACCGTGGCCGGCTTGACGGTGCCCGCTGCGGTGGTGAGCATCGGGAAGAACCGGGTCGACTCCGACGCCGCGAGCAGCACCGCCTTGTATCCGGCGACGTTGGCCTGCGACGACAGCGCGTCCATCACCTGGGCGCGGGAAATCCGCGGAATGGCCTCCACGGCGAATGCCTGCACACCGGCGGTCTTCAACGCCCCGATGCTGTTCTCGGCGTTGCGCGGTGCGAGGAACCCGATCAGCGTCGAACCCGACGACAGCTTCGAAATCTCTGTCTCGGTGGGAGGTGCGACCTTCACTATGACGTCCGCCGACCACGGGTCACCGATCGACGCGCCGGCAGCGACGTACAGCTCGTCCGGGATCAACGCGCCCAATCCGGCGCCCGACTCCACCACGACCTCGACGCCATTACCGATCAACGACGACACGATCTTCGGAACCAGTGCGACGCGACGCTCGTCCTTCCCGGACTCACGTATGACTCCGACTCGCGTCGATCCCCCACTGCTCGCGGAGTTGTCAGACCTGTTCACAGGTTTCATCGATAGTACTCATTTCGGACTCGTTACATGTGTGCGATCAGTCTTCTCAGCGGGGCAGGTACAGCATCTCCGCGCGGACAGGAATTACTGGGCGGAGGCAGCAGGCGTTAGGCGCTCCGCATCGTCGGTGCCGCCATTCGGGCGTCACCCCGTCGAGGACGCAATCATATTTCCCCCGGTTGCGCGTCGGGCATTGTCGGTGACCGGGACCGGATTGCCCCAGCGCACCGCCTCGAGCGCGATCACCCGACCTCGGTAGCGAGTCTGCGGAACTTACTGCCGTGAAACACGATCGGTGCGACATGCTTGATCTCTAGCTCGTTGATGCGCATCAGTACGATGGCGTGATCGCCGGCCGGAACTTCTTCGGTGACGGTGGCGTCGAGCCACATGCTCGCGCCTCCGATGAAGACCGCCCCGTCCTCGGTTATCGTCACGTCGAGACCCTCGAATCGGTTACCTGTCTTGGCGGCCAAGGTTCGTGCTGCGACGTCGTGTTCTTCTCCGAGGACGCTGATTCCGATTCGTCCTGCTGCAGCGACTTTCGGCCACGTCGTCGATGTGTTCTGGACGCAGAATGCGACGAGCGGAGGATCTATCGACACTGCGACGAAGGTGCTGGCCGCCATACCGACCGGGACTCCGTCGATCTCGGCGCACAACGCGACGACGCCACTCGGGAACTGCCCAAACGCAGAGCGCAGGATTCCGGAATCGAGTTCGGCATTTGTGAGCGTCATGAGATGTCCGTTCTGGTGGTTGCCGCCACAGTCAGGATGCTGCCCAGGCTGCGACATGGCCGGCTACTGCGAGTGTCGGAGGTGGAGGTGGTGCGACGCGGACTCCCTCACACAGTGTGACGGCCGAGAGTGACAAGGATGCAATTGAGGTAGAGGTCTTGAGCGCAATGTTAACCCAATTCGATTATTTGGGGTAGGGCATCGAAAAATCAATGTACTATTTCCGTAAAACCTGATCCTGGTCTATGCTTCAAGGACAAGCGCCCACCTGTGATGCGCGATCTGCTTCTCGCCACCTGGTGCGACGTAGCACGTACGCCCATCACGCACGAGTGTCGACAAACTGAAATGGAACCGCACATGCCGAAGCACTATTCGACTGGCGCCGACAGAGGTGTCGCGCCGTATCCGAACTTGGACCTTTCGTCGAACGACTGGACCTTCGAGGAGAGGGCGGAGGCCGTTCGCTGGTACGAGCTCTCGCACGGCACAGGCGACACCCGGTTCGCCCAGTTCGCGCCGTGGATGATCGACAACAATCCCGGTGGATTCAAGAGGTACCGTGGTCTCGTCCCGGCGCTGACGAGCGAGGTGCCGCGCGGCATCTTCTTCGTCCACTCCTACGCTGTCACCGCGAACGCAGACGGCTGCATGTACGAGATGATCGTCGCCCGACAGCATGGATTCTCCAAGCGACAGATCCTCGATACGCTGAACTTTGCCTTTCTGTCGGGTGGGCCGCGAGCGATCAACGCGGTCTCTGACGTCGCGGGGCCGTGGCTGGACTCTTGGGAGGACAAGGACGACGCCGGCCGCATTGTCTTTCCCGCAGACTGGAGCATCGATCCGTCCGAGTTCGTCAGCGGGCTCGATACGACTCAAATCCCCGTCTCCGACGCCGACGAGGCAGCGCTGCGTGCGTGGCATGAGCGTGTGAACTCGGAGGTTCCGCGATTCGTGGACCTCTGGCTGAAACTTCGTGGGCCTGGGTACAAAGCCAACCGGCTTCGGTACGAGCAGGCGACCTCGAGTGCCGTGTTGCCCAAGCAGATCTATCCGCTGCTGACGATGCATCTAGGCGCCTTCGAGGCCAACCCCGCTGTCGTCCGGTATGCGCTCCGGCAGGCGAAGTCGATCGGAGGGATTTCGCGCAATCACATCGTGGAGATCATTGACACGGCGTTTGTGCAGGGTAACGAGTGGAAGATGGCCGTGATCCTCGACGGCGACATAGCGGACACAATCGAGCACTGGGACGACTGACTTTCCGCCGGCGGTTCGCCTCCGGAATGGATAGCGGAGCAGAGCGATTGGACTGCGGGCAACGATCGATCCAAGCGGTACTGCGAGGGCGGTTCTCCATCCTGCATCCGATGCCGCGGTACGTGACCCGGCCCAGCCGCTGAAATTCGATGCATGTGCGGCTTTCAGCAAACCACCTCGGGCGCCCCGCTGGCTTGATCGGCGGTCACCGAAAACTGTCGCAGAAGGCGATCGACGTCGAATTCGGAAATGGGTAGGAGAAGTCATGACAGCCGGTGTCACCCCACGGCCGGTTAGGCCGGAACTGCGCGTCGCCATGGCGGACGGAGTCGACACTGTCGCGTGGAGGGATCTCCGCCCTACGGGAAATGGCTCATTTTTCAGTCCGCAGGCTCCGCGCTCGGCCGCCACGATGGTGCACAGAATGCGGCAAGCCGAGTTGCGCGGCGCCATCAGGGAACGGGCGGCAGTGCGCGGACAGTGGATCGGCGCGGGCGAAGATCCCGCAGATCTTATCGTGGCACTCGAAATCGACGTGTTGATCGCCGCCGATGCCCGAACCGCGCGCAGGGAATTACTGCAGTATGGGGAAGCGCAGTTCGGAGACACAGTTCGCTATGTCGGCACTCCTCAGGGATTGGCGACTCTGATTCTCGATGTGTACGTGGCAGACGTGGCCGACGCAGCGATCCTGTGTCCGATCATCTCCAGCGCCGGGAGTAAGCAAGGGACTGCGGCACTGATTATCGACGACGTGCTGCCGCTACTCGGTGACAAGTACCCCTGGCGCTCGTGACAAGCCGGGGAGAGACATCGCAGTCGGCAGACGGAGGAGCAATGTCAGGCCAAGTTCATCGTGGCATCGCCGGCCTGCAAGCGGCACGTGGTTGTGACACGCGGCCAACCGCGTGGGTCACGCTGCCGCTAAGCCGGATCCCCGCCTCACACGCGGAGGTTTGCACGCTCCGTGCAAGCGCACGAGTGAGCGCACTGCAACGCCAGCCGGCAGCGGATTCCCGCGGGCTATCGCTTCAGCGCAGACAAGGTTGTGCGTATCCGCCGCGACCGATCTTCATATTCAGTTAGGAGAACTCCGTGACCACCTACACCCCACCCCTCGAGCATTCCAGCCCGCGAACTTTGCCCCGCGTGAATAACGGGGTCCGCCTCGGACTCTTCCTCGCGAACATGCGCAACGCGCACTACATCACAAGCGCCGAGGGGTCTACCGAGCCGATCTACGACAACGTCCGCGAGATTGCGATCGCGGGTGACGAGATGGGGCTCTCGTTCTTGCTGCCGGTGGCGCGGTGGAGGGGGCTGAAGGGGGACCAGGCCGACTTCTGTCCCTACGGCCTGGAGACCATCACGCTCACCTCGGCGCTGCTTGCGGTGACCACCCGCACAACAATCCTTACGACGATCCACACTGAAGTATTCGGTCCCGCTGTCGTTGCCAAGATGGGGGCCACCATGGACCACATCGGAGACGGTCGCTGGGGCCTCAACGTCGTAGCAGGCTGGTCCCAGGCCGACTTCGAGTCGATCGGCCTCGAGCTGCGCGGGCATCACGACCGGTACGACCACGCGGAGCACTGGCTGAAGGCCATCCGCGAATTGTGGCGCGACGGGCACTCCTCGTACTCGTGCGAGCACTTCCAACTCAAGGATGCCGAGTGCCTGCCACGCCCACGACAAAAGGGCGGCCCCCTCGTGGTGAATGCGGGGCAATCCGAACGGGGAATGCGGTTCGCGCTCGACAACGCCGATTATCTGTTCAGCACCGCGGCCGACGCCAGCCAGTTCCAAAAGGCCAAGGAGGTCAGCGGCGGCACTGACGCCGGCATGATCGGGCGCAAGCACGTGATCATCCGCAAGACGCGCGCGGAGGCGGAAGAGGTCGCCCACCGCATCGTCGCAGGCGGCGACAAGAAAGCTATCGCCCAGCTGGTGGCGCATGGGCGCGGACCCGTCGAGGAGGCGGAGCGACGGCTCGGCGAGCCCGGCGCGATGGGCAGGTTCCTCCTGCAGGATCCGATCCTCGGCAGCCCCGATGAGGTCGCGGTCGGCCTCGCCAAGTGGGCGACGGACGCCTCGGTAGACGGGGTTTGTCTCAGTCTGTTCGAACAGCGCCAGAGCCTGGAGCTGATGGACGACACGTTCATGGAGCGGCTCGGTAATGAGCTGGCAGATCAGGGAAAGACTCTCGTCCTTTCCTGACAAGTACGAGCACCAAGGAGAATCATGCGTGATGCAGTAGTGGTGGCCGCAGTCCGGAGCCCTGTGGGGAAGCGGAACGGCTCTCTGTCAACAGTTCACCCGGCAGACCTGTCGGCACACGTTCTACAGGAGCTTGCCCGGCGCAGCGACCTCGACCCCTCCGTCGTAGACGACGTCGTGTGGGGATGTGTGAGCCAGGCCGGCGAGCAGACCTTCGACATCGCACGCACGGCGGTGCTCTCGGCGGGATGGCCGGAATCGGTTCCCGGCACGACCATTGACCGCCAGTGCGGCTCCTCGCAACAGGCGATCCACTTCGCTGCCGCCGGCATCGTCTCGGGACAGTACGACGTCGCGGTGGCGGGCGGCGTCGAGTCGATGTCACGTGTGCCGATGGGATCTGCGGCCGGGACACAATCACCGTTAGGTGAGCTGTACGCCAAGCGATACAGCCCGGAGTTCCCCAGCCAGGGCCTCGGCGCCGAGACGATCGCGCGCAGGTGGTCCCTGTCCCGCACCCAGCTGGACGACTATGCCCTCCAATCGCACGCCCGCGCCGACAACGCATCACGCGGGGGAGCGTTCAGCGGGCAGATGGTGCCGATCGAAACGGCCGCAGGCGAATTCGTGGTGGACGAGGGAATCCGACCCGGATCGACTGTCGACATCCTCGCTACACTGAAGACCCCATTCCTCCCGGATGGGCGAATCTCGGCGGGCAACAGTTCGCAGATCAGCGACGGCTCCGCGGCACTCCTGCTCACCACCTCCGAGTACGCCGCCTCCCACGGGTGGAAGCCCCTGGTGAGGGTGCACACGGCAGTCGTTGCGGGGAGTGAGCCAAATGTCATGCTGACTGGGCCGATCCCAGCGACCGAGAAGCTCCTGGCCAAGTCGGGCATCTCACTGTCGGACATTGGCGCCTTCGAAGTCAACGAGGCATTCGCCTCCGTCGTCCTCGCCTGGCAATCCGAGTTCAAGGTCGCCGACGAGCTGCTGAACCCCCTCGGCGGTGCCATTGCCCTCGGACACCCGCTAGGCGGCTCGGGTGCGCGGATCGCCACGACGCTCATCTCGCATATGGTGGACAACGACATTCGTTACGGCATGCAGACCATGTGCGAAGGTGGCGGACAGGCGAACGCGACGCTGTTCGAACTTGTCGGAGCGGGCACTCGGGGTCGTGGATGACCGAAAGGCACTCATCGAGCGACACGCGACGTTGTGCGCTCAGCGGCCAGGTCGCCATGGTTACCGGGGGGAGCCAGGGGATCGGTCGGGTCATTTCGGAGGCGTTGGCAGAGGCCGGCGCCACCGTGGTGGCAGCCTCGCGGCGCGCCGAGGATTTCCTCTCGCCGGCAGGCCAGCGGATTCACGGTCGACGTCTTGACGTCGAGGACGTCGACGCCTGTCACACGGTCGTTGCCTCGGTTCAGGAGGAGTTCGGGTCTCTCGACGTCCTCGTCAACAATGCGGGCATCGCTGAATCGGTCAAGTTTCTCGAAATGGATATGGAGCACTGGCGGCGACACCATTGCATCGACGTCGAAGCCCCGCTGAGGCTCGTCCGGGCCGCATTGCCGATGATGCTGGAACGCAATCAGGGGCGGGTGATCTCGATCGCCTCAATCGCCGCCGAGGTGGGCTTCTCGTATGTCACAGCCTATGTCGCCGCCAAACATGCGCTCCTGGGCATGACACGCTCGCTGGCAGCTGAGTTTGCCGGGACCAGCCTCACGTTCAACTGTGTGAGCCCGTACTACACCAACACGCCGATGGCGGCAGCAGCGATTCGGAAGATCGTAGCCAAAACGGGCAAAAGCGTTGACCAGGCCAGTGCTCATCTGCTGAGCCCGCAGGGGCGCATGATCGAGCCCGATGAGGTTGCGGCAATGTGTGTTTACCTCGCGTCGCCGTCCGCGCGGTCGATCACCGGACAATCGATCGCCATCGATGGGGGTCTCTCCGCGACACGGTGAGTGGCGACCTATTGGCGGCAGGCTCAGTTATGTCTGGCTACTTCCTCGCGCGACCTTTCCTGAGAATTCGACGGGGATAAGTTCATAGATCGAAACTTTACGCTGTGTAGCCCCACATTTTACGGGCACGGCATGCCAGTTATATGAAGTGGCTTCGGCTATGATGAAATAGCTGCTCGATAGTTTCGAGCCACAGAGTCAAGACAGGGGAGGCAGCGGTGCCAAAGTCCTCAGCGGCGTCAAAGCCCGTAGCGGCGTCGAAGCCCGCGGCGGCGTCGAAGCCCGTAGCGGCGTCGAAGCCCGTAGCGGCGTCGAAGCCCGTAGCGGCGTCGAAGCCCGTAGCGGCGTCGAAGCCCGTAGCGGCGTCGAAGCCCGCGGCGGCGTCAAAGCCCGCGGCGGCGTCAAAGCCCGCGGCGGCGTCAAAGTCCTCATCGGCGATCGAGAAGGCATTCGGCGTCTTGTCGTTGCTCCGTGACTCGCCGGTACCGTTGACGCTGTCGGCGATCGCCGAGGCAACAGGAGTCGCCGCGAGTTCAGCACATGCCACTCTCAACCATCTTCTCAGCCTCGACGCGGTGGTCCTGACCGAGCACAAGCGGTACGCGTTGGGGCCCGTCTTGCACTATCTCGGGGCTGCCTACGCGCGCGGCACTCCGATGTACCGCGCTGCCTGGATCGAGGCGGTCAACGTCGCGAACGAGCTCGGCGTGACTGCGGTCTCGGCGACCACCTGGGACGGACGCCACCTCATTCTCAACGCGCATCGCGGCCCTGGCTCCGATGTCGCGGTTCCGTTTGGCGGCGGCGTTCCATTAGCAGCTGCGTCATGGGGGAAGACGTACTATGCAACGACGGGGGAACCGCTGCCTGAGAAGCTGGAGGCGTATACGGCACACAGCATCGTTGACCTCGGAGAGTTCCGCGATGCGGTCGAGACGACCAGAACTCGGGGGTATGCGGTCGACGACGAGGAGTACTACCCGGGGGTAAAGGGCGTCAGCGCGTCGGTCACCAGTTCGCACGGCTACGAGGGCCTCATCGCGTTCTTGGGGGCAAAGGTTGTGTTCGAGGAGCTCGGTTTCTCGAGGATCGGCGAACGGCTCGCCCGCATCGCCGACCGAGCATCGCACACGCTCGGCGACACAGAGCGCTTGCGATTGTTCGGCCAGGTTTGAGTGCTCGCCTCGTCGCCGGGGCCAGCACCTTCGCCGGCGTGCGCTTGATCTCGTCGGCGAGCACGAAGGCTGGCCGAACGACTTCTACGTAAGACGGATCCGCGTCCGTCGGCTCGCCGACGTCGGGCCGCCCGGTCCTTGCGACGGCGGGGCGGGCAGCGTCATCGGCTCGGACAGGATTCGAACCTCGTTGTCCGCCAATCGGAGTCGCCGGTTCGCGTCCTTCCGCCGCGGCGGCGTCACCGTCACTGTCACCTTCACCGACGTTTCGATGCCCTCGCTGCCGGTCAGGTCCTCGCCGCTGCCAAGGCCATCTTCCGGTAGGCGCGAGATGATGTCGCGGAGTCCGAAAACTTCGCCCACGTTTGCGGCAGCCACACCTTCCTCGCTTCGGCGACACCGACATGCAGTGGTGGTCAGGTCAGCGAGCCGAACGTTGCTGCACCTTGGGACAGGATGGCAACGCCACCGGGACCGAGGGTGTCGAAGGCCACGTTGCGGGCGCCGGCGGTGCCGGGCGGAGCCGCCTCCGGCGCGGCCGTGGACCCGTTTGGGAACCACATTCGCGTGGTCAGGGCATCGCCGGGATAGCACGACTTGGCAAACCGTGCCGAAAACCGCTGCAGTTGCATACCGGGAATGTGATTAATGCGGGCGACCGAGAGGACCGCGATCCCGAGGGTGCAGAGGCCATGCAGGATCGGGCGGTCGAAGTTGGCCCTGCGTGCGAAAGCTGGATCGGAGTGCAGCGGATTCCGGTCCGCATTCAAGCGGTAGAGCAGCGCCTGCGTGGGGGCGGTCACGACGGTGGCCTCCCGATCCGCTGGGCCCTCCGGGGGCGGTGGGGTCACAGTTGAGCCGCGACCTCCCCCCCATCCCCCCGCCCCGCGGATGAACACGGTCGAGTCGCCCGTCGCGAGCGACGTCCCGTCAGTATCGCGGAGTTCGGTACGGGCGGTGATCACAGCAGCCGTGCCTTTGTCGCGCATCTCTGTGATCGTGGTCGTGGTCGATCCTGCCCCGACGGGGGGCATCGATGTGTGCAGTTCGAGTGACTGAGCCGCGTGAACGAGGCCCGACCAGTCGAACTCGCCGAGCCGGTCCCAGACATCGGATGACGGCTGGCAGTACACCACGGGCATGGACGGCGTCGCGGTCAGCCGAACGCCGGCGGTGTTCTCGGTGGTGTACTCGAGATCGTCGGTGCCCGCGCCGATGCTCAATGCGTAGAGCATCGTGTCGCGCTCGTCCCAGGAGACGGGGATCGTGGGCGAGATATAGCCGAGGGCTGTCGGATCCAGCGGCACGTTTTCTCCTCTTTAGTGGCTAGAAGCGGGTGTAGGCGCCGTCCACGACGAGCCGGTCGCCCGTGTGGAATTGCAGCGTCGGGTCGGCCAGGAAGACCGCGATCCGGGCGAAGTCGGCAGGCTGGCCCCACCGGCGCACCGGTGTTCGGCCGATGGTTTGCTTACGTATCAGGGCGTGGTGCCCATCGGCGATGAAGCCGGCACCGGGCTCGAGTAGGGCGGTGTCCGTCCAGCCTGGCAGTAGCGCGTTTGCTCGTATCTGATTCGGAGCGAGTTCCACGGCGAGGGAACGCATGAGCGCCTCGATCCCCGCCTTGCTCACCGCGTAGGGCTGCTTTTGTGCGCCGCCATAGAAGGACATGATCGATGACACGCCGACGAGCGATCCGCCCTCGCCGCGTTCGACCATGTGGCGGGCCGCCGCCCGTAGGGAAAGGAATGCGCCTTCCAGGTTGATCGCAAGCGTGCGTCGCCAGTCGTCTAATGAGAGGTCGACGAACGGGGTCATGTCACCGGGTACGCCCGCATTTGCAAAGAGCGAGTCGACACGGCCGAACGCCGCAAGCGTTTCAGCCATGGCGCGGTCGACGTCTGCCTCGTCGCTGACATCGCAGGAGATCGCGTGCGCCTTGCCGGCGGCGTCGCGCAGTTGCTCCAACGCCGAGCCGTTCTTCTCCGCGCTCCGGCCCCAGATGCAGACGTTTGCGCCGGCGTGCGCGAGTCCGCTCGCCAGTCCGAGCCCGATTCCGCCGTTTCCGCCGGTGACAACAGCTGTGAGACCGGTCAGGTCGGTGGTGGGATCTGTAGGAAAGGGTGGTTCCACGGTGAGCTCCTTCGGTGAATTTCAAGTCACGGTACGCGATGTTTGGAGTTCTTTCCATATTTTGACTTGCGAAATGCAAGATATCGAATACGCTTTCAGTCATGGAAGCCGACTTAGTAAGCCCGAGGGTGGGTGCAGGCAAGCAAGTGAAGCGAGCACTCCTCACGGATGTGGTCACGACCGCGGACCGGCGAAACTCCTACCTGTCGAGCGGTGCGTGGGATGACCAGACGCTCGTTGGGGCGGTGAGCCGCTGGGCGTTCGAGCGGGGCGACAGAGTCGCCGTCGTCGACGATGTGGAGTCGGAGGGTCACACCTATGCGCAGCTTGCAGCGCACGCGAATTCCGTCGCCGCGCGGCTGCAGTCGATGGGGATCGGTCGTGGTGACGTGGTGACCGTGCAGATGCCGAATTGGTACGAGACGGTGGTCCTGGACTTGGCCGTGCATCTGCTCGGCGCCGTGCTCAACCCCGTGCTGCCCATCTATCGTGCGCACGAGCTGTCAAACATCGTTCGCACAGCGGGGAGCCGCTTGATCGTCTCTCCCGCGGAGTACCGAAACTTCGACCACCGCGCGATGGTTGCGGAAGTCTGCGCGGCCAATCCCGGGACCGCGCAGCTCGTCGTCGAGCGCGGCGACGCGGACACCGTGTTCGCGCACTGGCCGGCGCTCGACAACCTGCCAGACCCCGATGCCTCCGCCGTGTGCGAGCTGATCTTCTCCTCCGGCACCGAGTCCGCGCCGAAAGCGATCATGCATACGGAGCAGACCATCTGCGCGGGCACCCGCATGCTGACGTCCGGTATCGGTCTGAGCGAGACCGACGGGGTGTGGATGCCGTCGCCGATCGGGCATTCCACGGGCCTGAACTACGGGGTGCGCGTCGCGCTCCTCAACGGACTCACTCTCACGCTGCAGGATCGATGGGATCCGGCCGACGCGGTCCGGCTGATCGAGCGTGCAAAGCCCTCCTACACAGTGGCGGCGACCACCTTTCTTACGGACCTGTTGGACGCAGGGGAGTCGATGGGTGCAGATCTGACCTCATTGCGAATGTTCTCGTGCGGTGGTGCGCCCGTGCCGAGCGTCGTAGTGGGGCGAGCCGCCGATGCGGGGATCACGGTGCTCCGGATCTACGGATCGACGGAGGTGCTGAGCGCGACGTGGAACCGCCCGGACAGCCCGCTGGAGAAGAGGCTCGAGACCGAGGGACCGCCGCTCGACGGAGTGGAGCTCGAGGTACGGGACGACGACGGCGCGGTTCTCGTCGGAGAGCCGGGTGAGCTCTTCGTGCGTAGCCCGTCGTGCTGTGTCGGCTTCTTCTCTGACGAGGAGAGGACCCGGGCGACGTTCTCGGTCGACGGCTGGGTGAGGTCGGGAGACCTCGGGGTGGTCGATTCGGATGGCTACTTCACGATGGTCGGACGCAAGAAGGAAATCATCATCCGGGGCGGGTTGAACATCACACCGAGGGAGGTCGAGGACCTCATCGTTGGTATGGCGCACGTTCGCGAGGCCGTCGTTGTGGGCATTCCCGATGAGCGGTTGGGCGAGATCGGGTGCGCGTGCATCGTCGCCGAAGAGGGCCATGAGGTCACGCTCGCCGACGTTGTGTCGTACCTGCGTGAGCTGGGGCTCGCGCCCTTCAAGCTGCCTGAGCGAGTGCTCCTGGTGGACGCCTTGCCGCGGACGGCGACGGGCAAGGTTCAGAAATTTCAGTTGGTCGAACGAGTGCTCGCGAAGGGTCGCGGGCACATGCAGACAGGAGGGCGAGCGTGAGCGCATTCAATCTCGCGATCAGTCCAGAGGCGGACCAGCTTCGCAAGAAGTTGACCCAGTTCATGGACGACCGGATATTGCCTGCCGAGGCGGTGTATCGGCAGCAAATGGCCGACCTGGGCGAGCCGCACGGGCATCCCCAGATCCTGCTGGACCTGAAGCGCGAGGCGCGTGAGCTGGGCCTGTGGAACCTGTTTCTTCCCCACAAGACCAGGTGGACGGAGGGAATGACCAACCTGGACTACGCGTACATCGCCGAGATTCTCGGCCGTTCGCCTATCGCATCCGAGGTCTGTAACTGTTCCGCGCCCGATACCGGAAACATGGAGATCCTCACCATGTTCGGCACGCCGGAACAGCAAGAGCAGTGGTTGGCACCGCTGCTGGAGGGGGAGATCCGGTCCGCGTTCGCGATGACCGAACCGGCGGTGGCGTCGTCTGATGCATCCAACGTCGAGTGCAGCATCGTCGAGGACGGCGACGACTACGTCATCAACGGGCGTAAGTGGTGGATCTCAGGTTCAGCTGACCCGCGCTGCAAGATCCTCATCGTCATGGGCAAGACCGACCCCCGCGCGGCGCGACACCAGCAGCAATCCATGGTGCTGGTGCCGGTTGATACGCCAGGCGTGACCATCGTCCGGAACCTCCGCGTCTACGGCTACGTGGACCGGGAAGGGCACTGCGAGATCACCTTCGAGGACGTGAGAGTGCCTAAAGCCAACATCCTGGGCGGCCCGGGGCAGGGCTTCGCGATCGCCCAGGCACGCCTGGGACCGGGCAGGATCCACCACTGCATGCGCACGATCGGCGTCGCCGAGCGCGCACTGGAGATGATGTGCCGGCGCGCCGAGGAGCGCGTGACTTTTGGTGAGACCCTCGCGTCACGCAGCTCCGTCCAAGACTGGATCGCCGACGCCAGGATCCGCATCGACCAAGCCCGGCTCTACACCCTCTTCACCGCCTCTTTGATGGACAAGGAGGGCAACCGCGCAGCGGCTGTGCAGATCGCCGGGATCAAGGTGGGCATCCCGGAAATGGCGCTCGAGATCCTGGACAACGCCGTGCAGCTGCACGGCGGTGGCGGCGTCGGAGACGACTTCGGCCTCGCCGAAATGTGGGCGCACACACGCATACTCAGCATCGCCGACGGCCCCGACGCGGTTCACCGGCGCACGATCGCCCGGCACGAGCTCAAACGCCACCGGAAGGAGCACTGATGACCATTCACACTTCCACACTGGGTGCGGTCGCCGGGAGGCCGACGGCGTACCCCGACGAGCACAGCAGCCTGCTCACGCTGGAATGGCTCGATGAGGACGGCGCAGACGTGGTGATCATCACGTTCAACCGTCCTGAGCAGCGTAACCCGATCGACAAGCACACGATCCGCGCGCTGCGAGAGCTACTCGGAGACTTCGCAGCGAACGGCTCCCCACGCGTGATCGTCCTTACCGGCGCCGGGCAAGCATTCTCGGCGGGAGGAGACCTGAGAGGCTACCAGCAGCTGTACCGGGACCCCGTGGAATTCCGGCAGTTCATCGACGACTTCGACGCCGTGTGCGACGCGCTCGAGGCCTCGTCGTCGGTAGTCATCGCAATGATAAACGGAGTCTGCGTGGCAGGTGGACTGGAGATCGCACTCGCCTGTGACATCATCACCATTGCGGATGAGGCGCGGATCGGTGACGGCCACCTAGGGTTCGCCCAGCTACCGGGCGCGGGCGGGAGCCAACGCCTGATCCGCGCCATCGGCGTGCAGCATGCGCGGCGCTGGCTCCTCACCGGTGACCTCTTCGAGGCGTCGGTCGCTGTGAAGGTCGGTCTCGCCGCCTTCCAGGCGCCTCTGGTGAGCTTGCGCGAGGAGACGGTTGCGCTGGCACGCAGGATGGCCACCCGGACGCCGCTGGGGCAGCGGAAGATGAAGGAACTCATCCGAATCGGCCAGCGGACGCACCTGGACGAGGGGCTCCGGCAGGAGACCGACCTCGTGCACGAATATGCGACGCAGTCATATGACGCAACGGAGGGACTGCTCGCTTTCGCGGATCGACGCCCACCGGTCTACGAAGGCAGGTAATGATGGGAAATCTGAGTTTCGACTACACCGGCAGGGTCGTCGCAGTAACGGGCGCGGCCGCCGGAATCGGACGTGAACTGGCGCAGGCGTTCCATGCCGCCGGGGCGAGGGTGGCGGTAATCGACCGTGACCAGACCGCACTCGAGGCCGCATGGGCCGGGCAGGAGCGCACCCGCACCTTCGCAGGTGATGTGGCGGATGAGGCGCTCTCCGAATCGGTGTTGGCCGGTGTTGCGGAGTGGGGCGGCCTCGATATCCTCGTGAACAACGCGGGAATCACGCGTGACAGCGTGATCTGGAAGATGTCGACAGAGAACTGGCGTCAAGTTCTGGACGTGCACCTCACGGGAGCATTTCTGCTCACCCGGGCGGCGATCCCGGGTATGCGCGAGCGGGGCTTCGGCCGGATCGTCAACGTGACGTCGTACAGCGGTCTACACGGAAACGTGGGGCAGGCGAATTACGCCGCAGCCAAGGCAGGGATAGTCGGGTTCACGAAGACGGTCGCCAAAGAGGTTGCCCGCTTCGGCATCACAGTCAACGCGATCTCGCCGAACGCAGCGACTGCGATGGTGGCGGCGATACCCGAGGACAAGTTGCGCGCCCTGACCGAAATGGTCCCGCAGGGGCGCTTCGCGGAACCGTCCGAGATGGCCGCCGCTGTGTGCTTCCTCGCCTCCGACGAGGCGGCCTACATCACGGGGACCGTGCTCGCGGTTGACGGCGGTGTTTCGATGTGACCGTGCTCTCCCAGTTTGGTCAGGACGTGCGCATCACGGGGTGGGGCCACACGGTCTTCGGCAAGCTCACCGACCGCGACTTGGAATCACTCATAGTCGAGGCGGCCACGGAGGCCATCGTCAGCGCGGGAATCGAGCCTGGTGACGTAGACGAGATCTATCTCGGCCAGTTCAACTCGAGCCTGTTGCCCTTGGCGTTCTCTTCGTCGTTGGCGCTACAGGTTGACGCGGCGCTGCGGAACGTGCCGGCCACACGCGTCGAAAATGCGTGCGCATCGGGATCCGGCGCGGTCCACGCCGGCATCCGCTCCCTGCTCGCCGGTACTGCGCGGAACGTGCTTGTGATTGGTGCGGAAAAGATGACGCACGCGACGCCCGAGCATGTGGGCTCGGCGTTGCTCGGAGCCGACTATGAGTCAGCAGGGAACCCCTCGTCCGTTGGGTTCACCGGGTTGTTCGCGACGGTGGCGCAGCGGTATGCCGAGAGATACGGCGACATCGGAGATCTGCTCGGCGCGATCGCAGCGAAGAACCACCGCAACGGCGTCGCCAACCCGTACGCACACTTGCGGAAGGATCTCGGCGAGGAGTTCTGCCGTACGGTCTCGGATTGCAATCCGATCGTCGCCGCACCGCTGCGCCGCACCGACTGCTCGCCGGTTTCGGACGGAGCCGCGGCTCTGGTGCTGTCCATATCGCCGAGCGCGGCCGCGAAGAATCAGCCGGTTCGGGTGACCGGATTCGGCCAGGCGAACGACTTCCACCCGGCCGCCCGCCGCGACCCCACCGCCTTCGAGGCCACGCGCGCATCGGTGGAACGCGCATATGCGATGGCCGGCATCGGTGTCAACGAGTTGTCGCTCGCCGAGGTACATGATTGCTTCACGATCGCGGAGCTGATCATGTACGAGGTCATCGGCCTGGCCGAGCCGGGCAAGGGCGGTGAAGCCCTGACCTCCGGTGCGGTCCATCGAGACGGGCGCCTCCCGGTGAATCTGTCGGGCGGCTTGAAGGCCAAGGGGCATCCGGTGGGGGCCACCGGAGTGTCCCAACATGTGGTTTCGGCTATGCAGCTCTCGGGTGCTGCGGGGGCGATGCAGTTCGACGGCGCCGATCGCGTGCTGGTGCAAAATATGGGCGGGGTTGGTGTGGCAAATTACGCCACGATCCTCGAAGCCGTCTAACGCCGAGCGGCCGTTCGGGAACTCAGACATCGAGAACTGGAGGGGTGTGTCGATGGGAAGGTCCAAGCAATTCGATCCAGTTATCGCCGTCGAGCAGCCATGCAGGTGTTCTGGCAGCAGGGATTCCGCGCCACCAGCCCGCAGAATCTGGTCGATGCGCTCGGCATCGGCAGGGGCAGTCTTTACAACACCTTCGGGAGCAAACACGGTCTCTTCGAGCTGGCGCTGAGTCGCTATGTCGACGCCCGGCTTCGTTTGCTGACGGCGCTGACGGAGCACCCCGACTCGGTCAAAGAGCGCCTCTGCGGGACGTTGAAGTTCATAGCCGACGAGGGCACCCGAGGTTGCATGATTGCCAACGCGGCGGCAGATCTCGCGGGAACCGACGGGTGGCGGTTCTCGAGGCCCGTCGATACTTCGAGTTCGCCGCGGGCGTCTTCCGGGCGCTGATCGAGGAAGGGCAGCGGTCGGGAGAGATAGCTCCCGACCGCGATCCGGCCGCGATGGGGAGCCTGCTCCTGAACACAATGGTGGGGATGCAGCTCCTGGCACGGGTGGAAGAAGGCCCGGACCGCCTTCACCGCGTGATCGACGCAGCGATTGATTCTCTCTGACCAATCCTTGACGGCGGCAAGATCCGCACGCCGTCGTCAGCGGGGTTGGTCAGGTACTTCAGAGCACCAATTTTTCAGGGTCACGACCAACACCTAAATCGCCTGTGTCATAAAGATAAACGCGGAAGTTAGTGACCTTGCCATTCTCGAAAATGCTGCGTTCGGCGAACGAAACTAGGTCGTCGCCTCCCAATATCGGAACCCGACCGAACGCGCAGACGTAATCCCCGTCCACTACAAGACGGTCCACCGTCATGCCGGCGAGGTCGAATTTGGACGCGAGTGTTGCGAACAACTCCTGAAATCCAGCGAAGCCCTGATACTTGCCCCCATAGCTCAAGAACTCCGGTTCCTCCACCACTACCTCGGGTGAAACGAAGGCGAGAAACCGTTCTGTATCGCCTCCTAAGACTGCCTGGTACATGCTTTGTGCGAGGGCGCGATTGGTTTCAGTCTCCGTGGGGCCATTACTTGTCATTTCGAACTTCTTTCCGCTCGTCTTTGTGGGCTGTCTTTGTGCCTTGGCCTCAGTGGGATCTACCGCCCGCCCGCAGTTCTTCCGGCAGCCGGTGCGAGCGGCAGGTTTTCCGACTTCTCGCGATCGATCGTTCTATCTCGTCTGATTGCAGGTATGAACAATGCCGCGACGGCGCCGAGGCCGACTGCGACCGCCAGCATGACGAAGCCATGGGTGTAGCCGGCTTCCGTGGGCAACCCCGACGCGGACTCGCTGGCTGTGACAGTGCTTGCCATGAAGGCGGCGCCGAGCGACCCGCCGATCGTGCGAATGTTTGTGTTCATACCGTTGGCAGCACCGGTCTGCTCCGCGGCAACTGCGGCCACAACAACGTTCGACACGGCAGAGAACGCCATGCCGAAACCGATTCCCACTACGGCCATCGCCAGGTAGATGACGGCCTCGGCCGAGTGGAGGAAGGCCACCATGAAGTAACCGATCGCGGTCAAGACAGATCCGACCACAAGCAGATTCTTCGACTCGAAACGAGCTGAGAGTCGGCCCGCAGCAAGTCCCGCGAGGAACATCCCGATCGTGTTCGGCAACATCATCAAACCCGATTGGGTGACCGAGGCGCCGAAACCGTAGCCGGCCTCGGGCGGTGTCTGCAGGAACTGCGGTATGAATCCGAGTGCGGCGTACATACCGATTCCCATAAGCAACGCCACCAAATTTGCCGCCCAAATCGTGCGGACCCGCATCATCTTCATGTCAATGAGCGGGTTCGACGAACGTGACTCGGCTAGGATCCACGCTGCTGCAACAACCGCCGCCAGGACGAGCATGCTGATTACCTTGAACGAACCCCAGCCCCACGTCGGACTTTGGCTGACGGCGAGCAGGAGCGCCACGAGCCAGCCGGACAGCAGAAATGCCGTGAACCAGTTGATTTTTCCCGCGGTGCGTACTGGTGATTCGGGAATCAGGAGATGTGCGGCCAGACCTGCGACGCTAATCATCATCAGCGGAATCCAGAACAACCAGTGGTAACTAAATGCGTCGACGATGGGGCCCGCGAGAACGATACCGAGGCCGGCGCCCACAGAGGCGAGTGCTGCGACCATGCCTACCGCCCCGGGCACCTTCTCCTTCGGGAACTCGTCCCGGATGATTCCAAATGTGAGGGGCAATACTCCGCCACCGACGCCCTGGATCACCCTAGCGATCACCATAACCACCAATGAACTGGCGAGGGCGGCGAGCAGCGAGCCGATCGCGAGCGCGGCCAGTGCAACGACGAACAAGCGCTTCTTGCCGTAGATGTCACCGAGGCGACCGACGACCGGAGTAAACACCGATGCCGATAACAGGTAGGCCGTCAGCACCCAGGTGACATTGGTCTGGGACGTGCCGAGAGCCTTCTCGATTGTCGGCAGAACGGGAGTGACCAAAGACTGTAACAAGGCATAGGCTGCTACGCCGACGGTAAGGACAGCGAACGTGAGTCGGTAGTCCCCTCTCTGGGCCGTGAGGTTCAATGAGTGCCGCCCTGCGCTGCAATCGGATGGAACTGGGTATTATTGGAATTGAGATTCCGAATGATGCCATCATGTTTCTAGAAACTTACCACCGGAATCGGGACTTGTGCTCCAGATGGAGGCTGGGATCACACTGAACCGGCCGAGCAGACCTTCACGTGCGGGCTCCGGCCCGGATCTGTTGCTCAATCGGCCTCAAGAGCGGATGCGGATCGGCGCGGCTTCACTCGGGTTGGAATATGCAGTCGCACAAAGAAGTTGAGAGAACCATGACGGACAAACCGATTCTCGTTCCAGGACTCGACCACCCGATTACGATCGCGAAGGCCAGGCGCCGCGTCGTGGCCACCGTGGGTGGCCGCACGATTGCTGACTCCGCTCACGCGCTCACGCTGGAGGAGAAGGACTATCCGGTTGTTCACTACATCCCACGCGCAGACGTGAACCTGTCCGCCCTCGAGGGCACCGACCACGAGACGTACTGTCCTTACGAGGGGGTGGCGCGGTACTTCAGCATCGGCACCGACGGCATTGTTCTCGACAACGTTGTGTGGACCTACGAGGATCCCCACCCGGCTGTCGCCCAAATCAAGGACCACGTCGCCTTCTACACCGATCAGGTCAATATCACTGTATCGGCCGCTGATTGATCACTTGGGGGCCATCCTGATGGCACCGTCCAGGCGGATCGTTTCGCCATTGATGTAGTCATTGTCGATGATGTGGCCGACGAGCGACGCGTACTCGTCGGCCCTGCCCAGACGGGCGGGATATGGCACCTGCTCGGCGAGCGATTTCTGCGCTGCCAGTGGCAGGCCGGCCACCATCGGTGTCTCCATCAGTCCAGGCGCGATCGTCAGCATTCGGATCGAGTGCTTGGCCAACTCTCGTGCGATCGGAATGGTCATCGCGTGCACTCCGCCCTTGGAAGCCGAGTAAGCGGGCTGGCCGATCTGCCCCTCGAACGCTGCCACGGACGCGGTGTTCACGATCACCCCGCGTGCTCCAGAGGAGGGATCCGGGTCGTTTCGAGCCATTCTCGCTGCAGCTTGGCTCAGTACGTTGTACGTGCCGACCAGATTTACGCGCACCACCTGCTCGAACTGCGCCAGTGGTACGGGGTTTGCCGATCTGTCGAGCACCTTGTTCGGCGTGGCGATCCCAGCGCAGTTCACCACCACACGGAGTGGCGCCATGCGCTCGGCGAGAGTGATCGCCGCCCGAACTTCCTCGACGTTGGTTACGTCCGCTGGAGCGAAGGTCCAGTCGGCCTCATCGGCGATTGCGCGTCCGGCCGAACCCGCCAAGTCGGCGATGACGACGCGCGCCCCCTTGCGGGCAAGCATTTTCGCGGTCGCCAATCCCAGGCCGCTTGCGCCCCCAGTGATCAGCGCACTCGCACCCGTCACGTCCATTATCACTCCTAACGATTAATCGAATGTGCAGGCCCGGCAGCTACGAGTCCACGCAGTCAGCGAAGTGATCGGAAGAACGTCCGCACGTCGTCGAGCAGCAGCTGGGGCTCTTCGAGTGCTGCGAAATGCCCGCCGCTGGGCATCGTGGTCCAGCGGGCGATGTCGTATTGAGTGTCGACCCAGGTCCGCGGCGGGACGAAGTTCTCGTGAGGGAATTCTGCGTAGGCGACCGGAAGCTCGACACGAGCCTTGAGGTACCAGTCCTCGGCTCGGCTGGTCTCGTAGTAAAGCCGAGCCGCGCTCGCGGCACTGTTCGGGGCCCAGTAGAACATCAGGTTGGTGAGCAGCAGGTCCTTGTCGAACGAGCTCTCGATGTCTCCGCCACAGTCGCTCCAACTGCGGAACTTCTCGATGATCCATGAGGCGAGTCCCGCTGGCGAGTCACTCTGCGCGATCATCAAAGAGTCAGGGGTGGTGTTCTGCACCTGCAAGTAACCCAGGGCCCTTTCGCTGAACCGGGTGTAGCGCTCGAGATGTTCGAGATCCTCCGGTCCAGGCTCTGCGGGGGGTGTCCCCATGATCAAGTTCAGGTGGATGCCGAGCACCGACTCGGAGTGGTAGGCGCCCATCCGCGAGGCGATCAGACCCCCGAAGTCGCCGCCCTGGACCGCATAGCGGTCGTATCCCAGCTGGTCGACCATCAGCGAATTGAACACGGAAGCGATGTGCGACAAGCTCCATCCCGCGGTGCGCGGAGCGCCGCTGAAGCCGAAGCCCGGCAGTTCGGGCACGACGACATCGAACGAGTCAGCGGGATCCCCACCGTGTGCCGCGGGATCAGTCAACGGGCCGATCAGCTCCAGAAACTCGACGATGGAGCCGGGCCAGCCGTGCAAGAGCAGTAGCGGCGTCGGGTTCGGTCCGGTACCGCGCACATGCCAGAAGTGCAGGTCGACGCCGTCGACCTCGCAAACGTAGCCCGGTATGTTGTTCAGGCGTCGCTCCCAGTCCCGCCAGTCGTAGCGGTGCGCCCAGTGGTCGCATAGCTCGCGAAGGTACGCAACGTCGGTGCCGTAATCCCAGCCAGCGCCTTCGATCTTTTCCGGCCAGCGCGTGCGTGCGAGCCGCTCTTTGAGATCGACGAGGACCTCTTCGGGGACAGCGATTGTGTATGGGCGTACAGCCACAGTGAACTCCTTAAGGAACTGAGCTATCACGAGTCGTGCGAGGGCTCATCGCCGTGCCGGGCTTCGGGAAAGCTGTAGAAAAGTGGGGGGATGTTCTGCGGAAAGAGTAGACGATATGGTCAAATTTCGAAACAGTTTCCCGATTTTATAGTTCTGTCCATCAAAACTAGAGCCTTCGGCCGTGTATAGCGGCGCGCATCGACTGGCTGACCGAAGTTTCGAGCTCGAGTGGCGATGTTGGGGTCGAGCTATTTGCGCACCAGTGTGGCCCTGCCGCTCCTGCGTCCGCACGAGTCGGAGCTCCTTGTCGAGGGTCAACGTATCCATGCTGACTCTCACACGCCTTGTCACGTTCGCTCTGCATAGGCGCTACGTGATCACCGCAGCTTTTCCAGGCTCTCGCCGCCTCGCACGTAGTCGGCGGCCAGGCAGGGGTTCAGTCGTCGCACGGGAGCGGCCGAGAGTGTGTGGTGCGCGATGACAATTCAGCAACTTTCGAATGCTTGTTCGAACGGATTGGGCTAGATAATCGGGATCTACTTCGGTATGTTCGCTTTGAATTTCGAATATTGTCAGCAGCGTTGCGACTTGATCGGAGTCAGTATGTCCAAAACGGTAGATGCATCCCGTAACAGTGGAACTCCAATCTCGGATGGTGGTGGGACCACGGGCTTCGCAGCGGGCGACTTCTACACGCCACCGCCCGACGACTTCGCGAGGAGAGAAAGCGCTCGGCCGGTACAGGCTGCAGATTTGGGCTCGTTTGCGGCTGAGGTGGATGTGATCGTGGTCGGCGGGGGCGGTAGTGGCTTTGCGACCGCGCTGTTCTCGGCCTGGCGAGGAAACGAGGTGCTCCTGCTGGAGAAGGCTGCGGATGTCGGCGGTACGACGCGCAAGTCCGCGTTTGGATTCTGGGTGGCCAACAACAAGGCGTTACAGCGCGCGGGGCTCGAGGATCGACGCGACGAATGCTTGCAGTTCATGGCAAAGATGTCGCGTCCCCAGCGGTTCGACCCCAACAGTCCCACCTATGGGCTGAGCGAGTGGGACTTCGATCTAATTCAGGCGATCTATGACAGCGGTGCCGAAGCAGTCGAATTGCTTCATGAAAAGGGAGCGTTGCGACATCGCCCTGCGGAGGGCATGGTCGAGTACTTCACAGAGGTCCCGGAGAACAAACTGCCCGCGGGCCGGGTTTTGTTTCCCGACGTCGATGATTTCGCGCAGGGTGGGGAGGCGGGATTTTCGATGCTGGTGCCCGCGGCCGACGAGGCGGGCGTACAAATCGTTCGCGGCTGTCGCGTGCAGCGGCTCGTGCTCGATGGCGAAGAGGTAGTCGGAGTGCAGGGCACGGGGTCGGATGGATCGGCGCCGACCTACTTCGCGCGTCGTGGCGTCGTGTTTGCCAGCGGCGGCTTCGTGCACGACGACGAGCTGCGCGAGAACAGCCTGCACGTTCCGGCGTTCGCAGGTTGCGGAGTTCACTCGAACGAGGGTGATCTCGTCCGTATCGCTGGTGCCCTCGGGGTGCCGATGCGCAACATGAGCAACGCGTGGATGGCACCGATACCGTTTGAGCCCGTTGCCAAGCGCGATCCGCGGGTGATGGCGATGGCCGGGATCCAGGGCGATTCGATGGTGCTCGTCAATCGCGAGGGTCAGCGAGTGGTCAACGAAAAGTTGCCGTACAACGAGCTCTCGCGGGCATTCTTCTACCGAGATCCAATCACGGCAGAGTACCCGAACCTGGTGATGTTCCAGATCTGGGACTCGCGCGCGCAGGAGCACAGCGCGGGCAACTATCTCACCACGATCGTGTCGAACGATGACGGTGTCATCAAGGGTCAGACGCTCGAGGAATTGGGCGGCGCGATCGACGCGCGGCTGGCCCAATACGAGAGCGCTACCGGTTGCCTGCGGTTGGCCGATGGTTTCACCGCAGGGCTGCGCGAAACAATCGAGCGATTCAACCGCGGTGCTTCCGAAGGGGTGGATCCCGATTTCCATCGCGGCGAGACGCCGATCCAGCTGGTGTTCAACGGCAATGTAAAGGACGAGGGCGAGCGGCGTAACCCGACGGTATGGCCGATCTCGGAGACCGGCCCCTATTACGCGGTGATGATCTGCGCTTGCGCGATGGACACCAAGGGTGGTCCGAAGGTCAACGCCGACTCGCAGATGGTCGACGATCTCGATCAGCCGATTCCAGGCCTATACGGCGTCGGCAACTGCGTAGCCTCGGTCTCCGGGAACACGTACTGGGGGCCGGGAGCGACGATTGGGCCGATGATGGCCTTTGCTTATCGCGCGGCCGCAGCGATCGATCGAGAACCGCGCCGCAGCGGCGTACGGGCCGCGGTCGCCACCTGACATGAAGTGGCGCTTGATGTCTGGACTTCTCGCGGGTGTGTCGGCGTCGTCGTCGCAGACGGGACCGGCCGCCGAGCGAAGCGCAGCTCGCCTCGACCATGCTGCCGCCGGCGACAGACTCACTCCCGCGTCGGAGCCCCTCGGCGACGAGCGGCAGCGTCGCTCGCAGTTTGGCGAACGGGAAGGCCAGGGGTCGGCGCGATCACCTCGACATCCAGCTCCTCGAAAACGAGATGTTCGAGGTGCTTGCATATTCGACTCGACGTCGACGAATTGCGTTCAGAGAAGGCCGCTATCGCGAACAACCGTCTCATGGTCCGGATAATCGTGCGGATCGACGACCTCGTCAACCCAGGAAAATGAATCGAAAGCGAGCCTTGAATGTCCGTAACCGAGACCAACCGCAGAATCGTCACTGAGATGTACGAAGCCGGACAGCGTGGTGAACTCGAGACGTTCTTCGGCCACGTTGCCGATGACGTAGTGCTCACCGAGCCTGCCTATCTGCCTTACGGCGGGACATACCGGGGCGCCGAGGCCGTGAGAGAGGTCTTCGGGGTCATAGCCGGTTACCTCGACATGAACTCCCTGACGATCGATCGCCTCGTCGCCGACGAGGACCATGTCTTTGCAATTCTGGACTCGAATCAGATCGCGACCGGGGAGCGGATCATGCTGACCGAGCTCTCGATTCTTCGTGAGGGCAAAGTCGCCGAGTTCCGGGTCTTCTTTCACGAGGCCGGCTCGTTGCTCGAACTCGCGTCAACAGATTCGCGATAGGGCCCGGCCCAGCCGGCGAATTTCGATCGTTCACGCAGTGTGGCCCTGTGGCGCTGTGCCCGAACGAGTCGGGGCTCCTTGTCGAGCGTGTCATGTGGGATGGGCGGACCATAAATCAGCATTGACATTCGAAATATCAAGCCTATGCTTCGAAGAAGCCGTGATGCGGTTCACTTAATCTGGACCTGTGTGGTCCCAGCCACAGAGCGCGAGCACGTCTACCTGAAGTAGCGATCGTCCGATCAGAGAACCGGGCGATACCGAACACGAGGAGCAATAAGAGATGGCCGATGAGTTTGATGCGATTGTCGTTGGGGCTGGTATCGCTGGCTTGTACTCGTTACACACGCTGCGTGAGCGCGGGTTCTCGGCACAGGTGTTCGAAGCGGGTGAAGGAGTCGGGGGCACCTGGTACTGGAACACGTATCCGGGTTGTCGCGTCGACGTCGAGAGCCTCGAGTACTCGTATGGCTTCTCCGACGAGCTGCAACAGGAGTGGGAATGGACCGAGCGGTGGCCGGGCCAGCCGGAGGTCGAGCGGTACCTCAACCACGTCGCCGACCGGTTTGACATGCGCCGCGATATCAAGTTCTCGACCCGCGTTGTGGCAGCGCACTTCGATGAAGAGCAGGCACGCTGGAACGTAACGACGGACGACGGGCAGGTACACACCGCCCAGCATCTTGTGATGGCGTCGGGCACGATTTCGGCGACGAAGGATCCGCGCCAGGACTTCAAGGGCTTGGACGAGTTCAAAGGCGAGTGGTACATGACCTCCGGTTTCCCGACCGAAGGCGTCGATTTCTCCGGCAAGCGGGTTGCGGTAGTCGGCACTGGCTCGACGGGTGTGCAGCTGATCCCAATCGCGGCCGAGCAGGCCGGGCATCTGACGGTCCTTCAGCGGACGCCGGCGTTTACGCTCCCGGCCAAGAACCGACCGATGGACCCCGAATTCCAGACAGCAATGAAGGCGCGTTATCCGGAGCATCGCGCGTTAGCGAAGACCATGCCGTTCGGCGTACCCATCGAGTTGCCGACCATAAGCCTGCTTGCCGACGAGCCGGAGAACGTCCAGCGTCGGCTGGAAGCGTGCTGGCAGGAAGGCGGGGTCGCACCTCTCATGAACCTGTACACCGACGTCCTCGTCGATGAGAAGGCGAACGAGGTCGTGGCGGAATTCGTGCGCGAGAAGATCCGCTCTATCGTGGACGACTCGCAAGTGGCGGACCTGCTGTGCCCCAACACTTATCCGTTCGGTGCCAAGCGTCCGTGCCTCGGCACGGACTACTATGAGACGTTCAACCGGGACAACGTCTCGCTGGTATCGGTCCGCGAGAATCCGATCGACACTTTCACCGAGAAGGGTGTCCGGCTCCGTGACGGGCAGGAACTCGAGTTCGACATGATCGTCTTCGCAATCGGTTTCGATGCGATCACCGGTGCGCTGAACAACATCGACTTGCGCGGGCGCGCAGGCATGACAATCAAGGAAGCATGGGCCAATGGCCCTAATGCGTACCTGGGCTTACTCGCGGCCGACTTCCCGAATATGTACATCCTCACTGGTCCCGGCTCCGTTTCGGTGCTTGCGAACATGTACACCTCGATCGAGCAGCACGTCGACTGGGTCGCAGACCTGCTCGTCGACATGCGTGAGCGTGGTCGCGCGACGGTGGAGGCCAGCCACGAAGCGCAGGAGAAGTGGATGGCGCATGTGGCCGAGGTCGGTGACGCGACACTCTTTCCGCGTGCCGACTCGTGGTACGTCGGCGCGAATGTCGAAGGTAAACCGCGCGGCCTGATGCTGTACGTCGCCGGGCTCGGTGTGTACCGAGGCATCTGCGACGAGGTCGCTGCCAAGGGCTACGAGGGCATCGAGTTCCAAAGCGACCCCGTGGGCGCGGTCTAGGACGGATTCAAGAAATACTCGTTCACCACGACCGATGCCGATGAATCTCGTTCCCGGATGGTCGTTAACGAAGTGCGGCAGGGTGTGCGCCGACGGCCACGACTTCTCCGGTGTCTGGGACATTAGGTTCATCGAATGAAGTGTCCGACACCGCTGCCACGCGGCCCCGGGCAGCCGATCGCCGATCGCCGACGCGCGCGCGGCGTTCGCGTCGGCGGTCTGGGGCCGCACCCCGGACAAACCGCGGGCGACCAACGACCGCCAACCAACCTCCAGGAGGACACCATGGGAAAGCGCACGAACGTTATCGATCACGTCACGTTCATCTACCGGAAAGAGAATCTCGACGCCGCACAGGCGGAGCTCAGCGCGGCGTTGGGGATCACTGATTGGGACGGTCCGACGGAATTCGAGCGCTTCGGCATCATCCAGGTGCAGTCTGTCTCGGCTGGTGTCGAATTGCTGGCTCCTACGGGCGACCATGGATTTATCGCTGACCATCTGAAGGAGCACGGTGAAGGATTCTTCGCGCTGATCTACGGCGTCGAGAATCTTGACAAGGCGGTCCGGGAGACGCGAGCCAGAGGGATCGAGCCGGTGCTGGACGGTGACGGGAGCCCCTTAGTAATCGACTCCATGGTCGGCGGTGCGGATGGCGGTCTCGCACACCCGACGTGGGCAGGAAAGGTAACGGTCTACAAAGAGGTCCCGTTGCAACCGGTCGCGGGTCTCAACCTCTACCTGGGCGAGATCGAGGCGGTCGGGAACTGACAGTAGGGCCGGTGCGTCGCTCCGTACGACGGTGCCGTTGATCGCGGCGCCGTCGGTAGATACTCGACCCGCTCCAGGAGCTCATTACTTTCGGCCACCACTTTGACTCCGGCAGCCAGGCGCCGAGCGAAGGTCGCGGCTCGGGACCTTGACGACGGAACGACGACGGTATTCCGTGATCAAAATGACCGTCGAGCTCTCGAGCTGCTCCACGATCTCTTCCACCGCGGCGACCTCCTCGGGTTTTGCCTGATTCGCCTCCGTCTCTGGATGGTCGGCGCATAAGCGAACTACCGATCGGGGGTAGGCAAAAGCTAACGCCCAGGACACCCGTCGCCGTGCCGCCCGCGGTCACCTGACGTCAGCGCACTCAGTGCGGTCCTGCCCGCGATCAGCAAGGACGTGGTGGCGAAGATCGGTGCGGCGGTGCAGTTCTGGCGACGGCACACCCGCACCGGTCGCGCCTTCGCACGCGCTACCGTGAACAGCCTCACCGTCGCCTCGGTCCCGGAGGCGGCCTGAACGAAGTCTCCACCTCGTCCAGGATGCTTCTCCATCCGTCAAGTCATGCCGGGGTCCGGGCGTGCAGCGGTCAGTGGTCGGAACATCTGCCGTGATACCTCGTCAGGCAACGCACTCCTTGGTCTTCGACCATCGCAGCGGCGGGCAACATACCCGTGGGTGTCGCGGTGGGGGCGGATCCGGGCGAGGACGAGAGTGGTCAGCGCCGGTTAAAACTAGACAGTTCCGGTTCGATCGCGTTTCCGGCAGAATCGAGTGCCTTCTGTTGTCGATCAACTCGGTATCGAGGGCGCGGATTCGTCCTTGTCAGTCGTACCGCCACCCGTCGACACATCAATCTGTCTGCGCGTCAGCGCTTTGCGCGCATCGATTCCAAGGTCGGTGATCCGGAGCAGGGCGGCGAGCGCATTACTGCTCGGGTCCGCTCGCCGGCCATCTGTTCTCTGGCCACGACGAGGACGCGAAGCGCGGCGCGGTGTTCCTCGGCGCGCTGCGCCTACCTCAGAACTGGCTGTGGGAAAATTTGTGGCACAGCCTGTTCGACAGAACCTTCGGTCGTACTCAGCCGATCATCGCATAACGCCCGCGACACCTGCCCGGCCTGGACGCGAAAGAGCTAGTGGAACAAACCGACACGATCGGTCGGACGATCACCCACGCCCGTCACCTAATCGCTACCGCACAGCGAAACTCAGCACACGCGCATCAGTCGATCGGTGAAGGCCGGCGCCCTGGTGGACGCGAAGGCCGGTGCCGCCGGCCCGAGCCGCAGCGGGGCCATTCTTTCGGCGAGAGCGATCGCCGGCCGAACCGCTCGCCATCACTACCACCACCTCGGCCGGCCGGCGCCGGTTGTCGGGTCAGGTGAGGTGGGCATACCTCGGTTCCCGCCTCTCGGCGACTGCGTTGATCGCTTCTCTCGAATCGGGATGCGCGCAGAACTCCACGGTCAGCCCCTGCTCGTACACGTAGCCCTCCTCTAGAGTCATCGGCTCAATCATGTTGAGCGCCTGCTTGGCATACCGCAGACTCGAGGCGCTATGACGTGCCACATGGGTGGCGAGTTTCAACACTTCCTCGAGCAGTCGACTCCGATCGACAACTGTGATGAGGGCCCCGTATGACACCAGACGCGTGACCGATACCGGGTCGCTCGTGAAGTACATCCACCGCAGCACCGGCTCGGGCACGAGGCGGGACAGATGGCGGGCACCTCCTAGTACACCTACGTTCAATTCTGGCACGCCGAAGCGCGCATCGTCGGAGGCGATCACAAAGTCGCAGGAGGCTGCAAGCGCGAGTCCGGAGCCGAGCGCGGCACCCTGCACAGCGCCGATGACGGGCAGCGGACAACGCGAGATCGCAAAGAAGGCTTCGCGCACCTCGAGCATCCGCTCAGCGGCGTTGTCCGGTGCAAGCTCTGTGAACTCTTTCAGGTCGTTTCCGGCGCAGAAGTGATCGCCCTGGCTTGACAGGACGACGACGCGGGCACCGGGGGCGACATCATCGATGTGCTGGAACACATGCGCGAGTTCGCGGTATGCGGCCTGGCCAAGTGCGTTGACCGGGGAGCGGCGCAGTTCGACACGAGCGACCGCGCCCATGACCTCGCAGCTGATATTGGTGTACTCCATCGTAGATATCTCCTTGGACTCGGCGGACTCGTTCAATCAGGCAGCCGAAATCATCCGGGAAGCACGGGAACATGCTTCGAATGGGGTTCTGTTTTCGCGTACGCGAATTCAATGTAGGGCATGGATCCAGATCCGACTACGCTGAGTCTCCTAAGGTGACGCGGCCCAGTCGTAGACTGCCTCCGGCACGTCCACCCGGGAAGTGACGACCGTAATCGCCCTCGAGGACCGTCATATCCGTATCTGAGATCCGATCTGGGCTTGCCCAGCATCGCAACGACATTACCGGCGAAGTCTCCAGTTTGGGCTCGGACGCGACTCGCCGAGATCTACCTGCAGTGCGCGCACACCTCGGTGCCGCCTATGAAACGGATGTCATAGGGCAGACGAGGGAAGTGCGGTATCCAGAGCAATGCGAGTGTCGTCAGGCGCTGCGTGGCGGTCCTAGTCCTTGCTGTAGAAATGCGAAAATGGCTTCGTATTTACAGAATCTATATTTCGTAATAGCCTGGCTTTCATACGACATGGTGAGGGAGTTTGCGTTGTCCACAACCTTGGTGCACGTCCGGATCGCCGACCGCGATCTGGAGCATCCACCTGCCTGCTCGATCGAGGCCGTGGGGTCCGAATCGACGAGCGTGTCATTCCCCGACGAGCTGACCGTCGCCGCGAAGCTGCCGAATGCAGATCTGCAGACCGGGGTGCGCCGCCGATGAGCTGCGGATCCGGCACGTCCGTCCTGTCCTATCTGACGGTGGCGGGCGCATCCCCTTCGGAGTCGATTGCGGCGGCGACGGAGGCGGGCTTTGAGGCCGTGACGCTGCGTGCGGTGCCGGTGGGGACCCGCCCCGACGCCGTCGGTCGGATCCCGTTGGACATGGGCGGTGCTATCAACTCAGCACTCGTAGGGGTGGCCGACATCGAGTTCGTGGATATCCATCCAGATCTCGAGGTGGCCCGCTTGGAGCCCGTCCTGGAGTTCGGCGCGCGGGTCGGCGCGAGATTCGTCAATACAATGTGCAGCGACCGGGACGAAGAGCGCGCCACCGATAATCTGGCCGCACTCTGTCGGCTCGCTGCACCCCACGGTCTCACCGTCGCCCTGGAATTCACTTCGTACACCGCCGTGAACTCGCTGCACAAAGCTCACCGAATGGTGGAGCGGCTCCAGGACCCGGCGGCAGTCGTTGTGGTCGACGCGTTGCATCTCGCGCGCACGGGCGGCACGCCGAGGGACGTCGCAGAGTTAGTGCGACTGCGCCCCGACCTCTATCCGGTCGTGCATCTCTGTGATGCGCCGCGGACTCTCTCCGAACCGACGGCGGAGGCACTGGCATACGAGGCCAGGAGCGACCGACTCCTCCCGGGGGAGGGCGGGCTTCCGTTGATCGATCTGGTGCGAGCCATGCCTGCTGCGACGCAGTACGTCGAGGTGCCCTCACCGGCGTTCGCCGGGATGTCGTTCGTCGACCGTGCTCAAGCGGCCGCCGACGCGCTTGCCCAGATCAGAGATCGGGCGGGGAGATCGTCTCGCGTTGCCGGCCAGGAACAGTCAGCACGATCAGGAGAGGTGAACGGATGAGGTTCGCACGATTGCAGTCAGGAGCCACCGCCGTCGCGCAGGAGGACCACTTCATCGACCTTCATAGTGCGGTGACCGCGTTCAGTGCGCACGATCCAAGCGCGTCGAGCATCCTCACAGGGCTGTTGCCTACGGCGGACGCTGACTGGACGTCACTCATCGACGGATGGGACAAGGCGAGGGCGGCAGTCGAGTCTCTGCTTGTCTGGGCGGCGAAGGAAGGTGGCTATGACGTCGTACTGGACGGTGCGCCCCCGCTCGCCGCGCCATCGATTGCGGTGCTCGCAATCGGCGCGAACTTCGCCACGCATGCGGCGCGATCCGAATTCGCAATCGAGGGAGGCGGCGCGGCGACCGCGGATCGTGTTGCGAAGCTCCTCGAGGCCAGGCGCTCGGGCGTTCCTCCGTGGGGGTTCCAGATTCTGCCGCGCACGGTCGTCGGCGACGGCGGACGGCTCGGTCGGCCATCCGGTTTCTCGTACCTCGACTACGAGGGAGAGGTCGGGGTCGTGCTTCGCGGCGGCGAGACGCCGCGCGTCTGGGGTGTCGTCGCTGTCGACGACGTCAGTGTGCGTGACCCGTACTTCTCATCGGGCGCACCGAGGATCGACGAGGGTCCCCTCACCTGGGTGTTGCAGAAGAACTTCCGAGGCGGAACCGCGTGCGGGCCGTGGATCGTGGTGGACGAGGACCTCGACGAGAACGACCTCGACATCCAGACGCGAGTCAACGGAAAGCTCCGCCAGAGTGGCAGCACGAGCGAGATGGTCTACTCCTTCGCTGATGTCGTCGACCACTTGCACGGGTTCATCCCGTTGCGCGCCGGCGACATCATTGCGTCCGGCACACCGGCGGGCACGGCGTTCGAGGAAGGCGCGGACGGACCATTCCTCGTCGACGGGGACGAAGTCGTCGTCGAGGTTGAGGGTGTCGGAAGCCTACGCAATGTAGTCGGCAAGACGCCGACCGGATCGGGAACAGCAGAGAAGGGAACTGCAGATGACAAATGAGGAATTGACCGAGGGTCGTCGCTTTACGGGCAAGACCGTCATTGTGACCGGCGGTGCTTCCGGCATCGGTCTCGCCATGACCGAGAGGTTCGCTCGCGAGGGTGCCGCAGTGTTCGTTGCGGACGTCGGCAAGTCCGATGAGTGGTCGGACATGCTCGAGCGTGGCGGTGACATCACGTTCGTCGACACCGATGTGACCAAGCCTGCCGACTGGGCGTCGCTCGTCGGGGCAGCGTCTGAGCGAAACGGCGGTGTCGATGTGTTGCTCAACAACGCCGGCCTCACCCGAGCTGGGCTGCTCCACGAGATGAGCCGGGAAAACTGGGATCTCGTGCTCAACGTCGACCTGAACGCGGTGTTTCACGGGGCGCAGGCGGTGCTTCCCGGGATGGTTGAGCGTGGGAGCGGTACGGTCGTCAACACGGCATCGACGCTGGGCTTCATGGCCAATCACCACCTCGGTGCTTACACCGCTGCGAAGCATGGCGTGGTGGGCCTCACGAAGCAGATAGCCCTCGACTACGGGCCGCTGGGGGTGCGGTGCAACGCAATCGCACCTGGTCCCACCGAGACGCCGAATGTGGTCCGTAGCTACGGCAGCGCCGACGCGATGGCTCCTCGCGGCAAGTACCTGCTCGACAGTGTCCCGATCGGCCGGCTCGGGCGACCGTCCGAGATCGCCTCAGTTGCTGCATTCCTGGCGTCGGAAGAGGCATCGTTCGTCAACGGCGCGATCCTGCCGGTGGACGGAGGGCACTCGGTGCACACGGGGCCGATCTGGAGCGACCGTGAGTATGAGAACTGATAGGCCTCACCGCAACAGCGTCCAGGTAGTAAAAAACCGAAACTAAATACGTAATATCGCCACATGTGCGTGTATAGTTGGTGATCTCTTGTTCAGATTACTGAATCTGCATAGGGCGACGACCCGCGATAGACGGACTTGAAATCGCGTTCCAATGCTGGACGGCACCCACGAAGGCTGACCTTTCCTGTTATTCGGAGAAGTGAGTTGTGAAACGAAACCGCACCGGCCACACGGCATTCGCGGCGAGGGTCGTTTGTCTCGAAATCGACGACCCACGAAGAAACGGAGAACCCCTATGACCTCTGGACTCAGTCCACTTCTGACGGTCCGACGGGAGCGCGGGCATGGCTTCGCCCCCGATAGCGAACTCGTCAGGGTGCGTGAGGCGGGGGAGCTACCGCTGCTAGGCCTCGACTTCCCTCAATACGGGCACTTCGACGTCACGGCGATTACACGCTATGACGACGTTCGTGAGCTCCTGGGCAGCGGCGACGTGGTGATGGGGCCGAGTTCGGAGGCGGAGACGCCGGGAACGTTGGCGAGCATTCCGGGGTACTTCATCTACTACGACGGCACTAAACACGCGCGGATTCGCCGGATGGTGAGTCGGTGGTTCACCGTGAAGAACATCCAGCGGTTGCGGCCCCGCATCGAGGAGATCGTCAACGAGAGCCTGGACAGCTTCGAGGCACTCGGGTCGGGGGACTTCTTCTCGCAGTTCGCCCTGCATGTGCCCACTCGGGTCATCTGCGAGATCCTTGGAATCCCCACGGAGGCCAGCCGCGATTTCCAGCAGTGGACTCTCGACATCCTGAGCACCTCATCTTCCCCCGAGACCGCGATCGCAGCGGTGGCGGCGCTGCGTGAATACCTGCGCGAGCGCGTTGTCGACGCCAAGGCGACAGTCGAGACTCGTGACGACCTCATCAGCGCCCTGCTAGCTGAGAACGAGGGAGAGATCACCGACGAGGAGATTGTCGGTATCGCAATGTTCGTGCTCATTGCGGGTCACGAGACGACGGCGAATGCGATCACGGTCGGGACTCTCGCCCTTCTGGAGCACCCGGATCAGGCTGCGGCTGTCAGGGATGACGACTCGGTGATCCGTACGGCGGTCGAGGAGCTGTTCCGGTATTTGTCCTTGGCAGTGGGAGTGCATCGGATGGTCACCCGCGATACGACGATCGCGGGACGCGACTTCACGGTAGGCGAGCGGATCACGTTCTCGTTGCTGGCGGCGAACAACGACCCGGCGTTGGTCGGGAACTCGCCCGAGCTGGACATATTCCGAAAGCCTGTGCCGCACGTCGGCTTCGGCTTCGGCATCCACCAATGCCTCGGACAGCACCTGGCTCGACTCGAGCTGACGGTCGCGATCCCTGCCGTGCTCCGGCGGTTTCCGAATCTGCGGGTAACGGTCCCAATGGCCGAGATCGAATTCCGTCGCGACGCGCCCATCTACGGTGTCGCGTCGCTTCCGGTGGCATGGTGACCCCGTCGCCTAGATAGGAGAAGAAATGATGAAAGAACTGCATATCGTCGTCGACGAGGACAAATGTGTCGCAGGTGGCCAGTGCGTCTTCGCGGCACCGGAAGTATTCGACCAGCGTGATGACGACGGCATCGTCGTGTTGCTCGACGACCATGTCCCCATCTCGAGTCAAGAGGACGTGCTCACAGCGATCAGCCTATGCCCGGCTGCCGCGATTCGGCTCGCGGATCAAGACGCACGATGAGAAGCGACGTCCTCATCGTCGGAGCTGCGGCAGCGGGCCTCACGGTTGCTGAGACCCTCCGCCGCAAGGGCTTCGTAGGCAGCATCCGCATGGTTGGTGACGAGCCGCATCCTCCATACGATCGCCCGCCGCTGTCCAAGCAGGTACTCGCGGGTGAATGGGAGCCTGCTCGGGCAGCGCTTCGCTCGAGCGAGGTCATCGATGCCCTCGACATGCGATTGGATCTCGGAGTCAAGGCGACCGCGCTGAACGTAATCGATCACACCGTGGCCTTCGACGACGGGACCGTGGGTGAATACGGCTCGCTGGTGATCGCGACCGGGCTGCGTCCCCGGCAGTTGCCCGATTGGGACGGCATTCATGGAGTGCAGAGCCTGCACAGTCTCTCTGACAGCCTCCGGCTACGAGAGCAGCTCACGGGTGCGCGCGATGTCGTCATCGCCGGTGCCGGGGTACTGGGTTGCGAGATGGCCGCGACCGCACGAAAATTCGGCGCAAAGGTGACGATCATTGATCCGGTGCCGTCGCCGATGCTACGCGTTGTCGGTGAGGCGCTCGGTGCCCGTATCCGGGCACTGCATGAGGCTCATGGGGTCGAGTTCCGCCTGGAGACGATGGTTCGGGACATCATTGCCGACGGTGGACGAGTCGTTGGTGTGGACGTCGGCGATGAGGTAATCCCTGCCGACATCGTGGTGGTCTCTATCGGCTCGTCGCCGGCGACCGGGTGGCTCGAGTCGAGCGGTCTCGAACTTGCTGACGGCGTCGTCTGCGACGCGAATTGCCGCGCAGCCGAGGACGTCTACGCGGCGGGCGATGTCGCGCGCTGGTATGATAAGCGCCGTGACGCCCATGTGCGATTCGAGAACCGGACGAACGCATCCGAGCAGGGCATGCTGGTCGCACGGAACATTCTGGGTGAAGAACTCGATTACACCCCCATCGCCTACTTTTGGACCGACCAGTATGACGTCAAGATCCAGGTGTACGGCACCGTCCCCGACGGAGCAACCGTCGAGACGATCGAGGATGAGCCGGAACGCAATCGGTTCCTCGTCAGGGCGATCTCCGACGGACGAGTCACCGGCGTGGTGGGCTGGAACAACCCACGGGGCGTGCGAATGGCGCGCCAGGAGATCGTCGACTCCGAGCTCGCCAGACAGGAGAGCCTGGAGACCCGCGTTCGATGACAGGCGAGCCGACGCAACTGCCGGGGCTGCTGTGGGGGGTCAAGAACAGCTTCCGGGTGTACGTCGCGCGGTCCCCAGGATCCCGAATTGCAGTCGGGCACGGTGCGGGAGTCTCCGCCTCCGCCGAGTTCTTCTTCGCGCCCACCGTCGAGCAGGGGAACGCAGTGCCCTTCGCTCAGGGCAAGGGCACGCTGCGCTTCACCGGTTCGGTGTACTTCGTTGCGCACCAGGGCTTCCTCTCGGTGCCGATCGTGGATCCTTGGGTGCAGTTTGACGGTGCGGATGCCGTGTTGAGCATCGCGGGTACGGGCTCGCACGACGCGCGTGTGCGGATCGCCCGGTTGAGGCCAGGCCCAGCGGTGTGGGACGCGGGGGCCTGGTACTGGCCCGAGCTCCCAGCCCGGCTGCATGAGGACGGTGTCGAGGTGTTCGGCGGGAACTATCCGGTTGGCGCGCCACTCGATCCGGTGCGAATTCGCGTCAGCGGATCCGCTCAGGTGCCGGCGGTTGACGAAAATCGCCAGTGATCTCTATCTTTACGGTAAGAGTTTCGATATATTCGCAGTTAGTTTCATAATTTGCTCGAAGGACAGCGCGCTCGGCGATCCGGGCGGCCCACGATTTCGATGATGAATAGCGATTCCACCGCAATCAGTGGCAGCTCGCGCATCGGCCCTGGACGTGACTGTTGCAGAGAGCGTGACGCCGAGGAGAGGTGCACAGTGTCCGAACGGGAACTGTTGGAAGTGGACGTATTGGTGCTTGGGGCAGGGATGGCCGGGCTCACCGCAGCATCGGTCGCAGCCAAGGGAGGGGCCAGCGTCCTTGTCGTCGAGCGTGCTGCAACCAGTGGCGGCACCTCGATGCTTTCGTCAGGTTTCGTTTGGCGATTCGGCTCGATGGAGGAGTATGCGGCCGAGGACCCCAAGGGAAACCGGGAGCTTCAGTCCATCATCTATGACGAGTTCGAGAACCTCATCTCGCATCTCGAGGACGTGAGCGGAGTTACGACGCCTCTCATCCCTGTGCTCGACGGTTGGGGGCACGAGGCCGATCTGGGCACCTACTTCGCGCGCGCTATCCGCGAGGTCGAGAAGGCCGGTGGACAGATCGTCTACGGCGCCGTCACCGACCGGCTGATCGTGGAGTCGGGTCGAGTGGTGGGCGCGGTCATTCTCGACGACTCCCTCGAGGTCGAGGTGCGAGCCTCCGCGACGGTGCTCTCTACCGGTGGATTCGCGCAGTCGCAGAAACACCTCGAGGAGTTCTTCGGCCCGGCCGGTGCGACGCTGCGTGCGCGCGCTGCAGAGACGGTCCGTGGCGACGGACTGGACCTCGCCAGGGCGGCCGGCGCGCGCATTGTGCGGGAGGGTGGCTTCTACGGACACCTAGTGGGCAAGAACGTCGAACTCGCCGAGCACAGCGACGCATGGCACACCTACAGCAACCTACGTAGCTGGGCCTGCTGGCTCTACAACCGCGACGGAGAACGATTCACCGACGAGAAGCGCGGCGACCACATCAACTCGCTGGCGCTGCTGAGCCAGCCGGATTCCACCGGCCTGCTCGTTTGGGACGAAGACATCAACACCCGTGTGCCGGCCTCGAAGCCTGTCCAGCCGATCGACTCGTTCGAAAAGTCGCTCATGCTCGGAGCGCTCGGAAAGCTGTGCGAGACACCCGAGGCGGTCGCCGAGTTTGCCAAGGAGAACGGTTTCGCGCCTCCGGTCCTGCCTGCCGACCACGGCAGTGCGCCCTTCCGTGCGCTCTTCGTCGAGCCATCCATCACGGTCCCGTACCCGGGCATCGCCATAGATACGAACGCGCAGGTGCTTTCGGAGGTCGGTGAGCCCATCGAAGGGCTCTACGCCACGGGCGCAGACTGCGGTGGCGTCAACTTCGAGGGCTACGGCGGATCACTGTCGCTGGCAGGCACGACGGCCCTGCGCGCCGTCCGGAAAATCCTGGCGGGCGTGAAGGTGTGAGACGTGACGTCAACGCAGAGCTCGCGTTGACGTATGTGGGCGCGCGCCACCGTCGCTGAGGATCACGGTCGCAGTTGAGAAGGAGTAAGTATGTTGAGACTCGATCTGCCGGACACCGACAACCTCGCGGCGGCGGCGGGAGCTCTATCCCCACGGATATGGGATGACCTCGTCGCATTTAACGGGGCTGCACGCACACACGCGCGGCTCTCCGGTCGTGAGTTCGAAGCCGCTCGTTACCGCATCGCGCTGATCAACGACTGCAACTTGTGTCAGTCTCGGCGAGGTGCCCCTGGTGAAGAGGAGGGCGACGCAGGAATTCCGGAGTCCTTCTACGAGGCAGTCACAACCTGGCGTGAGGATCAGTCTCCGTTCAGCGAACGGGAGTCGCTCGCAATCGAATTCGCTGAACGATTCGCTCTCGACCACATCGCGCTCCATGACGATGAGGTGTTCTGGGACCGGCTGCATGCGAGCTTCTCCGATCCCGAACTCGTCGACCTGGGTCTGGTGATTGCCGGATTCATCGGGGGCGGGCGTTTCCACCGTGTATTCGGGACCGACTCCGTTTGTATGGTCGATCTCTCCGCGCGAAATGCCTGAGGCCGCGGTAGGGGAGCTCGAACATCTTCGCGCCGAGCTCAGCCAACTGCTCGCGCGACAGCAGATCCTCGATTGCATTCACCGCGCAGCGCGGGGCCTCGACCGCCATGATGTGGAACTGCTGGCTAGCGCCTTCCATCCGGACGCCGTCGTTCGATACGGCAAGATTATCGATGGTGTTCCCGGAATTGCGCGCAAGTTGAACGAGGGCCACGCCTCGTCGTCGCGGGCGCACACGCACAACATCACGACACACAATTGCCGCATCGACGGGGACAGTGCCGAGGCGGAGTCCTACGTTCTTGCCGGACTGGCCTCCGGCGACCGGACCACGGTACGGCTACTCGGTGCTCGGTGCTCGGTGCTCGGTGCTCGGTGCTCGGTGCTCGGTGCTCGGTACCTCGACGTGCTCGACAAGCGCAACGACCGCTGGCTGATCAGCGCACGCGAGGTCGTCATCGAATGGTCGATGAGCGGGGACGCGAGCGCATTCCACTCGGAGACGTTCAATGCACGCGGCTATCCGACCGGAAGCTGGGATGGGTCGGATCCCTCGTATCGCATCGGCGGATTCCCGCGTGCCTGACGAGTGGCGCAGGTCGTGTGGTTTCCATGCCGCCGAGGCTCAAATCCAGCAGCAACGAAGGGCATCACATGACTACAACGGCCAAGCCACTCAAAGTCGGGCTCAGCCTGCGGCACACGCTGCAGGCGAACCCTCTCGCTCTCGCGGAGCTCGCGCGAGTCTGCGATGCCGTCGGACTCGACTCGCTCTGGTTGCCTCATCACACGATCATTCCCACTGATTACGCCAGCCGGTACCCCTATCAGAAGGACAGCAAGCTGCCCTTTCCTGCCGACACGCTGTATTCGGACTCGCTGACCCTCCTGTCCTACGTGGCCGCCGTCACCACTCACGTTCGTCTTGGTACAAATGTCATCCCGCTCATCACGCAGCATCCACTCGCCCTCGCCAAGCAGGCTGCAACGGTGGATCACCTCTCCGGTGGCCGTCTGGAATTGGGTCTGGGCTCTGGCTGGTTGACTGAGGAAGGAACCGTGCTCGGTCAGCCGACGAACAAGCGAGCTCGCCGGCTGAGCGAGACGATCGACATCCTCCGCAAAGCTTGGACCGGTCAGCCCTTCACCCACGAGGGCGAGTTCTGGCAGTTCCCCGAGCTTGTCTGCAGCCCCGCCGCGGCCCAAGGATCGGATATCCCGATTTGGCTCGGAGGATCCTCACCCGCGGTCGTCGAAATTATTCGGACCCACGGATCGGGTGCAATTCTGCCCCCGGGCGATGCGGGCGAGGAGATCCTCGCGCAGCTTCGGCCGTTGCTCCCGGCCGATCGGGACATCATCTCGCCGGTGGTCGTCTCACCCGATTCGAGCGATGACGACATCCTCCGGTCTCTGGAATCCTGGCATCGGCGCGGAGTGGCCGGTGTCATCCTGCTCTCCCCGCCTGACACGGACATCGCGATCCCCTTGATGCGTCGGATCGGCGAGCATGTGTTGCCTCGGCTTGCCCGCTAAGAAACGACAATGCAGGTCCAGTCGACACAGCCGACTGGACCTGCCTTACTGCTGGTGGATCACCCGATTGCGTTGCCACCGTCGATGGGCAATGCGACTCCCGTGATGTAGCGCGCTTCTTCCGATGCCAAGAACAAAAGCGCATTGCTTAGGTCGACAGGCTCGATGAGGTCCACCGGGTATGGGTTCAACACGTGGGTTGCCGCGATGAAATCAGCCTTTGTCGGGTTCTCCATGTGGGGGAGGAAGACCCGGTAGGTTGCATCGTTGAAAGTCATGTCGGTTCCGACAGTCGTCGGGTGAATGGTGTTGACGCGAATGCGGTCTTCAGCGAGTTCGAGGGCAAGGGTTTTCATAAGCCCGATGAGACCAGATTTAGCCGCTGTGTAGTGCGCGGCATTTCGTACCGCGCGCAATCCAGTGACCGAACTCGTGATGACAATGGATCCGCCGCCGCTGGCACGAAGGTGGGGGGTTGCGGCCTTGACCGTGTGCCATACGCCAGTGAGGTTGATATCGATCATGTCTTGCCATGTTGTCTCGTCGAGAGTCTCGGCTGGCACGAAGCCGCTGACAACTCCGGCGTTTGCGGAGACGATGTCGAGTCGTCCGAACTGGTTGACACCGTCGTCGACCGCCTTCTTCAGAGCGTCATAGTCGCGGACGTCAGCGCGGGTGGCGACGATTTTCCGGCCAAGTGACTCGACCTGCCTGACCGTCTCTTGGAGGTCCTCCGCGGTACCCAATGCGTATGGAACTGAGGCGACGTCAGCCAGAATGTCGACGGTAATGATGTCGGCGCCTTCTTCGGCTAGCCGCACCGCATGGCTTCGGCCTTGGCCCTTTGCCCCGCCGGTAATGAACGCAACCTTGCCTTCTAATCGACCTGCCATTGTGCGTTACCTGCCCTTCTGCGCTTCCTGTCTCGATTTGCTCGGGGTTCGTGCGCAAAGGCCGGCCGGCGCTTGCCCGGATTGGATCGATGCGGGCAAGCGAACCGGCTGCACTACTCAAATAGCTCGGTGCGGAAAGCCTTTGAACGCCACATCGCCATTCGCTACCAACGCGAGAGTTGACTGTTCGCGCACTCAGTAGTTGGCGAGGCCGCCGTCCACCGACAGGGCGGTGCCGGTAACCCACGTTGACTCGTCGGACGCCAGATAGAGGACGGCGTTCGAAATTTCTTCCGGAGGCATGCGACCGGGAATCCACTGGGAGAACATGCCCACAAGGTCGGGGTTTACCTCGTTGAACCGCTCGAACATTTCCGCGGCCTGCGAAACCATCATGGTCTGTACTGCGCCGGGGTGGACGCTGTTCACGCGCACTTTCTGCTTCGCGAGCTCCATGGCGAAGGATCGCATCAATCCGGTGACGCCGAACTTGGAGGCGTTGTACGGGAGATTGAAGGGACCTGCTTTCAAACCGTTGGACGAGCTTGTCAGAATCACCGAACCGCCACCGCCGCTGATGAGATGCTCTACCCCCGCCATCACGCTGTTCCATGCGCCGATCAGGTTCACGTCGATGACAGTGCGCAGAATCTCGGGTGTCACCTCGTTCCAGGGCTTCATGATGGCCACGCCGGCGTTGGCGACAATGATGTCGAGGTGTCCCAACTCGCTGACCCCTCGATCGACAATCGTCTTCAGGCTGTCGAGGTCCCGCACGTCTGCGACGTCGCTGACAATTCGCCGACCAAGGGCCTCGACCTGACGCACGGTCTCTTTCAAGTCCTCGTTGGTCGAGGCTGGGTACATCACACCCTCGACGGGTGCAGCGATATCGATCGCAATGATGTCAGCGCCTTCTTCGGCGAGTCGGAGAGCGTGCGTCCGTCCCTGGCCTCTCGCCGCGCCGGTTATGAAAGCGACCTTTCCTTGCACGCGTCCGGTCATCTGTTGTGTCCTTCCGTAGTTCGCTCGCGAAGATCGTTGTCTAGCAATGCATGAGCCTTCGATTGGTCTTAAAAGCTGCGGTGGCGTCCGGTGGCTACGCACACGGTCCCGGTTCGTCGAGTCGCCCTTCGCCTCACTCCCGAACCGCGACACCCACACGAAATGTCCTCAGGTAGTTGAGAACTAACGCTCGCCCGCCCGGCCGAGACGGCTCTACCGGCGCTTACTCAGCGTTCGAGGACCGTCTTGATGTTCGTGAACTCCTCGACGCCGAGTCGGCCGCCCTCGCGTCCGAAGCCGCTGCGTCCGACTCCGCCGTACGGTGCGGTGGGGCTGTACGCCACGCCTGTATTGACACCGACGGTGCCGGATTTGAGCTGCGGAATGATTCGGCGGATTCGTCGAGCGTCCGGCGTCTGCAGGTAATTCGACAGTCCGTACGGCGTCGAATTCGCGATCTGCACAGCGTCGGCTTCAGTATCGAACGGTGTAACCGCCATGACCGGACCGAATATTTCCTTCATAGCAAGGTCACTCGTTGGATCAACATCGACAAACACGGTGTTCGATACGAAGTAACCGTCGGCTAGTTCGCCACCCAGACGTTCGCCACCGACTAGGAGTCGACCGGCTCCGCTCGCCTTTGCAGACACGATTGTGCCGAGAATGCGGGTCAGTGCCGCCTCATTGATTACTGGACCACCGATGTGTCCAGGTTCGAGAGGGTCACCGATGCTCAGTCCACCGACAAACGCTTCGATCCTGGAAACCACTTCGTCGTAAACTCCGCGTTGGACCAGTAGCCGTGTCGGCAAGGAGCAGCCCTGGCCAGTATTGACCAACGAGAAATTGCACTGGAAGCCGACGGCTTCGTCCAGGTTGGCATCATCAAAGATGATATTGGCTCCCTTGCCGCCCAACTCGAGCACCAGCGGCGTGAGGGAATGTGAGGCGCCACGCATGATGGCGCTGGCCGTGGGAGGTCCACCCGTGAACGAGATTTTGTTGACGTCAGGGTGGGCGACCAGCGCCTCACCGGCCTCGATCCCGCCAGGTAGTAGGTTGAGGACGCCGTCGGGGAGGCCCGCCTGACGGCCGAGCTCGATCCACGGCACCGCACTGAAGGACGTCTGAACATCCGGCTTCAACACCACTGTATTGCCGGACGCGAGCGCGGCAGGGATCTTCATCGCCAGTGAGATCAACGGGGCATTCCATGTGATGATCGCAGCGACGACGCCAACCGGCTCGTGGATGGTGTAAACAAATCCCTGCTCAGCGTCGTGCGTGGTCACCTGACCGTCGAGCCGATCGGCCCACCCGGCCGCATATGAGCCCCAGTCGTAGGCGGCCGCAGCTCCGGAATCGGCGACCCCTAGCGGCATGCCGCTCTCCAGTCCCTGAAGCGGCGACCAGTGCGGATAGTCTCGAACCAGCTCGGCGAACCGCTGCAGCACTTCGCGCCGTCGTGCGGGGTTCCAAGCACTCCACGCGGGGAAAGCCGCTCGAGCGGCGCGGACGGCTTCGTCCACTTCTTTGGCGCTCGCAAGTGGGATCTCGGCCTGAACCTGGCCCGTAGAGGGGTTGACGTGTTGATGAACGCCGCCGCTGCCGGTGGTGCGCCTTTCGTCACCGATGATGATTTCCACTTTTGGAAGAGACGAACGAGCCGCCTCATGCCTCTCGGCGAGGGTGCTCTTGGTAACGACGTTGTTCACGGCTTCCCCATCTATGCATGCGGCGTCTTTCGATACCTGCTTTCCACGAGGCTAGACGAAATGTCACAAGGCGTCCAGGATTTGATGAGTCAACAACTGATTTTCGGAAGGTGTATCAATAAAATCCGAATGCCAGTGGTTAGGGTCATCTAGGCGGTATGGGGTTGTCGCGGCGTTGGCATCGGTCTCCCGGCGCCCTCGGGAGCGCAACTGGCAGTGGGCTGTTCGCAACGACCCCGTAGAAGCGACTGTGCGGTGCCGCCACTGGGTCGGCGGTAGAACACGGCCCCACCCTGTACGGCGACTGCGGCGCACGTATTCGAGGATTTAATTCGGAAAGGTAGAAATATGGAACTAGGTGTTGCTTGCAGTAAAATCGTTTCATATGTCAACTGGCCCAGTTCAACCTCAGTCTGCCCTCCAACAACGCTACGGCGACGCGACGATTCCCGAGCCTGCGCGGTGGAACAACGTGCTCGACACGGTGCACAACCACCGGTCCTACCGGCGGTATCTCCCAGACCCAGTGACTGACGAAGAGATAAGTCTGCTGGTATCGGCGGCACAATCTGCAGCGACGTCGTCAAACCTGCAGACCTGGACGGTCGTCGCGGTTCGCGATAAAGCGCGCAAGGCTCGCCTCGCCGCATTGGCTGGTCGCCAGACGCACATCGTCGAAGCGCCGCTGCTGTTGGTGTGGACGGCGGACTTCGCGCGCCTTCGCCAGCTCGCCCAAGATCGCGGGGTAGCGCTGGACGGTGCGGACTATCTCGAGAGCAGCTATGTCGGATTCATCGATGCGGCGCTGGCTGCCCAGAACGCAGTGACCGCAGCTGAATCATTGGGCTTGGGAACGGTATTCGTCGGCGCCATCCGCAACAATCCGGAAGAGGTGGCTGCAGAACTGGGGCTGCCGAAGCACGTGTTCGCCGTGTTCGGACTCGTCGTCGGACATCCCGACCAGTCCGAACAAGCCCGAATCAAGCCGCGCCTCCCGCAGGCCGCGGTGCTGCATCACGAGACTTACGCGCTCGAATCTCAGCGCGGACAGGTCGATGTATACGAGGAGCGGATCGGTGCCTTCTACGCGGAGCAGGAGATGAGTCACTCGTGGACTGAACGGGTACTTGCTCGGCTGGCGTCGGCAGACAGTCTCAGTGGCCGGCACCGGCTGCGTGAGTCCCTCCGAATCCTTGGCTTCCCGCTCCGCTGACCCCGCGCAACCCGAATGCATTTCAAGCCGCTGATTCAGCCCGCGGGTGTGAGGACGTCGCGTGCGATCTGACGCAACAGCGCGCTCGAGCCCTGGTGGCTCGCCCGTAGGAAGAGTGCGCGCTTGTAGTACCGATGCAAGGGCGAGTCCCACGTCATCCCGATACCACCGTGCAGTTGGATTGCCGTCTCGGCGGCTGCAACGGCTGCAGGCAAGGCGTGCGCTGCCGCCGCGGCGATCTCGAGCGACGCGGGTGCGTTGAGGCGGTCCGTCTCGAACGCAGCCCAGAGCACCAGCGAGCGCGCCAGTTCGCCGTCCACGTAGAGATCCGCGAGCTGATGGCTGACTCCTTGGAACGTCGCGACCGGACGGTCGAACTGCTCGCGCAGGGAGGTGTACTCCGCGGTGATGGTCAGCAGCCTGGAGATGATGCCGACTGCCTCCGCGGAGGCGAAGAGTCCGGACAGGTCCTCGACCCGCCGAGCCGTGTCCGTAGCCTCCTGACCGCTCAGCAGGATTCGTGCCGGTGCGGAGTCGAAGACGACCTCGCTGACCGACTGGCTGGCGTCCAGGCTCTCCGTGGGCCTGACCGAGGCATGCGCTGCGTCGACGAGGAGGATCGCCGGCGCGTCGCCCCATACGGGAACGAGGAACGCGTCTGCGGCGTCGGCGCCGATGACCCAGGTTCGGGTTCCGGACAGGAGCGGCTGCGTCGAGGTCCCTCCCACGGTCAGCGGCACGAACGCATCGAACAGTGTGCGTCCGCCCACTGAGGCTCCCGCGAACGCGACGCGTCGCTCGCCGCCGACGACTGCGGGGATAAGCTCCTCCGAGTCAGGGGAGGCGGTCAGCCACGGCAGCACGTGTGCGACGGTGGCGAGCAGCGGGACAGGCAGAAGTCCGGCGCCGACCTCCTCGAAGAGCACCGCGGTGTCGCTGTGGGTGGCCCCTGCGCCACCGAGGTCTTCGGGCACGGTGAGTCCGAGCCACCCCAGCTCTGCGAGTTTTCGCCAGACGCGCGACGTGAAGCCGGTCGCATCGTCGACGTTCCTGTTCAGCTGCTCCAGCGGATTGATCGTGCCGATGAAGTCACGGCCGACCTTGCGAAGAGCATCCTGTTCCGGCGTGGGTCGAAGGTCCATTGATCTGATCTCCTATCGTGCACGCGGCAGTCGCAGGACGCGCTCCGCGATGATGTTGCGTAGGACCTCACTTGTGCCCGCTTCGATCGAGTTGCCTCTGGTGCGGAGCACCGTATATGCCCAGTGGCCGCCGTCGAGGCCGTCTGCGCCGGGCACCAGGCCGTCCAATCCCACGACGTCCTGGGCGAGAGCCGCGAGTGCTTGGTTGAGCAGACTCCACTCCAGCTTCGAGATCGTGCCGGCGGAACTCGGCTTGCCGGTCTGGTCGAGCTCTGACAATGAGCGGAGATTGGTGACGCGCAGCCCCTGGGCACGCACCCAGATACGGGCGTACCGTTCCGCCAGGATCGGATCATCGGCTGGGACGTTGCTGTCCGCTCCCGGCCGTGTCATAAGCCCGCCGACCCTGTCGAGTTCGGCGATGAGCTGCGATGACAGGGCCACCCCGTGCGTAGACCGCTCGTAGTCGAGTGTGGTCAGGGCCACCTTCCATCCGTCACCAGGCTCGCCGAGCATGGAGCTTCGCGGTATCCGCACGTTGTCGAAGTAGATCTCGTTGAACTCGGGGTCTCCCGTGAGCTGGGGGAGTGGCCGCACGTCGACGCCTGGCAGCGACATGTCCACCAAGAAGAAGGAGAGGCCCTTATGCTTCGGCGCGGTCGGGTCGGTGCGCGCGAGGAGGATGCACCATCTCGCGTACTGCGCGAATGATGACCACACCTTCTGCCCGGTGATCACCCATTCGTCGCCGTCGAGTACTGCACAAGTGCGAGCCGCGGCGAGGTCGGATCCGCTGCCGGGTTCAGAGAACCCCTGACACCAGATTTCGTCCGCGGTCAACAGCGGTGGAAGAAGTCTCCGTTGCTGCTCATCGTTACCCCACGCAATGATTGTAGGACCCGCCATGTCCACACCAATCACGCCGAAGTGCTCGGGCACGCCGGCTCGCGCAGCCTCGGAGAGCCAGATCTCCAGGTAGGAATATGGCAGGCTCCGTCCACCTGCCTCGATCGGCCACGTGATGCCCGCATAGCCGCCTTCGGCCATCGTGCGACTCCAGGCCCGCCACTGGTCGACTTCCGCCTCGGTCGGGATACCGGAGATCACGGGGGCCAGGTGCGCGTGGTCCCCGAGCCACGCTCTGGCCTCGGCACGGAACGCGGCCTGACTCGCGTCGTCGTCGGGTGTCACGGTGTGACCCGCTCGAATCCGAGGAGTGTCGTTTCGTCGACTATGTAGGCGACCGGACGGACCACCATGTTGTCCTCGAGCGGTCCGTTCGCAATGCGGCCGAAGATCCGTCCGCCTCCGTCGAACAGGACTGCTGCGATCGTGTACGGAGTCTCCGACACAAAGGTCTCGTCCGCAGTCCGATGGACGACGATCCACGACTCCACCTTGCCCTGCTCAGGGAGAGGACGATCATCGACCGATTCGCTGCCACACTGCGAGCAGGTCGGCGTGGGTGGGAAGAAGGTGCGGTCACATGACTGGCAATGCGGAATGAGCAGTTCGCCGCGACCGAGTGCGTCCCACCACCAGCGGGTGTCCGGATCGATGTCGGGAGCGACGGTTGCGCGCTGGTCGATGACCTCGAATGAGTTGGACATCAGTTCCCCTTCCTGAACACGATCGCCGATCCGTCCACCAGAACACCAGAGGTGGCGACGCTGACCTCGGCATCCTTTACCTGTCGGCGCTCCCCGCGTCCTTGGACCTGGAGGACCGCCTCGGTCACGGTGTTCATTCCGTGCACGTAGCCCTCGTTAAGCAGCCCGCCGTGCGTGTTGGTCGGGATCCTGCCGGTCAGTCCCGTCTCGCCGGAGCGGATCAAGTCGCCGGCTTCGCCTCGTTCGGCGAAGCCGAGCGCCTCGAGTCCGTAAAGCACCGCAGGACTGAAGCAGTCGTAGATTTCAGCGACGTCCACGTCGGTCGGTCCAAGACCGGCGGACTTCCAGAGTCGCGGCGCGAGCAGGTGCTGGCAGTTGCGGCTGAAGTCGGGCCATGAGTGCAGGTCCGCGATGTCGAGACCCGAACCGCGCCCGGTCACCCAGGCACCTCCTTCGATAATCGCCGGAGTGACCGGGGCATCGGCGGCGCGGTCGACGGAGGTGACGACCAGTGCGACCGCGCCGTCCACCTCGACGGTGCAGTCCACCGTTCTGAAAGGCTCCACGACGTAGGAGCGGGAGAAGTACTCGTCGAGGCTGAGCGGGTCGCGGCGGACAGCGCGGTCGTTCAGCGCCGAGTACTCCCGCTGCTTCATCACGACCGCGGCGAGATCTTCACTGGTCGCGCCTGTTTCGATCATGAAGCGACGCGACCACATGGCGATGTACTGAGGGTACGAGTTCAAGCCGATCGGATATCGGAACTGACCCGACGGGGAGTCGAAGTGCGTCGAGCCCACCTTCTTACCGCTGCGCCCGTTCAGCGCGCGGTACACGATGACGGTGGACGCGACGCCCGACGCGACAGCCATCGCGGCGTTCAATACGGCGAACGCAGGCTGCGATCCTCCGTTGTTCAGGTCCAGGACGAAGCTCAGGTCGTTGCAAGCCAGACCGGTTCCGACAGCCTGGCTTGTCACCGAGTCGTTGAACAAACCATAGCTGCACACCCCGTCTACATCGGCTGCGGTCAGGCCCGCATCGGCGAGCGCCGCGCGAGCGGCCTCGAGGGCGAGGTCGAGGACGCTTCGCGGCTCCCCTGAGACCGCAAGCTTGGTGTAACCCACGCCGGTGACGGCGGCCTTTCCGGCGTACGCGGGCCGCGCGGACCCGGGCGCTCTCTGTGACATGTGGATGAACCTCTTTCGTTTCTGAATTGACGGGGTGTCTATGCCTGCGGTGCGTGGGCGTCGGGCCAGAACGCGGTCAGGCCGTGGTCGAGTACGGCTCGGCCATCCTCGAGTAAGCCGGCCATCGTGCCCTGCAGCTCCTCGTATATGGGGTCTCGGAGCCGACCGCGCCGGCTGAGCTGCAGGTTGTATGCCAGGATCGCGGCGTACTTGAAGCATGAGGCCGCGACGTGCCAAGACAGGACGTCGGGGTCGGCTCCATACAGCTCGGCGAGTCGCGCGCCGGTAACGTCCACTGACCCGGTCGGATTCGGCTCGGGCTCGTACCGGCGCCGTAGCGCGGCAACCGTCAGGCACGCGAGGTCGGTGAGCGGATGTCCAAGCCCGGCAATCTCCCAATCGAACACAGCATTCACTGTCCGGGGGCCGAACAGCAGGTTGCCGAAGTGGTAGTCGCCGTGAACGAGCACGGGCTCCGCTGACGGATCACTGCGGTCGAGTTCGCGGAGGAGCTGCACGCGCAGTTCGTCAGCCGCATCTTGGATATGATCCGGTCCTCGCTCGACCAGTGGCACCCAACGTGCGATCTCGCCCTCCGGTGGCATACGAGGGTCGCCTGCGATACCCGACTCTTCGACGGAGAGCGTTTGGATCGCTTTCAGTGCCGACACTGCTGCGTTCGCCGTCTCGTCGTGGGAGTGGCGCTCGGCGAACTCGTGCCACTCGGCGCCGGAAATCAGTGACATCACCGCGATGGACCGCCCATCGACCGCTCCGGTGCTATCGCTCGCGAGTACCGCAGGAGCCGGAAGGTCATTTTGGTGCAGGGTGCCCATGATCCGGCCCTGCCGCCCGACGTCCGCGGGACCTGCAATTCGCACTCCCGTGGGTGAGAGTCGCACCACGATGTCGTCATCAGGCCTGGTAGACCGATGGAGCACTGCTCGGTAGGTGTCGCCGGAGTGTCCGGTGCCGAACCGCTGGAACTGTGTAAGGGCGACCGAAGGATCGTCGAGGGCGCGCTGGAGGAAGATCTCGACGCTGAGCGACGGATCGATGTGACCGGTGCCTTCGAGGTCCTGTCGGGTCCGCTTATCGGATCGTGCTCGTTCAGTCATACCGAAACTACTTTCGTTTATTTACATTGCGCTTCCCACTATATATAGGATCTGTCATGATTTGTCTAAGCGAATTCCACACAGGTGAGGCCAGGTGGTCTCAATGTGACGTCGGTGACCCGCACGGCGGGCGGGACGCCGAGGTCGTCGAACGAATGGAGGATCAGATGGGGCGGGTAGCGGGAAAGGTGGCGTTCATCACGGGAGCGGCGCGGGGGCAGGGTCGCAGCCATGCGATTCGGTTGGCCGAGGAGGGGGCCGACATCATCGCCATGGATATCGCACGCGACATCGGGTCGGTGCCGTACGGGCTCGGGACTGCGGCTGACCTCGCGGAGACCGCACGCCAAGTCGAGGCTCTCGGTCGACGCGTCGTCATCTATGAGGCCGACGTGCGCGACTACGACCGGCTCGAGTCGGGGCTCAATGACGCGGTCGCTCAACTCGGCAGGCTCGACATCGTGTCCGCGAACGCCGGAATCCTGAGCTTCGCCCCGATGGATCAGCTCACAGAAGAGCAGTTCGACGATCTGCTCGATGTGAATCTGAAGGGGGCATGGCACACGGCGAAGGCGGCCATTCCACATCTTCGGGGCAACAAGGGCGGATCGATCATTCTCACCAGCTCCGCCTCCGGGATCAGTGGGGCGGGCAACATCGGGCACTACTCGGCGTCGAAGCACGGCCTGGTCGGGCTGACCAAGAGTCTTGCGCTCGAGCTGGGCGTTGACAGGATCCGGGTCAACAGCGTGCACCCGACGAGTGTGGACACGAAGATGATTCAAAACGACGCGATCTACGAGTTGTTCATGCCGGATGTCGCCCCTGCAGAGCGGACAAGGGAATCGGTGACACCACGATTTCTGAATCTCAACGTCATCCCGATCCCCTGGGTGGAGGCGATCGATGTCTCCAACGCTGTCCTCTGGCTTGCTTCCGACGAGTCGCGCTACGTGACCGGGCATCAACTCACCGTCGACGCGGGGCAGCTCGCCCGATAGCGCGCGGAGAAGCGCAGGCGGTGCCGGCTGCAGGTTCGAGCTGAATCCGATTGAAATCAGTCGTGGTTTTCTGGACAGTATCGAACCGCATGTGTAATCTCGAAGCGATATTCTGAATTACTAGATGCATTTTCAGAATGCATCGCATCCTGGGCGGCACGGAGCGTGCCTCTGTCCGCGATTCACTGTTCGACTCAAGGGAGGCTGTGCAATGACCGATGTGACGGATGTCGAGTTCGACGCCATCGTGGTGGGGGCTGGTGCCTCCGGGCTCTATGCGCTCTATCGACTCCGCCAGGCGGGGCTGCGCGTTCGTATTCTCGAGGCCGCAAGCAGCATTGGCGGTGTGTGGTTCTGGAATCGATATCCAGGCGCTCGATGCGATGTGGAGAGCGCTGACTACTCGTACTCCTTCTCCGCCGAGCTCGATCAGGAGTGGACCTGGAAGGACCGCTTCGCGACGCAACCGGAGATCGAGGAATATCTGAACTTCGTCGCCGACAAGTTCGACCTTCGCCAGGACATTCAGTTCGATACCCGTGTCGAATCCGCTGTTTTCGATGACCAGACGGGCATGTGGACGGTCTCGACGTCAGAGGGCGAGGAGTTCGTCGTGCGGTACTGCGTGATGGCGACCGGCCAGCTCTCCTCATTCAACCGTCCAGTGTTCAAGGGCGCTGAGCGATACCAGGGCCGGACGATAGACGCGGGCACCTGGCCGGACGAGCCGATCTCGTTCGAAGGCCTTCGGGTAGGCGTGATCGGCACGGGATCGACCGGGATTCAGCTCGTCCCCGAACTCGCGAAGGAAGCGAAGGAGCTCGTCGTGTTCCAGCGCACGCCGAACTTCAGCGTGCCTGCGGGGCACAAGAGGTACTCCGACAATGATGTTGCTGAGCTGAAGGCGACCTATCCCGAGCGTCGGATAGAGGTCCTCGATTCCCCGACGGGCAATGTGTACGACCCCAACCCGATGTCGGCCCTGGACGACACGCCAGAGAATCGGAAGCGCAACTTCGCTCGGCGGCAGAGCAACGGCGCGTTCGCCATCATGTTCTCGTACAGCGATCTGTTGACCAGCATGGAGGCAAACGCCTTCTTCACCGAGTTCCTGCAGAACGAGATCCGCAACAAGGTGAACGACCCGGCCGTCGCGGAGGACCTGGTGCCCACCGGCTATCCCGCGGGCAGCAAGCGACTCTGTGTCGATGGCGGCTATTACGAGACCTTCAACCGCAGCAACGTGCGCCTGGTGAACGTGAAGAAGACGCCCATCGAGGAGTTCACCGAGACCGGCATCCTGGTAGGCGACGAGAACATCGAACTCGACGTCGTGATCTACGCCACTGGATTCGACGCGATGACTGGTGCCATGACCAAGATCGACATCCGCGGACGCAACGGTCTCACGCTGCGCGAGAAGTGGGAGGATGGCCCTCGGGCCTACATCGGCCTGATGATCACCGACTTCCCGAACCTATTCATGATCGCCGGACCAGGCAGCCCCTCGGTTCTCGGCAATGTGATTCACTCGGCGGAACAGCACGTCAACTGGTTCGCAACGGCGATCGAGCGGATGCACGCGGACGGGCTCGACACCATGGAGCCGACCGAGCAGGCGGAGAACGATTGGCTCGAGCACGTTGCTCAGGTCGCGGATTCCACGGTCTACACGAAGACGACCTCTTGGTACCTGGGCTCGAACATCCCAGGCAAGCCGCGGGTATTCATGGCATACCTGGCCGGCACCAACACCTTCCGGAACATTTGCAACGAGATCGCGGCGGACAGCTACCGCGGGTTCGAGTTCAAGGCGCTCGAGAGCGCCGACCGCCTCGTAGGGACCGGCCAATGACACTGCACCGACAAGCCCAGGAACTGCTGGACTCGTTCGCATCAGCCACCGGCGACGGCCCACCACCGGAGCGTTCGGTCGAGGAAATGCGGGCGCTATCCGGAGGCTTCCGCCAGATGCAGGGAGACGCGGCCGTCATCGGCAGCACCCGAGTCGAGAAGATCCCCGTGTCAGGTGGATTCGTAGAGGCCACCGTGTACGAGCCGGTGGGCGATGCGAAGGGACTCGTCGTGTACTTCCATGGAGGCGGCTTCGTCCTCGGCGCGCCTCGTGATTTCGAAGTGCTGTACCACACGCTGGTGGCACAGTCGCAGGTGCGGCTCGTCGCCATCGACTATCGGCTGGCACCGGAGCACCCGTTCCCGACAGGGGTCGACGACTCGTACGCTGGGCTGCTCTGGGCTGCAGAGCATTTGGCGAACGGGTTACCGATCATCGTGGCCGGGGACAGCTCGGGTGGGACCTTCGCGGCGGTGGCTGCACGACGCGCGCGCGATCATGACGGTCCCGCCCTTGCAGCTCAGGTGTTGGTCTATCCGGTCACGGATCACGATTTCTCGCGGACCTCGTACGACGAGCATGGTGACAGCGGGCTGCTGGTCGGCAAGTCCGACATGGAGTGGTATTGGGCGCAGTATGCGAGTGATCCGGCTGTGCGAGACGGTGAGGACGCGTCGCCGCTGCGGGCAGCGTCGTTCGAGGGGCTGCCTCCGGCCTTCGTGTTGGTCGACGAGTACGACCCGGTACGCGATGAGGCGAAGGCCTTCGCAGACAGGCTTATCGATGCCAAGGTTCCCACGGTCGTCGACTACGTCGCCGACCAGATGCACGGATACTTCACGATGGCGAACATGATGGCGAGCGCCGACGAGTCGATCGCACGAGTGGCCGCGTACATCAGGTCAGTCGCTAATCACTGATGTAATCAAAGCAGTGAATTTGTCTGGCAGTGGCAACCGCCGCCCAGGGTGGATGAATGCGGATCGTGGGGCTGGTGAAGGAGGCACCGGACACCTGCGGTGTGCGGAAGATGGAATCGACAACCTCCGCGTGACCGGCACTCTCGTGTCGCGGCGTCACCACACCGAGCTTGGTCCCGGAGGTGGCAGCCTCCGGCTAAAGGAAGGAGCTGGTCGCCGCGGTGGCCGCACTCGCGTGGGTGCGGGCGACGCCCTGGAAACCGTCACCAGTCCGGGTGGAACCGTGTCGCAACGCCACGAATTATCTACCGCAACAGAGGTTCTATGGTCCCCGCGCTTGCCGGCTCGAAGGTGAGCGTCGATCGTGGGGCGGACGTCGGAGGATCCGAGCGGTGGAGGGTGCCGGAAATATCGCATACGTGCAGCGGGTGGGACGGACAGGAATCAGGCGGCGAAGAAGATCGTCGCAATCAATGAGGACGCCGACGCCCCGATCTTCGGCATCGCCGATTTCGGCGTGGGGGATCCTTTCATGTCGCGCCAAAGGCGGCCGGCGATCAAGGCGCAGCAGGGCAGGGAGAAGGAATGAAGGTCTGGTTCATTACAGGGACGTCTCGGGGGTTCGGCCGAGAATGGGCTGAGGCGGCGTTGAACCGTGGCGACGCAGTCGTGGCGACGGCGCGGGTTGCGAGCTCGCTCGAGCCGCTCGTTGCCGACTACGGCGACAGGGTGCTGACTTTGCCGCTGGACGTCACCGACCGCAGCGCAGCTTTCGAGGCGGTACGCCGAGGGCACGAGCGTTTTGGTCGGTTGGATGTGATCGTCAACAACGCCGGCTACCCCCAGCAGGGCATGGTGGAAGAGCTGTCGGAAGCCGACGTGCGCGACCAGATCGAGACCAATCTTTTTGGTGCAATCTGGGTCACGCAGGCGTCGCTCCCGTACCTGCGTGCGCAGCGGTCCGGGCACATCCTGCAGGTGAGCTCCGTCGGCGGTGTCACCGCCTGGCCGAACATCGGCATGTACAACGCATCCAAGTGGGCGCTCGAGGGCATTAGTCAGGCGCTTGCGGACGAGGTGGCCGCGTTTGGTATTCGCGTCACGCTCCTCGAGCCCGGCGGCTTCGCTACCGACCCAGACCGGGTGTCCATCCGTTTGCCCACCCCGATCCCGGACTACGACGTCGTCCGCGAGTTGCCAGCGTTCGGTCAGCGCCGCCTCCCCAGGACGGGATCTCCGACCGCGGCAGCCACTGCGGTGCTGGCGCTCGTCGATCTCGAGGAGCCCCCGCTGCGGATCTTCCTCGGCGAGGATCCACTCAGGCTCGTCGAGGACGACTACAAGCTCCGACTCGCCCTGTGGAGGCAGTGGGATTGGCTATCCCGCGAAGCGGGCGGCACGCGGTGATGATCCGGACAGTTGTCGGCTCGCGGCGGTCTTTCGCTCGTCGACCGGCGGGTGGAAGAACTGAACGATATCTTCCCCTATCCTCAGCCTGCCCATAGAGCGCCGCGAGGCATCATTCGCGGTCGAGGCCGTAAAATACTGCGGCCGTGGCACTGTCAATCGCACCTGGCTCTGGCCCACTTTCCGTGATGATTCCTGAGTGTGTCAGTGGTTGCGGACTATTCGCTTGCGGAGGAGGAAAATCCGGCTCGTCCGCACATCTGTCTTTTGAGCATTTGATCCGATTTACGTTTCCCTCGACAGCGCCGGAGTTGTAGGGCAAGGTCAGCCCGTTGAGGACGGAGGTGTGGTCGCGCTCAAGTCCTCGGACGAATCGATGCAGTTGCGGCAGATCGTCGGACGGGGGCGGCCGCAATGCAGGAATTGAGACGGTCGCCGTGACGGCCGGTCAGCATGCCGGCGAACGAGGGACGTGGGCGGGGTGGCCTCGAGGTGCCGGCATCTGGCGAGAACCTGTTTGAGTCCGAGCTGCATGTCGTCGGTGAGGTCGTCGGGATGGCACAGCATCCACAAGTAATTCGCCGAACCTTCGGGATTGTCGGTGTGGACGGCGGTGCGGCACCGACGTCGCGGAACGGGCAGAGGTAGTCACGAACGGTGGCGTAGCTGCCGCGATAGCCCCCGAATCGCGTCGAAGAGGGTGAGGGCGGTCGTGAATCCGTCGTTCCATCTTCCGTGCCGCCCCGTAGCGGCGCTGTGTGCGGGCGACGAGGACGGATTGTTCGCGGTGCGCGGTGTGCGCCTGCTCGGTGGCCCACCGGAGATCCTCCGCGGCGGTGTGTTCGATGCTGGGCTGGAGGTCGACTGCGGCGTTGACGCGGAGGCAATCATGTTGGGCAGTAACGGTTTTCTGACGGCATCGGCCAGAGGTGCCACAGGTGCGAGCGGTCGGCAACCTCAATCGCGCCGGGGGCTCCGGTGCGCGCCCCTTCGGCGTACGCGCGAGTGTTCGGTCAGCCAGCACCTGCAGGATGAGGCGACTCGGTCGGTTCCCGATCGCGGTGTCGGTCACCGTGCGTTCGTATCGGCTGTGCACTTGCTCGCAGGTATCACTGGCGGCGGGACGCCGACACCGGCTGTGGGGAAGCGCGAGCGCTTACCCCGCCCCAGAGACGTCACTCGAATCGATCGCGACACCCACCAGGTGGGGAAGCAAAACACAAAGGGCACAACGGCTTCCGAAACGGCAGCAAGATCATCCCTCACAATCTCCGCCCCATCGGGGGCGACACGCGGAGAACACGGCCATCACGGAAACTGGGCCAGAACCAGCTAACCCTGACAGAACCAGCGGCCAACCATACCGGTCCCTCAGGCCGTGCCCAGGTACTGCTCGAACAGGTCACTTTCGAGCAGAGCGTTGGGTGCCCCGTCGAAGACGATGCTGCCACGGCGTAGGACGTAGGCGTGGTCGGCCATCCCCAAAGCCTTCGTCACGTATTGGTCGACGATCAGCAGCGCTGCGCCGCGGCTGGCTAGCTCGAGGAGGAAGTCGAAGATCCTGTCGACGATGATCGGTGCCAGCCCCAGCGATACCTCGTCGACAAGGATCAGCGAAGGGTTACGCACGTATGCTGCGGTGAGCGCCAGCATTTGCTGCTCTCCACCGCTGAGGGTGCCCGCCTTCTGGTGCAACCGTTTTCCGAGTACGGGAAAGGACGAGGAGGCCGCCTCGATCGCTAGGTCCACGCCCCCGCGCGGCGCCTGCATCAGCAGATTTTCGCGCACCGTCAGCGACTTGTACACTGCCCGACCCTCCGGGATCAGACTGAGTCCGCTGCGCGCCCGCCGATGAGGCGCCTCCCTCGTCACGTCTCGCCCCGCCATCTGAACCGAACCGGACATCGGCGGAAGGAGACCGGAGGCGACCCGCATGAGGGTGGTTTTGCCCGCGGCATTGGGTCCTACGAGGGCCGCGACCGTCCCTCGAGGGACTCGGAGTGAGACGCCCCTCAGTACGGTTGTTCGTCCGTAACCTGCGGTCAGATCGATGATATTCAGGGCGGCCGGTCCGCCTTCCACGCCGGAGTCGCCCACCCGTTGCTCGACGATGTTCGTCATGACACTGCCCCTCCGATCTTCATTTCCGGTTCGAGTTCTTCGGAGCCGAGGTATGCGGCGCGGACCTTCGGGCTCGCGGCGATCTCGACGGGCTTGCCGTCTTCGAGGAGACGTCCGAAGTCAAGAACGTAGAGATGGTCGCAGATCCCCATCACCAGCGACATATCATGCTCGACCAGCACGATGCCGCATCCGCGCTCCTGAACCACACGCTGCAGGATCCGGCCGAACTCCGCGGTCTCCTCGTGATCGAGACCCGATGACGGCTCGTCCAGCAGGAGTATGTCGAAAGGTCCGCTCAATGCACGGGCTAACTCGACGAGGCGGCGCTGACCTGTGGACAGACTGCCGGCCTGTAGGTCGGCGAGGTCGGTAATGCCGCAGAGTTCCATCGACTCGAAAGCCGCTTGACGGGTTGTGGCGCGCTCGGCACGCGTCGCGACGATCTGGGAGAACGGGTTGCTGCCGGCCTGACCAGCTTCCCTGCCCAGCGCTACATTCGTTGCTACGGAAAGCGTTTCGCATAGCTGCGGAATCTGGAACGTCCGACCCAGCCCTAGTCGTCCGCGTGCGGCCGGTCCATAGCGGCTGACATCGACACCGTGCAGGCTGATCTGCCCGCTGATGTTTCGGTTCAACCCACTGACTGCATTGAACGTCGTCGTCTTGCCTGCACCATTCGGCCCGATGAGGCCCGTGATCCGGCCACGCGGCGCTTCGAATGTAACGTCGTCGACCGCGAGCATGCCGCCGAACCGCACCCTGAGGCCGGCGACGCGTAGGCCCGACCCGTCGCCGACGGAGACCTGGCCTGCTAGCTTCGCCGTCGTGAACGAGGGCCCAGCTTGCGGCGGGGCCGTGGAACGACCGCCGAAGACCCGCTCGAACCAACTCCGTGCAGCCTCCGGCATCGTGGGCGTCCCACCCACTGCCGCGGTGAGCACTGCGAATACGCCGAAGACGACGTTGAGCCAGTAGGTGGTGTACACGTTCTGGACGTACGCCTGGACGATCAGGGGGATTACGCCGAACAGGGCGTACCACGGCGAGGCGAAGGGGGCGATAGCCAGGATCGCAAGGAACACCAGCGAATTGAATGAGCTGAAGAAGGAATCGCCACTGACCGCGAAGTTCACCGAGACCCCGTAGACAATTCCTGCGATCGCAGCGAAGAACGCCGAGATGCAGAAGACAATGACACGAGTCATGTACGTGTTCAGGCCCATCACGGATACCGCAGTTGGCGAGTCCGACATGGCCTGCAGTACCCGCCCCAGGCGGGTCGAGTGGATCAACAGCATTACTAGAGCGCTGACCACCAGGAACGCTAATGCTACGTAGTAGAAGTTCAAGTCCGACTCGAATCCCGGCGGTCGCGGCATGATCCGGCCCTGGGCGAGCGTGGTGAACCCGATCTCGGTCGGGTAGAACAGCTGCTCGACGAGCAGCCCGAAGCCGAAAGTGGCCAACGCGAGGAACAGGGTGGACAGCCGGATCGCGGGGAGCGCAATTAGCGCTCCGACCGGCATCACGATGATGCCGGCGAGGATCACCGCGACCAGCCATGGCAGCCCGAAGTCGGTCATCAACTGCGAGAACACGACCGCCCCGATGCCCGCAAACGCCCCAGACGCGAGAGAGATCTGCCCGGACGTGCGCACCAGAAGGCCAAGCGAGAGCAGCATGATCCCTTGCGCGAGGCCGACGGTGAAGAAGGATATTCGCAAGGAGTCGAAGATCGGAAGTAGTACCAGCGCACCGACGACGATCACACCGCTGAGGAGCTTGAGTCGCGAGGGACCACGCCATTGCAGCGGTGGTCGTCGGCTAGCTGCCGTGGGCATCGCGAGCTTCCGCTTCGGAGTCACCAGCAGAACGATGAACAGGACGATGAACGGCAGGCTCGCCGGTAGCCCGGACAACCACGGGACCTGAAGGACGTACGTCTTCGAAACGTCAGCGATGATACCCAAGCCGATCCCCGCGACGAACGTAATCGGGATGCTGGAGAACGCACCTACCGCCGCGGCTCCGAACGCCTGGACGGCGAGGTAGGTCAGCACGACGGCATCGATCCCGACCAGCGGTGCCAAGAGAACCCCGGACAGTGCCGCGAACGTCACGCCGATGACCCACGCGAACCGCCGGACCCCGCGGGCGTTGACGCCGTGCAGGCCAACCAGATCGGAATCGTCCACCACTGCGCGCATGGCTACACCCATCCGGGTAAACCTGAACAAGGCATAGAGCAGTCCCGCGGCAACCACAGCGACAAAGGTGACGGTCACCTGTCCAACCGTGACGACCACCCCGAACATCCGAAACGTCTGGGATCCGTTCGGCAGGAACTGCGGGATTCGCAACGGATCAGGGCCGAAGAGCACCCGCGCCAACCCCTGCACGATCAGGATGACCCCGATCGTCCCGACCACCTTCATGGCGACCGATTGGGGTGCCAGGAAGCGGGCCAGAACCTCGAAAAGCAAGCCGAGCACAGGGCCCAGGATCAGGACGCTGATCACGAACGCCGCAACCCACGGCAGCTGAAGCTCGTGAGTGAGGAAGTAGAAGAGGTATGCGGCCGCAGCAGCGACCGCGCCATGGGCGAAGTTGAAGATTCCGGACGTCTTATATGTGAGCACGAGACCGCTGGCGGCCATGCCATAAATGGCACCAGCGGCGATCCCGCTCACAATGAACGGAAGAACGGCGTTCATCGCAGAGATCCTTCGTGTGTCCGCCGTCGGTGCCGAGCCGGCAGAAAGCCGCGCGACTCCGCAACGAGATCGATGTCACGACAGCGTTCGAACGGCCTCGCCACAATGACTCCTTGGCTTCGTCTGCTCACATTGCACTCCCTCGTACATCAACACTTCGCCAACCCACTTCCGGGCGGCACGCCCGCTGGCGCCTAAGGATGCACGCCGAGTATTCCGATGAAGGATAGCTCAGTCAAGTAATCGTTGCGAGAATTTCTTCATCAATTTCCATTTTCGGATAGCTAGTTTCGGTGTAGCGTGAGCGACGCGCGCCACAACGGAGGTTGCGCCCATGCACAGAGAGGTGCATTTCATGAAAATGTCACGACTTCGGGCCGCGGCCATGCTGGCGGCTGGCGCGGTGCTGTTGACCGCATGTAGTTCCGGTGGATCGTCTGGAGCGGCACCGTCTGGCGGACCCGAGGGCGACCCGATCAAGATCGGATACGCGCTCGCCCAGACCGGATTTGCCTCCGGGGTGGTGGGGCCGACGGCCGAGGTCGCCCAGGCGTGGACGAAATGGGTCAACGCCGAGGGAGGGATTGGTGGCCGACCCGTCGAGATCGTCGTCCGCGACACCGCCGCGACACCGGCCACCGCTCTGACTGCCGTCAAGGAGCTCGTCGAGCAGGAGGGCGTGGTCGCCGTCATGGTCGGCGACGGTGCGAGCGAGAGTGGTCTCAGGGATTATCTGGCGGGCAGCGACGTCGCGGTCCTGGAGGTTCAGAGCTTCGATCCGAAGATGTTCAGCGCTCTCCCGAATTTCTTCGCGACGAGCACCACCGACAAGTACGTGCACTCCGGCTATGCCGAGGCGGCCGCGGCGGCCGGGGGCAAGTCGATTGCGTTCGCCGTGTGCGCCGAGGTCGCGGCGTGCGCTCAGGCCGGGGAGGTATCCGAGGAGCTCGCCCCGGGACTCGACATGAAGTACACAGGGACTGTCAAGGTGACCGGGTCGCAGCCCAGCTTCACCGCGGAGTGCCTGAAGTTGAACCAGAGTGACACCGAGTGGATCGGGATGGCGCTCGATTTCTCGGTCACCGGCACCCGGATGGCCAGTGACTGCCTGCAGCAGGGCTACACCGGCGGGTTCGTTGTGGGATCCGGTTCGGTGAACGGGGGGCTGGACGAGGTCCCGGACGCGAAGTTCACGGGGCCGATGAACGGGTTCCCGTGGTGGGTCGACGACGCGCCGGTCGCGCAATACCGCGACGTGATGGCGGAGTTCGCTCCAGACGTGCCGATCACGGGCACATGGCAGACCAGCACGTGGACGGGTCTGGAAATGTTCCGCAAGGCCCTCGCCGGGCACACTGCCGAAGGTCTGACCCGCCAGCAAGTGATCGATGCCTACGGAACGATCAAGGACGAGACCCTCGGTGGGCTACTTCCTCAGCCGGTGACCTACACGGCAGGCGAGCCGGCTCCGCCGGTCTCCTGCTACTGGATCTACAGCTATACGGGCGGATCCGGAGAGTTCGAGAACATCCAGAAGGGTAAGAGCGGCAATGGTTTGACGACCGACCTTGCTTCATCGTGTTACGACGGCCCGCCCTTCTCGTAGGGCGGATCCGGTCGGAGGCATCGGCGCAAAGCCTCGACCGAAGCCGGTGGGACGCAGGAGGCTCTGCGTCTCAACCAACAAGGCCGAAGCTGCAACACATGCGCCCGGCTGCACACGCAGCCGCCAAAACCTGAAGCAGGATCCGTCAACCGAAGCAACCGTTTGGAGAGGAAGCAATGACGTTATCTCCGTTCATCGCCGTAACACGTTCGGTCTCCGGTCCACGCAGACATTGCACGTTTGGATATGACAACCACGCCGGATACACCCCGGCCGTACTCACGAAGGAATCGGTTCGATGAAGACACGCGCAGCAGTACTCTGGCAGCAGCCGGGCAAGTGGGAGGTCGACGACTTCGACCTGGCGGGACCGGGTACGGGCGAAGTGCTCGTCGAGATGGTGGCGACAGGTTTGTGCCACTCGGACGATCACATCGCGACCGGCGACACCCCATTGCCGAACCTGCCGCTCTGCGGTGGCCACGAGGGCAGTGGGATCGTCCGTGAAGTCGGGCCGGGTGTGACCACCTTGACGGTCGGTGACCACGTGGTGACGTCATTCATCCCGGCGTGTGGGAAGTGCCTCTGGTGTGCGCGGGGACTGCAGAACCTGTGTGACAACGGTGCGCTCATCCTGAACGGCACCCAGTTCGACGGTGGTTACCGGTTGCGCGGCCGCGGACACGACATCGGCACGATGGCGATGCTCGGCACGTTCTCTCAGTGGCAGGTCATGGACGAATCCTCGCTCATCAAGGTGCGTGACGATGTGCCGCTGGGAGTCGCGTGCCTCGTCGCCTGCGGTGTGCCGACCGGGTGGGGCTCGGCAGTCAACGGCGCACAGGTGTCTCCCGGCGATGTCGTGATCGTGATGGGTGCCGGTGGTGTCGGAATGAACGCCGTGCAGGGCGCGTCGCACGCCGGAGCAGGGCACGTGATCGTCGTAGACCCGCAGCCATTCAAGCGACAGATCGCGGGTGAGTTCGGCGCGACGCACACATTCGCGGATATCGCGGAGGCGACCGATTTCGCCCGCAGCATCACCAACGGCCAGGGTGCCGACTCCGCGATCGTCACCGTGGGCGTGATCGAGGGGCAGCAAATCGCCGACGCGTTCAATGCGATTCGCAAGGCGGGAACCGTCGTGGTGACCTCGCAGGGGGCAGTGGCGGCAGTGGGAGCGCCCATCAATCTATTCGAGATCTCGATGTACCAGAAGCGGATCCAGGGAGTTCTGTACGGCATGACCTCACCTCGCGCCGCGGTGCCGCATCTGCTCGACATGTATGCGGACGGGCAGCTCAAGCTGGACGAGCTCGTGACGAAACGATACGCCATCGACGACATCAACCTCGCGTTCGACGACATGCACAACGGCCAGGTGATCCGCGGCGTGATCGACTTCACCACACCCGGCGCGCAAGGAGGAACACAGTGACCGACATCCTGAACCGCACACCGTCAGAAACGATTCCGCATCGGGGAGAACTGTTCATCAGCGGCGACTGGGTCGTCAGCGAGAGCGAGCTGGACGCCATCCCGGTAGTGAACCCCGCCACCGAGGAGGTGATCGCCACAGTCGTCGACGGCGACGCGCGTGACACCGCCCGCGCGATCGCAGCGGCGCGCACCGCGTTCGACGAGGGGCCATGGCCACGCCTGCGTCCGAAGGAACGCGCCAAAGCGCTGCTGAGACTCGCCGAGGCGATCGAGGGGCGCAAGGACGAGATCGTCGACCTGCTCGTCCGTGAGGCCGGGTCACCGGTCGCGTTCGCAGAGGCTATGCAATTCCGCCTGGGCCTGACGCACTTCGTCGACATGGCCGAACGTGTCGTCGCCGCGCACGAACCGGTGCGCGGCACCCCGCCGGTGTTGGGCAGCCGGGTGGGTCAAGGCGTTGTGATCGAGGAGCCTGCAGGAGTGGCCGCCCTCATCACGGCGTTCAACTACCCGTTCCACTTGGCGCTGATGAAAATCGGCCCGGCGCTGGGTGCCGGCTGTACGGCCGTGCTCAAGCCGTCCGAGCTCACCCCGCTGGTGGGTCTCATCTTCGGAGAGTTGGCGGCCGAGGCGGATCTTCCCCCTGGCGTGCTCAACGTCGTCTCCGGAGGCGTGGCATCTGGAGTCGAGCTGACGTCGAGTCCACACGTCGACGTCGTGAGTTTCACCGGTTCCGACGATGTGGGACGACGCGTCATGCAGCAAGCCGCGGGCACGATCAAGAAAGTCGTCCTCGAACTCGGCGGCAAGTCCGCCGGCATCGTGTTCGCCGACGCCGATCTCGACGCGGCGGCACAGTCGGTAGTCCTCCATATGACCCTCCACGCTGGTCAGGGATGCAGCCTGCAGACCCGGACGCTGGTGGAGCGCAGCGTCCACGACGAGCTTGTCGAGCGTGTGCGCGCCATCCTCGGAGGAATGAAGATCGGCGACACGGCCGATCCGACCTCGGTGCTAGGGCCGCTGATCAGCGCACGGCAGCGCGATCGCGTCGAACGATGCGTGCAGTCGGGCATCGACGAAGGCGGTACGGTCGCCTTCGGCGGTGGCCGCCCGAGCGATCTCGCGCGTGGCTACTTCGTGGAGCCGACGCTCTTCGTCGACTGCCGGAACGACATGACGATCGCTCAGGAAGAGATCTTCGGTCCTGTCGGAACGATCATCCCGTTCGACACCGTCGATGACGCGATCGCAATCGCGAACGACTCCCGCTTCGGCCTCAGCGCGGGGATCTGGACCCGCGACTCGCTCAAGGGCTACCAGGTGGCAGAGCGGCTGCGTACCGGTGAAGTACTCATCAACGGCGGTACCGGCGGCGTCGACACATTCGGCCCCTCGGGCGGGTACAAGCAGAGCGGACTCGGCCGCGAATTCGGCGAGTACGGCTTTGCGGAGTACCTCGAACTGAAGAAGGTCGCCTGGCCGGTCATCTCCTGAACGCTTGATTTCCTTCGACGACGTCGATACATGCACTCACCAGACGACAGAGGTTGGTCGCTGTTCCTGGCGTCGGACGAGGCGGGCTACTTTACCGGCGTGATGCTGCCCATCGACGGGCCAACACGATCGGTTGATTGCGATTGGCGTGGACGCAGGAGGCTCCGGTCATCCCGGGGCTTGCCTGCACCGTCCACCGGTCAAAGGGAGGGAAGCTCAACTCATTTGAGTGGCGGACGCGGGGAGCGGCCCGATCCGTACTCCGATGGACGACATCATCGGTCTTGCGGTTGTCTGGAGGAACTCCAGTCCGTGTCTGCAGAAGGTGCAAATTGCGCTCCTGTCGGTCGCGTTTGCAGTGTGCGTGATGTGCGGTCGTTTCGGATAGCGGTTCCCGCGATCGTCAACTAGTACTGCAACGGCACTTATGGCAGGTGGCCGCGGGTTCGGTAGTGACAGATGCGGGCCTGGTGTTGTCGGCGTCTCCGCCAGTGTGACCAGGACCAGACGTGTTCGTCGGGGTGGGCGTGTCGCAGGATCAGATACACGAGTAGGCGGCGGATCTCGGGTACCGTGTAGCCGATCATGCCCTGATCATCGGTCCCGATTCCCCCTTTATCGCTTCGGTTTTCGTTCCTGCGAGCCAGGCGAGGGCGAGCATCGACAGTGTGGTGTGGGCGTACCAGGCCCGGTAGGTGCGCACCTGGTACTGGTCCAGTCCGGCCTCGTTCTTGGCCTGCTGGAAGCATTCCTCGACCCGCCACCGCGATCCGGCGACGGTGGCGAGTTCGGTGAGCGTGGTGCGCCGGGGTCCGGCGCAGATGTAGTACGCGATCTCGGTCGGGTCCGACAGGGATCGGCGGGCGAGCAGCCAGTGCCCGCGGCCGGGTGCCCAGGCGATCCTGATGGGCACCCGCACCCAGGAATACTCGCGCGGGCCGTGCGCGCCGTCTCCGGCGGAGATTCGGCGCCACTGCTTCGGCGGGACCGCGGCGATCATCTCGTCGGCACGGCCGGAGCGGCCGTCCGGCGTGAACACATCGTCGTTGCACCGGGTGGCCAACACATACGAGACATCGCGTTCCTCAAGCCAGACCCGCAGGTACTTCACCTGACCGTAGGCCTCGTCCGCGGTGAGCCAGGAGAAGGGCACCTGTGCGTCGAGGGCGCGTTCGATCATGTGTTGCGCCAGTCTCGGTTTGGTCGCGAACTCCACCTCGTCACCGATCCCGGCGGCGCGGCACCGGTCCCGGTCGGAGGTCCACGATTCGGGGAGGTACAGCTCCCGGTCGATCAACGCGTGCCCGGCCGAGCTCGCGTAGGCGAGGAACACCCCGATCTGGCAATTTTCCACCCGACCGGCGGTGCCCGAGTACTGGCGTTGCACCCCGGCCGATCGGGTGCCCTTCTTCAGAAAACCGGTGTCGTCGACGATCAACACCCCGGCGCGGTCACCGAGCCGTTCGACCACATAATCACGGACATCGTCGCGGACCCCGTCGACGTCCCAGTCCGCCCGCCGCAGCAGCCGTTGCATCCCATCCGGGCTCACCTCGCCGGCCCGCTCGGCGAGGGTCCACCCGTTCTTGCGTTCCAGACCCGCAACCAGACCCGTCACATATTCACGGACCCGGGACCGCGGCTCCGACCGGGCGAACCGACCGGAGATCCGCTCATGCAACGCTTCCAACTCGGCAACAACCAGATCGAGGACCACACAACCAGTATCGTCTACCTGTCAAGCAAGTGCCGTTGCAGTACTAGGGCATGTCTCCTAATAGTTTGAGCCACTCGACGATGCCGGCGAGCAGGAATCCGGCGCGGTAGGTGAGGGCGAGTTTGTCGTAGCGGGTGGCCACCGCACGCCACTGTTTCGCCTTGTTGAAGGCCCGT
>RRBB01000002.1:0-152462 GCA_006543605.1 Rhodococcus sp. WS4
GGCTTGGCGCCCGTGGACGGGGCCGCGGAGGCACTCGCCGCCGGCGCTGCCGAGGCTGCGGGTGCGGCAGGTGCCGGTGCGGCCGGAGCCGGTGCAGCCGGGGTGGGACGACCGGGCTTGGGAGCGTTGGTCGCCGGTGCAGCCGGGGTGGCTGCGCTCGCCGCGGGGGCGACCGGAGCCGGAGCCGGGGCCTGCGCCTCGGGGGCCGCGGCAGCGGGTGCTGCCGGAGCTGCCGGCTTGGGGCCGGGACGGGGTCCGCCCGGCTTCGCTGCGGTCGCCGGGCTGCTCGGGGCGGGTGCGCCGGGCTTGGCAGCCGGACGGGCTGCGGAATCGGCGGACTTCGCCGACGGGAACGACTCCCGCAGACGCCTGGCGACGGGCGCCTCCACCGTGGAGGACGCCGACTTCACGAACTCGCCCTGCTCCTTGAGCGTTGCGAGTAGTTCTTTACTTGTGACACCGAGTTCTTTAGCCAACTCGTGCACGCGGGCCTTGCCTGCCACTGCTCTCCTCACTGATGAGGTCGAGCAGGAGGCTCCCCTGAGAGGGGCCCGCACGACCTCGGGTTATCTCCGATGGACGATCATCGCTGGTGCTTCACGGTGTGCTCATGAGTGCTTGTGCCTGTTCTGTTCGAGAGGTACTGCTCTGGGTGGGTGCCCTGCGCGTACCCAGCGGTCGACTTCTGACATGTCGACACTTCCGGACACTCGCAGTGCTCTGCCGAATGCTCGGCGTCTTTCCGCGAGACTCAGGCAATCCTCGGCGGGGTGCAGCCACGCACCTCGTCCGGGAAGCCTGCGCCTCGGGTCCGGAGTGAGAACGTGACCTTGCGGCCCACTCTCGCCCACCACAACCCTGAGCAGATCGACAGCCAGCGCGCGCTCCCTACATCCTATGCATGTTCGCACCGGTGAACCGGTAGGAACGCGCGCGGAATCGGGATGCTCATGCTGAACCATTGACCACTCTACCGCCGACTTGCCCCGATCTCCGCATTCCGGGCTCAACGAGTGGTCGCGGCGGGTCCGCCTGCCGACTCGGGGGCGGGGGCGGCGTCGCTGCGGATGTCGATCCGCCAGCCGGTCAAGCGCGCAGCAAGGCGGGCATTTTGCCCTTCCTTGCCGATGGCGAGGGACAGCTGGAAGTCGGGGACGACGACACGCGCGGCCCGGGCCTCCGGGTCCACGACAGTGACGGAGACCACTTTCGACGGTGACAGCGCGTTGCCGACGAACCGGGCCGGGTCTTCGTCGAAGTCGATGATGTCGATCTTCTCGCCGGCGAGCTCACTCATCACGTTACGCACCCGCTGACCCATCGGGCCGATGCACGCGCCCTTCGCGTTGAGTCCCTGCACGCGCGACTGGACGGCGATCTTCGACCGGTGACCGGCCTCCCGGGCGACGGCGATGATCTCGACCGAACCGTCCGCGATCTCGGGGACCTCGAGCGCGAACAGCTTGCGGACGAGGTTCGGGTGGGTACGCGACAGCGTGATCTGCGGTCCGCGCTGCCCGCGGGCCACGCCGACGACGTAGCACTTGAGGCGCTCGCCGTGTTCGTAGTTCTCTCCGGGTACCTGCTCCGCCGGCGGGATCAGCCCCTCCGCGCCGCTGGCTTCGCTGCCGATCCGCACCACGACCATCCCGCGGGAATTCGCCCGGGTGTCGCGCTGGATGACGCCGCCGACGATCTCACCCTCGTGGGTGGAGTACTCGCCGAAGCTCCGCTCGTGCTCGGCGTCGCGCAGCCGCTGCAGGATGACCTGGCGGGCGGTGGTCGCGGCGATCCGGCCGAACCCCTCCGGGGTGTCGTCCCACTCCTCGCCGACCATGTTGCCGTCGGAGTCGACGTCGTGCGCCATCACCCGCACGATCCCGCTCTTGGTGTCGACGTCGATCCGTGCGTGCTGCTGATGCCCCTCGGTGTGCCGATAGGCGGTGAGCAGTGCCGTCTGGATGGTCGAGATGACGGTTTCGATCGAGATGCCCTTGTCGGCCTCGATGGCGCGCAACGCCGCAATGTCGATATTCACTTGTCCAACCCCTCTACTACTTCTTCATCTTCCGACGCGTCTGCGTCCGCGGGCGCCACGCGCCCCTCCGGAATTCCACCCGCGAGTTCCAGCTCCCTCGGGTCCGGTTTCGAGAATTCCACCTGCACAACAGCTTTCTGGATGTCCGGAAGCGCGACGCGGCGAACGTCGGGGCCCGTCCGGGAGCCGATCACCACTGCGACCGAATCGCCGTCGAGGGCGCCGATCCGGCCCACGACGGTCTCGTGCGCGAGATCGATGCGCGCCTTGCGTCCGCGGGCCCGGCGCCAGTGCCGCTCGTGTGTGAGCGGCCGGTCGATGCCCGGGGAGGTGACCTCGAGCGTGTACGGGGACTCACCGAAATCGGAGACCGAGTCGAAGACTTCGGAGATCTCGTGGCTCAGCTTCGCAACCGCGTCGAGTTCGAGTCCGGCGTCGCTGTCCACCATGATCCGGACCGCGCTGTGCCTACCCGCGAGGGTGACCGCAACGTCCTCCAAGTCGTAGCCCTGGCGTTGCACCAGATCGGAGATGAGCTCCGTCACCCTCTCCTTGGATGGAACCGGCATCGGGGACGCTCCTCGTTTCAGTTGTCGGTCGTCGGTCGGTCGTTCGTACGGTCGGGCAGATCGTCGTGCCGCGCACGCAACACCACGAACCCGTCGTGACGGGTTCGAGCATCTAAGAGTAACGCCGATTCGAGGCACCCGTGACCAGCCCCGGTGCTCGATTCCCGGGATCGCGACCCGACCTGGCACCATGGACCGGTGCTCATGCCCACCGTCTCCCGGCCCCCGACATCCGGTCCGGCCGTGTCCCGGCGCGCCGCTCTCCGGTTCGCAGCAGCCTCGGCCTTCGGTATCGCGACCGTCCCGCTCCTGACGGGGTGCACCGACGACGGGGATTCCGACGTCGAGGTCGATTCCCTGCTCGCGCAGTCGCGGCTGGCTCGCCGTGACGCGGCGGGCGCGGCCACGACGATCGCGCTGCTTCCCGATCGCGCCGCCGCACTCGAACTGGTCCGCGCTCAGCGCACCGCGCACGCCGACGCCTTGGACGCCGAAATCGCCAGGGCCGCGGGCACTTACCCGGACGGCACCACACCGACCACGTCGGCGTCCCCATCCACGACACCGACCGAACCCGCACCTCCGCCCGGTCTCGATCAATTGCGCGCCGACCTGGCCGAGTCGCAGCGCAGCGCAGCCGATTCGGCGCGCATGCTGACGGCCTACCGGGCGGGACTCTGCGCGTCGATCAGCGCTGCGTGCGGTACGTATCTGGCGGTGGTACTGCCGTGACCACTCCCACCGAAGCCGAGGGCCGGAGCCTCGCCGACGCGTTGACCGCCGAGCATTCCGCCGTGTTCGCCTACGGCGTGGTCGCCGCCTTCTCCAACCCGACCCGGGCCACACAGGTCGCCACCTCCGCCGCCGCGCACCGGGCGCGCCGGGATTCGCTTCTCGACACGCTGACGGCGGCGGGCATGGCGGCTCCGGTCGCCGAGGCCGGCTACACGCTGCCGTTTCCGGTCACCGATCCGATCACGGCGGCGCAACTCGCGGCCCAGGTCGAGGCCGACACCGCTGTCGCCTGGCGGGCGGTGGTCGAACACGGTGAGACGGAGGACACGCGCACGCTCGGGGTCACGGCACTGACGGAGGCGGCGATCCGGGAAGCCACCTGGCGCGTGGCTCTCGGAACCGATCCGGTGACCGACCCGTTCCCCGGTGCACCCTGACCACACGCAGGTTCCCGCCCACCGGGATTCCGCACTCACACGGTGCGTTCCCGGCCTAGCGTCTCTCCCGACACCACTGACGGGAACGAGAGGACGGCGGCGTGGACGAACGCTCGGTGGAGCAGCGTGTGGCGGACCTGGAGCGGATCAGGGCGATCAAGGCCCTCAAGTACCGCTACTGGCGAGCGTGCGACGGCAAGGACCCGGACGCGTTCCGTGCGTGCTTCGTCTCGTCCGGGGCGTCGATCGACTTCGGGCCACTAGGCCGGTTCGACGACGCCGACCGGCTCACCAATATCTTCCGGAAGATCGCACTCCACGAGGTGGACGGTAGACACGTGATCCTTGACATGCACCACGGCTTCCATCCGGACATCGTGCTGCACGGCGACACCGAGGCGTCGGGGGCGTGGACGCTGAAGTTCCGTCAGGTCGACCTGACGAAGGAGACGGAGACCGTGTCGTCCGGGGAGTACGACGACAGATACCGCCTCGAGGACGGTGAGTGGCGAATGTCGCGGTGCCACTTCACCACTCGGTGGTCGATCACCCGGCCGCTCACGCCGGACACGGTGGTCGTCCAGTGAGCGTCGGCGTAGCACTGGTGACCGGCGCGAGTCGCGGCGTCGGGAAGGGCGTGGCCACGGCGCTGGGCGCGGCCGGATGGACCGTCTACGTCACCGGACGCGGGCCGCTGTCCGAGGACAGCCGCTTGTCGGTGTCGGCGCGGAGGGTGACCGACGCCGGTGGCACCGGCATCGCGGTGGCCTGCGATCACCGCGAGGACGCAGATGTGCGTGCGCTGTTCGCCCGCATCTCCGACGAGCAGGCCGGCCGGCTCGACCTGCTGGTCAACAACGTGTGGGCGGCTCCCGAGGGATTCGGCGGGTTCGGTACGCCGTTCTGGGAGCGGCCACTGGACGACTGGGACTCCCTGATCGGCGTCGGTCTGCGCGCCCATTACGTCGCGTCCGTGGAGGCAGCGCGTCTGATGGTGCCGCGAGGATCCGGGCTGATCGCGAACATCTCGTCGTTCGGGACCCGCGGGCATCTGCATTCGGTGCTCTACGGAATGTCCAAGGCCGGCCTGGACAAGATGGCCAGCGACATGGCGGCGGAGCTGGCTCCGCACGGCGTCCGCGCGGTCTCGCTGTGGCCGGGCATCGTGCGGACCGAGATGATCGTCGCCAGCGGCCTCGAGACCATCGCCGGCTTCCCTGTCGCCGACGCCGAATCTCCGGAGTTCGTCGGCGAGGTGATCTGCGCGCTGTCCGCGGACCCCACCCTCGCGGAGCGCAGCGGTCACACGTTCGTGACGGCGGAACTCGCCGTCGAATACGGGATCACCGACACGCAGGGCCGCACCCCGCCGTCGCATCGGGAACCGTTCGGCGGCGGCCCCCTGTTCTGAGCCGCCGCTCTCCGTGCACTCAGGTCACGTCGCGCCGGCGGACGAGCCAGACCGTGCCCACTGCGAATGCGGCGACGTATCCGGCCAGGACGAGCACCGATGTCCCGCCGCCCAGGATGTTCAGGACGCCGGGGGTGGTGTCGCCGCCGAAGTCGCGGAGGGAGCCCGCCAGTGAGCCCGCGGCGGTGCCGGGGAGGAAGTCCGTCACCACCGACACGGGTTCGAGGATGGCGGCGACTCCGCGGAGCAGATTTTCGACCACCAGCACCCACACGAGCCCGAGGCCGACCGACAGCGCCGGTCCCCGCGCGACCGCGCCGACGAGGACGCCGGCAGCGGTCCACATCCCGAGGATCAGCACCCCGGCTGCGAGTGCCTTCAGCATCGCCACCGCCGGCGGCAGACTCGGCGACTCAGACTCGACCGCGGCGATGACGCTCGCCACCCCGAGATCGACGACCGCCACCGTGACGACCAGCCCGACCACCACGGTCAGCAGCGCGAGAAGGGTCCCGGTGAGCACGGCCGTTCGCGACGGGCCCTGGGTGAACACGGTCTTCCACGCTCCCCACCCGTAGCCGCTGCCGATGGTGAGGGCGCCGAGGATGAGCATCAGCGCGCCCCCGAACATGGCCATGCCCTGGGTGAACACCTGCGGTACCGCCGCGGGGAGCATCTGTGCGAGCAGCACGTCCGGGGGCGCGGACGACGCCATGTCGGTGGTGCCGCCGGTCTTGACGGTGATGTAGTTGAACAGGTACACGAAGACCAGGTTGAGCACGATCCAGGCGGCGAGCAGCACCCACATCGACGGCCATTTCCGGAGTCGGAGAAGCTCGGCTCGGGTACTGGCGATCACTGCGTTCATGACACTCTCCTCACATCATTGCTCGCCGCACGGTTGCCGGCGGCGCGGTCCGACGTCATGTCGAAGAAGACGTCCTCGAGCGATTGCTCCCGCCGGGACAGTTCGTGCAGGTCGATTCCCGCGTCGACGAGAGCACGGGCCACCTTCGGCGCCAGATCGGGCGACACCGCAACGGTCAGGGCGTCGCCCACCGTGTCGACGATGTCGCGTCCCAGCAGTTCCGCGAGCACCGCCGCGGCCCGTTCCGTCGGATCGGCACGCACCAGCAGGCTGGTGTCTCCGCGTAGTTCCGCAACGGTCGACTCCGCGATCAACTCCCCGCGCGAGATCACGCCGACGCGATCGCAGATCTCCTGAACCTCGCTGAGCATGTGGCTGGACAGCATCACGGAGTGCCCGGCGTCCGCGAGTTCGACTATCAGTTCCCGCATCTCGGCCACGCCGGCCGGATCGAGCCCGTTGGTGGGTTCGTCGAGGATCAGCAGGTCCGGTTCGCCGAGCAGTGCGGCCGCGACACCGAGTCGCTGCTTCATCCCGAGCGAGTAGGTGCGGAAGCGGTCGTGTCCCCGATCCCGCAGTCCCACCCGGTGCAGCGCGGATTCCACCGCGTCGTCCGGCAGCCGGCGGTACCGGCTCAGGACCCGCAGGTTGTCGCGACCGGACAGGTAGGGGAAGAACCCCGGTCCTTCGATCAGGACGCCGGTGCGTGCCGCCACCGCGCTGTCACCGGGTGAACGGCCGAAGAGCGTCGCCATCCCCGAGGTCGGCCGGACCAGTCCCGCGAGCATGCGCAGTGTCGTGGTCTTGCCGGCGCCGTTCGGCCCGAGGAACCCGTACACCTCCCCTGCCCGCACGGTGAGGCTGACGGCATCGACCGCCGTGTGTTCGCCGTAGCATTTGGTCACTTCGTCGGTGACCACGATGTCGGAAATCATGCCTCCAGCGTCGGCCCGGCGCGAGCCGCGCACATCCGTCTGCACGCGTCTCCTCATGTACGCGTCGCGGACGATGACAGGGTCGCCGGATCGGGTCTACGTTCGGGTGATGCAGACCGACCGGAGGGACACGTCGATCGCCCCGCGGGACCTCCTGATCGCACTGGGCGTCGCGATCGTGCAGGTCGTCGGCAGTATCGGCGCCAACCACAACCAGTCGTGGGCGACGCCGTTGGACGCCGCAGGCGTCGTGTTGCTGCTGTGCGGTCCGCTCGCGCTGATCGTGCGGCGACGGTTTCCCGTCACGGTCCTGCTCGTCGTCCTGGCCGTCACGGCCCTCTACGTCGCCCGGGGTTACGGGTACGGCCCGGTGTTCCTGTCGCTCGTAGTCGCGTTTCTCGGCGCGGCGACAGCCGGGTCCCGTTGGCTCACCTATCCGGTCCTCGCGATCGGCTACGTCCTGATCGTCTTCGCCGTGCCGGCTGTGTCGTCCGCCGAGTCTCCGTCGTTCCCCGCCCTCACCGGCATCGCGGCCTGGCTGCTGGTGCTCCTCGCCGTGGCCGAGATCATCCGGCAGCGGCGCGGGACGCTCGACGCCCGCCGGCAACGCGCCGAGGCGGCGGAACGCGGCGCCCTGGAGGAGCAGCGTCGACGGGCCAGCGAGGAGCGGCTCGCGATCGCCCGCGAACTGCACGACGTTCTGGCGCACAGCCTGTCGCTGATCAACGTGCAGGCATCGGTCGCGCTCGAGCTGTGGGACAGCAGGCCCGAGCAGTCACAGGAGGCGCTGTCGGCGATCAAGGTGGCGAGCCGCGACGCGATCGGCGACGTGCATGCGCTGCTCGCGTCGATGCGGAGAGGCGAGGGCAGCCCGCCGATCGCGCCCACCGCCGGAATCGGGGACCTGGACGGTGTGGTCGAACGCGCCCGCGCCGCAGGTCTCGCGGTGACGACCGTCGTCGAAGGCACACCGAGGCCGTTGCCCGCCGTCGTCGACGTGGCCGCGGCGCGCATCGTCCAGGAGTCGCTGACCAACGTGGCCCGCCATTCCAAGGGCTCGTCAGCCGACGTGACGGTGTCGTACACGCCCACGTCCGTCCGCGTCCGGATCGACGACGACGGCCGAGGTCCCGTCGGCGCGACCACCGGCGGCGGCGGAAACGGCATCCCCGGCATGCGCGAACGCGCACGCGCGCTGGGTGGTGAACTGACCGCTGGGATCGGACCGCGCGGCGGCTTCCGGGTACAGGCGACACTCCCCTCCGCCGGCGACACGGCGGACCGGACATGACGATTCGCGTGCTGGTCGCCGACGACCAGGCCCTCGTGCGGGCGGGTTTCGCCGCCCTCCTCGACGCCCAGGCAGACATCACCGTGGCCGGTCAGGCCGAGAACGGCGAGCAAGCGGTGAGCCTGACTCGTTCGCTGGTCCCCGACGTCGTCCTCATGGACATCCGGATGCCCGTGCTCGACGGACTGGAGGCGACCCGGCGTATCGCCGCCGATCCCGCGCTGTCCGACGTTCGGGTGGTGGTGCTCACCACCTTCGAACTCGACGAGTACGTGTTCGAGGCGATGCGCGCCGGGGCGACCGGTTTCCTCGTCAAACACACCGAACCCGCCGAACTGGTGCGCGCGGTGCGTGTGGTGGCCGACGGCGATGCCCTGCTGTCGCCGTCGGTGACCCGGAAGCTGGTCGCGGAGTTCGCGACCCACGCCAAACTGCCGCCGTACTCCAGCCGCCTCGACGACCTGACCGATCGTGAACGCGAGGTGATGACCTTGGTCGCCGAGGGACTCACGAACGCCGAGATCGGTTCACGGCTGTTCCTGAGCCCGGCCACCGCCCGTACCCACGTCAGCCGGATTCTGCTGAAACTCGGCGCCCGCGACCGCACCCAGCTGGTGGTCATGGCGTACGAGTGGGGGCTGGTCCGGCCGGGCTGGCAGGACTGACCACGTCTGCGGACGTACGCCGGTCGGCGTCAGGTCGACGCCAGTACCGCCTTCGACCGTCCCGGCATGAGGGCCGCGGCGACGACCGCGACCGCCACGAAACCGGCTCCCACGTACAGCGCGGGTGCGAGGGCGTCGATGTAGCCGGTCGGGGTCAGGCTGCCGCCGGCCCCCAGAAACACCGCGGTCAGGAGCGCGATACCCAGCGCGACCCCGATCTCGCGGAGTGTCGCGTTGGTCGAACTGGCCGTGCCGTGGTCTGCCTCGGGCATGTCGGCGAGGACAGCGGTCGCGTTGGGCGCGAACGTCAGACCCATCCCTGCGCCGGCCATCACGAACGCGGGAATCATGCTGCCGTAGGTGGCGCCGGGAACGATGAGCGACGCCATCCAGATCAGCGACAGCCCCTGCAGGACCAGTCCGGTGACGAGGAGCGTCCGCACCCCCAGCCTCGGCGCGAGCAGGCCCGCGACGGGTGCCACCAGCATCGGAGCGGCCGTCCACGGCAACGTCCGCAGACCGGCCTCGAATGGGGAGTACCCCATCACGATTTGGAGGTACTGCGACAGCAGGAAGACGGCACCCATCATTCCGAGCGTGAACGTCAGGCCGATGACGTTGGCGAGGGAGAACTGGCGGGACCGGAACAGTTGCAGCGGCATCACGGGGAAGGGTGTCCGCAGCTCGCGCACCACGAACGCGGCGAGCAACACCGTGGACGCGATCAGCGCGCCGAGCACCGTGGTGCTGGTCCAGCCGTCGTCGTTGCCGTGCACGATGCCCCAGACCCCGAGGAACACGGCAGCGCCGGCCAGGACGACGCCGAGCGGATCGAGCGGCTGCCGCTTCCCCGTCGACTCGCCGAGTGCGTAGAGCGCCAACGGGATCGCGACCGCCGCGACGGGAACGTTGATCCAGAACACGGCCTGCCACGACACCCCGTCGACGACGGCGCCGCCGACCACGGGGCCCAGCGCGACGCCGAGACCCGACACGCCACCCCACACCCCGATGGCCAGTGCGCGCTTGGCGAGTGGCACGGCACCGGCGAGCAGGGTCAGGGAGAGCGGCATGATCGCGGCCGCGCCGACGCCCTGGACGGCGCGCGCGGCGATGAGCATCTCGGAGGTGGTCGACAGCGCCGAAGCGATCGAGGCCAGCGCGAAAAGCACTATTCCCCAGAGAAATACGCGACGGCGACCGAGCCGGTCACCCAGCGCCGACAGGGTGAGCATCAACGTCGCGAAGGCGAGCGTGTAGGCGTTCATGAACCACTGCAGCTGCCCCACCGACGCGCCGAGGTCGCGCTGGATCACGGGCAGGGCACTGGTCATCACCAGGTTGTCGAGCGTCGCCATGAACATCGGGATCGAGGCGGCGACGATCGCCAGCCAGACCGGCACGACCCGGCTGCGGCCCCGCCTCGAGGGGGGCGCCGATTCGTGTTCCAGACGTTCGGAGAGTGTCGTCATGACGGGTCCTCATATCCGAGTCGGGGGGTGCGGCCACGTACGAGAAGCTTTGTAAGCATCGGATGATTACTTATTTCGAAGGCTAGTAATCGACTGATAACATGTCAACATGGCATCGCCCGTGAAACAGACCCGGATGAGCGCGACCGAGCGTCGCGAACTCGTACTGGCAGCCGCCTCCCGCGCGTTCGCCAGGGACGGCTATCACGGCACCAGCACCGACGCCGTCGCACGCGAGGCGGGAGTATCCCAGCCCTACGTGGTGCGCATGTTCGGTTCGAAGTCGCGACTGTTCGCCGACGTCTTCGACCGGGCGATGCGTCGGATCATGGACGCCTTCGAGCCCTGTTTCGACGATGTCGCCGCCGACCCGGAGAAGGACGAGTCCTGGCTTCCGATGGGCATCGCGTACACCGAACTGCTCAAGGACCGCGACCTCCTGCTCGTCATGATGCACGGTTTCACGTCCGGTGCGAACCCGGAGATCGGCGCCCTGGCGCGCGACTGGATGTCCCGGCTCTACACGCAGATCCGAACGCGCACGGGGTGCAGTCCCGAACGGGCCCGCACCTTCATCGCCAACGGAATGCTGCTCAACACCCTGCTCGCCATGCAAGTGCCCGAGCATGCCGGGCAGGATCCGGCGCTCGAGGAACTGGCCGTGTGCGCGTTCGGCAGCACCCTGGACGCTGCGGCCTCCGAGAACTGATCCGTGATCGGCGATTTCCGCTCTTGATCCGTGAGTCTTTCGGCGCAAACCCGGTCCTTCGGGTCCGGGATAGCCGATCTGGTTTTGTCGGAGTGTGTGGCTAGTGTCTGGGTTATGGCGGGGAGGGTGGTGAAGCGGGCGTTCAGGTACCGTTTCTATCCGACTGCGGTGCAGGCGGAGCAGCTTGCTCGGACATTCGGGTGCACCCGGTATGTCTATAACCGGGCGTTGGCGGAGCGCTCGCGTGCCTGGTCGCGGGAGCGGCGGCGGGTCAGCTACGCCGACACCTCGAGGATGCTGACCGGATGGAAGCGGGACACCGAGACCGAGTGGTTGTCGGAGCCGTCGAAGGGGCCGTTGCAGGAGTCGCTGCGGCAGTTGCAGGGCGCGTTCGACAGGTTCTGGCGCACGCAGTCCCGCTACCCGCAGTTCAAGAGGAAGGGCCGGTCGAAGGATTCGGCGACCTACTATTCGAACTGTTTCACCTACCGCGGCGGGCGGATCCGGTTGGCCAAGCAGTCCGACCCGCTGGACATTCGGTGGTCGAGGCCGCTGCCGGAGGGGGCGACACCGTCGCAGGTGATGGTGTCGCGTAATGCTCGTGGTCGGTGGCACATTTCGATCCTCGTCGAGGACACGATCCCCGAGCACCCGTCGACCGATGGGGTGGTCGGGCTCGATGCCGGGATCACGAGCCTCTACACGCTCTCGACGGGGGAGAAGGTCACCAACCCGCGCCATGAGCGCAGGGACCGTGCGCGGCTGGCGAGGGCGCAGCGGGTGCTGGCCAGGAAGGCGAAGGGGTCCCGTAACCGGGCCAAGGCTCGACTGAAGGTCGCGAAGATTCATGGCCGGATCGCCGATCGGCGCCGCGATTATCTGCACACACTCTCCACTCGGCTGGTGCGCGAAAATCAAGTGATCGCCGTCGAGGATCTGAGTGTGCGGAACATGGTCAGGAATCGGTCGTTGTCTCGGGCGATCTCGGATGCGAGTTGGTCCGAGTTCCGGTCGATGCTCGAGTACAAGGCCGACTGGTACGGGCGGCGGGTGGTGGCGATCGACCGGTTCTGTCCGTCGTCGAAGACCTGCTCGGTGTGTGGGGCGATCGCCTCGGAGATGCCGCTTGACGTGCGGGAGTGGGCGTGCCGATGCGGCGTCGTCCATGATCGGGATGTGAATGCGGCGAGGAATATTTTGGCCGTCGGACTGACGGTGGCAGCCTGCGGAGATGGTGTGAGACCGCCTCGCACATGAAGTGTGGGGAGGCAACTGTCGGTGAAACAGGAACCTCGGGACGCGAGTCTCGAGGGGAATCTCGGTCGTTCACGGCCGAGAGGACGTCAACTTGCTCATCGGACAGGCGGCGGGGCACGATGGAAGCGTGCGGAAGGGGCGTCGCCGTGGACCGAGCCGTTGAGTCTCGACTGAGCTATTCCGACCGGGAGGGTCACCACCACACCGTGGACCTCTCCCCCACGTCCGCGCGCGTCACGATCGGACGGTCGCCGGATTCCGATCTGCTCCTGACCGAGGACGACGAGGTGTCGCGGCTCCATGCCGTCCTCGAATGCGTCGGCTCGCACTGGACCATCCTCGACGACGGACTCTCGCGCAACGGCACGTTCGTCAACGGCGAGCGGCTCGCGGGGCGTCGACGACTCCGGCAGGGCGACAGCATCCGGATCGGCGGCACGAAGATCCGGTACCTGGAATTCGGCGGCGCACTCGACGAGGCCACCCGAATGGGCTCCGACATGCCCGACGTCCGCTCGCTCACCGACACCCAGCGGGCAGTCCTCACGGCACTGTGCCGGCCGTACAAGCACGGCGCCGCGTTCGCGAATCCCGCCTCGAATCAGCAGATCGCCCAGGAACTGTTCCTCAGCGTCGACGCGATCAAGACCCACCTTCGCGCGCTGTTCGCGAAGTTCGGCGTCGGCGACCTCCCCCAGAATCAGAAGCGGGTCAGCCTGGCCGAGCGGGCCATGCGCAGCGGCATCATCAACGAGCGCGACCTCTGATCAGCCGACAGCCATCAGTTCGCGGTCGAGCGCGGCGGACTCACCGTGGGCGATCCGCTCGACCAGGCCGATGATGGCGAGTGCGACGTCGGCCGCACGCTCGAGGATCACCGAGTGCCCCGCCCCGTCGACGCTCACGAGCTCCGAAGCGGGGAGCTTCGAGGCCATCGCGACGGAATGCTGGAACGGGGTGAGCATGTCCACGGAGCCGCACAGGATCAGCGACGGAATGTGAGCCAACGCGGCCAGGGAATGCCGCTCGTCGAATCCGAGCAAGGATTCGAGAAAACTCGACATGGTCACGATGGACGTGGTGTTAACCATCGCCGCGACCAGTGCCGCCAGGCGAGGATCGACAGCCCGGTTGCGGGCGCCTGCCGCGCGTGCGATCGCCGTGCAGACGGTGCGACCGACCCGCTTCGATCCGTGCACGACCCGGGGCGCGCGGCGCACCGCGGTGCGGAACAGCGACACTGCGGGGCTGCGCAGGTGACGACCGAGACCGGCCTCCGCGAGATCGCACGCCGCGGTGGAGATCAGGGCCATGCCCACGATCCGCGAACCGATCGTGTGCGGGTTCTGCCGGGTGTAGGACAGCGCGGTCATTCCGCCCATCGAGTGCCCGACGAGGACGACCGGACCGTGCGGTGCAACGGCGTCCAGCACGGACCCGAGGTCGCGGCCCAGCTGATCGATCGTGTAGGTGGCGGCCGGCGCTTCCCCGGACTCGCCGTGCCCGCGGTGATCGTAGAAGACCATGCGAACGTCGTTGCACCAGAAGCGGACCAGCTGCTCCCGCAGCGCCCACCAGGACTCGGTGCGCAGGCAGTGACCGTGAACGAACACCACCGTGGTGGCCGCATCGGGCGAACCGAACTCGCGAACCGCAAGAGGGACGCCGTCGTCGGTCCTGACCGTGAGACGACGACCTTCGTGCTCGTGTGCAACCGGGGTGTTCGACATGAGGTCCTCCTCGGTTTCTTCGCTCGCGGCCGGTGAAGCGTTACGTTCTTGCTCGTCCTCTACTTTGCCGTCCCCGCGCTTCCCCGAACAGGACCCCCAGTGGTGGCCGGTGCACCCAGAGGTGTTGCCCATTCCACCCCTGAGGTGGGTAGACGCGGACACGCCGAAGCCCCCTCGCAGAGGGGGCTTCCCATCGGCGGAGCTGCCCGATGCACCGACCGTCGAGCACGCGGCGACCCGGAGGTGCCCGTGTGGAGGACCCGGACTCGCCACCTCGTGAGTATCGATTCCGGGGTACCCGCCGCGAGGAGGCGACCGGTCCGGGTCGCTCGCGACCGGAGCGATCTGTGCCGCGACTTCAGAATGGAGCGTCCGTCTCGGCCGGACCAGGCACCCTGGGGTGGGGAACCCGTCACCCCCAGGGAAGACCGGAGCCACCCCCTCCACCGAAGTCGTAACCGCCGACGTTCGCTCCACCGGGTCCGGCCTTGACGCCGTCCACGGCGATCGGTCCGACGTGGGGGCCGCCGATGTCGACATTGCCACCCTGAGCGTTCGGTCCGGGGGCGACGGTCGCCACGGAGGGGTCGGACGAGGGGGCATCCGCATCAGGGGCGGCGGACGCGATGCCTGCGCCGGCCGCGAGGACGAAGAACGCGGCCGCGACGGTGGCACCCGTGCGTGTCAGAGCAGTGGAGAAGTCGAAGGACATCGACATGGAAGAACCTTTCACAGTGCATGCTGGCGGGGAGGGCAGTACTGGACCCGAGGGGCCGACACCTTCCGGCGACGGCCCCTCGGACTGTTCAGAGAGTTCGAGCGATCACGACTCGGTCACCAGCAGATGACGAACCCGCAGTTCTGCGTGTTGTCCGTGGTGGTCGTGTCGCCGGCACCCGCGCCTCCGTTGGCATTGCCGCCATTGGCATCACCGGCATTGCCACCGTTGGCATCTCCCGCGTTGCCCCCGTTGCCGCCGTTTCCGCCGTTTCCGGCGTTCTGCGGGCCGGTGGTGGTGCCGGGGCTGCCGATGACCGGCCCGCCGAGGACGACATTTCCACCGGCGCCGTTGCCGCCGGCTCCGCCTGCGCCGCCCTGCGAGGTACCACCGTTGCCGCCCTGCGAGGTCCCGCCCGGAGCGGTGCCACCGTTGCCGCCCGGATCAGCGGAGGCAATTCCTGCTCCGGCCGTGAGGGCAAAGCCCGCGATGGCGAGAGCGGAAAGGGTGCGCTTGAGGGTGTGTGCCATGTGTGTGAATCTCCCTGTGTGGGTGGGGGGTTTTGCTTGCCACATAAGAATGCGGCTTATTCACCCACCGAAACAGGTACCCCAGGGGGAGCAACCGGCACCCCGAGGGATGACCCCTGCCTACCCCGTAGAGACCTCTCTACGGTCGCATTTCGTATGCCCCGTCATAGTTTTCCGCCTGTGCCCACACCCGGGAGAATCGTGCGGCGTCCACGACCGGTCGGCGAATCGCGCCGAGCGCCCACTTCTGCTGACCGTCGGTGGCCGACGATTTACCGTGCAGCGCAACGGCATATCCGGAGAAGTCGCGGATCTGGAAGTCGAAGATCTGGTCGACCAGGTCGCGGTCGAGACCGGCGATGTCGGCCTGCTCGAGGATCAGGTGCCCGTAGACCACGAGCGAGAAGAGGTGCCCGAGGTCGAGCAGGAAATCGAGGTCCTTCTGCTGGTCCGCGTCGGGCGGGGCCGTGGTGAGCAGTTCCCTCAGTGCGGTCGCCTGCTCGGCAAACCGGGCGACGTTGGGGATGTCGGAATGCGCCTCGTACGCCGTCGTCCAGTTGTGGAACCGGATCTTGCCCGCACCGCGGGTCGGGCCCTGGGCCCAGAAGAAGGCGTCGTCGGCGGCGTCGAGCCGGGTGCCGATCTCCGGGTACTCCGCGGGGTTGAGCAGGTAGTTCGGCATGAATTTCAGGATGAGGCCGACGTTGACGTGTACCGTGCCCTCGAGCTTCGGCAGGGTGCCGATCAGCTGGGCGGCTTCCCGGAAGTAGGTGTTCTTCTCGTACCCCTTCGCCGCGATCACGTCGTGCAGGAGCGCGATCACCTTCTCCCCTTCGGAGGTGACCTTCGCCTTCGTCATCGGGTTGAACAGCAGGTACCGGCGGTCGGCGAGACTCGCGCTGCGGAAGTAGTCGACCGAGCGGGCGCTGAACAGTTTCATCGCGATGAGCCGACTGTAGGCGTCGACGAAGTTTCCGCGCACGTGCGCGAAATCGGTGACAGGGTTGCCGTACAGAATCCTGTTGTGCGCGTGCGTGATCGCCTCGTAGAAGGCGTGCTCGGAGATGCCGATGGAACCGGTGCACAGGTTGAACTTGCCGACGTTGACCGTGTTCAGCGCCGCCTCGAACGCCGCAACCCCGGTGTGGAGGATGTCCTCGTCCCGCACCGGGTAGTCCTCGAGCCGGAACGTGCTGACGTACATCTGACCGTGCACCACGTTGCCCTGCAGGTGGTACGCGGGGTGGCGACTGTCCGCGACGAAGAAGACGTACCCGTCGCTGCCCTCGACATCGGTCCGGCGGCCGAACACCGACACCATGCCCGCGACGTTGCCGTTGCCGATGTAGTACTTGTCGCCGGTCGCGGTGAACGCGAGATCCGGGTCGTTCCCGGCCGGTGTGAGCAGCATGTCCGTCGAGTAGACGTCCGCGCCGTGTTCCTTCTCCGACAGACCGAACGCCAGCACCCCGCCGTCGTCGAGGAGTTTCGCGGCGCGTTCCTTCGCGGCGCGGTTGTCGCTCATCCAGATCGGACCGAGACCGAGGATGGTGACCTGCCACGCGTACCAGTACGCCAACCCGTAGAAGCCGAAGATCTCGCTGAGGGCGGCGTTGCGTGCGGCGTCCCAGCGCTTGTCCGGATCGCCGCCCGACAGCTCGGCGGGTGTGAGGAACGTGGCGAACAGCTTCTCCCGTTTCACGAACTCGAGGAAGTCGTCGGGCCAGACGGCCTCGAGATCGTCCTCGAGCAGCCGCTTCTTACCCCGCGACTCGAACCATTCGATCAGTGCCCGCAGCAGTCTGCGCGTCTCCGGATCGAAATGTTCGGGATCGTAGGAGGTCGGATCGAACAGCAGGGAGTTCGTCACAACAGGCCTTTCGTCCGGACGTGTCAGGCCAAGCTAACAGTCCGGACGAAAGGAATGGGGCGGTTTGATCAGCCCCTGACTGTCTTCACGATCTCGGTCAGCGCGGACTCGGCGGCCACCTCGCGGCTCTCGCCGGTGAAGCGGTCGCGGACCTCCACCTTGCCCTCGCCCCAGCCGCGGCCGACGACCACGACCAGCGGGACACCGAGCAGTTCGGAGTCCTTGAACTTCACGCCCGGCGACGCCTTGCGATCGTCGAGGATCACCTCGAGACCGGCCTTGTCGAGTTCGGCGGCGAGCCCCTCGGCGCCCGCACGGGCGGTGTCGTCCTTGTTGGCGATCACCACGTGCACGTCCGCCGGAGACACCTCGGCCGGCCAGCGGAGACCCTTGTCGTCGTGGTGCTGTTCCGCGATCACGGCGACGAGGCGCGAGACACCGACGCCGTAGGAACCCATGGTCGGGCGGACGGGCTTGCCGTTCTCGCCGAGCACGTCCACGGAGAACACGTCGGTGTACTTGCGGCCGAGCTGGAAGACGTGCCCGATCTCGATGCCGCGTGCCGCGACGAGCGCACCGGCTCCGTCGGGCGACGGGTCGCCGCCGCGGACCTCGGCGGCCTCGATGGTGCCGTCCGGCGTGAAGTCGCGGCCCGCCACGAGCCCGACCACATGCTTGCCCTGCTCGTCGGCTCCGGTGATCCAGCTGGTGCCGTCCACGATCCGGGGATCGACGAGGTAACGAACTCCGTTGGCTTGCAGCGCCTTCGGTCCGATGTATCCCTTGGTCAGGAAGGTGTTGGCGGCGAAGTCGGCCTCGGTGAGCAGTTCGAACTCCGCGGGCTCGAGGGAGGCGCCGAGACGCTTGTCGTCCACCTCGCGGTCGCCGGGAACGCCGATGCCGAGCAGTTCCCACTTGCCACCGGGCTGCCGCGTCTTGACGAGAATGTTCTTCAGCGTGTCCGCGGCGGTGACCGTCCTGCCCAGGTCCGCGCCGTTGGCCCAGTCGACGAGCGTCGCGATCGTGGGAGTGTCCGGGGTGTCGTATACCTTCGCGGCGGGCAGTCCGTCGAACGGCACGGGCTCGGGAGCCAGGGTCTTCACGGCCTCGACGTTGGCGGCGTAACCCGACTCCAGGCAGCGGACGTAGGTGTCCTCACCGATCTCGCTCTCCGCGAGGAACTCCTCCGAGGCACTGCCGCCCATCGCGCCGGACGTCGCCGACACGATCACGTACTTGACGCCGAGCCGGGCGAAGATCCTCTCGTAGGCGTCGCGGTGCGCCTGGTACGACTCGGTAAGTCCCTCGTCGGTGAGGTCGAAGGAGTACGAGTCCTTCATGACGAACTCGCGGCCGCGGAGAATGCCGGCCCGCGGGCGCTCCTCGTCGCGGTACTTGGTCTGCACCTGGTACAGGGTGACCGGGAAATCCTTGTACGAGTTGTACTCGCCCTTCACGGTGAGCGCGAACAGTTCCTCGTGGGTGGGGCCGAGCAGGTAGTCGCCGCCCTTGCGGTCCTTGAGGCGGAACAGCCCGTCGCCGTATTCGGTCCACCGGTTGGAGGCCTCGTACGGTTCCCGCGGGAGCAGCGCGGGCAGGGAGATCTCCTGCGCACCGATCCCGTTCATCTCTTCCCGCACCACCCGCTCGACTTCGCGCAGCACGCGCAGACCCAGCGGCAGCCACGAGTAGACGCCGGGCGCGATGCGACGCACGTAACCGGCGCGGACCAGCAGCTTGTGGCTGGGGACCTCGGCGTCGGCGGGGTCGTCGCGCAGAGTGCGGAGGAACAGGTGGGACAGGCGGGTAATCACGGGATACCAGAATAGTCGGCTGGGACCGAGCCGAGCGCGTCGGTAGGGTCTCGTGCGTGCTGGTGCTACTTCCCCCCTCCGAAACCAAGTCCGACGGCGGCGCCGACGCGCCCCTCGACCTGGCCGAGCTGTCGATGCCGCAGCTCACCGAAACCCGCGAAGTGCTGGTCCAGGCGCTGGTCGCGCTGGCGGCGGATGTGGAGGCGTCGCAGGTCGCGCTCGGCCTCGGCCCCACCCAGGCCGACGAGATCGAGCGGAACGCCAAACTGTGGGTCTCCCCCACCCGCCCCGCGCTCGAGCGCTACACCGGTGTGCTGTTCGACGCGCTCGACGCGAAGTCGTTCACCAAGGCACAGAAGTCCAAGGCGCTGTCGCGGCTGGCGATGGGATCCGCACTGTTCGGCGCGGTGCGCGCGGGCGATCTGATCCCCGCCTACCGGCTGTCGGGCGGGTCGAAGCTTCCCGCGCTGGGCACGCTCCGGGCGTTGTGGAAGCCGGAACTGAGCCGGGCGATCACCGCGGAAGCGGACGGACTCGTCGTCGACCTACGGTCTGGGACGTACCAGCAGCTGGGACCGATTCCCGAGGCCGTGATCGCCACCGTGCTCACCGAGAAGCCCGACGGCACCCGGACCGTCGTCAGTCACTTCAACAAGCATCACAAGGGTTTGCTGGCCCGCGCGCTCACCCTCTCGCGCGCCGAACCGCAGGATGTCCGGGGTGTGGCGCGGGTGGCGTCGAAGGCCGGCCTGCGGGTCGAGGTGGCGTCGGACCGCGAGCTGATCATCCTCACCGACTGACCCCCTGTGAGTACTTGTCAACCGCCCGCGGTTGACAAGTACTCACAGGAGTCTACTCAGGTTTGACGGCCAGGACCGGTTTGCGGCAGGACAGCAGCAGTCGCTGGGCGGTGCTGCCCATCAGCAGCTTCCCGACCGGGGTCCGGTCGCGGATGCCGATGACGAGCAGCTCCGCGCTGGGCGCCGTCATGGCCTCGAGAATCACGTCGACGGTCTCGTCGCCCACGATCTGCCGGACCTCGTGCTCGAGGCCGCTCGCGGACAGCTTGCCTTCGAGTTCCTGGAGGTGCGCGTTGTCGGCGAACGACTGGTCGGCGAGGGAGTCGCCCTTCGACGTGTTGATCACGAGCAGCGACGTCCCGCGCAGCTGCGCCTCCGCGACGCCGTGTTCGAGGGCCGCCCCTCCGAACTGATCGGGGGTGTATCCGACGACGATCATGCGTGTGCCTTCTCTCTGGTGTCGGTGGAGTCGCCACCGGCCGGTCCGTCGGGGAAATCGGGCGACGCGACGGGGTAGTGCGCGCGGACGACTTTGGCGACGAGGGGTGCGATGAGGAGCACTGCGATCACGATATAGACGATGATCGCGACGGGCTCGGTGAACAGGCTGCCCCAGTCGCCGCCACCGAGCTGCAGGCTCTGCCGTAGTTGGCGTTCGATGCGCGGTCCGAGGATGAGGCCGATGATCAATGGCAGCACCGGCAGCCCGAACCTCCGCATCATCAGACCCATCAGCCCGAACGTCAGCAGCAGTGCCAGGTCGAGCCACTGGAGGTTGACGGCGAACGCGCCGAGGGCGGCGAAGAACAGGATGCCCGCGTAGAGGTAGGGGCGCGGGGTGCGGAGCAGCTTCGCCCACAGCGGCGCGAGCGGAAGGTTGAGCACCAGGAGCAGGAAGTTGCCGATGAACAGGCTCGCGATCAGCGTCCAGATCAGGAGCGGTTCCTTCTCGAACAGTGTCGGGCCGGGCTGGATTCCGTACGACACGAAGGCCGTGAGCATGACCGCGGCCGTGGCGTTGGTCGGGAGGCCGAGCGACAGCATCGGCACGAGTGTGCCTGCCGCCGATGCATTGTTGGCGGCCTCGGGCCCGGCGACGCCTTCGATGGCGCCCTTGCCGAATTCGTCCTTGTGCTTGGACAGTTTCTTCTCGGTGATGTAGGAGAGGAAGGTGGGCAGTTCGGCGCCGCCTGCGGGTAGTGCGCCGAACGGGAATCCGTAGGCGGTACCCCGCAGCCACGGTTTCCACGAACGCTTCCAGTCCTTCTTGCCCATCCACGGCCTGCCGACGGGAATGACCTCGGCCGGCTTGCGGCGGAGGTGAGCGGCCACCCAGAGCGCCTCGCCGAGTGCGAACACGGCGACCGCGACGACGACGATATCGATCCCGTCGGACAGCTGCGGGATGCCGAACGTGGCCCGCGGCTGGCCGGTGAGGAAGTCGATGCCGACCAACCCGATCGCGAGACCGAGCAGCAGGGAGATGCATCCGCGGAGCTTCGAGGTTCCGAGGACGGCGGTGACGGCCACGAGGGCGAGCAGCATGATCGCGAGGTAGGACGGGGCTCCGAGGGTGACCGCGAAACTCGACACCATGGGCGCGAACAGCACCAGGAGCATCGTGCCGATCGACCCGGCGACGAACGACCCGATCGCGGCGGTCGCCAGGGCCTGCGCGGCCCTGCCGGCTTTCGCCATCTTGTTGCCCTCGATCGCGGTGATCACCGACGACGACTCCCCCGGTGTGTTCAGCAGGATCGACGTGGTCGACCCGCCGTACATGCCGCCGTAGTAGATGCCGGCGAACATGATGAACGCGGCGCTCGGGCTGACGTTGTAGGTGACGGGCAGCAACAGGGCCACGGTCATGGCCGGTCCGATGCCGGGGAGGACGCCGACCGCCGTGCCGAGGAGGACGCCGATGCACGCGTACAGCAGGTTCATGGGGGTGGCTGCTTGCTCGAACCCCTGCAGCAGCCAGTTCAGATTGTCCATGTCAGAGAATTCCGTCCAGAATGCCTGCGGGCAGCGGTATTCCGAGCCCGACGTAGAACGCGTAGAAGCTGCCGCATCCGAGCACCGCGCCGATCGCGATATTCCGCACCCAGTGCCGGCTGCCGAGGATCGTTGCGGCCCCGGCGAACAGGAACGTTCCGACGATCGCCCAGCCCAGGAAGTCGATCAGCGCGATGGTCACCACGAACAGGGCCACGAGCAACCCGACCGTCTTCCAATCGCCCGAGGAGTCGAGGTCGACGTCCTCGCCGCCGTCCGCTTCACCGGTCGACCCGCGCAGGATCGCGACACCGAGGGCCACGGCGAAGACCAGCAGGCCGGCGCCGATGACGAGCGGGAACAGCCGCGGACCCACCGGATCGACCTTCGCGAAACCGTCGCTGAGCGACAGTGCGTCGACGATGAGAAACACCCCGACCACGGCCATCACCGCGCAGACGATGAACTGTGCGTAGTCCCGCCGCTTCGGCGCCGGGGCCGTGTCTGCCGCTCCGGCGGGCGGTTCTGCGGGCGCGGTCATGTCAGCCCCAATTCGGCCAGGGTGGACGAGACCCGCTCGTCCTGGTCCCGGAGGAACTGCTCGAACTCCGGTCCCGTCGTGAAGGCGTCACTCCAACCGTTCTTCACCAGGGCCTCCTTCCATTCCGGTGTGTCGTGCAACTTTTGGAGCGCCTCGACCATGTCGGCCTTGGCGCCGTCCGACAGTCCGGGCGGCGCCAGGATTCCCCGCCAGTTGGTGAAGGTCAGGTCCACGCCGGCCTCCGTGAGCGTCGGCGCGTCGATACCTTCGACCCGCTCGTTCCCCGACACCGCGAGGACCCGGACCTGGCCGGCCTCGATCTGGTCGACGTACTCGCCGAGTCCCGACGTGCCTGCGGTAATCTTCTGGCCGAGAAGGGCCGTCAGCAGGTCGCCGCCGCCGTCGTAGGACACGTAGTTCACCGCGTTCGGGTCCACTCCGACCGCGCGCGCCGTCTCCATCGGGAACAGGTGGTCCGGGCCGCCGGGCGAGGAGCCGCCGCCGATGGTGATCGACGCCGGGTCGGCGCGCCATGCGGCCACGAAGTCGTCGATGGTCTGCAGCGGCGAATCCGCGGGCACAAGGATGCCCTCCTGCTCCTCGACCACCTTGGCCAGCGCGGTGGCCTCGGAGACGCGTGCAGTGGATCCGTTGGTGTAGCCGGCGCCGACGACACCCAGGCCCATCATCATCATGAGGTCGTCGTTGCCGGCCTCGTTCATCAGCCTGGCCATCGCGACCGTTCCACCTGCGCCGATGACGTTGAAGACCTCGACGCGGCCGGTGATGCCCTCGTCTTCCATGATCTTCACCGCGGTCCGCGCCGTGAGGTCGTAGCCGCCGCCCGGACTGTTCGGAACCATCATCCGCACTCTGTGCAGGCCCTCGTCCTCGCCGCGGGTGACCCCGCAGCCGGCCACGAGGAGGCCTACGAGCGCGAGCAGGAGCAGCGCGCGTACGCTGCTCCCGCTACCTGTTCTCGACATCGTTCCCCATTTCGCCATGAATGTGATCTTCGGCAATACTGGACCCGATTGGTGATGCACGTCACCTATGCGAACGAAACGGAACTTAAGTTCATTGTGGTCACCACGTCACCCCCGCGTACGTAGCCTCGCGGGCCAGGTTCTGCTCCTCCAGCTCGTCGTCGTCGGAGTGGTGCTGCTTGCGGTCGCCGCGGTATCGGTTCACCAGTCGACCGTGGAGTTCCGCGACCTCCAGGGTCAACGCATGATCGCGGTGGCCGAGAACGTGGCGTCGACGCCGGTCGTGCGCGACCAGCTGTCGGACCGCTCGGTCGAGCGGGTGCTCGCACCCGAGGTCGACCGCGCCGTCAACCTGTCGGGCGCCACGCTCGCCGAGATCGTCGCGCCGAACGGGACCGTGTCCGTGTCGTCCGATCCGACCCGGCTCGGGGCGCCCGCGGAACTCGGCGCCAGCGATGTGATGACGGGACGGGCCTGGTCGGGCGACGTGGACGTCGACGGGCGCCGCGCCATCGTGGGACACGTCCCGATCCTGTCCGCCACCGGCGACGTGCTCGCTGTCGTCACCGTCAGCGACGACTACCCGTCCGTGTGGGACCTGCTCAGCAGCGCCGGGGCCCGCCTGTTGCTGTACCTGGGAATCGGCGCCGGTCTGGGGCTTCTCGGCTCGTGGCTGCTGTCCCGCCGGATCAAGACCCACACCCGCGGACTCGAAATCGCCGAGATCGCAAGCCTCGCCGATCATCGCGAGGCCCTGCTGCACAGCATCCGCGAGGGGGTGGTCGCGGTGAACACCGACGGTGTGATCACCGTCCTCAACGACAGCGCCCAGGAACTCCTCGACCTCACCGGCGACGCCGTCGGCAGACATGTCGACGACGTCGCGCTCGACCCTGCCGTCCGGCAATACCTCCTCAACGGGGAGGACGGCCGCGACGTCGTCCTGTCGACGTCGTCCCGCATGCTGGCGCTGAGCCGGCGCGCCGCCACCAGCCAGGGCCACAAGATCGGGACGGTCACCACCATGCGCGACAGCACCGAACTGGCGTCGATGCAGAGCCAGCTCTCCTCGCACAAGAGCGTCACCGACACCCTGCGGGCGCAGACGCACGAGTTCGCGAACCAACTGCACACCATCTCCGGCCTGACCCAGCTCGGCGACTACGACGCGGTCACCGATTTCGTCGGCACCCTCACCCGCCGCCGCGCCGAAATCAGCGATGCTGTGACGCAGCGTATCTCGGACCCTGCCGTTGCAGCGCTACTGATCGCGAAGACGTCGCTGGCCGCGGAGACCGGGGTGTCGCTGACATTGGAACCCGACTCGCACCTGCACGCCCTCGACCCCGAGCTCGCCACCGACGTCATCACCGTCGTCGGCAACCTCATCGACAACGCCGTCGACGTGTCGGAAGGCGGGCAGGACGCCCGGATCTCGATCCGGATCACCGACGACGACGGCATCCTCATCGAGGTCGCCGACTCCGGGCCCGGGGTTCCCGAGACGATGCGGGAGGAGATCTTCTCGCGAGGCGTCACGTCGAAGCCGGGCACGCCGGGCGGCCGCGGAATCGGGCTCGCCCTGGTCCGGCTCGTCAGCTCCCAGCATGGTGGGTCCGCGGCCGTCTCCGACGCGCCCGGCACCGGCGGTGCCTTGTTCACCGTCCACGTTCCGCGTAGTTAGACTCTCCGATCATGACGGGACGGCGTGGCGATGTATGAGGTCCTGGTCGTCGACGACGACTTCATGGTCGCGGAGATCCACCGCCGATTCGTCGACAAGACACCGGGGTTCACCACCGTCGGCGTGGCGCGTACCGCAGCCGAAGCCCTCGAATCGGTGCGCACCGGCAACCCCGACCTCGTGCTCCTCGACGTCTACCTGCCGGACATGTCCGGACTGGACGTCCTGCAGCGACTGCGCGCCGAGGGCAACGCCGTCGGCGTCATCATGATCACCGCCGCCCGGGAGATCGACACCGTCAGCCGGGCACTGCACGGCGGCGCCTCCGACTATCTGGTCAAACCGTTCGACTACACGCAGCTGCAGGAAAAACTCGAGAACTTCCGACGCCGCGCCCGCGCACTCGAATCACAGTCCGGTGCAGACCAATCCCTGATCGACTCCCTGTTCGGGGGCAAGAGCAAGTCCCCGGAACCGAGCAGGCTCCCCAAGGGACTCAGCGCCGAGACCGGGCGCCTGGTGCTCGACATCCTGCGGTCGAAAGGCGAACTGTCGTCGACCGAATGCGCCGAGCTCGCCGGACTGTCCCGCGTCAGTGTGCGCCGGTATCTCGAGCACTACCTGTCCGAGGGACTGCTGGAGGTCCGGCTCGAATACGGGGGCGCCGGCCGGCCCGTGCGCCGGTATCGACCCGTCCCACGCTGACACGGTCCACTTCAGGATCGGGTGCAGGAACCGGTGAGGGCGAACGGTGTCGAGTCGCCCGCGCCGCGGCTCTCCGCGCGGTCCAGCAGTGCGAGCGCTCCCGGACCGAACGTCGGCGAATAGGACACCGAATCGGTGCACCCGCCGTGGTCGAGGCCACCGACGAGGGCGACGACCCGCGAACCCACCGCCCACGGGCCGCCGCTCGTTCCCTCGCCGAGACCGTCGCAGACCACAGTGGGATAGCTGTCCGTCGATGCGGTGGGGGCGGTGCACGACACCGGACCGTCGCCGAGGGTCGGATACCCGGTCACCGTCACGGTGCTCGCGGTCGCCGGGGCGGTCGCCAACTCGAATCCCCCACCGACCGCCGACTCGACCGACGTCGGCAGGGTGACCCCGGCCGGGGCCACGCGCAGGACGGCGTAGTCGTGCTGCGGGTCCTGCGCCTCCAGCCATGCGGGGTCGACGTAGATCTGGGACACGGTCCACAGTCCGAACGGTGACACGCCGCGGTCGTAGCCGGGCGCGAACGACAGTGCGCCGCCGGATCCCGCGATGCAGTGCGCGGCGGTGAGGACGAGGTCGCCGTCCGCACTGTCCAGAACCGATCCGGTGCAGACGTGGATCGGTGTGCCGGCCAGAAACAGCGGACCGACGCGAGGGTCCTGTGCGGCGGACACAGGCGCGGCGGCGGCCGGTCCCCCGGCCACGCAGGCGGCCAGGAGCAGCCCCACCGCGGCTGCCCCGGCGACATTCGTGCGGGAGGGCGTGGCCACACGACCATCATGCTCCGCTCCGTTCGAGAGGGCGGGCCGAATTCGGGACGCGCCGGCGGGTCAGCCGCGTTGCGGTAGCTGCTGCAGCGCCCACTCGTTGCCGTCAGGATCGGCGAAATACACGAAACGCCCCCACGCCAGATCCTCCACCTCGCTGACCGGAACGCCGCGGGCGGACAACTCCGCGTGGGCGGCGTCGGCATCGGCGACGACGATCTGCAACCCGTGCACCGAGCCGGGCGGGGTGTCGACAAGACCCTCTCCGACGGCGATCGAGCAGGCCGAGCCGGGTGGGGTGAGCTGGACGAACCGCACGTTCTCGTTCACCCGGTGGTCATGGTCGACGACGAAGCCGACCTGGTCGGCGTAGAACGCCTTGGCCCGGTCCACGTCCGACACCGGCAGGATGATCAGCTCGATTTTGTAGTCCATGACCGGATGCTATCGACGGCCACCGACTATGGGGCCGAAACCGGCCCGACGGCCGCTCACCCCTGCTGAGCGGCCTTCTCGGCGGCCTGCGCCTGGGCCACCTGTTGCGGTGTGAAGCGGATGAACAGGGCGGCCAGCCCGGCGATGAGGGCGCAGCCGGCGCTGCCGACGAGGGCGAAGGTGTACCCGTTGCCCAGCGCCTCGAGTTGCGCCGGATTCATGTCGGCGACCTTCCCGGAGATGCCGCCGAGCGACAGTGTGCGCGAGGTGGCCATCGCCCCGATGACCGCGAGGGCGAGGGGCCCGCCGAGGGTCTGCGCCACCTGGGCGATGGCGGCGAGCGGTCCGATCTCCGTCTCCGACACACCGGCGATGGCACACAGCGGGAGCGGGACGACGGCGAGTCCGACACCGAATCCGATGCCGATGACCGGCACGAACAGGTTGCCGAGGTAGGTGGCGGAACTGTCGAGAGTCGAGCCGTACAGCAGCCCGACCACCATGATGGCGGCGCCGGCGACCACGAGCCACCGGGGCTGGATCCGCACGGCGAGCTTGGACGCCACGGCCGCCGCACTGCCGAGACCGAACGCGAACGGGATGAATGCGAGGCCGGCTTCGAGGGGGCTGTAGCCGAGGATGTCCTGGACGAACAACGCCACGAACGCGGCGACCGTGAACATGACGGCACCGGCGAAGAAGATCGCGACGAGGGTGGCCACCCGGTTCTTGTCGGCGAACAGGGAGAACGGCAGCAGCGGGTTGTCCGCGGTGCGTTCGACGTACAGGAACGCGCAGAACAGCACCAGGCCGGCGACGAGCGCACCGATCACGTACGGACTGTCCCAGCCGAGTTCCGGACCTTCGGTGAGCGCGAACACCACCCCGGTCGCCGCGACCGTCGCGAGGACCGCGCCCGGAACGTCGAGGGCCAGACGCTCGCCCGCCGTCTCCTTCAACGCCACGAACGCGCACCCCACGATGACGACACCGATGGGCACGTTGATCAGGAAGATCAGGCGCCACGACACCTCGGTGAGCGCGCCGCCGATGATGAGGCCTGCGATCGACCCGATGCCCGTCATGGCAGCGAAGATGGCGATGGCCTGGTTGCGCGCAGGGCCGGCCGCGAACGTGGTCGCGACGAGCGCCAGCGCCGTCGGTGAAGCCACCGCGGCGCCGACTCCCTGCAGGAACCGCGCGGCGATCAGCATGAACTCCCCCACCGCGAGACCACACAGCAGCGATGCGACGGTGAACAGGGCGACACCGCCGACGAACATCTTCTTCCGGCCGAACGCGTCACCGAGCCGGCCGCCGAGGAGCATGAGGCCACCGAACGCCAGCGCGTACGACGTGAGCACCCAGTTGCGGCCGCTGTCGCTGAGACCGAGGTCGGCTTGCAGCGGTGCGAGCGCGAGGTTGGCGACGGTGCCGTCGAGAACCACCATCATCTGCAGCCCGCTGAGCACGATGATCGCCAGGCCCATCACACGGGTGGCGGGAGTCGGAATCACCGCAGACTTCTTCGACGCTGAGGTGGTTTCGGGCATTCCGGAATCAGACACGAGGGTTCACGTTACCCAGCGTCCACAGAAAACCCGGCCACCGGCCCGATGACCACGATGGCGGGCGGACGGATCTGCTCTTCCTTCACCCGGGCAGCGACGGACTGCAGATCGGCGCGCAGGGTGCGCTGCGTCCGCAGCGTGCCCTCTTGGATGACGGTGACCGGTGTATCGACGGGACGGCCACCCTGCATCAGAACGGTCGCGAATGCCTCGATGCGTTCGACGGCCATCAGCAGCACGATCGTGCCCTTCAACCGGGCCAGCGCGGCCCAGTCGACGAGGGAATCCGGATGGTCGGGCGCGACGTGCCCGCTGACGACGACGAACTCGTGGGTGACGCCGCGGTGGGTGACCGGGATGCCGGCGGCCGACGGCACCGAGATGGCGCTGGTGATCCCGGGCACGACGGTGACGGGCACCCCCGCCGCAGTGCACGCCTCGAGTTCCTCGTAGCCACGACCGAACACGTACGGGTCGCCGCCCTTGAGCCGCACCACGAACTTCCCGGCCTTCGCGCCGTCGATGAGGGCGGCGTTGATCGCCTCCTGCGCCATCGCGCGGCCGTACGGGATCTTGGCCGCGTCGATCACCTCGACGTCCGAGCCCAGTTCGGCGAGCAACTCCGGCGGGGCGAGGCGGTCGGCGACCACGACATCGGCCCGGGCAAGCAGTCGACGGCCGCGCACGGTGATGAGGTCGGGATCGCCGGGGCCGCCGCCGACCAGTGCGACACCGGCCGCCGGGGACTCGGCAGTGTCCGCGATCGCACCCGATTGCAGGCCCTCCACCAGGGCAGTGCGCACGGCGGCGGATCGCCGGTGGTCGCCGCCCGCCAGCACGCCGATGCTCATGCCGTCGTAGCTCGCGCTCGCGGGTGTGACGGCGGTGCCGTAGCGGGCGTTGTCGGCGCGGACGCAGAAGACACGGTTCCGCTCGGCCTCGGCGACGATCGCCGCGTTGGTGTCCGGCTCGTCGGTACACGCGATGGCGTACCAGGCGTCGACGAGGTCGCCGTCGCGGTACTCGCGGAGTTCCAGGGTGATCTGCCCGGCCGTGGCCATCCCCTCGACCGCCGGCGTGACCGCCCGGCTGATCAGGTGCACTCGCGCACCCGACGCGATGAGGAGGCCGAGCCTGCGCTGCGCTACCGTTCCGCCACCGATCACGACCACACGACGATCGGCCAGGTTGAGTCCGACCAGGTAGTTGGTCTCGTCTCCGGTGGCAGCAGTCACGCGCTCTCCCCGTTTCTCCAGAAAATTAGTGCAGGTCTCGTCTCGAACCTACGAAACTTTACGGGCTGCCGCGACGACGACGCCATTCGCGGACCACTTGGTCAGGATCAGGGGGCCGCCGCCCGCGCCGAGCACAGCCGCCGCTTCCGCGACGCTCGGCGATCCGGTCGCCCAGCGCACCCGGTCGGACGGGTTCGCCACATCGACGGCGGCGAGGTCCCCGGCGGCGAATCCGTGGACGGGGACGCCCAACTCCGACGCGGCGTCCAGGAGGGCCGATTCCCCCGCCTTGCGGTCGAGAGTGTTCAGGCAATGCAGCGTCGTCACCGCTCCCGGGTTCGCGGACGCCAGCAACTGCCGGACAGCGGCGAGAATGTCCTCGCTACGTGCTGCCGCGCGGAACCCGACGCCGACGCAGACGTCAGCCATGCGCGGAGAAGGCGCGAGCCGCGGCGACGAAACGCGCGATCGCCTCCGGGTGACCCGCGGGGTGCGTGTGCAGGTACGAGGCGTGCACGCCGCCGCGGACGAAACCCTCGCGGGCGGGGACGCCGTCCCAGGGCCGCCAGCCCCAGGCCGGAGCGAAGCCCTCCGCCTCGGCCGTGTCGAGCGACGTGCGGTGAAACTCGTGGCCGACGACGCGCTCACCGGCCGAGAAGAGGGTGGAGTCCGTCACCGCCACCGCTTCGCGGTACCCGAGCGTGAGTCGTAAGCCGAAGGACGCGTCGACGCCGACCACGGAGGCCATCGCGTGACCGTCCAGGCTGCGGGCGAGATAGAGCAACCCGGCGCACTCGGCGTGAATCGGCGCTCCCGCCGTCGCGAGTGCGCGGATCCGCGTCAGCAGCGCCGTGTTGTCGGCGAGCGCGACCGCGTGCTCCTCCGGGAACCCGCCGGGCAGCACCACGCCGCACGTGTCCGGCGGCAGGTCGTCGTGGAGGGGGTCGAACGTGGTCACGTGCGCACCGGCGGCGCCCAGGAGTTCGCGGTGTTCGGCGTACCCGAACGTGAACGCCCGGCCCCCGGCGATCGCGACGGTAGGGCACGGACCGGACGGAGGTGGTCCGACCTCGACGGCCGGGTCCCACGCCGGGCCATCGACGGTCGAGGAGGCCAGCGCGCGGATGGCGGGCAGGTCGAGGTGGCGGGCGGCCAGCCGGGTCATCGCGTCGACGGCGGTCACCGCGTCGGCGCCGTGTTCGGCCGCCGGGATCAGCCCGAGATGGCGGGACGGGACCTCCAGTTCCGCCATCCGCGGCACGGCACCCAGCACGGGGAGGCCGACGCGCTCGCACGCCTGCCGGAGCACCTGCTCGTGCCGTGGGCTTCCCACCCGGTTGAGGATCACCCCGCCGATACGGACCCCGGAGTCGTACGTCGAGAAGCCGTGCAGGACCGCGGCGAGGCTCTGGCTGTGCCCGCGGGCATCGACCACGAGCACGACGGGTGCGCCGAGGAGTGCGGCCACCTGAGCCGTCGAGCCCTCGGCCGAGGGCTCGTGCGAGGAGGCGTCGATCTTGCCGTCGAACAGACCCATCACGCCCTCGACCACGGCAACGTCGCAGCCCGAACTGCCGTGCCGGTACAGCGGGGCGATCTGCCGGGCCCCCACCATGACCGGGTCGAGATTGCGGCCCGGACGTCCCGCGGCGAGCCCGTGGTATCCGGGGTCGATGTAGTCGGGTCCGACCTTGAACGGTGCCACCGCGCAGCCCGACTCACGCAGGGCTCCGACCAAACCGGTTGCAACGGTGGTCTTTCCGCTACCCGATGCCGGGGCGGCGATCACCACCGCGGGCACGGCGGGGAGCGTCGTCACCACTCGATGCCTCGCTGGCCCTTCCGGCCTGCGTCCATCGGATGCTTGATCTTGGTCATCTCCGTCACCAGATCGGCGGCGTCGATCAGTGCCTGCGGGGCGTCGCGGCCGGTGATCACCACGTGCTGGTTGCCCGGCCGGTTCTGCAGGACCTCGACCACCTCGTCGACATCGACCCATCCCCACTTCAGCGGGTAGGTGAATTCGTCGAGCACGTAGAACCGGTGCTCCTCGGCGCCCAGCCGCCGCGCGATCTCACGCCATCCCTCGGCGGCCGCGGCGGCGTGGTCTTCCTCGCTGCCATGCTTGCGCGTCCACGACCAGCCCTCGCCCATCTTGTGCCACTGCACCGCACCGCCGACTCCGGTGTCGTCGTGCAACTGACCGAGCGCACGGAAGGCGGCTTCCTCCCCCACCTTCCACTTGGCGCTCTTGACGAACTGGAACACCCCGACGTCGAATCCCTGGTTCCAGGCCCGCAGCGCCATGCCGAACGCGGCGGTCGACTTCCCCTTACCCGGACCGGTGTGAACCGCGAGCACGGGAGCGTTGCGCCGCTGTCGTGTGGTGAGGCCGTCGTTGGGAACGTTCTCGGGAACACCCTTGGGCATGTCTCGTCTCTCTCCTACCGAATTCGCGTCCGAATCATGCAGCGGCGCGGACGACACCCGCGACCTGCTGCGCGGACAGTTCGCCGAGGCGGACGTACCCGCCTCGCAGCTGCCGGGACAGTTCCGCGGCCAGTCCGAGCCGGACCATGCCGGTCTCGCAGTCGACGACCACCGAAGCAACGGAGCTGTCGGCGAGCAGTCCCGCGGCCACCTTGGCCCGGTGCAGCGCGTCCTTGCCGCCCGTCGCCCGCCCGTCCGTCAGCGCGACGACGAGAGCGCGGCGCTGCGGATCACGAAGACGTTCCCGCAGCACGACCTCGCGGGCGCGCAGGAAACCTTCTGCCAGTGGCGATTTGCCGCCCGTCTTCATTCCGCGCAGGCGCCGGACCGCGATGTCGACGGACGACGTCGGGGGCAGGACCAGTTCCGCGCTTCGTCCGCGAACCGTGATCACCGCCACCTTGTCGCGGCGCTGGTAGGCGTCGCGCAGCAGCGAGACGACGGCACCGGTGACGGCCGACAACCGATCACGTGCCGCCATCGACCCGGACGCGTCCACGACGAACACCACGAGGTTGCCCTCGCGATCTTCACGGATCGCCCCACGCAGATCGGCGGAGTCCAGGATCATCCGGCCGGTGGTCCGGCCGCGGTCCACCTGCCGGCCTGCCGCCGCGAACAGCGTGCCGACCAGATGGAGGCCGTGCCCCTGCTCGGCGGTGGAGCGGACCGCACGACCGCGGGACGACCGCGAGCGGGAACGCCGGCCCGGTGCGCCCTCACCGACGCCGGGTACCTCGAGGAGCTTGGTAGTGAACTGGGTGCCGGTCGGACCAGCCGGACGCTCCGGCGGTGGTGGGGCGCCGCCGCCGGGTCCTGGGTCGTCGGGCCCCTCGGGGTCGGTGTCCGGCTCCGTTTCCTCGGCGCCCGGAGGGCTGTCGGGCGGAGATCCGGGTTCCGGCTCCTCCGGTTCGCCGGCACCGGCCCTGGCGTCCTCGTCCGCCTGGCGGAGAGCGTCGTCCAGTTGCTGCTCGTCGAGACCGGGTTCGTCGAACGGATCCCGGCGACGACGGTGCGGCAGGGTCAGTTCCGCGGCCACCCGCACGTCGTCGGCGGTGACCGCCCCGGCACCCCGCCACGCAGCGTGTGCGGTGGCGGTCCGCGCGAGGACGAGATCGGCGCGCATGCCGTCGACATCGAATGACGCACAGAGAGAAGCGATTCGGCGCAATTCGACATCGTCGAGTTCGACGGAGCCGAGCCGGTCGCGGGCCTCAAGGATGGCGGCGGCGAGCGCGGCGTCCTGCTCGGCGTAGCGCTCGGCGAACCGGGCCGGGTCCCGCTCGAAGTCGAGCCGACGCCGGACCACCTCCATCCGCACGTCCACATCCCGCGACGCCGACACGTCGACGGCCAGCCCGAACCGGTCCAGAAGCTGCGGCCGGAGTTCACCCTCTTCGGGATTCATGGTGCCGACCAGCACGAACCGGGCGGCATGCGAGTGCGAAATGCCGTCCCGCTCGACGTGGACACGGCCCATCGCCGCCGCGTCGAGGAGGACGTCGACCAGGTGATCGTGCAGGAGGTTGACCTCGTCGACATAGAGGACACCCTGATGGGCGGCCGACAGCAGTCCGGGTTGGAATGCTCGTTCCCCGTCGCGCAGGACCTTCTCGAGGTCGAGGGAACCGACGACCCGGTCTTCCGTGGCACCGACCGGCAACTCGATCAGTCGCGCCGGCCGCGACCCGTTCTCGTCGTGCACCGCGGGCAGCAACGCGGTGAGCGCCCGGACCACCGTCGATTTGGCCGTGCCCTTCTCGCCGCGCACCAGGACACCGCCGATGCCGGGGTGGACCGCGCAGAGGACGAGCGCGAGCCGCAGCCGGTCCTGACCGACCACCGCACTGAACGGAAATCCCCACGAAAAGTCGGGTCGAGCCTGGTCCACTTCACGATCCGTGCGCACGCTGCATCCCTTCACGTCCCGGTTTCCTCGCCGAGAGCATTGGCCGGTACGAACGCCGCGGCAATCTGGCTGGGAGGCCGGGACGGCGACCAGGGTGCTGGCAGCCGAAACGGGGATCCGTCACAGTGGCGGGACCGCGCCTGATTCGAACAGGACTTCCCCACGGACATTCACCTGACGACCCTAGTCGGCGCTCACTTACCCGCGCTCGACGGGGCCGCCTCCGCCACCTCGTACGCGACACCGCCGCCGACACCATGGGCGGCACCGCCGCCGCGCCGCATGGGGACGTGCGGGATGCCGTCCTCGACGAACTCTTCACCGTCCGGCTTGAAACCGTGCTTGGCGTACATGTCCACGAGGTATGTCTGTGCATTGATCCGGCACGGCGCGTCCCCGACCTCGGCGAGGGCGGCGCGCAGAAGACGCGTGGTGTGCCCCTGCCCCCGGGCCGGCCGCGACGTGCAGAGCCGCCCGATGCGGAACGACTTGTTGCCGTCGGCGTGCTCCTCGAGCAGGCGGAGAGTGCACACCACCTGGCCGTCCTGTTCCAACCAGAAGTGGCGGGTCTCGACGAGCAGATCACGTCCGTCGAGTTCCGGGTACGGACACGCCTGCTCGACGACGAAGACCTCTACGCGAAGCCGGAGCAACTCGTAGAGCGTCTTGTTGTCGAGATCGAGAGCCCACGAACGCTTGAGTGCTGCGGTTGCCGTCATGACAGGCAACTATCGCACAGCACCGGCGAGTGTGCGCGCCCGCCGACCCGGGCCGGGCGGTGCATCAGACCGCGACCGACGCGTCCTCCACCGTGCTGGTGTCGAGTTGCAGGACCTTCGACGTCCAGTCCCACACCTGCGAGAACAGTTCGGTGTTCTCGGAGAGCTTCACACCCAGCGACGGCACCATTTCCTGGAGCTTCGGCTTCCACGACTCGTACTGGGTCGGGAAGCACCGCTGCAGCACGTCGAGCATGGCGGGCACCGCGGTCGAGGCGCCCGGCGAGGCACCGAGCAGGCCTGCGATGCTGCCGTCGCTCGCGTTCACCACGGCGGTGCCGAACTCGAGCACGCCGCCCTTGCCCTTGGCGCGGCGGATGACCTGGACGCGCTGGCCTGCGGTGATGAGTTCCCAGTCCTTGCCGAGCGCCTTCGGGACGAACTCGCGGAGCGTGTCGATCCGGCCGGCCTCGGACATGGCGAGCTCACTGATCAGGTACTTGACGAGACCGAGTTCGCTGACGCCGACACCCAGCATCGACAGAAGGTTGTTCGCCTTGACCGAACTGGGCAGGTCGGTGACGCGCCCCTGCTTGAGGAACTTGGGCGACCAGCCGGCATAGGGGCCGAACAGCAGTCCGGGCTTGCTGCCGATCACGCGGGTGTCGAGGTGCGGAACCGACATGGGCGGTGCGCCGACCGCGGCCTTGCCGTACACCTTGGCGCGGTGCTCGTCGATGAGCTGCGGATTGGTGCAGCGCAGGAACGCGCCGCTGACGGGGAAACCGCCGAAACCCTTCGCCTCCGCGATGCCGGACTTCTGCAGCAGGTGCAGCGCACCGCCGCCGGCGCCGACGAACACGAACTTGGCGCGCACGACCTTCTTCGCACCGTTGCGGCGGTTGGTGACCTTGACCACCCAGCTTCCGTCGGACTGCTTGGTGAGGTCGGTGACCTCGTGCCCGAAGTGGACGACGCCGCCGGACGCACCGACGTACCCGAGGAGCTGCTTGGTGAGGGCGCCGAAGTCGACGTCGGTGCCGTCCTGGGTCCAGTTGAGGGAGATCGGGTCGCTGAAGTCGCGGCCCTTCGCCATCAGCGGCAGGCGCCGGGTGAACTCGGCGGGGTCGTCGATGTACTCCATGCCCGCGAACAGGGGGTGGCCGGCGAGCGCGTCGTAGCGGGCCCGCAGGTACTTCGCGTTGGCCTCACCGTGCACGAAGCTCACGTGCGGAATCGGGTTGATGAATTCCTTGGGCTGCGTCAGCACGCCGCTCTCGACGCCGTGCGCCCAGAACTGCCGCGACACCTGGAACTGCTCGTTCACGTTGACGGCTTTCGCGATGTCCACGCTGCCGTCGGGGTTCTGCGGGGTGTAATTGAGCTCACACAGCGCGGAGTGGCCGGTGCCGGCGTTGTTCCACGGGTCGCTGCTCTCGGCGGCTACTGCGTCGAGCCGCTCGAATGTGGTGATCGACCAATCGGGCTGCACCTGACGCAGGATCGCTCCCAACGTCGCGCTCATGATGCCCGCGCCCACCAGCACTACATCCGTTTTCGTCTCTACCGCATTCTGATCTGACACTGGAGTATCGACTTCCTTGTCCATAGCCGTACGCGCATACGCCTGCCGTGTTCGCCGGATAGGTTACCCGCGCGTATGAGCGAGAATCACCTGCCCCAATTGTGCGCCTCCCCGCGCCCTCGAAACGCACATTAGATTGTGATCTGTGACTACCTGGGCTCCCGACGTCCTCGGCGACGGATATCAACAGCTGACCATCCCTCTCGGGACCGACCCCGACGGCGAGGGGGAGGTGAAGGCCACCCTGATCCGCTACCAGCCGGCGCAGGAGACGAAGAAGACCGGTCGTGCCGTGCTGTACGTCCACGGATTCACCGACTACTTCTTCCAGAAACACCTCGCCGAGCACTTCGCCGAACAGGGTTACGCGTTCTTCGCGCTCGATCTCCGCAAGTGCGGGCGCTCGCTCGAACCGGGGCAGACCGCGCACTTCGTCTCCGACCTCTCGCTGTACGACGCCGAATTGAACGAGGCGTTGCGCGTGGTCCGCGAGCAGACCGGTGACGGCGAGGTCCTGCTGGTGGCGCATTCGACCGGCGGTCTGGTTCTGCCGCTGTGGCTGCATCGCCTGCAGCGCAAGTCCGGCGGCACTGCCGCCCTCGGCATCAGCGGGGTCATCCTCAACAGCCCGTGGTTCGATCTGCAGGGCCCGTCGTACCTGCGGAACGTCGGCACGGTGGCGGTCGACGCGGTCGGTCGCGTCAAGCGCAAGTCGATCATCCCGAAGACCGGGCTCGACACGTACGGCGTCAGCCTGCACGTGGAGGGCAACGGCATTTGGAACTACAACCTGGACTGGAAGCCGTTGAGCGGTTTCCCCGTCACGTTCGGGTGGCTGCGCGCGGTGCGCCGCGGGCACGCCCAACTGCACCGGGGACTCGACATCGGTGTTCCCGCCCTGATCCTGCGGTCCAAGGCGTCGTACTTCGCCCCGCGATACGACCCCCGGGTCGACACGGCCGACGCCGTCCTCGACGTCCGGCAGATCGCGCGGTGGGCGGGATGCCTCGGCGACCGCACCACGATCGTGCCCATCCCAGGCGCCCGGCACGACGTGTTCCTGTCCTCGGACGAGCCCCGCGCGCAGGCGTTCGCCGAGGTGGACCTCTGGCTGGACTGGCTGCACGGCCACAACTCTGCGGAGGCCACGCGGTGACGCATTTCGATCTCGCCATCATCGGTTCGGGGTCCGGCAACTCGCTGCCCGACGACCGGTTCGCGGACAAGAAGATCGCGATCCTCGAGGAGGGCACGTACGGCGGAACGTGCCTGAACGTCGGCTGCATCCCGACCAAGATGTTCGTCTACGCCGCCGAGGTGGCCCGCACGGTCGGCAATTCCGCGAAGTACGGCGTCGACGCGCAACTCGAGGGTGTGCGCTGGCCCGACATCGTGAAGCGGGTCTTCGGCCGCATCGATCCGATCTCGGCCGGCGGGGAGCGTTACCGCGCGGAGGACAGCCCGAACACCACACTGTTCCGCGGGCACGCGACGTTCGTGGGACCGCGAACCCTCGACACCGGGACCGGGGAGATCGTCACCGCGGATCAGGTGGTGATCGCCGCCGGGTCGCGACCGATCATTCCCGACGTGGTGCGCGAGTCGGGCGTGCGGTACTACACGAACGAGGACATCATGCGGCTGCCGGAGTTGCCGGAGCGCATGGTGATCATCGGTGCGGGATTCATCGCCGCCGAGTTCGCGCACGTGTTCTCCGCGCTGGGCACCCGGGTATCGCTGATCGCGCGAAGTTCGCACCTGCTGCGGCACCTCGACGAGGACGTCTCCCGCCGGTTCACGGATCTGGCCCAGAGGAAATGGGATGTGCATCGCGGTCACGCCGTCGCGGCCGTGCGCCGGGACGGTGACGGGGTCGCGGTCGAACTCGCCGACGGCACCGTCGTCTCGGGTGACGTGCTCCTGGTGGCGACCGGGCGGCAACCCAACGGGGACGCCCTCGGGGTCGCCGCCGGCGGTATCGACCTCGACGACGAGGGACGCGTCGTGGTCGACGAATTCCAACGCACCAGTGCCGAAGGCGTTTTCGCGCTCGGCGACGTCTCCTCGCCGTTCCAGCTCAAGCACGTCGCCAATCACGAGGCGCGCGTCGTCCAGCACAATCTGCTGCAGGATGCGTGGAAGGACACCTCGGGGCTGCGCTCGACGGACCACCGGTTCGTTCCCGCGGCCGTGTTCACCGACCCGCAGATCGCGCACGTCGGGCTGACCGAGGCGGAGGCCCGGGAGGCCGGCTGGGACATCACGGTGAAGGTGCAGGCATACGGCGACGTCGCCTACGGGTGGGCCATGGAGGACGACGAAGGACTCTGCAAGGTCATCGCCGAACGCGACACCGGGCGACTGCTGGGTGCGCACGTGATCGGCGCCCAGGCGCCCACGGTGATCCAGCCGCTGATCCAGGCGATGAGCTTCGGCCAGACGGCGCAGCAGATGGCGCGGGGGCAGTACTGGATTCACCCGGGGTTGCCCGAGGTGGTCGAGAACGCTCTCCTCGGTCTCGACCTGCCGCCAGAGTGACGGTCGCGAAGTCGGTCGCGCTGTTCGCCGTCGCGGCGCTGTTCGAGATCGGCGGCGCCTGGCTGGTCTGGCAGGGGGTCCGCGAGCACCGGGGCTGGATCTGGATCGGCGCCGGTGTGGCGGCGCTCGGGGCGTACGGGTTCGTCGCGACGATGCAGCCGGACGCCAACTTCGGCCGCATCCTCGCCGCCTACGGCGGGGTGTTCGTCGCCGGCTCGCTGATCTGGGGCATGGTGGCCGACGGCTTCCGGCCGGACCGCTGGGACGTGTCGGGCGCCCTGATCTGCCTGCTCGGTATGGCCGTCATCATGTACGCCCCACGCTGAGCACGGTCGTGCCCGGCGTGGGCCGGATTTACCAGGGGCAGGGATTCACCAGGGGCTGGTGCGGAGAACGATCTCGGTGGCCAGCTCGGCGGCCGCCGAGGCCGGAATGTTGGTGACGCCGTCGAGTTGCACGACGCGGAAGTCGGAGTAGACGAAGCGTCCGCTCGCATCCGCCTCGGCACGCCGGTCGGGGCTGGCGACCATGACGGTGGTGGGGAGTTCGACCGCCGGACAATCTGATCCGCGCACCGCGCCCTCAGCGTCGGGTGCCGCCGGATGACCTCGGTCGGCCACCACCAGGCTGGCGAAGCGGCCGAACTGTCGTGCCGCCAGCGACCAGGCCAGCTCCGCCCCTTCCCGGCTGCCGACGAGGTTCACCCACCCCACCTTCAGTTCGTCGAGCAGAGCCATGACCGTCGATTCGTCGAGACCGGTGATGTCCTCGGGCACGATCGTGCGCAGGTCCGAATTGTGCAGGCGCTCGCAGACGCCGTCGTAGACATCCGGTCCGTCGCCGACCCCCGGGAGCAGGAGAACGGTGTGCTTGCTCGCCGGCCCGTCGATCCGGACCGTGCAGTTTCCATTTCCCACCGCCACGTGCGTCAGTTCCATGGCTAAAAACTACGCGATGAGGGATGTCTTGCGCTCGGACCTCCCTAGTTCCCGGCGGCGTCTTCTCACTGTTCGGATTCGCGCTGGTGCTCTACCTGCAGGCCATGACGCAGACGTTCCCGTTCGCACTGGGAATGAGCGTCACCCGACACGCCTACTTCGCGGCCACTCTGATGGTCGCCGCGGTGCAGGTGGTCGTGTTCGGGGTGCTGCTCTACGGGCTGTCGCTGATCGAGGAGGCTACCGGCGGCTGGGGTGTGGGGATGCGGATGTTCGCGATTCCCCACTACTTCACCTCCGCCCCGGCGATCCAGCTGGCCACGTACTTCGCCTTCCCGGCTCTGACCGCGGCAGCCGGAATGTTCCTGGGCGCACTGCATCACCGGTGGCGGGTGGTGGGGCTCTTCACGCTCGGCGTCGGCACCCTGCTCGCCGCAGGCGCCGCCGCGGCCGTGATCACCTGGCAGAAGTGGTGGCCGGACATCGGCGACTGGTTCGCCGACGTGCCCCGGTCGGTGCCGATGGTGTGGCTGCCGACGGCCTAGCGAACCAAGCCAGATGCGATAGCGGGGAGGCACTGCGGGGCGCCGGCGCCGATCAGTGCCTCGAGGGCGCCGAGATCGAGATTCTGTTCCACCAGGTCGGCGAGCAGGTCGAGTTGAGCGGTCCGGATCGCGGCGACGTCCGTGTCCGGGGCGGTGACGAAGCCGGTTCGCCCCGCGTGGTCCGCCACGTCGTCCAGCAGGATCCGGCGAAAACGGTCGGTCTCCAGGAGGCCGTGCCAGTGCGTGCCGTAGACGGCGCCGCGGATGCTTCCCTCCGCGGCGCCACCGCTCGCGTGGAGCAGGGGCGCGTCGCCGTTGCGCCGGACCCGGCCGTGATGTATCTCGTACCCGGACACCGGGACTCCGTGAGCATCGCCGCGCACCTGCGCGAGCACCTTGTCCGGCGCGAATTCCACCTCGAGGTCGAGCAGTCCGAGCCCGGTCACCGCACCGCGGCCGGATTCGACGTCGTCGACGATCACGGATCCGAGCATCTGGTAGCCGCCGCAGACGCCAAGCACCGGGCCGCCGCGCTTCGCGTGTGACACGATCGAGTCGGCGATGCCGTTGCGGCGCAACCACTCCAGGTCCGACACCGTCGACTTGCTGCCGGGCAGGACGATCAGGTCGGCGTCCTCGAGCCGGGACGGATCGGTGACCCAGCGCACCGACACCCCGGGCTCGCACGCGAGCGCCTCGACGTCCGTCGAATTCGAGATGCGGGGCAGGCGGACGGCGGCCACGCGCAACCAGTCGTCGCCGACCGGGGGTGCCGGACGACCGAGCGGTGCGTCCCCGACCACGCCGAGCGAATCCTCCGCGTCGAGCCACAGGTCCTCGGCGAAGGGAACCACACCGAGCGTCGGGCGTCCCGTCATCGCCGTCAGCTGTTCGAGGCCCGGCGCGAGCAGCGACACGTCGCCGCGGAACTTGTTGATCACGAATCCCGCGATCAGTGCCTGGTCCTCCGGCGCGAGGACGGCGACGGTGCCGAACAGGTGGGCCAGTACCCCGCCGCGGTCGATGTCGCCGACGACGATCACCGGGAGGTCGGCGGCGCGGGCGAGTCCCATGTTCGCCAGGTCCGTGGCACGCAGGTTGATCTCGGCGGGAGAGCCGGCCCCCTCACAGATCACCACGTCGTACTCGGCGCGCAGCGACTGCAGTTCCTCGGCGACCACCGTGCGCAGGTGCTCGCGGTGCTCGATGTAGTCGCGAGCGCCGACGGACGTGACCGCGCGGCCGCGCACCACCAGTTGCGACGTGCGGTCGCTGCCCGGTTTCAGCAGCACGGGATTGAAGCGGACGCTCGGCGCGAGTCCGCAGGCCGCGGCCTGCAGGGCCTGTGCCCGGCCGATCTCGCCCCCGTCGAGCGTGACGACGGAGTTGTTCGACATGTTCTGCGCCTTGAACGGCGCCACCCGGACACCGCGCCGTGCCAGCATCCGGCACAGCCCCGCCACGAGCACACTCTTGCCGGCGTCGGACGTGGTGCCGGCGACGAGCAGGGCGCCCTTCCACCGGCTCTCGCTCAAGGCAGGGTGAGGATCTCGTTGCCGGTCTCGGTGACCACGATGGTGTGCTCGAATTGAGCCGTCCACTTGCGGTCCTTCGTGACCACGGTCCAGTCGTCTTCCCAGATCTCCCAGCCGATGTCGCCGAGGTTGATCATCGGTTCGATCGTGAACACCATCCCCGGTTCGATGACGGTATCCACGGAGGGCTCGTCGTAGTGGAGGATGACGAGGCCGTTGTGGAACGTGGTGCCGATGCCGTGTCCGGTGAAGTCGCGGACCACGCCGTAGCCGAATCGGTGCGCGTACGACTCGATCACGCGGCCGATGACGTTGAGCGCGCGACCCGGTTTGACGGCCTTGATGGCGCGCATCGTCGCCTCGTGAGTGCGCTCCACCAGCAACCGGTTCTCCTCGGCGACGTCCCCGGCGAGGAACGTGGCGTTGGTGTCGCCGTGCACCCCGCCGATGTACGCGGTGACGTCGATGTTGACGATGTCACCGTCCTGGATCACGGTCGAGTCGGGGATGCCGTGGCAGATCACCTCGTTGAGCGACGTGCAGCACGACTTGGGGAAACTCTTGTAGCCGAGCGTCGACGGATAGGCGCCGTGATCGATCATGTACTCGTGCGCGATGCGGTCGAGTTCGTCGGTGGTGACGCCGGGCGCCACCGCCTTACCGGCCTCCTGCAGGGCCTGCGCGGCGATCTTGCTCGCCACCCGCATGGCCTCGATGGTCTCGGGGGTCTGCACCCACGGCTCGTTGCCTTCCTTCGCCGTGGGCTTCCACGCGTACTCGGGACGCTCGATGCCCGCCGGTACGGCGAGGACGGGAGACACGGTTCCGGGGCTCAGTGCTGTGCGGACAGACATGGGTACCAGGTTAGACCCGTGCGCTGTCCGGGCGCGTCCGGACCCGTCGTGCGGATGGAGTCACTCCCGGAGTGTGGTGAGGAACGCGATCCGGTCGCCGCGGTAGAGGGAACGCACCCGCTCGATCGGGATGCCGTCGGTGTCGAGCGAGACGCGGTGCAGGCGCAGCATCGGCATCGCGGTGGTCGAGTCGAGCAGGGCGGCCTCCCGCGGCGACGCCAGCACGGTCTCGATCCGCTCGGTCGCCGACGCGAACACCACACCGGTCTCGCGGATCGCGGCGTACAGCGACGTGCCCGGATCGAAACTGCGCGCCATCTCTCCGAACCGGGCGGCGGGCAGGTGCGTGCTCTCGAGGCCGATCTTCTCGTCGTCGGCGAGCAGGACGCGTTCGAGATGGATCACCGGCGCCCCGACCGCGAGGCCGAGCGCCTCGGCGAGGTCTGCGTCCGCTCCGAGTTCCTCGAACGTCACCAGTTCACGTCCGGGGACCCGGCCCTGACTGACCGCACCCTCGGTGTAGGACCTCAGCGACAGCGGCTGGACGAGCTTGGGGCTGGCGACGACGGTGCCGCGGCCGCGACGCTCGACGCGTCCCTCGACCAGCAGTTCGTGGATCGCCTGCCGCACCGTCTCCCGGGACACCGTGCACCTCACGGCCAGTTCCCGCTCCGCCGGAACGGGATCCCCCACCTCGAGTTCGGCAAGGATCGCCTCGAGCTCGGTGCGGACCCGGTAATACTTGGGGACGTTCGGCGTCTCCGTCACCGCGTGGGTATCACCGTCTGCCGTACTCGGCGCGCGACGGCGATCACGTCGTCGACGGTCGGAGTCTGCGCCCCGGGGATTTTCGCGGCGTCGTCGTAGCGCCGGAGCCGGAGGGCGTCGGGCCAGTACGGGTGGCCGGTGAACGCGGCGTCCACGGCGGCGCCGCCCTGAACTTCCAATGTCGTCACCGATTGCGCGGAGAAGGTTGCCGCATAACCGGATTCGGTGGCGACGAGATACCGCTTGGCTGCGACGTGCGCCCCGGCGAGCCATCCGACGCGCGCCCCGAAGCGCGGGGTGAGCCAGTCGCGCGCCTCGCGGTCGTGCGCACAGTCGGCCGGCAACCCGAGTGCGGGACTGCGGGCGATGTCGTGCAGCGCGGCGGCGAGGACCAGCTCGTCGTCGGCGCCGTCGTCCATCGCCCGCCCCGCGGATTGGAGGGCGTGGTCGAGTTCGTCGATCGCCTCCCCGTCGTAGACGCCGCGCAGCGACCGCAGCGCAGCGCAGCGGCAGTATCGATCAGCAGCGCCGCTGCAGTGTCGTCCAACACGGACTCCCCGGACCCGATGCGGTCGTCGTTCATGCGGCCGAGAGTACCCGAAAAATGGTCTATACCAATTGTTCACCGGCCGTTCTCCTTACGGTGGCCCAATGGTCTAGACCAAACGGCAAGCTTTCTCGCACAGTCCCCCTCATCGTCAGGAGCACGCCATGCGTCTTCGCCCCCGGATCACTGCGGCCGCCTTCGCCGCGACCGTCCTCACCCTCGGAACCGCGTGCGGCGGAACGGGCACCGCCGCCGACTCGGGCACCGACACCGTCACCGTGTACAGCGCCGACGGCCTGTCCGGCTGGTACCAGTCGCGTTTCGACGCCTTCACCGCACAGACCGGGATCGCCGTGAACCTCGTGGAGGCGGGATCCGGCGAGGTCGTGTCGGGGCTCGAGAAGGAGTCGTGTCGCGGCTCGAGAAGGAACAGTCCAACCCCCAGGCCGACGTCGTTGTGACGCTGCCGCCGTTCATCCAGAAGGCGGACTCCCAGGGACTCCTCGTGCCGAGCGGTGTCGACACGTCGGCCGTCCCCGCGGAGGAGAAGGACGCACCGGGTCACTACGTTCCCGTCGTCGAGAACTACCTGTCGTTCATCGCCAACCCCGCTGCGTCGCCCGCTCCGCGGACCTGGGAGGACCTGCTGTCGGACCAGTTCAAGGGCAAACTCCAGTACTCCACGCCCGGACAGGCGGGCGACGGCACCGCGGTCCTGCTGCTCCTCCAGCACCTGATGGGCAAGGACGGCGCACTCGACTATCTCGCGAAGTTGCAGACCAACAACGTCGGGCCGTCGTCGTCGACCGGCAAGCTGCAGCCGAAAGTCAGCAACGGCGAACTGCTCGTGGCCAACGGCGACGTCCAGATGAATCTCACCTCGATCGCCGAGGATGGCTCCAAGTTCGACCTCTTCTTCCCCGCCGCCGACGACGGCACCCGCACCACCGTCGCCCTGCCCTACGTGATGGGCCTCGCGAAGGGCGCACCCCGCAGCGAGCAGGGCAGGAAACTGATGGAGTTCCTGCTGTCCGAGGAATCCCAGAACACGATCGCCGACGAGGCACTGGGCGTGTCGGTCCGGGAGGACGTGCGCGCCGCGGCAGGCGAGAGCGCACCGGCCCGCGCACTGCAGGGTGTGCAGGTATGGTCGCCGAACTGGAACGACGTTCTCACCGAACTCGATTCGGACGTCGCCGCGTACCCGAAGGTCACCGGGAGCTGATCGTGTCGGGAATTCGATCCAGTCGGGCGCAACCGTCACACACCCGCGCGGTCCGCGGGGCAACCGACCACTCCGCGCCGGCCATCACCTTCGACCGAGTCACCGTCGGCTACGGCCGAGGAAAGGGACTTACCCACGCCCTGATCGACTTCAACCTGCGCGTCGCCCGCGGTGAAACGGTGGCCCTGCTCGGCCCGAGCGGCTCCGGGAAGTCGACCGCGCTCAAGGCGCTCGCCGGATTCGTCCGTCCCGCTTCGGGTTCCGTGCGTCTCGGAACCCGCGACGTCACCGACCTGCCGCCCGCCAAACGGGGAATCGGCGTCGTCGTGCAGTCGTACGCGCTGTTCCCGCACATGCGGGTCGCCGACAACGTCGCGTTCGGGCTCCGCTCCCACCGGGTGCCACGCGCCGAGATCGGTGCACGGGTGGCCGAGGCGCTCGACATGGTCGGCATGGCCGCGTTCGGCAAGCGTCTGCCACGCGAGCTGTCCGGCGGACAGCAGCAGCGCATCGCGATCGCCCGGGCGCTGGCGATCCGGCCCGCGGTCCTGCTGCTCGACGAACCACTCGCCGCACTCGACGCTCAGCTGCGGGAGAGCATGCTCGGTGAGCTCGCCGGGTTGCGGGCGGCCCTGCCCGATACCGCCATGCTCTACGTCACCCACGACCAGAGCGAGGCGCTCGCGCTGGCCGACCGGATCGCCGTCATGCGGAACTCCCGGCTCGCCGACGTCGACACCGCCGAGAACCTCTGGAAGCGGCCGCCGAGCAGCTTCACCGCGCAGTTCCTCGGCGGAGCCAACCTGTTGCCGTGCACCGTCACCAGGGTGATCGGAACGTCGGCACTCGTGTCGGTCGGCGGCGTTCCCGTCACCGCCACCGCCCCGCAACCCGACATCGGGCACGTCGAGTGGGAATCGGACCCGGGCGCGGTCCTCTGCGTCCGGCCGCACGAGGTGACCGTGACGGCACCCGGCTCTCGGGGTTCGTTCTCGGCGCGGATCGTCTCCAGCGTGTGGCGCGGGTCGACCACGCGGATCACGCTCGCCGTCGACGGCGTCGCCGGAGTGCAGGTGGACGCCGACGTGTCCGGTCACGACCAGCGCACACCCGGCACCGTCGTCGGCGTGCAGTTCCCGTCCGACGGCAGCGTCCTGGTGCCTGCGACATGACCGCGACCCTCGACCGTCCACCCACCGCGACCGCGCCGCCCCGACCCGAACCGTTCCGCTGGCGGAGCATCGCCTGGACGCTTCCGCCGCTGCTGCTCGTCCTCGGGTTCGCCGTCTACCCGATGGCGCGAGTCCTCACCGATTGACGTCCTCTCGGCCGTGAACGACCGAGATTCCCCTCGAGACTCGCGACCCGAGGTTCCTGTTTCACCGACAGTTGCCTCCCCACACTTCATGTGCGGGGCGGTCTCACACCATCTCCGCAGGCTGCCACCGTCAGTCCGACGGCCAAAATGTTCCTCGCCGCATTCACATCCCGATCATGGACGACACCGCACCGGCACGCCCACTCCCGCACCTTCAGCGGCATCTCCGAGGCGATCGCCCCACACACCGAGCACGTCTTCGACGACGGACAGAACCGGTCGATCGCTACCACCCGCCGCCCGTACCAGTCGGCCTTGTACTCGAGCATCGACCGGAACTCGGCCCAACTCGCATCCGAGATCGCCCGAGACAACGACCGATTCCTGACCATGTTCCGCACACTCAGATCCTCGACGGCGATCACTTGATTTTCGCGCACCAGCCGAGTGGAAAGTGTGTGCAGATAATCGCGACGCCGATCGGCGATCCGGCCATGAATCTTCGCGACCTTCAGTCGGGCCTCGGCCCGGTTACGGGACCCCTTCGCCTTCCTGGCCAGCACCCGCTGCGCCCTCGCCAACCGCGCACGGTCCCTGCGCTCATGGCGCGGGTTGGTGACCTTCTCCCCCGTCGAGAGCGTATAGAGGCTCGTGATCCCGGCATCGAGCCCGACCACCCCATCGGTCGACGGGTGCTCGGTGATCGTGTCCTCGACGAGAATCGAAATGTGGTACTGACCACGAGCATTACGCGACACCATCACCTGCGACGGTGTCGCCCCCTCCGGCAGCGGCCTCGACCACCGAATGTCCAGGGGTTCGGACTGCTTGGCCAACCGGATCTGCCCGCCGCGGTAGGTGAAACAGTTCGCGTAGTACGTCGCCGAATCCTTCGACCGGCCCTTCCTCTTGAATTGCGGGTAGCGGGACTGCTTGCGCCAGAACCTGTCGAACGCCCCTGCAACTGCCGCAGCGACTCCTGCAACGGCCCCTTCGACGGCTCCGACAACCACGCGGTCTCGGTGTCCCGCTTCCATCCGGTGAGCATCTTCGAGGTGTCGCTGTAGCTGACCCGCCGCCGCTCCTGCGACCAGGCCCGCGAGCGCTCCGCCAACGCCCGGTTGTAGACATACCGGGTGCACCCGAACGTCCCAGCAAGCTGCTCCGCCTGCACCGCAGTCGGATAGAAACGGTACTTGAACGCCCGCTTCACCACCCTCCCCGCCATAACCCAGACACTAGCCACCCAGTCCGACAAAACCAGATCGGCTATCCCCGACCCGAAGGACCGGGTTTGCGCCGAAAGACTCACGGATCACTCCACTCCGACACCGGTTCGGGTCTGGACACGTGGTCCGGTGTGCTCGGTTCCGAACTGTTCCGCACAGCGCTGTGGCGGACCGTGCAGATCGCCGCCCTGTCCACCCTCGGCTGCCTGATCCTCGGCACCTTTCTCGCACTGGTCCTGGCGTTCGTGCCGTTCACGGGCTCGAAGGTGGTGGGACGGCTGATCGACGCGGTGCTGTCGCTTCCGTCGTTCCTGATCACCCTGGCGTTCACGTTCCTCTACGGCACGGCGGGGGCGGTCAATGCGCTTCTCTCGGGGATCACGGGCGACGGAACCGGGCCGCTGAACTTCCTTGGCACCCCGCGCAGGGTGATCGCCGCCGAGATCACGTTCTTCACCCCGTTCGTCGTCCGGCCGCTGCTCGCCGCGTTCACCCAGATCCCCCGTGAGCAACTCGACGTCGCCGCCAGCCTCGGGGCGTCGCCGCTGCGGGTGCTGCGGACCGTGGTGATGCCCGAGGCGTGGCCCGCACTCCTGGCCGGCGGTTCGCTGGTGCTGCTGCTCACCCTCAACGAGTTCGGCATCGTCCTGTTCACGGGCGCCAAGGACGTGGTGACACTGCCCGTCCTGATCTATACGCGCGGCATCGTCACGTTCGACCTGCCGGGCGCGGCCGTGATCGCCACCGTCCAGGTGGCGTTGTCGCTGAGCCTGTACTGCACGTGCCGATTCGTGTTCGCGAAACTGACGGGAGGCAGCCGTGCTGCTGTGGACGAGAAGATCTAGGGCACTGGTCCTGGGCGTGTTCACCCTCGTCGTGACCGTCGTGTTCGCGGCACCGATCGCCACCGTGGTCGCGGCCGGGCTGGCCGGTTCCTGGACCGGCCCACTGCCCTCGGACCTCGGGGGCCGGAACTTCGAGGCGGCGCTGTCCGACGAGAATCTCGCCAGTCTCACCGTCAGCCTGCAGACGGCGTTCATCGCGGGCGCACTGGCGCTCGTGATCGGGACGTGGGCGGCACTGGCTGCGCGGGAGGCGCCGGCGTGGTTGCGGCGCCTCACCGAGGCGGTGTTCCACCTGCCGATCGCCGTCCCGTCGGTGGCCGTCGGGCTGGGTCTGCTGATCACCTTCAACGAGCGCCCGATCCTGCTCGGCGGAACCAAATGGATCGTGATCCTGGCGCACACCGTGCTCGTGCTCGCCTTCGCGTTCAGCGCCGTCTCCGCGGCGCTGGACCGACTCGATCCCGCCTACCGTCAGGCCGCCGAATCCCTCGGCGCCGGTCCCACCCGCGTCCTGCTGCGGATCACGCTGCCGCTGCTGCTCCCCGCGCTCGGCGCCGCCGCGGGCCTGGCGATCGCACTGTCGATGGGCGAACTGGGCGCCACCGTGATGGTCTATCCGGCGACCTGGAAAACGTTGCCGGTGAGCATCTTCGGTCTCACCGACCGCGGACAGGTGTTCCTCGCCGCCGCCGACACCACCCTGTTGCTGGCGGTCACTCTCCTCGCCCTGCTGGTCGTCGGCCGCCTCCGCAGGCGCTGACGCGCTCGTGCGCCTTTCTGGTTGTGGGAACTACCAGAAATGCGCATGAGCGGCGGAGCCGCCTACTTCTGGCGGAGCAGGTACCGCTGCACCTTTCCGCTGGGCGTCTTCGGCAGATTCGGGACGAAGTGCACGGTCCGCGGGTAGGCGTGCGCGGCGAACTTCTTCTTCACCAGCGTCTGCAGTTCGACCTCGAGTTCGTCGGTCCCGTCGACGCCGTCACGCAGGACGACGAACGCCTCGAGCACCTCGCCGCGCAACTCGTCGGGCATCCCCACGACAGCGGCCTCGACGACGTGGTCGTGCATCACCAGCACACTCTCCACGTCGAAGGGCCCGATGCGGTAACCGGCCATGATGATGACGTCGTCGTCACGGGCGGAGAAGAAGTAGAAGCCGTCCTCGTCGGTCTGCCCGGCGTCGCCGGTGAGGTACCAGCGACCGTCGGCGGTGAACCGCTGCGCGGTCTTCTCGGGGGCGTCGACGTAGCCGGTGAACCACATCAGCGGGCTGTTGTGGGTGTCGATCGCCACCCGGCCGGGGGTCCGCGGCGGGGCGATGGCGTCGGAGTCGTCCTCGAGCACGGCGCACGCCCAGCCCGGCAGCGGCTTGCCCATGGACCCTTCGCGCACCTCTTCCCGCAGGCCGTCGGCCCAGGCGTTGGAGATGAACATGCCGTGCTCGGTCTGGCCGTAGTGGTCCCGGACGAGGACGTTCAGGTTCGCCTTGGACCACGAGATCACGTCGGGGGTGAGTGGTTCACCCGCCGACGACGCGCGGCGCAGCTTCACCGCCTCGGGGATCGGCGTCGGGTCGGCCCGCAGGCTGCGGTAGACGGTGGGGGCGGCGGCGAAGTTGGTGACGCCGAAACGCTCCATCACCTGCCACGTCAGCGGCGCGGAGAACCCGGCGTGCAGAAGAATGCTGCGGGTGCCGGCCGCCATCGGACCGAGCAGTGCGTAGTAGAGCCCGTACGCCCACCCGGGGTCGGCGGCGTTCCAGAAGACATCGTCCTTGCGGACGTCCAGCCCGAACTCCTGGTAGGCGTGGAACGACGCGAGTGCGCGCAGCCGCACCGGCACACCCTTCGGCGTCCCGGTCGTGCCGCTGGTGAACAACTGGACGAGGGGCCCGTCGCCGCCTACCGTGACGGCCGCACCCTTCGCGTCCGCGGCGTCGTGCGCGTCCACGAGCGTCGCGAAGTCGAGTTCGTCGGTCCCGGTTCCACCCACGACCACCACCTGCCAGGACGCATCCGCGGGGATGTCCTCCCCGGGGGCCAGCTTGTCGAGCTGGCCCGCGTCCGAGATGACGACCTTCGCACCGCTCGCACCCAGCCGGAACGCGATCGCGGGCGGTGCGAACGCGGTGAACAGCGGGACGTGGACGGCGCCCCGCCGCCAGATGCCGAGCAGCGCGACGACGAGTTCGGCGGACTTGCCCATCAGCGTCGCGACGTGGTCGCCCGGCTCGACGCCGAGGTCCGCGAGCGCGGCGGCGAACCGCGTCGACTGTTCGCGGAGGTATCCGAAGGTCAGGTCTGTCGACGACAGGTCCGATTCGACGACGGTGAACGCCACGTCGTCTGCGGGGTGACGATCACACAGCAGTTCCGCGGCGGACGCAGTCGGTGTGTCGTACTGGTCGAGCAGCTCACGAACGCGTGCGGTGGGATCGGTGGTCATGCGGTACTCCTTGTGTTCTCATGGCCCGGTACAGATGGTCGGGCCGTCGCCCGAACTCTCTACGGTTATGATCTAGCTCACAGACCGCCTTGACTACCCCCGGAAAGGGGTGACCGACTTGGTTGCTCGTGCACCCTCGCTGCTGCGCCCCCGGGACGGGGACGCACTCCGCGGTGAGCTGCGCTCCATCGCAGCTCACGGCGTCGCGCCGGTCCTCTTCGGCGGTGAGGTCCAGGACGACACCCTGCACCTCAGCGAATTCGTCGGCACCCGCACCAACAACCTCAAGGGCCTGGCCATCCCCCCGCGTTCCGGACTGGGCGGTCGGGTCGTCGCCCAGCGCACACCAGTGTCGGTCCACGACTACGGCAACTCCTCGACCATCACCCACCACTACGACCGGCCCGTCCTCAGCGAGGGACTGCGGTCCATCCTCGCGGTGCCCGTCATGGTGCGGGGAAGTTCGCGCGCGGTCCTGTACGCCGCCATCCGCGACTGCGCGCCGATCGGTGACCGTACCGCCGACATCGTCGTCGCGGCGTCGCGGCGGCTGGGCACCGAGATCGCCATCCGCGACGAGGTCGATCGCCGCCTCGAGATGATGACGACGCTCGACGTGAACGCCGCAGGTGGTGCTACTTCCGAGGAACTCCGCGACATCCACGCGGAATTGCGCAGCGTCGCGCAGACCGTCACCGATTCGTCGTTGCAGGCCCGTCTCCGCGGGCTGTCGCAGCGGCTGGCGGGGATTCTGCGGCCCGGCACCGACGACGGCGCCGACGACGACCCCGGCGTCCATCTCGCCCCGCGCGAGATCGACGTACTGTCCCACGTTGCGCTGGGATGCACCAACAGCGAAGCGGCACAGCGCCTCTCGGTGGGCCAGGAGACGGTGAAGAGCTACCTGCGCAGTGCCATGAGCAAGCTCGACGCCCGGTCGCGGCACGAGGCGGTGGTCACCGCGCGCAGGCTCGGGCTGCTCCCCTAGCGACACGCGTCCACTCGAACGAGGGACGCAGGCGGTAGCGAAAGGCGGTGGGTCATGGGATCGACAGCGGACGCCACGAGTTCGAACGCGCCCGATTCGAATTCGCCCGAACAGCCGAGCCTCAAACGGGTGATGGGCCCGGGGCTGCTGCTGCTGTTCATCGTCGGCGACATCCTGGGCACCGGGATCTACGCCCTCACCGGCAAGGTCGCCAACCAGGTCGGGGGCGCGGTGTGGCTGCCGTTCCTGGTGGCGTTTCTCGTCGCGATCATCACCGCATTCAGTTATCTGGAGCTGGTCACCAAGTTCCCCAAGGCAGCCGGCGCCGCGCTGTACACGCACAAGGCGTTCGGGGTGCACTTCCTCACGTACATGGTCGCGTTCGCGGTGATGTGCTCGGGAATCACGTCCGCGTCGACGGCGTCGCGGGCGTTCGCCGCCAATTTCGTCGAGGCGTTCCACCTCGACTTCTCCACCGGAATCGGCATCACCCTGCTCGGTCTCGGCTTCATGACGCTGGTGGGGCTCGTCAACTTCCGCGGGGTCAGCGAGAGCGTCAAGACCAACGTCGTACTCACCTGCGTCGAGCTGTCCGGTCTCCTGATCATCATCATGATCGGGCTTTGGGCCCTCGGCGTCGGCGACGGCGACTTCTCCCGGGTGGCCACGTTCGACACCGGCGACCGGTCGGCGCTCGGCGCGGTGGTCGCGGGTACAGCGCTGGCGTTCTTCGCGATGGTCGGATTCGAGGACTCGGTCAACATGGCCGAGGAATGCAAGGAACCGAGCCGCATCTTCCCCAAGGTCCTGCTGACGGGCCTGATCATCACCGGCTGCATCTACGTGTTCGTGTCGATCACGGCGATCGCACTCGTGCCGGTGGCCGAACTCGGCGAGGGTGACACTCCCCTGCTGAAGGTCGTCCAGGCGGGCGCGCCCGGGTTCCCGATCGGGATCTTCGCGTTCATCACCATGTTCGCCGTCGCCAACACGGCGCTGATCAACATGCTGATGGCGAGCCGGCTGCTGTACGGCATGAGCCGCGAGGGCGTCCTGCCTCCCCCGCTCGGCAAGGTTCACGCCACGCGGCGCACGCCGTATGTTGCCATCGTCTTCACCACGATCCTCGCCTTCGGCCTGATCACGTTCGTCGGTGAGGTCCCCGAACTCGGCGGCACTACCGCGCTGTTGCTGCTGGGTGTGTTCACCATCGTCAACATCACGGTGCTCGTTCTGCGCAAGCAGCCGGTGGAGCACAAGCATTTCCGGGTGCCGACCATCCTGCCGATCATCGGCGCCCTCACGTGTGGCTTTCTCGTCACTCCTTTCGCCGACCGTCCGGCGGTGCAATACCAGATCGCGGGCATCCTCCTCGGAATCGGTGTGGTGCTGTGGGCCGGGACCGTCCTCGTGAACAAGAGGCTCGGCAAGGGCGGTCCCGAAATAGATCCCGAGAAACTCGCCGAGCATGAGTAACCGGGTTGCGGTTCAGCAGAGCGAGAGGAACAGTTCGGCGGATCCGTCCGGATGGTGCACCTCGAGGTCCTCGGCGAAACCTCGTTCGATCCGACCGCGCGCCGCGGCAAAGTCGGCGACGCTCCAGGTCTCGGCGAGCCCTTCCGGTTCGGATTCGTCCTCGCACACGAATCGAGCGAAGTAGCCGGAGTTCACCCGCACCAGGACGTCGCCGGGCTCCATCTTGTCGGTCGAATCGCACGGGTACCCGACGACCACCGTGAACGTGCGCGGAGGCGGGGACGCCGCGTACACGACGAAGATCTCGGAGATCCCCCGATCCCTGATCCGCTCCACCGTGTAGTCGACGAGTTCCCGGCCCGGTCCGGGACGACCTGGCTTTCCCTCCGGAATGGTCAGGCCCACAAACGATTCGGTCGGCCTTTTGACGATCTCGATCATTTCTTCTCACCTTGTGCGCTCGACGGACCGTGGGACTCGTCCACGAGTATCGGAATGTACAGATCCACGGCGTAGGCGTGGGGATACGCTTCGAGGTCGCCGGTGTACGCCCGCTCGATGTCACCGTTCGACTCCGCCTCGCTGACCTGCGCCCACAGCCGCAACATCACGTCGGGGAACATTCCCCTGGAGGAGAACTTGGCGTAGGTACCGGGCGGGATCCGCGAAATGACATGCCCCCGAGTCGCATCGTCCACGGTCGCGCACTCGTATCCGACTATCTGGGTGTAGTAGGACTCGACGTCGGGCGCGAAATCGATGTAGGTGGACGCGAGGGATCCCCCGACCTCGTGGTGGAGGACCCTCGTCCACGCCCGGTCGAGGCGCGGGTCGCTCAGTTTGCCCAGCGCCCGCTGGGGACTTCGCACCGGCAGACCGGCCACCAGGGTCTCGCCGCGCTCCATGATCTCGAATGCCATGTCAGATCGCCGCCTCGAGAAGATGTGCGTCGCGAACGCCGACGCAGGGCACCCCTCGAGCCCGCGCCAGCTGCATGGCCATCGCATCCGATGGCGTGCAGAGTCCGTCCAGAACGTCCTCGGTCGCGATCGCGCAGACGACGTCGCCCTCGCATTCACTGATCGATTCCATACCGCGGTCGGAAGCCCACTGCCGCAACACAGCCCACTGCGTCAGCTCGGTGCCGGCGCCCGGGCTCCCGACGAACAACACCCGCCGGGTGCCGGCCCTGGTCTCCACGCAGTTCACGTCTGCACTGATCGTCATGGTCTGACTTCCTGTCCACGTTGGTTTTTCGATCCCGCCTGTGCGGGTTCTTCCGTCTGCAACCAACTATGGACCGCCCCGGCGGCAGCGTCTGTCCACCGATCGGCTCCTGAACAGGATGAATTCCGCGTCCCCCGATCGGTGGACAGCGGCGGGGTCAGTACCCCTCGGGCAGCGCGGCGAACATGTCGCGGGTGACGGCGACGGCGTTGTCGGAACTTCCACCGCGCACCACCAGCGTCGCGAACGCGAGGTCGCCGCGGTAGCCGACGAACCAGGCGTGCGAGCCACCCTCGACCTCGGCCTCACCCGTCTTGCCGTACACCTCGCCCTGATCCTCGATCCGCTCGGCGGTTCCGCTGGTCACCACGAGCCGCATCATGCCGCGCAGCCCGTCGACCATCTCCGGGCTGATCTGCGGATGATCCCCGTCGATCGTGGTTTCCCGCCCGGCGATCAGCCGGGGCACGGGCGTCGAACCGTGGGCGATGGTCGCGGCGGCCAACGCCATCCCGAAGGGGCTGACCACCACCTTGCCCTGCCCGAACCCGTCTTCCGTCCGCTGCACCAGGTCGTCGGCGGGCGGCACCGAACCCGAGTCCGTGGGCAGGCCCACCACCTCGTAGTCGGGGCCGATTCCGTACTGCGACGCCGCGACGGTCAGTGCGTCGGGCCGCATCTCGCTGGCGAGTTTCGCGAACGACGTGTTGCACGAGCGGGCGAATGCCGTGGCCATCGGCACGGTGCCGAGCGCGAATTCGTTGTAGTTCGGGACGCTGCGCTCGCCGATCTCGATGCGGCCGGGGCACGGCACCATCGTGTCGGGGGTGGCGATACCCGAGGAGATCGCCGCGCCGGCGGTGATGATCTTGAACGTCGAACCGGGCGGGTACAAGCCGGTCAGGGCCACCGGACCGTCCCGGTCCGCAGCCTTGTTCTGCGCGACGGCGAGGACGTCGCCGGTCGACGGCTGGATGACGACCATCATGGTCTGGTCGGTTCGGGCGTTGACGGCGTTCTGCGCCGCGATCTGAATGTGACGGTCGAGGCTGATCGAGAACGACGGTGAGGTCTGCGGCACGGTCTCGGTGAGCACGTCCGTGTCGACACCGTTCTGGTTGACGGTGACGACGCTCCACCCGGCCTTGCCGTCGACCTCGTCGATCACGGTCTTCTTCACCTGGCCCACGAGATCGGGGGCGAAGTTCCGGTCGGTGGCCACGAGATCCGCCTCGTCGGACACGGTCACACCGGGAATGGCGGCGAGCACTCCGGCGACCTGTTCGTAGTCGTCCGACCGCAGCCGGGTCACCAGATAGTCGCCCTTGACGGCCGTCGCGGACTCCGCGATCGACTGCGCCGTGAGGGTGGTGTCGAACGCGGTGAGTGCCGACGCGAGGGATTGGGCGCTGCCGATCACGTTGCCCGATTGCGCCGCATCGAACTTCACGCGGTAGATCACACCCGGCACGAGGACGTCCGATCCGGAATGCTCGTTGACCCGCGCCCGCGGCGCGGCGGTGGAACGCAGCGACATCGTCTGCCGGTCGCCCAGCCGCGGATGGACGTTGGTGGAACTCCATCGCACGGCCCAGTCGCCGCCGCGCCGCCCCATCTGGAGTTCGCCCGAATACGTCCACACCCGATTCTTCGGCAGATGCCATTCGTACGTGTACCCGACCGTGGCCGTGTCACCGCTGACATGAACGTCCGTCGTCCGGGCGTCGAGCGACTCGGCCTGAAGCGACGACCATGCCGACTCGAGGGTCTGGCGGGCGACGTCGGGACGATCCGACAGATCCGCGGCCTGCCCCGAATCCTGTTCGGCGAAGGCCGTCAGGAACGCCTGCGCGGCCGGTTCCGGACCGTCCGGTCTCGGCGTGCACGCCGTGAGACCCACCGTCAGCACAGCGGCGCCGCACAGGGCGATCGACTGGACGACGCGTAAGCGAGGATATGGCCGCAGGTTCATCGCCGCCCATGTTATGTCGGCGAACACCGCCGACACGGTAGGCGGCCAGCGAGTCAGTCCAGGAGAATTGTGGCGAACGTCGCGACCTGGCTGAAGCCGATGCGCGCGTACGCGCTGCGGGCAACGGTGTTGAAGCTGTTGACGTAGAGACTGGCGATGCGGCCCTCCGCGATGACGGCCTCCGCGACCGTCGCGGTACCGGCGGCCCCGAAACCGTGCCCGCGGTACATCGGGTGCACCCAGACTCCCTGGATCTGGCCGACCCGGGACGACACCGATCCGACCTCGGCCTTGAACACCACCTGACCGTCGTCGAATCTCGCCCACGCCCGGCCGGCGGCGATCAGGTTGGCGACGCGGCGGCGGTAACCTCGCCCACCGTCGTTGGCGCGGGGATCGATGCCGACCTCTTCGATGAACATCGCGACCGCGGCGGGCAGGTACTGCTCGAGTTCGTGCATCCGCACCTGACGGACCAGCGGATCCGGGCGGCACTGCGGGGTGCTCGCCAGCGCCAGCAGCGGCTGGTCCGACCGGACCTCCCGGGCCGGCCCCCAGTCCATCTCGAGCATCTCCCACAGTGGCAGCGTCAACTCGGCTCGGCCGACCAGCGACGAGCACATTCTCGGCGTGCGGCAGGCCCGGTCGGCGAACGCCCGCATGTCGTCGATGCTGCCGCGGAGCGGCACGAAATTCGCACCCGAGAAACACAACGATTCGAGTGGCCCGCCCCGACTCCACAACTCTCCGTGGATCATCCGGGGATCGACGCCGCCCTCTTCTACGCGAGCGGCGACCATGCAGGCGGCGACAGGATCGGCGTCGAGAACGCGGAGCACGTGTGCTGCGTCCCGACTGCTCAACTGTTTTGCACCGAGGAGCTTGAGCATCTACCCAACCTTGTCAGCTAGTGGACCTGCCCACCAGATTGCCACGAACTCGCCGGAAACGGGAGACGTTTCGTTGCCCGCTGCCTGCGCCGGGTCAGCTGACCGTCACGACGGGTGATCCGGACGTCGAATCGCCCTCCATCTCCTCGGCGATCCGCATCGCTTCCTCGATCAGGGTCTCCACGATCTGTGCCTCCGGCACCGTCTTGATGACCTTGCCCTTGACGAAGATCTGGCCCTTGCCGTTGCCGGACGCGACCCCCAGGTCGGCCTCGCGGGCCTCACCGGGACCGTTGACGACGCAGCCCATGACGGCCACGCGCAGCGGGATCTCCATGCCCTCGAGTCCGGCGGTCACCTCGTCGGCGAGCGTGTACACGTCGACCTGTGCGCGCCCGCACGACGGGCAGGACACGATCTCGAGCTTGCGGGGACGCAGGTTCAGCGACTGCAGGATCTGCGTGCCGACCTTGATCTCCTCGGCGGGCGGCGCGGACAGCGACACACGGATGGTGTCGCCGATGCCGTCGGCGAGCAGGGCGCCGAACGCCACCGCCGACTTGATCGTGCCCTGGAACGCGGGACCGGCCTCGGTCACCCCGAGGTGCAGCGGGTAGTTGCACTGGGCGGCGAGCTGCCGGTAGGCCTCGACCATGATCACCGGATCGTTGTGCTTCACCGAGATCTTGATGTCGCCGAACCCGTGTTCCTCGAACAGGCCCGCCTCCCACAGTGCCGACTCGACGAGCGCCTCCGGCGTCGCCTTGCCGTACTTCTGCATCAGGCGCGGGTCGAGGGAACCGGCGTTGACGCCGATGCGGATCGGGATGCCGGCGTCGCCTGCCGCCTTCGCGACCTCCTTGACGCGTCCGTCGAACTCCTTGATGTTGCCGGGGTTCACGCGGACGGCCGCGCAGCCCGCGTCGATGGCGGCGAAAATGTACCGGGGCTGGAAGTGGATGTCGGCGATGACCGGGATCTGGCTCTTCTTCGCGATGGTCGCGAGGGCGTCGGCGTCCTCCTGCCGGGGGCAGGCGACGCGGACGATGTCGCAGCCGGACGCCGTGAGTTCGGCGATCTGCTGCAGGGTGGCGTTGACGTCGTGCGTCTTGGTGGTGCACATCGACTGCACGGATACCGGGAAGTCGCTGCCGACACCGACCGTTCCGACCTGGAGCTGGCGGGTCTTGCGGCGGGGTGCGAGAACGGCGGCCGGGCCTTCGGGCATTCCCAATCCGACAGGGCTGGTCACGTGGGTGCCTTCTTTCGTAGCTTCAAGTCCGAGTTTAGCGATCACTGGAAGAGCTTGATCGGGTTGACGATGTCGGCGGTGAGGGTGAGGAGCATGTATGCGCCGCCTATGACGATCACCACATAGGTGACGGGTAGCAGCTTCATGTAGTCGACCGGTCCGCCGCCGGGAAGGCCGCGCCTGCTGCGGAACCAGTCCCGGACACGCTCGTAGACGGTGACCGCCATGTGCCCGCCGTCGAGCGGCAGCAGCGGCAGAAGGTTGAACATCCCGAGGAAGAAGTTCAGGCTCGCGAGCAGCAGCACGAACGCTTCCCAGATGCCCTGTTCGGCGATCTGCCCGCCGATGACGCTCGCGCCGTACACGGAGATCGGGGTCTCGGGGTCGCGTTCGCCGCCGGTCACCGCGTGCCACAGGTCGACGGCCTTGCTCGGCATCTGCACAAGCCGCTCGGCGGTCATCACGAACATGTCGCCGGTGAACTCGAACGAGGCGGGCACCGCCGACAGGGCCGAGTGCTCGACGACGCTCGGTGTCGCGCCGATGCCGATCGCACCGACGGTCGCCTCGTGGGGTTCGGTCTCCCCCTCCTCCTGGACCCAGCGCTGGACCTGCTGGACCGGGACGACGATCGTCTGCTCGTCACCGTCCCGCTCGATCGTGAAGTCGACCGGACCGGACAGCGAGCGGGTGGCGGCGGCCACGTCGGCGAACGTGGCGGTGTCCTTGCCGTCGACCGCGGTGATGACGTCGCCGGTGCGGATGCCGGCCTGCTCGGCGGGCCCGGGGCCGGTGCACGCGGACAGCGCGTAGTCGGGGCCGGGGCCCTGGCTCGGCGCCGCGCACCCGACCGACCCGACGACCGCGTCGGTGGACCGGTTCAGGTCGGGCAGCCCCCACCCGACGGCGAGGACGTAGACCAGGACGAGCCCGAGGACGAAGTTCATGCCGATGCCGCCGGACATCACCGCGAGGCGCTTCCACGTCGGCTTCTTGTACATCGCCCGGTCTTCTTCGTCCGGTTCGAGCTCGTCCAGCGCCGTCATGCCGGCGATGTCGCAGAAGCCGCCGAGGGGCAGCGCCTTGAGCCCGTACTCGGTCTCACCCCGGCGGAACGAGAAGATCTTGGGTCCGAAACCGATGAAGTACCGGCGGACCTTCATGCCGGTGGCCTGCGCCACCCACATGTGACCCGCTTCGTGAAGCGCGATCGACAGTGCGATCCCGAGGGCGAAGAGAACAACGCCCACTGCGAACACCATGCAGTTCTAGCCTTCCTGCTTCACGAGCTGACGTGCTCGCTCACGTGCCCAGCCGTCGGCGGCCAGTACGTCTTCCACGGTAGCCGGTGGCGCCGCCCACTCGTCCGCCTCGGACAGCACGGAGGCGACCGTGCGGACGATGCGCGGGAACCGGATGATCCCGTCCAAGAATGCCTGAGCCGCGACCTCGTTGGCAGCGTTGTAGACGGCAGTGAGGCATCCGCCACCCTTCCCCGCCTCTCGGGCGAGGTCCACGGCGGGGAAAACCGTCGCGTCGAGCGGCTCGAACTCCCAGGTGGACGCCGTACTGAAGTCGCAGGCCGAAACGGCGCCCGCGATGCGGTGCGGCCAGCCGAGTGCGAGGGTGATCGGAAGTTTCATGTCGGGCGGGCTGGCCTGCGCGAGTGTCGACCCGTCGGTGAACGTCACCATCGAATGCACGATGGACTGCGGGTGGACGGTGACGTCGATCCGGTCGTAGTCGACGCCGAACAGCAGATGCGTCTCGATCAGCTCGAGCCCCTTGTTGACGAGCGTCGCGGAGTTCAGCGTGTTCATCGGCCCCATCGACCACGTGGGGTGGGCGCCGGCCTGCTCGGGTGTCACCGATTCGAGCCGGTCGGTCGTCCAGCCGCGGAACGGGCCACCCGAGGCGGTGAGAACCAGCCGGTCCACCTCGTCCGCGCTGCCGCCGCGCAGGCACTGGGCCAGCGCGGAGTGCTCGGAGTCGACCGGCACGATCTGCCCCGGAGCCGCGGCGGCGGTCACGAGCGGGCCGCCGGCGACGAGCGACTCCTTGTTGGCCAGCGCGAGTCGCGCGCCGGACTCGAGTGCGGCCAGCGTGGGCTCGAGTCCCAGTGAACCGACGAGCGCATTGAGCACGACGTCCGCTTCGGTGGTGCGGACGAGCTCGGTGACGGCGTCGGGCCCGCTCAACACCCCCGGCAGATCCAGCGACGCCGCGGCCCGCGGATCCGCGACCGCGACGGACGACACCCCCGTCTCACGAATCTGCTGCGCCAGCAGTTCGACGTTTCCGCCGCCTGCCGCGAGCCCCACCACCGCGAACTTGTCCGGGTTGGCGGCCACCACCTCCAACGCCTGGGTACCGATCGAACCTGTGCTGCCGAGCAGCAGGACGCGAGTGGGCCTGTTTTCATCCACCCACCCATTGTTCCTGATGGACAGCGGACCGCCCGCCACGGATGGCCCCGCTACATACGACGGGCAGTCGTATGTCACGATATGTCGAGTAGCGCAACCGAATCTGCAGGAGGATCGATCGTGGCCGGTACCCAGTTGGAGCCCTCGTCCAGCGACCCCATCGTGGCCGCACACATCGACACCGCGGAGGTCCCGTCGGCAGCATGGGGCTGGAGCGGTGAGGCGCCGAAGACGTTCCGCTTCTTCGGATGGTTCTTCGCCGTGTTCCTGCTGCTCATGATCATCGGCAACCACAGGGGCCTGGTCGAGGACCTGTGGCTGATCGGTTGCGCGGCCCTGATGGTCCTGATCCTCGTGCGCGACATCGTCCTGCGGCGCAAGCCCCGGTAGCACCGAACCGCGAACAAACCCCTCGTCCCGATCACTCGGGGACGAGGGGTTTCGTCGTTTCCGGCTGTTGCGCGGCAGCTCAGTTCTCGGCGGCGAGCTGCCCGCAGGCGGCCGCGATCTCCTGGCCGCGGGTGTCCCGCACGGTGCAGGACACACCCTGCGCCAGCACGCGCCGGACGAATTCCTTCTCCACCGGCTTCGGGCTCGCATCCCACTCGCTGCCCGGGGTGGGGTTCAGCGGGATCAGGTTGACGTGCACGAGCGGCCCGAGCGCCTTGCGGAGTTTCTTGCCCAGCAGGTCGGCGCGCCACGGCTGATCGTTCACGTCCCGGATCAGCGCGTACTCGATCGAGACGCGTCGTCCGGACTTGTCCGCGTAGTAGCGGGCGGCGTCGAGGACCTCCGTCACCGACCAGCGATTGTTGACGGGGACCAGTGTGTCGCGGAGTTCGTCGTCCGGGGTGTGCAGCGACACGGCCAGCGTCACGCTGAGGTCCTCGTCGGCGAGCTTGCGGATCGCGGGCGCCAGACCCACCGTCGACACCGTCACGGAGCGTTGCGACAACCCGAGTCCGTCCGGGGCGGGCGAGGTGATGCGACGCACGGCGGCGACCACCCGCTTGTAGTTGGCGAGCGGCTCCCCCATGCCCATGAACACCACGTTCGACAACCGGCCCGGACCGCCGTGGACGTCACCGTCGCGCAGAGCGGCCGCGGCGGCGCGCACCTGGTCGACGATCTCGGCGGTCGACAGGTTGCGCTGCAGCCCGCCCTGACCGGTCGCGCAGAACGGGCACGCCATTCCGCACCCCGCCTGACTGGAGATGCACAGTGTGGCGCGGTCCGGGTAGCGCATCAGGACGCTTTCGAGCAGCGTTCCGTCGTTCGCCTTCCACAGCGTCTTGCGGGTGTCTCCGTTGTCGCACGCCAGATGCTTGACGGCAGTGAGCAGCGTCGGGAAGAGGGCGGACCCCACCTGCTCGCGCACGGCGGCGGGAAGATCGGTCATCTTCTCCGGGTCCGCCTCGAGCCGCGCGTAGTACTGCCGGGCCAGCTGGTCGGCCCGGAATCCGGGCAGACCCAGCTCCTTGACGGCCTCCCGCCGCTCGGCGGAGTCGAGGTCCGCGAGATGCCGAGGGGGCATCCCACGCCGGGGCGCGGTGAAAACGAGGGGAAGCGAGACAGCCATAGTTTCTCCATTGTCCCATTGATTCGGGGGTCGTTGTCGTGCGGATGCCTGATCGACGTTGTTTCGCCGCCCGATGCGCCTGCGGAACCCGTCCAGGTGGGTGAAGATCAATTCATGGCCACAACACCGGACGACCCCTCGAACTTCCCTCCGGACGTTCCGGCCGGCCGTGGTCCCGGCACCGGACCGGTGCCCACCGACCCGCCGCATCCCGACACCTCGCCCGCGGGAACCGAACATCCCGACGTCGCACGCCGCAAGGGCATCAAGCACACGCGGGTGGGTGCCACGTGGACCGGTCTGGTGATCGGAATCGTCGTTCTGGTACTGCTTCTCGTGTTCATCCTGCAGAACCTCGACAGCGTGACCCTCGAACTGTTCGGCTGGGATTTCACCCTTCCGCTGGGTGTCACACTGTTGTTCGCGGCCATCGCCGGCGCGGTGATCATGGGTCTGGCGGGCGGTGTCCGCATCATCCAGATCCGGCGGGCGGCGAACCGTCAGCGGCGTCTGAACAGTAATTTCTAACTGAACAATAGTTACGCAAGTGGATAGCAGGGACGCCGTGCGAGCAGAATCGATGTCGTGGATATCACCGGAACGGCACGACTGTGAAGGCCGACATGGAGACGACTGTGGCACCGCGCATCGCGGCTGAGCAAGCACGATCCTGGCTGCTGGTTCCCGCCGGCAAGCCCGAGGGTTTCGAGGCGGCACATGCAAGCGCCGCCGATGCGGTGATCCTCGATCTCGAGGACGCCGTCACTCCCGACCGCAAACCCCGGGCCCGCGCCGACGTCGTCGCCTGGCTCGGCGAGAACCGCCGCGCGTGGGTGCGGATCAACGACGCCACCACCCCCTACTGGGCGGACGATCTGGCAGCCCTGAACGGTGTCCCGGGTCTCGAAGGCGTCATGCTCGCCAAGACCGAGAGCGGGATGCAGGTCGACGCGACCGCCGAGCGGCTCCCGGAGGGCACCAAGGTGCTCGCCCTCGTCGAATCCGCGATGGGGCTCGAGGCCGCACCCGAGATCGCCCGGACCGAGGCCACGTTCCGGCTCGCGTTCGGCAGCGGCGACTTCCGCCGCGACACCGGAATGGACGATTCGCCGCTGGCGATGGCCTATCCCCGTGCTCGGCTGACGATCGCCAGCCGAGCCGCCCGGATCGCGCCGCCGATCGACGGTCCCACCCTCGGCACCGACGTCGACGCCCTGGTCCGCGCGGCGGCGCTCACCCTGTCGATGGGGATGAGCGGCAAGCTGTGCATGACGATCGCGCAGACGGCGCCGGTCAACGACGCTCTCAGCCCGTCCCCGGCCGAGGCCGAATGGGCGCGGGACGTGATCGCGGATCTCGGTGAGGACGGCTCCCGGGTGCGGGACGGCAGCGACCTCCCCAAGCTCGCGAAGGCCAAGAAGATCAACGCCCTCGCGAAGCTCTTCCACATCGCGCCGCGGCGGTAGCGCTGCGTCAGACGATCTCGAGACCGGCGGGCTTTCGGCGGACGTGAACGCGGTAGCGCACGTCGAGAGCCACGCCGGGTGTCTGCGCGAACGCCTTCGATGCCGTCTTCTTGCTGAACTCGATGCCGAGGACTCCGCGCAGCGACTCCCGGTCCGGGAATTGCCATCGCGTCTCGACGCGCACCAGGTCGAACCCCTGCGCCGCGAAGAAGGCCTCGACGGCCGGCGGGTGGTACTGCGGCAGGTCGGCGCGCATCCACTCGCCGTACGGGTGGGCCGTCGCGTCGAGATCGACCACGACGAGGGCGCCGCCGGGGCGCAGCACACGCATGGCCTCGCGGATTCCTCGGCCGCAGCCGGGACCGAAGAAGTAGGCCGTCCGCGCATGCACGACATCCACGCTCGCGTCGCCCAGGGGTATGCCCTCCGCCGAGCCTTCGATCACACGGACATTCGGCAGCTCCCCCACCCGGGCGCGGGCACGTTCCACCAGCGGCGGGTGCGGCTCTACTCCGTAGACCGTGGCTGCGGACTCGGCGAAGACCGGGAGATGGAACCCCGAACCGCAGCCCACGTCGGCGACGGTGCCGCCCGTCCAGTTCACGGCCCCGCGCAGGTGCCGGAATATCGCCCCGTCGACGTCCTGGGCACGATTCTCGATCTCGTACAGCTCCGGCCAGTGCCAGATGTTCGGGCTGGGGATGGTCACGGCCGGGCGATCACACGAGGACCGTGAGCACCAGCCACGTCACGAACGCCGACGGCAGCAGGGAGTCCAGACGGTCCATGATCCCGCCGTGGCCGGGGAGCAGCGTCCCCATGTCCTTGATGCGAAGCTCCCGCTTGACCTGGGATTCGATGAGATCGCCAAGTGTGGCGGTGACCACGAGGACGACGCCGAGGAGCACCCCGATCATCGAGTTCTCGTCGAGGATCAGGGTGACGGTGAGCAGGCTGCCGATGACGCAGAACAGCAGCGAACCGAAGAACCCTTCCCACGACTTCTTGGGGCTGATCGCCGGGACCATCGGATGCTTGCCGAACAGCACACCCGCCGCGTAGCCACCCACGTCGGAGCAGACCACCCCGATCATCAGGCACAACACCCGTCCGGCGCCGTCGTCCTGCAACACCATCAGGACGGCGAACGACGCCAGCAGTGGGATCCAGGAGGCCACGAACACGGTGATCGCGGTGTCGCGGAGGAAGTTCTGCGGCGTCGCCTTCAGCCCGTGGTCGAACAGACGCCAGACCATGCAGACCAGCACCGTTCCCGCGAACGCGCTGAGCACCCCGACCGGGCCGAACGGCCACCCGAGCCACAGGATCGCCTGACCCCCGGCGAGCAGCGGGATCCGGGGGGCGCTGATGCCGGCCTCGCGGAGCCGCTTCGTGACCTCCCACGTGGCCACGGCCATCGCGACCGCCACCACCCCGATCCACACCAGGGGCACGTAGACGAGGATCAGGATCAGTGCGACACCGAGACCGACGCCCACACCGATCGCCGCGGGGAGGTTTCGCCCGGCCTTCGACTTCGCGGCCGGTGCCGCCTCCGGCGCGGGCTTCCCCTCGGAGACCGGCCCCGAGGGGTCGCCCTCGGATATGGGTCCCCCTGGGGTCCCGTGTTCTGCTGGCACGGTCACTGTCCCCGATCCACTCCTCGTCTCGTGACTAAACTTCCAGTAACTCGGCTTCCTTGTGCTTCACCAGTTCGTCGACCTGCGCGACGTACCGGGCGGTCGTCTTGTCGAGTTCCTTCTCGGCGCGCCCCACCTCGTCCTCGCCGGCCTCGCCGTCCTTCTGGATCCGGGACAGCTCGTCCATTGCCTTGCGGCGCACGTTGCGCACCGACACTTTCGCGTCCTCGCCCTTGGACTTGGCCTGCTTGACCAGTTCGCGGCGGCGTTCCTCGGTGAGCTGCGGCACGGAGATGCGGATCAGGTTTCCGTCGTTGGACGGGTTCACGCCCAGGTCGGAGTTCCGGATCGCCGTCTCGATGGCGCCGAGCTGCGAGGCCTCGTAAGGCTTGACCACGACGAGACGCGCTTCCGGCACGTTGATGCTGGCGAGCTGGGTGATCGGGGTGAAGGCGCCGTAGTAGTCGATGCCGATGCGGTTGAACATGCCGGGATTCGCGCGGCCCGTGCGGATCGAGCCGAGATCGTCCTTGGCCACCGTGACAGCCTTCTCCATCTTCTCCTCGGCTTCGAAGAGAGCTTCATCAATCACGGCTGTTCCTCCATGTCGTTCTGCATCGATTCGTCACTGCCTCTGTTTCGAGAAAACCCTGTGCCCAGCCTGTCATGACTTGACGAGCGTTCCGATCTTCTCACCGGACACCGCCCGTGCGATATTCCCCTCGGTCAGCAGATTGAACACCATGATCGGCATCTCGTTGTCCATACACAGGCTGAACGCGGTCGCGTCGGCCACCTTCAGCCCCTGTTTGATGACCTCACGGTGAGTGATCTGCGTGTACATCGTCGCGGTCGGGTCGAGATTCGGGTCCGCCGTGAACACACCGTCGACGGCCTTGGCCATCAGCACCACCTCGGCGCCGATCTCGAGAGCGCGCTGCGCCGCCGTGGTGTCGGTCGAGAAGTAGGGCATGCCCATGCCTGCGCCGAAGATCACGACGCGCCCCTTCTCGAGGTGACGCTGCGCGCGCAGCGGAATGTAGGGCTCCGCGACCTGCCCCATGGTGATCGCCGTCTGGACGCGGCTGTCGATTCCCTCTTTCTCCAGGAAGTCCTGCAGAGCAAGGCAATTCATGACGGTGCCGAGCATGCCCATGTAGTCGGAACGCGCGCGGTCCAAGCCTCGCTGCTGCAGTTCCGCACCACGAAAGAAGTTGCCGCCGCCGATGACGACCGCCACCTGCACCCCGGATCGCACGACTCCGGCGATCTGTTCCGCGACCTTGGTCACCACGTCGGGGTCGAGACCGACCTTGCCACCACCGAACATTTCTCCGCCGAGTTTGAGAAGGACTCGATGGAATCCCGTACGTTCGTTGGCTGGTTCGGACATTGCTCTCCTCAGTTCCACAGCACTCGTCGATTTCGACAGCGGCCGAGCGCACCCACGTGTCCACCCGGCCCATTCAGACGGCCATCTTCATCCTGCCTCATCAGGACGGTGGCGGTATACGTAGGCCCCGCCGGGTGAGCGCACTCGTCCGACGGGGCCATACGTTCACACGACTAGCTCGAAGCGCCGACCTCGAAGCGGACGAAACGCTTGATGGTCACGCCGGCCTCGTCGAGGATCGCCTTGACGGACTTCTTGGAGTCCTGCACCGAGGACTGCTCGGTCAGCACGACATCCTTGAAGTAGCCGTTGACGCGGCCTTCGATGATCTTCGGCAGGGCCTGCTCCGGCTTGCCCTCGGCGCGGGCGGTCTCCTCGGCGATGTGACGCTCGTTGGCGACGATGTCCTCGGGGACCTCGTCACGCGTGACGTACTTGGCCTTGAGCGCTGCGACCTGCATGGCGGCACCGCGAGCGGCCTCCGCTGCAGCGTCGCCCTCACCGGTGTACTCGACGAGGACGCCGACGGCGGGCGGCAGGTCGGCGCTGCGCTTGTGCAGGTAGACCGCGACCGGTCCGTCGAACGAGGCGATCTTGCTCAGGACGAGCTTCTCGCCGATCTTCGCGGACTGCTCCTGGATGACGGTGTCGACCGACTTGCCGTCGAGTTCGAGCGCCTTGAGCGCGTCGACGTCGGCGGGCTTCGCTGCCGCGGCGACCGTGACGATCGACTCGGCGAGCTTCAGGAAGTCCTCGTTCTTCGCGACGAAGTCTGTCTCGCAGTCGAGCTCGAGCAGGACGCCGTCCTTGGAGACGACCAGGCCCTCGGCCGTGGTGCGCTCGGCACGCTTGCCCACGTCCTTGGCGCCCTTGATGCGCAGCTGCTCCACAGCCTTGTCGAAGTCGCCCTCGGCTTCAGCGAGAGCATTCTTGCAGGCCATCATTCCGGAGCCGGTGAGCTCGCGGAGCCGCTTGACGTCAGCGGCGGTGTAGTTCGCCATGGTGAGCGAGCCTCCTCATATGTCTGTCGGGACGTAAGTCAGGGTAGTACTCGGGCAGACCGTGAAACGGCCCTGACCAAAGATTTCTGGTCAGGGCCGTTTGCATCGGATCAGGCCTCGGTGGAGGGTGCCTCTGCTGCGGCGGGGGCCTCAGCAGCCGGAGCCGCCTCTGCCTCAGCTGCGGGAGCGGCCTCTGCGGCGGGCGCTGCCTCTGCGGCGGGCGCTGCCTGCGAGAGCAGTTCCTGCTCCCACTCGGCGAGGGGTTCGCCGGCGCCGGCCTCGGGCTTCGCGTCCTTGTCGGCGCTAAGTCCGGCACGGGCCTGCACGCCCTCGGCCACCGCGGAAGCGACGACCTTGGTGAGCAGGGCGGCGCTGCGGATGGCGTCGTCGTTGCCCGGGATCGGGTAGTCGACGAGGTCGGGGTCGCAGTTGGTGTCCAGGATCGCGATGACCGGGATGTTCAGCTTGCGAGCCTCGGCAACGGCCAGGTGCTCCTTGTTGGTGTCGACGATCCACACCGCGGAGGGGACCTTGGCCATGTCGCGGATACCACCGAGGGTGCGGTCCAGCTTGGTCATCTCACGCGTGAGCATGAGGATTTCCTTCTTGGTGCGACCCTCGAAGCCACCGGTCTGCTCCATGGCCTCAAGCTCCTTGAGGCGGAGAAGACGCTTGTGGACGGTGGTGAAGTTGGTGAGCATGCCGCCGAGCCAACGCTGGTTGACGTAGGGCATCCCGACACGAGTGGCCTCGGCCGCAATGGATTCCTGGGCCTGCTTCTTCGTGCCGACGAAGAGGACGGTGCCGCCGTGGGCAACGGTCTCCTTGACGAATTCGTACGCCTTGTCGATGTACGTCAGTGTCTGCTGCAGGTCGATGATGTAGATGCCGTTGCGGTCAGTGAAGATGAAACGCTTCATCTTCGGGTTCCAACGACGGGTCTGGTGACCGAAGTGCGTGCCGCTGTCGAGCAGCTGCTTCATTGTTACGACAGCCATGGCTGTGTATCTCTCTTTCATTGCCGGTTGATGCAGAGCATCACAAGACGCTCCACCCTGGCGCCCGCAGACCATCGGACTCACACCGAGATGCGAGACCAGCCGATGGCCGATAACTTGCGCGGGCGCGCGAAGTCGGACTGTGGGAGCACAGACCGCTCGATCAGTGTACGGCCTCCACGCCGAACGCCCTAACCGCCCCTGCCACACCGCGGCCGCGCGTGCAAGGGTTTTGCGGGATCTGTGGACAAAGCGCATTCGATCCACATTCTCGTCCGCTGCCCGTTCATCGGCCCGGACGTGCGGGATCGTTCATCCACGATGAGGCTAGGGGCGATCGTGCGCGCGCTCACGGCGGCGGCCACGGCGTCCACGCTACTGACCGCCGCGGTTCTCCTCGCACCGCCCGCCGATGCCGCGCCGACCGGCGAATTCGACTGGCCGCTGCACCCACAACCCCGGGTGGTCCGGGCGTTCGACAACCCCGAGCGCGACTGGCTTCCGGGCCATCGCGGCGTGGATCTGGGTGGCGTGCCCGACGAGGCCGTCCTGTCCGCGGGGGTGGGCGTGGTGGTGTTCGCCGGCACCGTGGCGGGCAAACCCGTCGTCTCCGTCGACCACCCGGGCGGCCTCCGCACCACGCACGAACCGGTGACCGCCCGGGTCACTGCCGGGCTGCGCGTCGGCCGCGGCACCGTCCTCGGCACGCTCGAACCCGGGCACCGGGCTGCATCGCACCCGTCGCAGCGTGCCTGCACTGAGGTCTTCGCCGCGACCGCGAATACCTCGACCCGCTCGGACTCCCCGCGTAGCGCCGGTACGGCTCGAACCCGTCGGCGGCTAGCGCCACTCCGCGACGGCGTGCCTGCCTGCCTGCCGACTCCGGAAAGTCGTCCGCGACCATTGCCGCGAGTTCGACAAACGCCTTCCGCGTCGCCGGACGCCACAGATCCAGATCCACCACCGAACCCTCGGCGAGGTGCTCGTCGAACGGCACCACCTTCACGGCCCGGCACCGGAGCAGGAAGTGATTGATCAGTTCCGTCATGTCGATCGTGCGCGAGCCGGGCCTAGCGGCACTGATCACGACGAAGGTCCGCGAGACCAGGTGCCCGTAACGTGGTGCTGCAACCAGTCCAGCGTGGCGGCGGCACTGCGGGCGCCGTCTATTGCCGGCGAGCTCACCAGCACCAGGGAATTGGCGAGTTGCAGAACGCCGTTCATCGCCGACTGCATGATTCCGGTGCCGCAGTCGGTGAGGATGATGTTGTAGTACACCTGCAGGATGTCGATCACCCGCCGGTAGTCGTCCTCACTGAACGCCTCGGAGATCACCCGTCCTGTTCGCTCGCGAGCACCTCGAGACGGCTCGGCGCCTGCGACGTGTGGCCCGCACATCCGAGTAACGCCGGATGGTCGACTCCGCCGCGATGAGATCACCGACGGTCGAATGCGTCTGCAGGAGCACGCGCTGCGCGAGTGTACCGAGGTCGGGGTTGGCGTCGACGGCGATCACGCAGTCGCCGCGCAGTGACGCGAACATCGATCCCAGCCCGATCGTGGTCGTCGTCTTGCCGACGCCGCCCTTCAAGGACAGGAATGCAATTCGATAGTCCCCCTGGATCGGCTGCCGGATGCGGTCGAGCAGTGCCGCTTCGCGCGCCTCACCTGCCGACTCCCCCGGATTCACCGATCCCCCGGTGAATCCGGTGCAGTCCGCGCCGCCACCCTCGGCTCGGTGCCCTGCGTGCCCGTTCGAGGAGAGCATCCGCCACCAGATCCTGACTGGTCACCTAATGCCGAAGCTCCAGGGCGGGACCGTCCCAGGATTGCTGCCCCCACTGATCGGCCGCAGTGTCGCCCCCCGGGGCGCCGCCACCGTCGTTCAGCCAGGACGGCTGCGGTCGAGCCAAGTCTTCGCGGTCCACTACTTCCCCCGGGATAGTGCAGAAACAACTGCAGATTCGTGGCGCGACGCTACCAAACCGGGCCAGGCCCGGGGATGCGCCTGACCGTGCACCGCACGGAGCCTCGCCACGGACATGTGCGTGTAGAGCTGGGTGGTCGCGAGTCTGGCGTGCCCGAGGAGTTCCTGCACGACGCGCAGGTCCGCGCCGCATTCGAGGAGTTGCGTTGCCGCCGTGTGGCGCAGGCCGTGTGGGCTCAGGTTCGGTGCACCGGGGACCGCGGACAGGACCTCGTGGACGACGCTGCGCGCCTGCCGCTGGTCCAGAGCATAGAGCAGTTCCACGATGAGACGGTCACGCAGGGCGATCGGATCGTTCTGCTGAGCGCCCGATTCGGCGGCGTCCATCACATCGGCCGCCTGCAACTGCCGCAGCACCGGGGGCAGCGTCCGGTGGGCCTTCGCGGCACCCAGCCGGGCGCCGGGATCGGTGGGGATGCGCCGGGTCCGCAGCAGCCAGGCTTCAACTGTTGCCGACATATCTAACACTAATTGATAGGTTCTGACACTGTCTGTCGATGTGAATTGGTGAGGCCACGGAATACTTGGGATGTCGGTGGTTGGGATGTTCAAGGCGGCATGGGAGGGCCGGTGGCCTTCTCGGCGCACCTGTTCGGGTCACCGAATCTTTGACCGCGCGGACCTCGACTCCTATCCGGGCAGGCCCGAATGGGAGTGTGCGCGAGCGACACCGGAGAGGGTGGAGGCAGTGCATTGCCGGGCGTGGGGCCCGACAGGACAAAGGGGCGTCGCTGGCCAATCGGGAAAAGATGGTGCGGGAGAGCGCTACTGGTGAGGAGTATCGGAGGTCTGCATGGATCGCGGCTCGAGTCCGCGGGGGCAGCGGGCGGGGTTGGTCCGGATACTCGACGCCGCGGCCGAGGGTCGGTTCGCGGTGGCGCGGGTGGTGTGACGCGGGATCGATTGGCCCGGTTCGCCTGCGGACTCCCTCCGAGACTAAATGTCGGAGGTCGGCGTTACAGTCGAGGCCGTACGAAACGGGGGTGCCACATTTGCTGATGGGAGGGTTGATGGATGACGTCACGGCGGTGCCGGCATCGTTGTCCGGCCCGTTCTCTGGGCGCTGTGGTCGACACAGAATCAACGACGGGGTCTCCACGACGCCGCGGCAGTTCGCGTTCACCACCCGCGCCCATGTGGCGGTCGACGACGCCACCGGCGAGCCGATCGGCCTCGACGACATCGACACCCGGGTGGGATGGCTCCTCGACCTGATCACCACGGCCGGCGGCGAGTTGGTGTCACGGCTGTGGCAACCGGCAACGTTCGACGTGCTCGCCGCCGGTCGTGACCACCACGACCGCAGACTGCCCGCGCAGGGGCATGTCGCCGCGGCCCGCCTCGGCTGGAACCCCATCTATCCGGACGGCGTTTACGTACCATCACGAGTGACCCGGGTGGTGACCGCGCAGACGATGGCCACCCTGCGGACCCTGACGTATCGGGATACCGCGATCACGGCGCTGTCGGCTCGGTTCGACCCCGCCACCGGCCGTCTGACCGCACCAACCGAGCCGGGCGACTACGTGCCGTCGGGTTTCGCGCGGGGGGTGCGGCGACAGCTCCTCGCCCGCTTCGGCCACGGCGGTGGGGCACCGGCCGGCCGGTTGCGGATCACCGACGTGCAGGAACCGCCCCGGATGGCGGCGATGGCCCGACTGTCGGCCGCCGACCGGCAACTCGCGCAGATCACCATGGCAGGCCGGGAGCTGGTGTTGACGGTGAAGCTGCCCACCAGCCCCACCCCGGCGGGGCGGGCGCAGTGGCGGCGGGTGCGGCTGACCGCCGCCATCCCCGCGCACCTGCACGGCAGGGCGATCATCGACTGGCATCTGCCGACCCTGGTCCTCGACCGCCGGGGCCTGCTCTGGCGGTGCGCGGCGACCGAGATGGTGCCCGCTGCGGATCTGACGGCCGGGAGGGTCGCGGTCGGGGTCGACTGGTCTCCGTCCACGCTCGGTGCCGCCGCCATCACCGCCGAAAACCCGGACGGGCTGGTGTCGGATTACCGGGGCTGGACCTACGACGACCGCGGCCTCGGAATCAAGCTGGCCCGCCTCCAGGCCGAGGGGCAGCTGCTGCACGCCAAGGCGGCCCGGCTGACTCGACTGGCCGCCACCGCCCCACCCGAGGTCCGCGCCGAGCTGGAGGAGAAGATCGCCGTCCTCGACGCCCACCGCACCGCGGTAGGTGCCAAGAGAGGCAAGATCAACCGGGAACTGGCCTTCGACTTCGCCCGGCAGGCCACTGACTACGCCGCCACCGCGGGCGCGGACATGATCGCGGTCGAGGATCTCACCACCCTCGAGACCCGCGGACACGGACGGGTCAACAACAACCGGGCCGCGCAGTCCGCCCGCCGCCAAGCGGTCGCCGCGCTCGCGCACACCGCCGCCGGCGTCGGCATCACAGTGGTCTCGGTGCCCGCCCGAGGATCGTCCGCATTGTGTCCGGGTTGCGACGAACCGCTCTCTCGCCCCGGCGGGTATCACACCGCGTGGTGCCCGGGCTGCCGGGTCGGCGGCAACCGCGACCACCTCGCGGGGGTGAACCTGGCCAAACGCGCGCTGCTCGGCAGAAACAAAGCCACCCGGCGGCGTCGGCGGTTGCCCGATATCCGGGTCGCCGAGCATGCGCCGGTGCACAAGTGCCGTGACAAGAACAGTCCGACACCGAGCAGACCACGACACCGCCGGGTCCGCCGCAGCCTGCCCACCACAACACGGCGGATGGGGGTGAATCCGAAACAGCATGTTCCTGCACCACAAGCGTCGGTGTGGGACACGGTCAAACCACGGTCAAACCCACACCACCGCACGGTGATGCGGGTAGCCGTGACACACGTTCATCTCCCGCGCGCCACACCAGTGGCAGACAGTATGAGATCTACGTAGACGCTGTGAAGTTGCGCACGGGCGAGGGTCGTCCGGGCGATGCTGGCCGCAGACTGACCCGCGAGCCACGACCGCAGCACCTGGATGTCGAGCTCGCCGAGGTGCGCCTCCGGTGACGTCGACAACCAGTGCCGCAGCAGCAACTGCGCGTCCGCGACGTACGCCTTCACGGTGTGCTGCGATCGGCCGCGTTCGAGCCCGAGATGCCGCGCGTACTCCTCGAGTACCAGCGCCAACGGTGCCGGAAGGTCTCTGCTCATTGAGGCAACCGTCGACTCGGGCGGGAGATAAATCAAGCAGCCGCGCCGCTAGAGTTCTTTTGTGCAGCGAACGATCTCCATTCCCATGTTGTGTGTCCTGGCGTTACTGTCCGCGATCGCGCCGCTGGCTACCGACATGTATCTCCCCGGCCTCCCCCTGATGGCGGAGAGCCTGAACACGTCGGCGCCGAGCGTGCAGCTGACATTGACCACGTTCATGGCCGGGCTCGGCATCGGTCAGCTCGTCGTCGGACCAGTGTCGGACGGACTCGGACGCCGGCGTCTGCTGATCGGCGCCACCGTCGTCACGACCCTCGCCGCGATGGCCTGCGCTCTCGCGCCCACCGTCGAAACCCTCATCGCCGCAAGACTTTTCCAGGGACTGAGCGGTGGCGCGGCGATCGTGCTCGCACGCGCCTGCATCGCCGACCGGGCCCGCGGAGACAACGCCGCCCGGCTCTTCAGCATCATGATGATCATCGGCGGAGTCGCGCCGGTCGTCGCGCCGCTGATGGGCGGCGCCCTGCTCGGGCCGGTCGGCTGGCGAGGGATCTTCTGGGTTCTCACCGCCGCCGGTGTGGCGATGTTCGCGGGAGTGCTGATCCTGGTCCCGGAGACGCTTCCCGTGGAGAACCGGCACGGCGGCGGGCTCACTGCACTGGTCCGGAACCTGCGCTACGTCGTCGGCAACCGTGTCTATCTGGGTTACGCGTTCACGTTCATGTTCGGGTTCGTCGCGCTCTTCTCGTACATATCCGCGTCCCCGTTCGTCGTGCAGAACGTCCTCGGGCTCAGCCCGGGGCAGTTCTCCATGGTGTTCGCGGTGAACGCGGCGGGCATGGTGGGCGCCGCGATCGTGAACACGCGGCTCGTGGGCACATTCCATGCGCGGCAGCTGCTGGGTTTCGGGGTCACTCTGCTCCTGGCAGCGGGCGTCGTGCTGTTGCTCGCCGCGACGCTGATCGATTCGCCGCGCTGGTGGGCGATCCTCATTCCGCTGTTCGTCTCGGTGTCGAGCATCGGTTTCGTGATGGGCAATGCGACGGCGCTGGCTCAGGGCGAGGTGACCAAGGCGTCCGGCACCGGGTCCGCGCTCCTCGGTGCCGGCCAGTTCGGCCTCGCCGCGGTGGTCTCGCCGCTCGTCGGCATCGCCGGCCCAGACACCGCGGTTCCGATGGCCGTCGCGATCCCGTCGGCGGGCGCCGTGGCGATGCTGTCACTGCTGGTGCTGACGCGGCGGACGCACATCTCGTAGCGCGTCCACCGCAGTGGGTCAGCGGGAGGCACCCTCGCTCGCGGCGAGCTCGGACTTCCACACCCGGAATCCCTCCTCGGTGCGACCGCGACGCCAGTAACCGGAGATCGACGCGGCCGACGCGGGGACGCCCCGTTCCTTGCGTACGTAGGAGCGCAGGTTGTGCATGACGGCCTGCGCCTCACCGTGAATGAACACCTGCGCCGTTCCGGGCAGCCACGCGGTGTCGCGCACCGCCGCGACGAGGGGTGCGTTGTCCCCCGACGCGTCTTCGCGGATCCGGTCCGACGTGTCGCCGCGGTGGATCCACGTGACGTCGACGCCCGCGGGCGAGCCGAAGGCGATTTCGTCCTCGGGGCCGGCGACCTCGATGATCACCCGTCCGACCGCCGACGCGTCCAGCTTCTCGACGGACGCCGAGATGGCGGGGATTGCGGTCTCGTCGCCCGCGAGCAGGTACCAGTCGGCTGCCGGGTCCGGCGCGAACGCGCCTCCGGGGCCACGTAGCCGGAGCACGTCGCCGGCCGCCGCGGACGCCGCCCACGGTCCGGCGACACCGGCGTCGCCGTGCACCACGAAGTCGATGGCGATCTCTCGCTTCACCGGATCCACCGACCGGATCGTGTACGTGCGCAGGACGGGCTCTTCGGGACTCCCGAATTCGAGTTTCGCGTACGCATCGGTGAAGGCATTGGGAACGAAGCTGTCGAATCCCGGGTCGCCGAGGAATACCCGCACCATGTGCGGGGTCAGCCATTCGGTCCGGAGCACGGTCAGTGTCGCAGTCGGCTTTGCCACAGGCATCTCTCCAATGAACTCAAGTTGGTTAGTGTTACCTAACTACGGTACAGGAGTGACTGCCGACGGCGGTCAGAGCGGAATCAGGTGGTGCTTCTGCTCGCCGCGGGCGGAGTGCTTGTCGCGGAGCAACGTCAGCGCCCGCCGGATCTCGAGCCGGGTGGCGGACGGTTCGATCACCCCGTCGATGTAGCCGCGCTCGGCGGCCGAATACGGAGTCGCGACGTTCTCGTTGTAGGCGTCGACGAGTTGCTGCCGCATCGCCTCCTGTTCCTCGCCGGCGGCTTCGAGTTCGCGGTGGTAGAGGAGACTGATCGCGGCCTCGGCGCCCATGACCGCGATGCGTGCGGTCGGCCAGGCGAAGTTCACGTCGGCACCGAGTTGCTTGCACCCCATCACCGCGTATCCGCCGCCGTAGGACTTGCGGACCACCACAGTCACTTTCGGAACCGTGGCCGCCGCGAACGCCTGCAGGAAGCGGCCGCCGCTGCGGAGCACACCGTTCCGCTCCTGTTCCAGCCCGGGCAGGAAGCCCGGCGTGTCGACGACGAACACGAGAGGAATCTCGTAGGCGTCGCAGATCCGCACGAAGCGAGCCGCTTTGTCCGCGCCGACCTGATCCAGTGCCCCACTGAGGAATTGCGGCTGGTTGGCCACGACTCCGACGGATCGTCCGTCCACCCGGGAGAATCCGGTGATCACGTTCGGTGCCGTCTGCGCGGCGAGTTCGTGAAAGTCGCCGTCGTCGAAGATGTTCAGCAGCAGGTCGTGCATGTCGTAGGCGGCGTTGTCGGCGTCCGGCATGAACTCGTTCAACGCCAGATCGTTGTCGGTGATCTCGGGTTCGAGTCCCGGGTTCACAATCGGCGCCTCTTCGTGCCTGCTGGACGGGAGGAAGCCGAGATAATCCCGCACCCAGGCGAACGCCGCCTCTTCGCTCGGTGCGACGTGGTGGACCTTCCCGTTCTCGGCCTGGGCGCGGGCGCCGCCGAGTTCGTCGAGGGTGACGTCCTCGCCGGTGACGGATTTGATGACTCCGGGACCGGTGACGAACATGTACGCCTGCTCGTCCACGGCGACAACGAGATCGGTGTTGATCGGTGCGTACGCCGCACCGCCCGCGCATTTGCCGAGGAGGATCGAGACCTGCGGGCACACTCCCGACAGCGGGATCTGGCGGCGGCCCATTTCGGCGTACCAGGCGAGCGACGTGACAGCGTCCTGTACGCGTGCGCCGCCGGAGTCGTTGATGCCCACGCAGGGGCAGCCGATCCGCGCCGCGAATTCCATGATCGACGCGACCTTGCGACCGAACATCTCCCCCACACTGCCACCGAACACGGTGTGGTCGTGCGAGAACACCGCCACCGGACGTCCGTCGACGGTTCCGTGGCCGGTGACGACGCCGTCACCGTAGGGGTTGTCGGAGGCTCCCGGGTTCCTCGCCATCTGTCCGACCTCGATGAAACTGCCGCGGTCGAGCAGCATCCGGATCCGTTCTCGGGGTCCGGGCAGATCTTTCTCCGCGCGCCGCGCGATCGCCCTCGGGCTCCCCGGATTCAGCGACTGCTCGAGCCGAACCTCCAGGTCAGCGAGCAGTTCCGCCGTGGTCCTGGTCATGTGAGATTCCTCCTCGAGACGCATCCGCGAGCGGACTGCACTCACGGCGCGCCGGTAGTTGCCTCATCGGAGACCGTACGTGCACCAACCGGGCGCTGCATCGGTGAGCCGACTGGACGCCAGGTACCCACGACGGGCACACTACCCCTCGGGCACAACGCTGGGTGGGGTGGAAACCGTCGACCGGAGGCGCTGCGAGGACTCACAGACTCGATCGCCCAGGGCGCAATGTCGGTCCGTTGCGTGCTGTCAGTAAGGCTGAACTCGGCGACCCGGGGGGGTGACGCGGCGGATAAGTGCAGGCAAATTGCTCCACTACGAGCCGGAAGCGATCAACAGGCTCAACACCTGCGCGACGAAGTTCCGCCACAAGTCCTCGGCTGATCCCATATCTCACTCCTTCGTGCGGTTGTGAGGTGCGTTATAGGAAAGTTTCTACCCCAACCTGTCGTCGATCGGTCGCTTCGACTCGCACTTCGGACAACCGAGCACGATGAAGCACGCGCCGAGGGGACTCGCGACCGCCTCGGCCTCAGGTGTCACCTCTGCCGCGACCATCCGGTGTCGTCGGAGCCGACGAATCCCTCCATCTCCAGCAACGGCAGCACAGCCCGAACCTGCTCGACCGCGACTCCGGACAGTTCGGACAGCTCCCGGACCCCGCGCGGTCCGACAGCCGGCAACGCCTCGTACACCAGCAAAGCGTCGCCGGACAGCGCATCGAGGTCACGCACCACGTCGAGGCCGTCCCGCAGCCCGATCGGACCGGCCTCCTCCACCACGTCGCCGGCATTCGTGACCAGCCGCGCCTCGCCCTCCCGGATCACCCGGTTGCACCCGGTCGACGACGCCGACGTCACCGGACCGGGTACCGCCATGACCGGACGTCCCAGTTTCCGCGCCCAGCTCGCCGTGTTCCGCGCGCCGCTGCGCCACCCCGCCTCCACCACGACCACCCCGTCAGACAGGCTCGCCACCAACCGATTCCGTGCCAGGAACCGATGTTTCGCCGGTGTCGTCCCCGGCGCATACTCACTGATCACCGCGCCGTTCTGCGCGATCTGCCGCAACATGCGGGCATGCCCCGCCGGATAGGCACGATCCACACCACACGCCAGCACCGCCACCGTCAGGCCCCCGACACCCAACGCTGCACGATGCGCGGCGCCGTCGACCCCGAACGCAGCACCCGACATGATGGTCCACCCGTCGACGGCGAGATCACCCGCAATCTCCGCGGTCACGTGCTCGCCGTACCCGCTCGCCGCCCGCGTCCCCACGATCGAGATCGCCCGATCGGTCAGCTCGGCCACCGGCCGCACACCGAGCACCCATAACGCCAGCGGCGGGCCCTCGTCCCTCGACCGAGACAGATTCCCGAACCCGAGAAGCCGCCACTGCGGCCACTCCTCGTCGTCGGGCGTCACCAGCCGGCCGCCCATCCCCGCCACCAGTTCGAGATCGTGCGCGGACGTATCCACATGCGCACGGGCAACCGTGCGCTCCCCCAGCATCTCCGACAGATCACGCTCCCGCACGGCCCGCGCCGCCTCCTCCGGCCCCACCTCCCTCGACGAGCCTCGTCAGCGCCGGGCACGGCCCCCGCACCACCTTCGACAGATACGCCCACGCCAACCGGCGCGGATCAGTCGACCCACCCGAACCGACTGCGTCACTTCGACTTTCCACCGTCACTGAAAGCTCCGATCACGAAAACCCAACGCGGTAACCACCTGCTCCGGGCCCGGCATATCCAACCCTGCCAGATCACTGACGGTCCACGCGACCCGCAAGGCACGGTCGGCCCCTCGGGCCGTGATCAGCCCCTTCCACAACGCCCGCTCCACCGGCGCCAGTGCGGCCGCGCCAACCGGAACTTCTGCCGCAGCGCCGGGCCGGGCACCTCGGCATTGGTGCGCCACCCGTAGTCGCTCCACCGCTCGCCGGCTGCTGCCCGTGCCTCGGCCACCCGCTGCCGGACGTCCTCGGTGCTCTCCCCGACGTCGTCGATGAACGCTCCGGTCGCGACGGCCTGCATCCGCACCCGCAGATCGACCCGGTCGATCAGCGGTCCCGACAGTTTCCCGAGGTACCGTCGCCGGGCGGTCGGGGCGCAGACGCAGTCGGCTTCCCGAGCGGGTGCGCACGGACACGGATTGGCCGCGAGGTTGTGGATGCTCTTCAAAGCTGACCGTTGACCGAACTGGGGTGGCGAGGTTCAGCTCAGCGGTGCATCCTCTGCCCGATGTGAGTAACGTTCGCTGCACTCTGGGTTTCTTCAAGAAGTTGAGCATTGTGAAGACTCAAACGTTGGATCTGCGCCACGGCCAATTGGAGCTGCTGTTTCAGCTGATGGTTTTCTCTCTTCAGCTTCGCATTCCGCGCCGCGAGCCTGACTTCTTCGGTTTGCCTGGCGGCCTTGACTATCGGAGCCGTTCGACGGTCGGCAATTTTTTGGGCAATGTCCGGATAGCGACGACGAAATGTCGAATTCGGCAGACCGAGGATGCGGGCTAATTCCAGGACGCTGGGGTGCTTGCCGCGTTCCTCGCAGGCAACGGTCAATTCCTCGAAGCGTTTCCTGACCAGAGCGTCGGAGACATCGGGATCGTTGCGCGTCATTCTGGCGGGTGTTCCTGTCCGTTGGCTTTGAGGAAATTGACAATCTTCTGCCGTCGCCGGGTGAGGAGGGTCTGAAGGCGCGGGGGAAGTAAGGGAGCGCGGCCGAGGTGCTCATCGATCCGGTGGATCTCGGTTCGCCAGACGTGGATGTTCTCTGCCGTCAGTGCCACGTTCTGGCAGGCCAGGGGCTGACATGCGCCATGGGCTGGGAGGTCTTCGCTGTTGCCTCTGCGGGCCTTTTCGCAGAGCGCTTTGGCCGGATCGTTCACGCAGGTGATGTAGATGCCGGGATAGATCGCGGGGTCGTGCCGCTTCATGATCCTCTTGAGCCGATGCGCGTCGAGGACGACCTGCCCCTCGAACTGGACGTGGTGGCCGAATTCAGTCAGGCGGCGTGCGGCTTCGGCCGAGGACGGGCCTGCCAGGTTCACGTGTTGATGGGAGTCGATCATCTCCATATAGACCTCGCCTCGCGCGATGGCCTGCTCGCTCTCGACCTCGGCTCGGAAGCCGGAGTCGCTGGTGCCGGCGTAGCCCTCGAACATCTGGATGCTGTGGTGGCGGTATTGGAGTGCTCCGGCGACGACGCCGCCGGGGTGCCGCGCTATGAACCAAGCAAGGGTGCGTCTGAAGATGCGTGTCGTCAGACGCAGACCGCCGCTCCCGGCGGCGATCGTGTCGGTGCGGCCGTGTTGCTTGCAGAGGCTGTTGACGAAGTCGGCGAATAAGTTGAGGTTGTTGTTGGTGGCACCGACGCCGATGGCGCGATCTTTCCGGTCCCACTTTGCTTGCCCTGGGCCGTGTGGAAGTGCACCCAGAAGGTAGTCCTGGCCAGGCTCTTGGAGTTGTTCGAGGACGTGGACGGCGCGAGCGACGGGCTCGCAGACGGTCCAGGTGGCATCCACCCCGGTGACGTCGTCTTCTCCTTTGAAGGCTCGGCTGTGGATTTTCCAGCGGTAGGGTTGCCCGTCTTCGTCGCGTTTGATCTCGACGCAGCCACGTTTGATGTGTTTGACCTCGACGTCTCTCATTCCGCTCAGGAAAGCTGTCGTGATGTAGCAGGCGATCTGCAGGTGGCGGGCGAGAGCGGCCAGGCCCGTGGGCAGGGTGTGTGAGGTGTTGATCGCGGTGACCCAGGGCTGGCCATCGAGAGTGCCGGTGATGGCGTCGGTATCGATGAATGCGGCGTCCGCTGTGCCGACGGCGGCGACAGCGGCGTCGATCATCTCGGACCGCCTGGAGATGTCTCGTCGATGGCAGCAGACCATGGCGGCAAGGCGTGTGACGCTCGGTTGACCTTGATAGCCCGGCAGCGGCCGCCGTTCTGCGACGTGACGGTCCAGAAGCTCCTGGAGACGTTCGTCGACGCCGCGGTGAGACAGCGGGCGACCGTTGCCGGTGCGTTCGGAACGCCAGATGCGATCCGCTCTGAGGATGTCCGCGGAGAAGTCGTCGATGAATCGCAGTGCCCAGACCAACAGAGGGCCGAGAACGTCTTCGGGCAGCCGATCTGTTCTGTTCTCCCGGTCGCGGCGTGGTCGGTCCTCACCCCATCCGTCGAGGTGCAGGGGATCGAATCGGAGCCGGTCGGTCCCCAAGTGGCCTCGCCAACGCCAGAGAAGACGGACAGCAGCTCGCGCGGCTTCGCGTGCGCCCCTGCGGCGGGGGAAGATCTTCAGCAGGTGACGGTTGTAGGCATCCAGGTCCGTTGGTGAGATGGCAGACAGCTCGTGCAGATGTGCGGGCCATCTCGCATCGAGCCAGACCAGGAAGCGTTTGATTTCCCCGAAAGCGGACCGGACCGAAGCAATCGCGCCGTGTTTCTCGCCGATCGGCGGCTCCAGGTCCTGGCAGAGCAGGCTGTAGAACAGGCGCCGGGACGCCGGCCGGAATCGTTCCGGCAGCGTGAGAAAGTCGATCACCACCGTGCGTTCCTGAACCTGCAGGATGGCCGGCTTCAGGCGCCAGACATCGTCGCTGAAGCGCGAGGTGTCCTCCAGCCGGACGCCGGGCCGCAGGGAGCGTCCGGCAAGAACGAAGGCCGTGGGCAACGGGGCGGAGGCGAGCGGCCCGCTGGCAACAGCACTCATGGTGTCTCCCACTGGTTCTCGACGAGATCGAGCAGAGCGTCGGGAACCTGTTGCTGTCGTGCGCGGGCGACTTCGGCTTCGCTGAACTTGCCGAGGATGTCACGGCGGACAGCGACCCAGGTGGATCCGTAGCGCTTCCACCACTCCTCCTCGCTCAGATGACGACGCAGCCGGTTCAGGGCGTCGAGCAGAGACATCAGACGGGGCAGGTGATCGCGGGTGATCAGGCAGTTGCCGCAGTGGAAGCAGAGCAGGAACGAGTCGCCGCATGTCCGGCCGGTCTCCGGGTGATGTGCGAAGTCCGCGCAAGCGCTCCATGCCGTGTCGAGTCGGCCCTCTGCGAGGTCGCGCGCGGCGCCTGGCTCCAGACCCGACCGATCCGGCCCATCGGCGCCGGGAAGAACGGTCGGACTGCCGCGGCGGGCGGTGACCCTGGCATGCGCGGCCCGCGCCGCCTCTTCAGCATCGGCGAGGGCGCCAGCTATGACGCCCTCCGCCCAATCCCGGGTTCCGGCGTCAGGCTTGAGATAGTTGGCGTAGAGGACTTGCGCGGTGTTGGTTTTCGCCGCCGAAGGCAGGTGGCCACCGAGCTGTCGAGTGCGTCGGGCGTCGACGGTGGTCTTGATCTTGTTGAAGCTGATCCTGAGTGGCGCAGCCAATGGTGCAGTCTCCGGACCTTCCGCTGTTTCGCGCTCAGCACCGACATCGGGATCGGACAGCAACGGCCTGGGCCGGGTCTGCGCCCACTGCGTGAGCTTCAGTTGCCCGCTTGCCCGCAGGTCCGTCGCAAACGGCGCGTAATGCTCGTGGTGGGTTCCTGTCATGTTCGTGCGATGGCCGTTGCGCCATAGACACACTGCGGCCGACGATCCACAAATCTCGCGGCTTCGAGCGGTGAGTTCCAGCAGCAGCAGGTAGATACCTCCTGGAGTGTGTAGTTCGCGCGTTTTCGGGCCGATCTCCCAAGTCACCTTCTCGAACCAGTGATTCGCACCGCGACGGCGTTTGATCAGATCGACCTCGACAGCGCGGCCCTCCAGTAGTCGATGCTCGGCGGGAAGTTCTTTGAGCGTCTCCCCGTTCCGTTCGGTCACGATCGCCATCAGGACCAGGGGCGGAACAAGGTCGCCCCAGGTCAAGAACAGTTGAGAAGCGAGTTCTCGGCGCTCTGCCCATTGCCCGATTCCTGTCCCAGGCGGAACGGCACCTGTGGTCGCGATGTCGGCGAGTATCTGGGCCCGCCTGCGCTGCTGAGGCGGAACGCTGTCGGGGTCCTCTCGCCACTGTCTGATCAGGTCCTCGCTGGCGCGGATGCGACGGACGATGCGGGCTGTGTCCGCTCTCGCGGCCGCGGCCAGTCTGCTCATCTCGCCGGTCGAGTAGCCCCCGACCGCTTCACTGTTCGGCTTGAGCAAACGACGCGCCAGCGCGTCCCGAGCGTCCGCCGGAATCTGATCTCGGACCTTCTCGTGGCCGAATAGCAACTGGATTTCGGCCATGTCCCTGTAGCGCGTGCCCGCCGCAGAATCCGTGCGGGTGTGGAAGACGTTGACGTGATGGCGAGTGAGCTGTGCAGGCACCGAGGGCTGAGGGTCGATTCCGGCCAGGAACTGAGTCCAACGGCCGATCGACAGCCACTTGCTCTGTGCCCCAGCCAGTGTGCGGATGCCACCACCAGGGCCGGTGCGCAGGGCAAACGCCTCGGCGAGAAGCGGGTGCCAGCCGGGCATCGGCAGCTTCCCGACGTCGAATGAACCTCGTCTACCGTCCTCGCCGTGAAAGTCGACGACGAGTCCTCCCGATGCCGCGTGCCGAACCGGCGCGGGCGCTTCGTAGCCCTCGTCAGGCAGCACCGAGGGGCGACTGTGCCCTGTACTGCCTCGGCCCCGACGTGTCACTCCTCCGCCTGGACCAGGTCGGTTGGGGGTTCCTCGGTGCCCAGCAGATCCGTCGAGGTGTCACGCGGGTCCTCCCACTGACTGGGCACCAACGCCATCCGAGTCTCCATCTCCAACTCCTGCAACGCGTGCAGGTAGATCATGGTGGTGGTGACCGATCGGTGTCCAAGTCGACGGCGAACCCAGTCCAGCGGATCACCGAAGATCCTCTGATAGTGCAGCCGCTGGTCCGAATTCATCTCGGCGAGCGCGGCGATATGCCCGCGCTGCAACTGCTCGAGAGTTACCACCGAAAAAGTGTGGCGTAGGAGATGGGCGTGTCCGCCCAGGTCAAGGCCCTGCTCGGAGCAACGGATATTCGCATCTCGGAACATGTCCTTCCATGTAGACAGGCTCAGGGGCATACCGCTCTCGCCCAACCACAGCATCGCCGGCTCGAGACCGTCCTCGGTGTCCACCAACAGGCGCCGACGCTCGGCCGGATTCAGGTCTCGAACGTCCACCTTCGTGCCGCGCTGAATGCCGCTCGTGCATACCGCCTGGTGAGACGTGCGGGGATCGGTGATGATGAACGGTCGGCGGATCCCCTGATACTTGCCGGTGGCACGTGCCTCTTCGACGACAGCGCGGCGGTCCTCGATCACGTAGGAAGTCAGATCTCGCCTCGCTGAGGCCGGCACGTAGATCCACCGGGCGGACCCACCTTTGGCGATGGCTTCCGGTAGCCAGAAGCGGCTGTATCCAGCAGGTCCGGGGCCTGTCGGCACCTCGAGAACCAGGAGACTCGCCTGCTCGTCCAACCTCATTCCGGTGCGGACCATCAGATCGCAGAACGCAGCGTTGCGAGAGGCCCACCTGCCACGGAAGTTATTGCGCGGCAGCCCATCACGGTCGTAGCCGAGCACGCCGACGTCCCGCCACTGGCGGTAGGAGGCGGGCGGAAACCACTCGATGGTGTGCTTCCCGCCGTCGTGGGCGTAGCTTGACGGAACCTTCTCTGCCCCAGCGGCGCGGTGGCCCCGACCCCGTGCTCCCGGGGAACTGTGGTGACCTGCTCGACTCGCCCTTTGCGGAATAGGAATCTCCGCGACCCAAGACTTTCGGCTGGCGTACTCATAGAACTGAAACAGGTGAGATACATCCTGACTCCACGTGTCGCCGCCAACCCGGGGCCCGCGCAGGTCATGCCGGCGCCAATAGAGGAAGGCATCGTGATCGCTTACAGTCGCATCGCGCCAATCAGCTCCCCGGGTTCGATGCAGGAAGTTGAGGAAAGTGCACAATGCGGTCGCTCTGTTCCGCTGGCTATTGATCGGACCCGCTAAGAACTTCACCCTATGGAAGTGAGAGTTCAGATCGGTGTCGTAGAAGAAATCCGGCCCGAGAATGAATGGCGTCCCATCCGGGATCCCCATCTCGTCGAGCCATAGCTCCCAATCCTCGTCCGTGTCCGCAGCGTGCCAGGAACGAGGCGAGGGCCGCGGCAGATCCCTCGAAGTGAAGTGGACCGACCAGGCCCGTCGGGATGACACCGGTAGCACCGTACAGCACTCCGGTCATTGACCAGGCATACACAAGCGATGATCAGCTGGAAACGCGCCGGATACCGCGCGAGCCCGTCCCGCCGCGCGATCCGGACCTCGCCGTCCTCGAGCACAACTCGGCTCCAGAGGGTGGATCCGCGCGCGAAACCCGCAGCTCAGGGCTGTCAAGCCGGCAAATGTCGAGTCAGCCGACGGCGGGCATCCAGCGGCGTTCGAGTGCTCCCACCCACTCCGCAGCCTCACGCGGATCCTCGGGTGGCGATTCGACGAGGACGAGTTCGTCGACGCCCGCGCCGGCCAGGGCGTGGACGTCGGCGGGATCCACTTCCCGCAGGGCGACGGCCAGGCGCAACTCCTCGGGATCACGCCCCGCGTCCCGGCACAGGTCGCGAAGGGTCCGGATACGTTCGGTGACTGCGTCGACGCCGTCCAGGTTGAACCCGTACCAGCCGTCGCCCCACGCCGCGACCCGGCGCAGCGCTGCGTCACTGTTGCCCCCGAGGACGACGGGAAGCCGGCGATCGCGCGGGGGTTTCGGGTTGACTCGCACCGAATCGAAACGGACGAATTCGTCGAACGACGCCAGGTCGTCGTGCCACAGCGTGCGCATCGCCGCAACGTACTCGGCAGCTCGCTCGCCTCGACGCGCGAAAGGAATCCCGAGAGCGTCGAATTCTTCCCGGGACCAGCCGATGCCGACCCCGAGCGTCAGCCGGCCGCCACTCATCAGGTCCAGTGTCGCCGCCTGCTTGGCCATGAGCACGGGATTGTGCTCGGGCAGCAGCAACACACCGGTGGCGAGGCCGATCGTGTGGGTGGCAGCGGCGGCGAAGCTCAGCCCGATCATCGGATCGAGCCAATCCGCCGCGGCGGGAACAGCGATCCGGCCGTCGTCCGCGTAGGGGTACCGCGACGCCGACCGGTCGACCATCACTACGTGCTCGCCCGACCACAGCGTGGCGAATCCGCTGTTCTCGGCGGCAACCGCGACCGCGTCGATCACCGAGCGCTGCGCGCCGGCGCCGATTCCGAGTGCGTGCAACCCGAGGCGCATCGGCCGATCGTCTCACAGTTGCCCGGCCGAAGTAGCCCACTTTCAGCCCTATCCCCGCACGTCGAGGCTCCGGGCGTAGTGCTCCTTGAACACCTCGAGGTGAGTCCACGTCTCCAGAGCCACGACGCCACCGATCGTCCGGATGTGTTCCGCCAGCGAGTAGAGGTCGCCCGAAGAATCGGCGGCGACGGTACCGATCAGATCGAATCTGCCGAGCGTCCGCGCCAGGAATTCGATGCCGGGCAGGGCCTCGATCCGCTCGCACGTCTCCCGGTCGCGCGAGCCGAGGCTGACGCCGATGCCCATGGCGAGTGTTCTGCCGCCACCCCGACGCTTCACGACGGCGCCGACCCGCAACGCGGTGCTGTCGATCAAGTGGTTCACTCGATTGCGAGCGGCGCTGGGTGAGAGTCCGGTGCGCTCGGCCAGTTCGAGAAACGGCATCCGCCCGTTCCTTTCCAGCAACTCGACGAGCGCGATGTCTTTCGAATCCAGCCGAACGTCGGCCCGTAATGCACTCTTGGGCATGAAGATTCCCTTGATGACGTCGGCGTAGTACAGCGTGTCGACGGTCCGGACGCCGGGTTCCGCGCGAATCGCGGCGATTCCGTCGTAGAGGTCCCGCTCACTGGGGACGCGGAGTTCGGCGATGACGTTGTACCGCCCGCTCACGGCCGAGATGTAGACGGCGGCCTCCGACTCGCAGAGCGCCTCGGCCACCGGGGCCACCGGGCCCGTCACCGCGACCGATACGTGTGCCATCGCCTTGAGACCCAGCAGCTCGGGATGCGCGACGGCGACGATGCTCACCGTGCCCGTGTCGAGAACTCTGCACGCGGGTGGACACGGCGGCGCGTGGCGCGCCGACCGTCGCGGCGAGCTCCCGATACGTCGCGCGACCGTTCGACTGCAACGCTGCGATGAGCTTGGAATCCAGTTCGACACTCATGATGCCTCGAGATTTCTCGATTTCTTTCTGCACGTCCGACAGTGAAGAACTGTCGCATACACCGCAAGATACTGCGAATCAGTGCGAATCTGCTCCTCGAACCGAACATATTCGCCGTGTACCGCGCGGTCTGCAACTTTGGTGCATTGCACAGCCCCTGGTCAGGGCGTAATTTCCCCTCCAGCCGGAACGTGACCCACACCACCATCTCGAAGGATCCCCATGCGCAAGCTGTTTCACCACGAGGCGTCCCCCCTCGACGCCACCGCCACTGTGTTCACCGGCGGCACGCTCCGCACCGTGGACGCAGACACGGAGGGCGCCGAGGCCTTCCTCGTCTACGGCAATCGGTTCGCCGCGGTCGGTACCGTCGCGGAATGTCGGGAGGAAGCGCGCCGGATCGGCACCCGGACCACCGACGTCATCGATCTCGCCGGGGCGACCGTCGTTCCCGGTTTCGTCGACCCGCACGCCCATCCCCTGATGTACGGCCAGATGCTCAGCTGGGTCGACTGCGGTCCCGAGAAGGCACGCACCATCCCCGAGATCGTCGCGCTCCTCCAGGAGGCGGCGCGGAACCAGCCGGCAGGAATTCCCGTCCGCGGATATGGCTACGAGCACCGCAATCTCGCCGAGGGACGTCATCCGTCGAGGGAGGAACTCGATCAGGTCGGTACCGACCGCGAGGTGTACCTGATGAATGCCAGCGGCCACGGCGGCGTCGTCAACACCTTCACCCTCGAACTCCACGGCGTCACGCGCGACACCCCGAATCCACCCGGCGGCGAGTTCTTCCGCGACTCGGAAGGTGAGCTGACCGGGGAACTGTCCGACGCCGCCTGCAACATTCTCACCGGGGTGAACGGCGTCAAGGTCGGTCACCACGGCCCGAACTTTCACCTCGAGGACGAACCCGAGGAGCATCTGCGGCAGTTGTCCGTGGCTCAGGAGAAGTTTCTCGAGGGCGGCGTCACCACGATCGGCGACTGCCAGGTGACCCGGCGGGAATTCGACATGTACCTGCGCCTGGCGGAGCAGGGCCGGCTCGAGACCCGCGTGAGCATGTACCTGCTCAGCCACCTGCTCGATCATGCGCTCGACACCGGACTGCACGGCGCGTTCGGCAACTCGCGCCTCGCGTTCGGCGGGATCAAGTTCTACGCCGACGGCACTCTCGGCGGTTGGACCGCGTACTTCCCGGACGGTCACGTGGGCGACCCCTGCCGGACCGGTCAGCTGTATCACGAGCCGGCCGACTACGCGGCCCTGATCGCGAAGGCACACGCCGTCGGTCTGCAGACCGCGACGCACGCGCAGTCGCCGACCGCGATCGACATGGTCCTCGCCGCGATCGAGGCGGCGCAGGACACTCATCCCGACGCCGATGCCCGCCACCGCATCGAACATTGCGGACTGCCGACCCCCGAGCAGATCACGCGCATGCATGCGCTGGGCGTCTACCCCGTGAACCAGCCGCAGCACTACTACAACTGGGGCGAGGGCGTGACCGCGGCCATCGGTACCCCGGGTGAGCGATTCAATCCCCTGGGCGAATTCGTCGAAGCCGATGTGCCGGTCACGATCAGTTCCGACGCACCTGTCGCCGAGCCCAAACCACTCGAAGCCATCCAGGCCGCCGTCACCCGCATCACCCGCCAGGGCCGTCAACTCGGCTCGAACGCGTTGCGACTGACCGCCGCCCAGGCCCTCACCGCCCACACCCTGAACGGGGCCCGCGCCCTCGGCCGCGAAGCCGAACTGGGCAGCATCTCCCCCGGCAAGCGCGCCGATTTCGTGGTCCTCGGCGCCGACCCACTCGCCGTCGACCCGCACGCCATCGCGGAGATCGAGGTCCGTGAAACCTGGATCGACGGCGTACTGGCGCATTCCACCCGCAGCGACCTACTCTCGACCACTGCAACCATCGAGGATCAGTCATGAGTCACGACACTCAGATCGCGAAGGCCCGCAAGGCCGGCTTCGCGGCCTTCGTCGGCACCACCATCGAGTGGTACGACTTCTACGTGTACGCCACGGCGGCGGCACTGGTGTTCGGTGACATCTTCTTCCCCTCCGACACCGACCGCCTGACGGGCATCGCCGCAGCATTCGCGACGTACGCGGTCGGGTTCTTCGCGCGCCCAATCGGTGGCATCGTCTTCGGGCACGTCGGTGACCGGGTCGGCCGGCGAACGGCACTGGTCGTGACCCTCACGCTGATGGGCGCGGGCACCTTCCTGATCGGTGCGCTGCCGACGTACGCACAGATCGGTTTCTGGGCGCCGTTGCTGCTGGTGATTCTGCGATTCGTGCAGGGCTTCGCGGTGGGCGGCGAATGGGGTGGCGCCGTCCTGATGGCCGTCGAACACGCCCCCGAGGACAAGAAGACGTTCTACGGCGGATTCGCGCAGCTCGGCAATCCCGCGGGGGCACTGCTCGCCACCGGGCTCTTCAGTGTCCTCTCGACCTTCGGCGACGACGCACTGCGGGACTGGGCCTGGCGGCTGCCGTTCCTGTGCTCGGCCCTGCTGATCGGCGTCGGACTGCTCGTGCGACTGAAGGTGGAGGAATCCCCCGTCTTCGAATCCGAGGTGCAGACGGCGACCACACCCGAGGCGCTGCCCCTGAAGTACGCGATCGTCACCAATTGGCGTCCGATCCTGCTCGGCATTTTGATTCTGCCCGTGGCCGTCGGCGGCTACTACCTCGTGACGACGTTCATCACGGCCTACGCCACCGACCCGGACGTCGGGCTGTCCGAGACGCTCGTCCTCAACGCGCTCAGTGTCGCCGCGGTAGTCGAGCTGATCGCCACCCTCGGGGTCGCATGGCTCGGCGACAGGGTCGGCCGGATCCGCGTGGTGATCTACGGACTGTTGGCGGTCGCGGTGCTCGCGGCACCGCAGTTCCTGGTCCTGACCTCCGGTTCCGTGTTCTTGATTTTCCTGACCTTCGCCGTCATGCGACTCGTCCTCGCCGCGACGTACGGTCCGATCGCGGCGGTGCTGTCGCAGATGTTCCGCCCGCAGGCCCGGTACACCAGCATCTCCCTCGCCTACCAGGGTGCGGGCGCGATCTTCGGTGGGCTGTCGCCGCTGGTCTCCACGCTCATGTACCAGGCGACGGGCAGCGTGTGGCCGGTGATCGGGCTCCTCATCGGAATGTGCGCGGTCAGCATCCTCTGCCTGCTCGTGGCACCGCAGCACGTCGATCACGTGGACGGTGACACCGACGAGCCGGCGGGTGATCTCGGTGCCGCCCGGGCTCCTGCCTCGAACTGACGGTGCGACGGGAGGGGCCGGTGCTGCGTTCGCGGTACCGGCCCTTCCGCGTGTCACGCCGGGTCGCTGTCCGAATTCACCGGAGACGCAGCGGCTGTCGAGGTGAGTCCAGCGTCGGCGAGCGCACGCTCGGTGAGCACGCGACCCAGTTCGATCATCTCGGCCGCGCGATGGAAGTCGAGACTCCGGCACGCCGTTCGGGGCACCCGCACGTGGACGTCCGGTGGGTACGCGGCCAGCTGATAGCGCGCCAACGTCGCCTGCATCACGTCGAGCGAGCGGTTCATCACCGCGAACCGACTGAACTTCGGGACGGCCACCGCGTCGCCCTCGACCACGGGCTGATCGCCGATCACCTGACCGTCGGGTTCGTCCGACGGATCCGGCTCGGTGTGCGGGGCGCCGAACCGTCCGACGACCGACCGGACGATGTCCAGGTCACGGAGCTGTGCAGCGCTCCGACGGAAGCGCGACATCCATTCGTCGACCGGCCGCGGTTCCGCGCTGACGTTCTCCGGAGCAAGGGAGCGACCGTCCCGATCCTCGGCGCCCAGGCTGATCCCGACGGTCAGGTCGGCGCTGACGGAGACGAGCGGTGCCATCGGCAGAGGGTCGAGGATGCCACCGTCGGCGAGCACCCGGCCGTTCAGCACGTACGGCGTGATGACTCCGGGGATGGCGATCGATGCGCGGATGGCCGCGTCGACCGGTCCGCGCTGGAACCACACGGACCGGCCCGCGGCGAGGTCCGTAGCGACGGCGGTGTACGGAATCGGAAGGTCCTCGATGCGGACCTCACCGAGGATCTCCCGGACCCGCTGCAGGATCTTCTCGGCGTGGATGGCGCCCGGCGCGGACACCGACAGGTCGAGGAGCCGCACCACGTCGAGCTGCGTCAGGCTCACCGCCCACCGGGTGAAGTCGTCGAGCTTTCCCGCGGCGTGGAGGCCACCCACGAGGGCGCCCATCGACGATCCCGCGACCCCGACGATCTCGAATCCGCGCTCCTCGAGTACCTGGATCGCTCCGATGTGGGCGTACCCGCGTGCGCCGCCGCTACCGAGAGCCAGCGCCACGCGCCTCCGTCCGGTCATCGGATGATCGTACGCGGACGCGATATTCGGGCCGTCAGGACAAACCGTTGTCCGGGAGCCGCAGATCCGGCTTGTCGAGTTCCTCGATGTTCACGTCCTTGAACGTGATGACGCGGACATACTTCACGAACCGGGCGGGACGGTACATGTCCCACACCCACGCGTCGGACATCCGCAGCTCGAAGTAGATCTCACCGTCGGCGTTGTGCGGCAGCAACTCCACCGAGTTGGCCAGGTAGAACCGGCGCTCGGTCTCCACGACATAGGAGAACTGACCGACGATGTCCCGATACTCGCGGTAGAGCGACAGCTCCATCTCGGTTTCGTACTTCTCGAGATCCTCGGCACTCATCGGTCTCGGAGTCCTCCTGCTCTGGTGTGAATTGTCATCATCTCGCACTTCCGGAACTGTTATCCACCCGGTGCAGCAGCGCCGCGATGTTCGACCACGAGCGCCGGTGCTCCGGGCACGGGCCCAGCTCCTCGAGCGCCGCCATGTGCCCCGGCGTCCCGTAGCCCTTGTGGATCGCGAACCCGTAGCCGGGGTGTGTCTCGTCCATCGCGACCATCACACGGTCACGCGACACCTTGGCCAGCACACTCGCCGCCGCGATGCACGCCGCCGCGGCGTCACCGCCGATCACCGGCAACGACGGGGCCGGAAGCCCCGGGACACGGAAGCCGTCGGTCAGAACGTAGCCCGGGGTGGTCGAGAGCCCGGCGACGGCGCGCCGCATGCCCTCGATGTTGGCGACGTGCACACCCATCCTGTCGACTTCCTCGGCGGGGAAGGACACGACACTCCAGGCCACTGCCAATCTCGTGATGGCCGGGAACAGCTCTTCGCGGATGCGTTCGGTGAGCTTCTTCGAATCGTCGAGCCGCGCCAGCGCCGGATACGGTTTCGGCGCGAGGATGCAGGCCGCCACGACGAGCGGGCCTGCACAGGCCCCGCGGCCTGCCTCGTCGACACCGGCCACCGGCCCGAGTCCACTGCGGACCAGGGCCGACTCCATCGTCCGCAGACCGGACGACCTGCGAATGATGATGCGTGGAGGCCAGGAAGTCACTTGCCCTGGATATCGGGTGAACTGATCGTGCCCATCCGCGACGGTGGCAACGCGATGAAAACAGCCTTACCGATCACGTTGTCGAGCGGGATGGTGCCTTGCATGTCGTCACCGACGTGGTACCTCGAGTCCGCGGAGTTGCTGCGGTTGTCGCCCATCACCCAAACGTGCCCGTCGGGCACGGTGACCGGACCGAAGCAGCGCGCCGACTTCAGTGCCGTGTCGCACGTCTGGGAGCCGGGGACGAACGGGAAGTCCATGACGACGTAGGGCTCGTCGAGCGGTGTGCCGTCGACCAGGATGCGCCCCTGGTCGTCACAGCATTCGACGGTCTGACCGCCGGTGGCGATCACACGCTTGACGAGGTCGTTCTCGTCCGGGGGGACGAGTCCGACGAGGGAGCCGAGTTCCTGCGCACCGCGGATCACCACGTTGGAGGACCGGGTGGAGACGAAGTCCTGAGACCACGAATCGGGGCCGCGGAACACGATGACATCACCCGGTTGCGGCTCACCGAAGTGGTAACCGATCTTTTCGACGACGATTCGGTCGCCGGTGCAGCCCGCGCACCCGTGCAGCGTCGGCTCCATCGATTCCGACGGAATGAGGTAGACGCGGGCGACGAACGTCTGCAACAGGAAACTCAGAACGAGCGCGACCAGAATCAGGATCGGCAACTCGCGAAGAAAGGAGCGGGGCTTCTTCTCGGGCTTCGCCGCGCCACCGTTCTCGGTGGAAGTGGCGGCCGAATCGCCGGTGGTCTCGGATTCCGACGACAATGCCCGCTCCTTCGAAGAATCTGTCACGAAATCAGATTAGCCCGGCACCGCGAGTACGCAGTGCCGGGCTCATCGGAAAGGTCAGCGCTTTTCCTTGATCTTGGCGGCCTTGCCACGCAGATCGCGGAGGTAGTACAGCTTGGCGCGTCGCACGTCACCGCGGGTGACGACCTCGATCTGCGCCAGGTTGGGGCTGTGGACCGGGAAGGTGCGCTCGACGCCGACACCGAAGGAGACCTTGCGGACGGTGAAGGTCTCGCGGACGCCGCCGCCCTGGCGGCGGATCACGACGCCCTTGAAGACCTGCACGCGCTCCTTCGAGCCTTCGATGACCTTGACGTGCACGTTGAGGGTGTCGCCGGGACGGAACTCGGGAATGTCGTCGCGGAGGGACTTCTTGTCCAGGAAATCGAGAGTGTTCATCGGTGTTCCATCCTTGCGTTTTCGCAGGAGCAGAGGAACCGAGCGGCACCCGGACGTTCGGAGAACACCGGTGCTCGTCTGGTTCGTGCCCAGATCAAGTATTGCTGCCTGGTCCAGGCAACCCGTCCATTGTGCCAGACGCCACCGGGTGAAGAGAAATCGGCGGTGGTGCCGCATGCACCACGTGGTCGAGTTCCACCTCCGCCGCCACCCTGGCATGCTCCGCGGCTTCCTTCACGTGCTCCGCGCTGGGCGTACCCGCGATGAAGTCCTGCACGAAGATCTTGGCCCGGATGACCGGCCGCCGCCACTTTCGCTCCCGTTCGAGTGCCCGGAGCATCCGCTTCGGTTTGGACGTGTAGCGCCACCGTGCCCACGGCGCGCTGGGCCGGCTCAATCGGAGCGCCCCGATCAGCAGGATCGGGAAGATGAACAGGCCGAGCAGCCCGGTCCAGATCTTCCCCTTGAGCAGCACCACAGCCGCGATGAGCAGGTTGATCACGGACGACAGCGCGATCGCCACCCGCACCCAGGGATCCGGGGAATCCCGGAAGTCGGTGACGTTGATCAGTTCGAGGGGCCGGAGACCGAGCAGCAGCAGACCCGTAACGCCGATCGCCACGAATACGGCATCGACCGACGTCCGGCCCTCATCCGCCCAGTACACGTCCTGCAGGTAGAAGATCAGCGCGAACTCGTCCAGCACCAGCGCCGCGCCGATCCCGAAGAACGTGGCGAGGACGGCGCCGGTGGTCTGGGTGCCGTCCTCGTACACGGCGATGAGGGAGACTCCCGACACGAGCATCGTCACGACGCCGAACACCACGTGGTGGACATGGTGCCCACCGGGTTTCACGTTGCCCGGCCACCACGACACCTCGGCACGGATCATCCGCACGCTCAACCGGATGAACAGGAAGGCCGCGAGAAACCCGAGCAGGAAAAAGAGCAGAGGCAGGCGCCCGTGCCCGACGATTTCCCGATCCAGCCATTCGTACATCGGCATCCACTATCCCAGTAAAGAACTGGTCACTCCATCGAAAAGTGAAGGCTCGTGTCGGGATGGTGACCTCCTACTTGCCGAACCCCGCCTTCCGCAGTGCGTCGGCCATCGAACCGCCGGGCGCCGGACGGGAGTCACGCCCGCGATCGCGTCCACCCTGCTGCTGCGGCTTACCGCCCCGCCGATCCTGCGGCAGCCCGCCGCCCCGCCGATCCTGGCGCTGCCCGCCGCCGCGGGGCCCGTCGTTCTTGCGGCCGGCCCCGACCTCGTCGTCGAGGCGCAGCGTAAGCCCGATGCGCTGGCGGGCCTCGTCCACCTCGAGGACCTTCACCTTCACGACGTCGCCCGACTTCACGACGTCACGCGGGTCCTTGACGAAGTTGTGAGACATCGCCGACACGTGCACGAGACCGTCCTGGTGGACACCGATGTCGACGAACGCGCCGAACGCCGCCACGTTGGTGACGACACCCTCGAGGGTCATCCCCGGCTTCAGGTGCGACACCTTCTCGATGCCCGCCGCGAACGTGGCCGTCTTGAATTCCGGGCGGGGGTCGCGCCCGGGCTTCTCGAGCTCACCGATGATGTCGGTGACCGTGGGCAGACCGAACCGGTCGTCGACGAAATCTGCCGGGTTCAGGCTGCGCAGCGCGGACGTGTTGCCGATGATCTCGCGCACGCCGCTGCCGCTGGCGTCGACGATCTTGCGCACCACCGGATAGGCCTCGGGGTGGACGCTGGACGCGTCGAGGGGGTCGTCCCCGTTGGGGATGCGCAGGAAGCCGGCGCACTGCTCGAACGCCTTCGGACCGAGCCTCGCGACGTCCTTGAGGCCCTTGCGGCTGCGGAACGGACCGTTCTGGTCGCGGTGCGCGACGATGCTCTCCGCCAGGGAACCGGCGATGCCGGACACACGGGACAGCAGCGGCACCGACGCCGTGTTCACGTCGACGCCGACGGCGTTCACCGCGTCCTCGACGACGGCACCGAGCGAACGCGCGAGCAGTGTCTCCGACACGTCGTGCTGGTACTGGCCGACGCCGATCGACTTCGGGTCGATCTTCACCAGTTCGGCGAGCGGATCCTGCAGCCGGCGGGCGATGGAGACCGCGCCACGGATCGACACGTCGAGGTCGGGCAGCTCCGCCGACGCGTACGCGGACGCCGAGTACACGGACGCGCCGGCCTCGGACACCACGATCTTCGTCAGGTTGGTGGCGCCCGACTTGGCGATGAGCTCGGTCGCGAGTGCGTCCGTTTCACGGGAGGCGGTGCCGTTACCGATCGCGATGAGCTCGACCCCGTGCTTGGCGACCAGGCCGGCGAGCGTCGACAGGGACGCGTCCCACTTGTTCTGCGGCTGATGGGGGTAGATCGTCTCGTGCGCCACCACCTTGCCGGTGGCGTCCACGACCGCGACCTTGGTTCCGGTCCGGAAACCGGGGTCGAGGCCCATCGTCGCGCGGGTTCCGGCGGGGGCTGCCAGCAGCAGGTCGCGCAGGTTGTTGGCGAACACGTCGACGGCGTCCTTCTCCGCCGACTGCCGCAGGCGCATCCGCGTGTCGATGCCCAGGGTGACGATCATCTTGGTGCGCCATGCCCACCGCACGGTGTCGAGCAGCCACCGGTCGGCGGGCCTACCGCGGTCGGCGATGCCGAACCGTCCGGCGATCCGGCCTTCGTAGACCGTGGGCTCGCCCGGGACGGGTTCCTCCGTGTCGGGTGCCAGGGTGAGTGAGAGCACCTCCTCCTTCTCGCCACGCAGCACCGCGAGGATCCGGTGTGACGGGAGCTTGCCGAACGGTTCGGAGAACTCGAAGTAGTCGGCGAACTTGGCGCCCTCGGTCTCCTTGCCCTTGCGGACCGCGGACACCAGCTGCCCGCGGGTCCACATCAGCTCACGAAGCTCACCGACCAGGTCGGCGTCTTCGGCAAAGCGTTCGACGAGGATCGCGCGCGCGCCCTCGAGCTGTTCGGCCATGTAGGACGCCGGGTCGGCCCCGGGATCGGTGATCAGCGCGTCGGCGACGGGCTCGTGACCGGCTTCGCGCGCGATCTGCGCCTTGGTTCGCCGCTTCGGCTTGAAGGGCAGGTAGATGTCTTCGAGGCGCGCCTTCGTGTCGGCGGTCATGATCTGCCCACGCAGCTGGTCGTCGAGCTTGCCCTGTGAGTCGATCGACTCGAGCACCGCAACCCGGCGCTCGTCCAGTTCCCGCAGGTATCGCAGACGTTCCTCGAGCTGGCGGAGCTGAGCGTCGTCGAGCGTTCCGGTGACTTCCTTGCGGTACCGGGCGATGAAGGGCACGGTGGCTCCACCGTCGAGGAGGTCCACGGCGGCCGCGACCTGTCCCTCCCGGACGTCGAGCTCCTCGGCGATGCGCTGGTTCACGGTCTTGAGAGTCACGGAAATGGACCCTACCGCTACTCTGAGACAATATCGTCGGCGGTGAGGCCGTCACGGAAATCTCGGGAGAATTTCATGTCCAGGCTGATCCGGTGCCTGACGGTCATGGTCTTCCTGCTTGCGGCAATCACGGCCTGCACCATCCCGACCGAGACGAACTCCGTGGTCGACATCCCGGTGACGTCGCCGGCAGTCGCTACCCCCGACCTCCTCCCGGCCGCGGATTTACCCGAGGACGCGCCGGCGAGTGACGGTGTCACCCCGAGCCCGGAGCCCTTTCCCTCTGCGCAGGTCCCGGTCTCCGCACCGCTGGCCGAGCGCATTCCGGCGGCGGTCGCGACGGCGGCCGCGGATCGCGGTGCGGACGTGTCGATCGCAGTGCTGGACCGCGCCACCAGCAGCTACCTCGAGGACGCCGCCACCGAACCGGTCGAAACGGCGTCGTTGGCCAAGCTGTTCATCGCCGCCCAGATGTATCACCTCGACGCGCTCGGTGAGCGCCCGCTGTCCGACTACGACCGTCTGCTGCTGGCGCGGATGCTCGAATCCTCCGACGACGACGCAGCCAACACACTCTGGGACGATCTCGGCGGCCCGGACCTCGTCGTCGACGTCGCCGGGCGCTACGGACTCGCCGCCACCACACCGCCCTGGGACGGGTTGTGGTGGAACACCGAGACGACCGCCGCCGACCTCGTGACGTTCTACGCCGGACTGCTCGACGACCGCGACGGCCTCGGCGAGGGCCGGATCGCCGAGTTCGTCGGCTACCTGCGGGCATCGACACCTGAGGGAATCGACGGGTACGACCAGCGGTTCGGCATTCCTGACGGGCTGCCCGGGGAGAGGGTCGTCGGGGTGAAGCAGGGCTGGATGTGCTGCGTGACCGACCGGTGGATTCACGTGTCGACCGGGGTGATGGGTGAGGACAGCCGTTACATCGTGGCCGTCGCGTCGCGGGAGGACATCCGGTACGAGGACGACGAGGAGTCGTATCCGGACACCGCAATAACAGACGTCACCGAGGATTCCAGCGCGCGGCACGCCCGGGACACGATGACCGGATTCGTGAAGTCCGTGTTCCCGACCGGTGTCGTCGACGACTGGGCGCAGCCCCAGGGTTAGTGCCTGGGCAGCCCGGAATCAGTTCAGGGCAACAGGTCCGGGCGGCGTTCGGCGGTGCGGTGCAGCGACTGTTCGCGCCGCCACGCAGCGACCTTCGCGTGGTCGCCGGACAGCAGGACCGGCGGGACGTCGAGTCCACGCCACGAGGCCGGCCGCGTGTAGCTGGGGCCTTCGAGGAGACCGTCGGAGAACGAATCCTCTTGGTGCGACAGCTGATTGCCCAGCACTCCGGGAATGAGGCGCACGAACGCCTCGGTCATCACCAGCACGGCTGCCTCGCCACCGATGAGGACGTAGTCGCCGATGCTGACCTCTTCGACGCGGACGCGGCGGGCGGCGTCGTCGAACACCCGCTGATCGATGCCCTCGTAACGTCCGCAGGCGAAGACGATGTGCTGCTCCCCCGCCCAGCGTTCGGCGGTCGCCTGGGTGAACGGGACACCGGCCGGTGTGGGGACGACGAGCAACGGGTCCGTGTCGCCACCCGCGGCGAGGACGTCGTCCAGGGCGGGGCCCCAGACGGTCGGTTTCATGACCATCCCCGGCCCGCCGCCGTACGGCGAGTCGTCGACGGCCTTGTGGACGTCGTGCGTCCAGTTCCGCAGATCGTGGACCTCGACGGAGATGAGGCCCTTGTCGATGGCCTTGCCGAGCAGCGCCGCCCGGAGCGGTTCGAGGTATTCGGGGAAAATGGTGACCACGTCGAGACGCACGGCTACCGACTCATTTCCCGTCGGCGGAGTCACCGAAGTCGGGATCCAGCAAGCCTTCCGGCGGGTCGATCTCGACGACGCCGTCGGCCACGGACACCGACGTGACGATCGCCGCCACGAACGGGACGAGGAGTTCACCGGGCTGTTCGCCGGAACGACGGATCGAGAGCAATTCGCCTGCCGCGGAATGCAATACCTCGGTAACCGTGCCCACCTCTGTGCCGTCGGCGAGTCGCACCGACAGTCCCTCGAGTTCGTGATCGTAGAACTCGTCGGGGTCGTCGGAGGGCTCGAGTTCTGCGCTGTCGATGACGAACAGCGTGCCCCGCAGGGCATCCGCCCCGGTCCGATCCGACACACCTTCGAGGCGCAGCAGAAGCCGCCCGGAATGCTCCCGGGCGGCTTCCACCGTGTACGTGCTCACAGCCTGCTCGCGCGGCTTGTGTCCCCGCAGCTCGGCACCGACGGCAAATCGATCCTCGGGTTCGTCGGTGCGAACCTCGACCACGATCTCACCCTTGATGCCGTGCGACTTCGCGACACGGCCTACGACGAGCTCCACTACTGTGCGGCCTCTACTGATCGGTGTCGACGACGTCGACCCGGATCCCGCGGCCACCGATACCGGAGACCAGCGTGCGCAGCGCGGTCGCGGTGCGACCACCGCGGCCGATGACCTTGCCGAGATCGTCAGGGTTGACGTGCACCTCGACAGTGCGCCCCCGACGCCCGGTGATCAGCTCGACACGAACGTCGTCGGGGTTGGCGACGATGCCACGAACGAGGTGCTCCACGGCATCGGCGACGACGGCACTCACTTGTCAGCAGCCTCGGACTCTGCAGCAGCCTCGGCGGGAGCGTCGGCAGCAGCCTCGGCGTCCTCGGCCTTCGCCTTCTTCTTCTTGGGCGTGATGGCCTCGCCGACGGGCTCGTTCTCGGCCTGCGCGAGCGCAGCCTGGAACAGCTCCAGCTTGGAGGGCTTGGCTTCCTTGACGCGGAGGGTGCCCTCGGCGCCCGGCAGGCCCTTGAACTTCTGCCAGTCACCGGTGATCTTCAGGATGGCCTCGACGGGCTCGGTGGGCTGGGCGCCGACGCCGAGCCAGTACTGGGCGCGCTCCGAGTCGACCTCGATCAGCGAGGGCTCTTCCTTGGGGTGGTACTTGCCGATGGTCTCGATCGCACGGCCGTTGCGGCGGGTGCGGGAGTCGGCGACGACGATGCGGTACTGCGGGTTCCGGATCTTGCCGAGCCGGGTGAGCTTGATCTTGACAGCCACTGCTGTACTTCTCCTTCAGTGCGCACACGAGTGTGCCCATATGCCACGTGCAATTCGGCGACGCGCAGGAATAGCGCGCCCGGTTTTGCCTCTAACCTGTGACCGTCGCGCGGTACGTGACCGGATGCGACGAACAGCGGTTCATTCTGCCAGACGAACACCGTGCGGGGGAAACCCGGTCATCGGGTCTTGACGACGGACCCCCGCAACACCACGACGTCGGGCGCCGCGAGGGCGTCGCTGCTCGCGCGTGGGTCGTTCCGGAACACCACCAGATCCGCGGGCGCGCCCGCCTCCACACCCGGATGTCCGAGCCACGTCCGCGCGTCCCAGCACGCGGCGCCGAGCGCCTCGGTCGGCGACAATCCGACCGCTTTCAGTTCCTCGACCTCGTCGGCGATGCGTCCGTGGACGATCGATCCGCCCGCGTCGGTGCCGGCGTAGATCGGGATCCCCGCGTCGTGAGCGGCACCGATCGTGTCCTTCACCCGTGAGTGCAGGTCGCGCATGTGCGCGGCGTAGACCGGGAACCGCGCGGCGGACTCGGCGATCTCCGGGAACGTCGCGATGTTGATCAACGTCGGGACGAGCGCCGTCCCGCGCGAGGCCATCAGTTCGATCGTCTCGTCGGTGAGCCCGGTGCCGTGCTCGATACAGTCGATCCCGGCGTTGATCAGGCCCGGAAGCGCGTCTTCGGCGAACACGTGCGCGGTGACGCGCGCCCCTTCGCGGTGCGCCGCCGCGATCGCCTCGACCAGGATGTCGTCGCTCCACAACGGCGCCAGGTCACCCACGGACCGGTCGATCCAGTCGCCGACGAGCTTGACCCACCCGTCACCGGCCCGGGCCTGCCTCACCACCTCGTCCGGCAGTTGCGACTCGTCCTCGAGATCGACGGGCAGCCCACGGATGTAGCGCTTGGGGGCGGCGATGTGCTGACCGGCTCGGACGATCCGCGGCAGGTCGGGGCGGTCGTCGACGAAACGGGTGTCGACCGGCGAACCTGCGTCACGAATCAGCAGGACCCCGCAGTCACGCTCGGTCTCCGCCTGCGCGATCAGTCCCTCGACTGTCTCGCCACCGCCGCCGCCGAACCTGATCCCGACGTGGCAGTGGGCGTCGACGAGACCGGGAACGATCCAACCCGACTCGCACACGGTCTCGGCGCCGGGAATGGGTTCGGTCGAGATCACACCCCGGTCGACCCAGAACTCGACGGGCTGTTCGTCGGGCAGACCGGTACCGCGGAAGTGCAGCGCACCCACCGGTTACTTCTCCGGCCGCTTGAACTGCGACAGGTCGATGCCCTCCAGTCCGGGCGGCAACTCGTCCAGGCCCTTCGGCATGTTCGACAGATCCGGCATCCCTGCGGGGAGCCCTCCGGGCGGCATACCCGGGAACCCGCCCGGCAGGCCGCCGGGGAATCCTCCGCGCACCTTCGGCGGCGTCGGGCCCTTACCGCCCTTCTTGCCTTTCTTGCCCTTCTTGCTGCGCTGCGGCTTGCGCGAACCCGGCATGCCCATTCGCCCGGCCATCGCGGCCATCATCTTGCGAGCCTCGAAGAAGCGGTCCACGAGCTGGTTGACGTCCGACACCTTGACGCCGGAGCCGTTGGCAATCCGCAGCCTGCGGGACGCATTGATGATCTTGGGGTCGTCGCGCTCGGCGGGGGTCATGCCGCGGATGATCGCCTGCACCCGGTCGAGTTGCTTCTCGTCGACGTTCGCGAGAGCGTCCTTCATCTGCCCCGCACCCGGGAGCATGCCCAGGAGGTTGCCGATGGGGCCCATCTTGCGAACGGCCATCATCTGCTCGAGGAAATCCTCGAGCGTCAGCTGCCCGGAGCCGATCTTCTGGGCGGTGGCCTCGGCCTGCTTCTGGTCGAAGACCTGCTCGGCCTGCTCGATGAGGCTGAGGACGTCACCCATCCCGAGGATGCGGCTGGCCATGCGGTCGGGGTGGAAGATGTCGAAGTCCTCGAGCTTCTCACCCGTGGACGCGAACAGGATGGGTTGCCCGGTGACCTCGCGGACGCTGAGCGCCGCACCACCGCGGGCGTCGCCGTCGAGCTTGGTGAGCACGACACCGGTGAATCCGACACCCTCACGGAATGCCTCGGCGGTGCTGACCGCGTCCTGACCGATCATCGCGTCGAGCACGAAGATCGTCTCGTCCGGTTTCACGGCGTCGCGGATTCCCGCCGCCTGCGCCATCAGGTCGGCGTCGATACCGAGGCGACCCGCGGTGTCGACGATGACCACGTCGAACTGCTTGTTGCGTGCTTCCTCGACACCTGCCCGGGCCACCTCGACCGGGTCGGCCGCGGTGATGCCCAGCTCGTTGTCTCCGCCACCGATCGAGGTGCCGGGATGCGGCGCGAAGACCGTGGCACCCGCCCGCTCGCCGACGATCTGCAGCTGGGTGACGGCGCCGGGGCGCTGAAGGTCGCAGGCCACGAGCAGCGGGGTGTGCCCCTGGTCGCGCAGCCACTTGGCGAGCTTGCCGGCGAGGGTGGTCTTACCGGAACCCTGCAGACCGGCGAGCATGATGACCGTCGGCGGCGTCTTCGCGAACACCAGCCGGCGGGTCTCGCCGCCGAGGATCCCGACGAGTTCCTCGTTGACGATCTTGACGACCTGCTGCGCCGGGTTGAGCGCCCCCGAGACCTCGACGCCCTTGGCGCGTTCCTTGATCTTGGCGATGAACGAGCGGACGACGGGCAGCGCGACGTCGGCCTCGAGCAGAGCCAACCGGATCTCACGGCAGGTGGCATCGATGTCGGCTCCGGAAAGGCGACCCTTGCCACGCAGATCCTTGAGGGCTCCGGTCAACCTGTCGGAAAGGGATTCGAACACCGAGTGCGCTCCTGAAGTCGTGCGAGTATGCGGTGGATATTCTCGGGCACCAGACTAGCCGCTCACGTCCGGTCGTTCATTCTCCCCCGCTGCCCTCCTGCTTCTTCGGCTTCGTGAGCGGAACGACACCGAGGATCGCGCGCTCGACCTCTTCCCGGCTCGCCCGGGTGTCCCCGCCGCCGAGGTCGAGGCAGAACGAGTCGATCACCGACGAACCCAGGGTGGTCACCCGGGCCCAGCGGACATCGGCGCCGCACGTGTCGAACGCGTCGGCCAGCCTGGACAGCAGTCCCAGCCTGTCCTCGGCCCTGAGTTCGAGGATGATCTCCCCGGGCGAGCTCGTGTCGAACCAGATGACCCGCGGCGGTGCCTGTGCGTACTGCACCGGAACCGCGGCTTCGCCCCGCTCCTCCACGGCTGCCACCCGCTGGCTCTCGCGAGCCTCCTCCTCCTTGGCGGTGAGCATCTCGAGCAGGTTCAGCTCCCCCGCCAGCGCGCGGATCAGTTCCTGCCGCAACAGTCCCGCCTGCGGCGGCGCCCCGAACCTCGGGGACACGACGAACGAGTTGACCGCCGACCCCTCGGCGCTGCCCACCGATGCGGAGTAGACGCGCAGGGAGTGCAGCGCGAGCACGCCCGCCGCCTTCGACAGCAGGCCCCGCTGATCAGGTGCGATGACCGTCACCACATAGTTGTGCGGACTGTCGGCGGGGACGAGCGCGACGTGCACGCCACCCGTCGCCGCCAGCGCGACATGTTCCGGATCGAGCGGATCAGGCGCGGGAAGAACCTCTCCCGCCATGACCAGGCGGCATCGGCGCACCAGTTCCCCGATCAGTGACGACTTCCAGTCGCCCCACACACCGGGACCCGTTGCCAGCGAATCCGCCTCCGCCAGCGCGTGCAGCAACTCCAGCAGCACACCGTCGCCGCCGATCGTCTCGACGACCTTCTCCACGGTCGCGGGATGGTCGAGGTCACGCCGCGTCGCGGTGTGCGGCAATAGCAGATGATGGCGCACGATCGCCGTCAGCAGCACGACGTCCGAAGGCCACAATCCGAGCCGCTTCCCGATCTGGGTGGCCAGTTCCGCGCCGACGACACTGTGGTCGCCGCCGCGCCCCTTGCCGATGTCGTGCAGCAGCGCGCCCAGCATCAGCAGGTCCGGGCGGGCGACCCGGGTGGTGAACGCGCTGGCGTGGGCGGCGGTCTCGACGAGATGGCGATCCACCGTCCACGTGTGCACCGCGTCCCGTGGCGGCAGGTCCCGGACGGCACCCCACTCGGGAAGGAGTCGGCCCCACAATCCGGTGCGATCGAGAGCCTCGATCGCCGCGACGGCGCGACTGCCCGACCCGAGCATCACCAGCAGATCGTTCAGCGCTTCTTTCGGCCACGGCTCCCTCAGTTCGGGGGCGTTGTCGGCCAGGCGATTCAACGTGGACGCCGACATCGGCATGCCCGTCGTCGCCGACGCCGACGCGACCCGCAACACGAGCCCTGGATCCTTGGCGGGCCTGGCGTCGCGGGCCAGCACCACTTCACCGGCGTGCTCGACGACACCCTCGTCGAGGGGCCGCCGCACCGGCGGACGGCGCAACCGGGCGAGACCACGCCGCGGCAGGGCATGACCTGCCGTCCGCACACCGACGTCGACGGAGTAGCTGATGGTGCGCGCGGCATCGCTGAGCATGCGCGCGAGGTCGAACCGATCACCGATCCGCAGTGCCGCGCCGATCTCGTCGGCGTCCTGGGCGCGCAGCTGATCCCGCGAGCGGCCCGCCACCCGGTGCAGTTCGGTGCGGACGTCGAGGAGCCGGCGGTGCGCGAGTGCCAGTCCCCCACCCGGCGACTCCGGACCGAGTCCGGGCATGCCGTCGGTGAGCTGCGCGATGGACAGCGCGTTCAGCAGCTGTACGTCCCGCAGGCCACCGCGACCGCTCTTCAGGTCGGGCTCCGCGCGATGGGCGATCTCGCCGCTGCGTTCCCACCGCGACTTCGTCTGCGCGACGAGTTCGTCGAAGCGGTTGCGGATGTCGGTGCGCCACTGCCGGCGAACCCCGCTGATGAGGAGGTTGGTGAGCTCGACGTCGCCGACGATGTGACGCGCCTCGAGCATGCCCAGAGCAGCCGTGATGTCGGTGTCCGCCACCTGGAGTGCCTGCGGAATGGTCCGGACGCTGTGGTCGAGCTTGATGTGCGCGTCCCACAACGGATACCAGAGTTGGTCCGCGACCTGGGCGACGACCACCGGATCCATGTCGTCGTGGAGCAGGAGGAGGTCGAGATCCGAGTACGGCAGAAGTTCGCGGCGACCGAGTCCGCCGACCGCGACGAGCGCGAAGCCGCTGTCCGGCTTGATGCCGAGCTCGGCACCCTTTGTGGTCAACCAGAACTCGTGCAGATCGACGAGCGCGTGCCGCAGCGCGGCGGCGTCGAGTCGCCGTCCGTGGCCTGCGGGATTCCTTGCGCCGGGCCGGGTCTCGGAGCCCCCGGTGAGCAGTTGTCTGCGTGCGCGGGCCAGGTCCGCCGCTTCGTTCGATCCGCCTGACGCAACCGGCCCTGGTTCCGTCGCCTTGGCGACGGGACCAGGGCCGGTCTTACCGGACCCGTTGGGGTCAGAGTGCATCCGCGCCGCGTTCCCCGGTACGTACCCGGATGACCGACTCGACCGGTGAGACCCAGACCTTGCCGTCACCGATCTTGCCGGTGCGTGCCGCCTCGACGATCACCTCGACGACCTTGTCCACAGCGGCGTCGTCCACGACGACCTCGACCCGGACCTTCGGAACGAAATCGACCGAGTACTCCGCTCCCCGGTAAACCTCGGTGTGGCCCTTCTGCCGGCCGTACCCCTGAACCTCGCTGACGGTCATGCCGAGGACGCCCGCCTGCTCGAGTCCCGTCTTGACGTCCTCCAGAGTGAACGGCTTGACAATTGCTGTGATCAGCTTCATTTCCTCATCCCTCCTTGCCGGATACACGAGCAGTTGCCGAGTTTCCGCCGAGAGCGGCGAAATCGTAGGCGGTCTCTGCGTGTTCCGACTCGTCCACTCCAAGTGATTCACCCTCGTCGCTGAGCCGCAGACCGATCGTGAACTTCACGATCAATGCGACGACGGCGGTACCGACGAGCGAGTAAAGCAGTACTGCTCCGGCGCCCACTGCCTGACGCCAGAGTTGGTCGAGGCCTCCACCATAGAACAGACCGACAACACCCGCGGGCGCCTCGGACGTTGCGACCAGGCCGACCATCAGAGTTCCGACGATGCCGCCGACGAGGTGGACACCGACGACGTCGAGCGAGTCGTCGAATCCGAAGCGGAACTTCAGACCGACCGCGAGGGCGCAGAGTGCGCCGGCCACGACGCCGATCGCGAGTGCGCCGACGACGTTCACCGAGGAGCAGGACGGCGTGATGGCCACCAGGCCGGCCACGATTCCGGACGCCGCACCGAGTGTGGTGGCGTGGCCGTCGCGAATACGCTCGACCAGGAGCCAGGCGAGCATGGCCGCGCACGTTGCGATGACCGTCGTGATGAAGGTTGCTCCGGCGATGCCGTTGGAACCGACTGCCGAACCGGCGTTGAATCCGAACCAGCCGAACCAGAGGAGACCGGCGCCGAGCATCACGAACGTCAGGTTGTGCGGACGGAAGGGAGTTCCCGGCCATCCCCTGCGCTTGCCGAGGATGATGCAGAGGACGAGACCGGCGGCGCCGGCATTGATGTGGACGGCGGTACCACCCGCGAAGTCCACCGCGGCGAGCTTGTTGGCGATCCAGCCGCCCGTCTCGGAGGTGACGCCGTCGAAGGCGAAGACCCAGTGCGCCACCGGGAAGTACACGACCGTCGCCCAGAGGCCGGCGAAGAGCAGCCACGAACCGAAGCGCAGACGATCCGCGACGGCACCCGAGATCAGGGCAACCGTGATGATCGCGAACATGGCCTGGAAGGCGACGAACACCGTCGCGGGGATCGTGCCGACGAGCGGGATCGCGGCATCGGCGACCACCGAACCGGCTTCGTCGGTCTCGGCGAGGTAGGAACCGCCGAACAGGCCCTTGAGCCCGAAGTACTGGAACGGATCACCGATGAAGTTCCCTTTGTCCTCCCCGAATGCCATGGAGTAGCCGTAGAGCACCCAGAGGATGCCGACGACACCCATCGCGCTGATGCTCATCATGACCATGTTCAGCACGCTCTTGGCCCGCACCATGCCGCCGTAGAAGAACGCAAGTCCCGGAGTCATGAGCAACACGAGCGCGGCGCTGGTCAGCATCCACGCTGTGTCCCCGGTGTCCGGTGCACCGATAGTGGGGAAATCCACCTTGAGCCTCCTCCTTCTCTGCCCAGCCGGTTGCGGCTGACGACCTGAGAAGAAGGGTGCTCAGTTGGTGTTTCGGCTGTGCCACTGCACTGTTTCGCGCTCGTGAACGCATTGGCCTATTTTGTTGCGTCCACGTTTCGCCAGGCGATTTGCAGTCGGTTTCAGGCCCCCGGAGCCGTCCGGGGCCCCGAGACGGCCGCCGATTCGCCTCTACCCGAGCAACGCGTCGACGAAGGCGCCCGGCTCGAACGGTGCCAGATCGTCGGCGCCCTCGCCGAGACCGACGAGCTTCACCGGAACCCCGAGTTCGTGCTGAACCTGGAACACGATGCCACCCTTGGCGGTGCCGTCCAGCTTGGTGAGCACCACACCGGTGATATCGACGACCTCCGCGAACACCCGCGCCTGAGCCAGGCCGTTCTGGCCGATGGTCGCGTCGAGGACGAGGAGGACGTCGTCGACCGACGCCTTCTTCTCGATGACCCGCTTGACCTTGCCGAGCTCGTCCATCAGACCCGTCTTGGTGTGGAGGCGGCCCGCGGTGTCGATCAGCACCACGTCGACACCGTTCTCGATGCCCCTGGACACGGCATCGAACGCCACGGCCGCCGGATCGGCGGCCTCCTTGCCCCGGACCACTTCCGCGCCCACCCGCTCGGCCCACGTCTGCAACTGGTCCGCGGCGGCGGCACGGAACGTGTCGGCGGCCCCGAGCAGTACTCGCCTGCCGTCGGCCACGAGAACACGGGCGAGTTTGCCGGTGGTCGTGGTCTTGCCGGTGCCGTTCACACCGACGACCAACAGGACCGCCGGGTGGTCGTCGTGCGGGAGGGCACGGATCGAACGATCGAGTTCCGGCCGGAGTTCGGCGACGAGGACCTCGCGCAGCAGTGCGCGGGCGTCGGCCTCGGTGCGGACACTGCGGGACGCCATCTGCTCACGCAGTGACGTGACGATCTTCGTCGTGGTCGCCGAGCCGAGGTCTGCGATGAGAAGGGTGTCCTCCACCTCTTCCCAGGAGTCCTCGTCGAGGTCGCCGCCGCCGAGCAGTCCGAGCAGGCTCTTGCCCACCGCCGACTGCGAACGGGACAGCCGCCCGCGCAGACGGTCGAGCCTGCCCTCGGTCGGAGCGATCACGTCGAGTGCCGGCCCGGCGGGAGCCGGCTCGGGCTCGGGCGCGACCTCGGGTTCCGGTTCGACCTCGGGCGCGTACACCGGTTCGTACGTGACCGGTTCCGGCGCGGTCGGCTTCTCCGGGGCCTTTTCCGGGGCCTTTTCCGGCGCGGGCGCCTTCTCCGCCTCGGGCGGCGTCACCACCTCGGGTTCGGCTGTGATTCCGGGTTCCGGCAGAACCGGTTCCGGCAGCACCGGCTCGGGTACGACCTCACGCGGCGGCGCGGTCGCGGTCGACCCCTGACTGAAGTTGAACCCGCCGTCCGCCCGGTAACCGCCGGAACGGTCCTTCTCCGCCGTGGTGACCTGCGGGGTGTCCGGCGCCTTCAGCGAGATCTGGCGACGCCGATACAGCAGGGATCCGACGACGAGAACGACGAGAAGAACGGCGAGTGCGGCCGCGATGGCAATCCAGGCTCCGGTAGTCACGCCGCCCATTGTTTCAGGCCACGGATTTCGCCGCGCACTGCCTTCCCCCGCGCACAGTCCCGGGAGGGACCGGAATCAGGCGTCCGCGGCCGCCATGTCCTGGCCCCGGAGCCGCTGGGAGATGACGGTGGTGATGCCGTCGCCCCGCATGCTCACGCCGTACAGCGCGTCGGCGACCTCCATCGTCGGCTTCTGGTGAGTGATGACGATCAGCTGCGACTTCTCCCGCAACTGCTCGAACAACCCGATGAGACGACGCAGGTTCGTGTCGTCCAGTGCGGCCTCGACCTCGTCCATCACGTAGAACGGGGACGGCCGGGCACGGAAGATCGCCACGAGCATCGCCACCGCCGTCAGCGACTTCTCGCCACCGGAGAGCAGCGACAGTCGCTTGACCTTCTTGCCCGGTGGACGGGCTTCCACCTCGATGCCGGTCGTCAGCATGTCCGACGGGTCGGTGAGCACCAGCCTGCCCTCGCCGCCGGGGAACAGTTTCGCGAAGACCTGCACGAATTCGCGTTCGACGTCCGAATAGGCCTCGGCGAACACCTGCAGGATGCGGGCGTCGACATCGGCCACCACAGCGAGGAGATCCTTGCGGGCGGTCTTCACGTCCTCGAGTTGCGTCGAGAGGAAGTTGTAGCGCTCCTCGAGCGCGGCGAACTCCTCGAGCGCCAGCGGGTTGACCTTGCCCAGCGTCGCCAGGTCCTTCTCGGCGCGTTTCGCGCGACGTTCCTGAGTGGTGCGGTCGTACGGAATCGGCGCGGGCATCGTGACCTGTTCGCCGCGCTCCTTCGCCTGTTCGTACTCCTCCATCTCGAGCGCCGACGGCGGCAGCGCGACCTCGGGACCGTATTCGGCGATCAGATCGTCGAGTCCGATCCCGTGCTGTTCGAGGATCGCCTCCTCAAGCTGTTCGATGCGCAGCGCGGCCTGAGCGCGAGCCACCTCGTCGCGGTGCACGGCGTCGGTCAGCGACGCCAGCTGTCCGGTCAGCTGACGCACCTTTTCCTTCACCTGTTCGAGTTGCGCCGTCCGCTCGGTGCGGGCCCGGGCGAGTTCGTCGCGGTGAGCCATCGCGGCATCGACGACCTCGCCGAGGTGCTCGGCGACCCGCTGCCCGGACAGGGCGACGGCCGCGGCGACGGCGGCGGCGTTCTGACGAGCCTTCATCGCACGTTCCGCGCGAGCGCGCGCGTCGCGTTCCACCTGCGCGGCGCGACGCAGGGAGTCGGCCTTGCCGCGCACCGACTCGGCCCGCTCCTCGGCGGTCCGCACGGACAGGCGGGCTTCCACTTCCACGGCACGCACTTCGGCCAGCGCCGCTGCCGCCATCTCGCGATCGATGCTCGTCGAATCGGAACCACCCGTGTCGGCTCCGGCGGGCGATCCTTCCTGTTCCGCCAAGCGCAGCCGTTCCTCGAGCTCGGCCAGCGCTGTCAGGGTGTCCTCGCGTCCGCTCTCGGCCTTGTCCCGCTGCGCCATGAGCCGGTCGGACTCGGCGTGCGCGGCCCTCGCCGCCTGGCCGAGACGGCCGAGGCGCTCGTAGATGGCGGACATCGCGGCGTCGGACTCGTTCAGCGCGGCCAGCGCCTGCTCGGCGTTCTCCTGGCGATCGGCCTGTTCGGCGACCGCACCCGACAGTGCCGCCGACAGTTCCTCGGCCCGCCGTTCGGCGCGGGCGAGATCCTGCACCGAGTTGTCGATGGCGGCCTGGACCTCGAGGGTGCTCGGCTGCCGGTCCGAGCCGCCGCTCATCCAGCCCGCACCGAGGAGATCTCCGTCGCGGGTGACGGCGCGCACGTCGGGCCTGCGCCGGACGTGCTCGACGGCGTCGTCCAGGGAATCGACCACGACCACTCCGCCGAGGAGCGCCGCAAGTCCGGTCCGCAGTTCGGCCGGGCAGTCGATGACGTCGACGGCCCATCGGGCGCCGGACTCCAGGTGGCCGCCGTTCGGCGCGGCCTGATCGGTTCCGATGACGAGGGACGCCCGCCCGTTGTCCGTGTCCTTCAGCGCGCCGACCGCGCTGCGGGCGGCGTCGAGGGATTCGGCGACGACCGCGTCGGCGGCGGGTCCCATCGCGGCCGCGACGGCGCCCTCGTACCCCTTCTCGACGGTGATGAGTCCACCGATCGACCCCCGGATGCCCTGTGAACTGCGGTTCTCGACGAGCCAGCCGGCGCCGTCCTTGCGTTCGAGACCCATCGACAGAGCGTCGATCCGGGCGCGCAGCGACGCCACCTCCTGCCCGGCGGCGCGCTCGTCGCTCTGGAGTTCCGTGACGCGTTCGGTGATCAGGCGCAGCGCCTCGACGGCACGCTCGTGATGGGAGTCGAGCCCTAGCTCTCCCGCGTCGAGGTCACCGATCTCGTCCTGGACGACCTCGAACTCGGACTGCGCCGCGTCGCCGCGCTGGCGGGCCTCCTCGATCGCGACCGTCAGCCGGGACACTTCGGCGTCGACGGAGTCGGCGCGCGTGCGCAGCGTGTCGACCTGCCCGGACAACCGGGCCAGGCCTTCGCGACGGTCCGCGATGGCCCGGACCGCCGCCATGTGGGCCCGTTCCGCCTCGGCGGCGGTCTCCTCCCCCAGTGCCAGCTGCTCCTTGGCCGCGTCGAGCGCCGCACGGGCCATCTCGACTGCTTCGACGAGTTCCAGCTCCTCCGCGGCGATCCGGTCGGCGCGGGCCTCCATCTCGTCGGGGTCCTGACCACGGTTGGCGGACGGCTCCGAGTCGAGGTGGCGCGCCCGCTCCCGGGCGATGCGGATGGTCGCGTTGACGCGCTCCGCGAGCGCCGACAACTGGAACCACGTCTGCGCGGCCGCCTCCGCGCCCGGGGTGAGCCTCGACAGTTCCTGCTCGTGACGGCCGAGCTCGAGATTGGCCTCGTCGAGCGCCTCGGTGACCTGGTCGTGCTGCTCGCGCGCCACCTTCTCGTCCTGGGCCTGGTCGGCCAGCTCCTCGCGCCGCGTCACCAGATCGTCCGCGGCGAGCCGCAGCTTCGCGTCGCGGAGGTCGGCCTGCACGGTCTGCGCGCGGCGTGCCACCTCGGCCTGACGCCCGAGTGGTTTGAGCTGCCGTCGCAACTCCGCGGTGAGGTCGTTCAGACGCGCCAGGTTGGCCTGCATCGCGTCGAGTTTGCGGACCGCCTTTTCCTTGCGTTTGCGGTGCTTGAGGACGCCGGCTGCTTCCTCGATGAAGGCGCGCCGGTCTTCCGGGCGTGATTCGAGGATCGCGGCGAGGCGGCCCTGACCGACGATGACGTGCATCTCCCGGCCGATGCCGGAGTCGCTGAGCAGTTCCTGCACGTCCATCAGCCGGCAGGAGCTGCCGTTGATCTCGTATTCGCCGGCGCCGTCGCGGAACATGCGCCGGGTGATGGACACCTCGGAGTAATCGATCGGCAGGGCGCCGTCGGAATTGTCGATGGTCAGCGTGACCTCGGCGCGTCCGAGGGGGGCCCGCCCGGCGGTGCCGGCGAAGATGACGTCTTCCATCTTGCCGCCGCGCAGGGCCTTCGCCCCCTGCTCGCCCATGACCCAGGTGAGCGCGTCGACCACGTTGGACTTACCCGACCCGTTGGGCCCCACCACACAGGTGATTCCCGGCTCGAATCGCAGAGTCGTTGCGGACGCAAAGGATTTGAATCCCTTCAGCGTCAGACTCTTCAGATGCATGACGGAGAACTTTACCTGCGGTTCACCGTTCGACGAACCCGATGAGGTCTCCGCGCGGGGAATCCCACTGCTCCACGACGAGATCCACCGCGCCCGGCGTGTCGCCGGAACGGAGCAGCGTCAGCAGCGACTCCAGCTTGTCGCGGGGCCCCTCGGCGATCACGAGCACGCGGCCGTCCTTCTGATTGGCCGCGTATCCGACGAGGCCGAGTTCCAGCGCGCGGGCGCGGGTCCACCACCGGAACCCCACACCCTGCACGTATCCGTGCACCCACGCGGTCATTCTCTCCATGTCCGTCACGACCGTTCGAGCTTGTAGATCTTCCCGGTGAAGCTCGTGGCGTAGAGCGCGTCCGGATCCCAGCCCGGTCCGGCGCCGAACCGCACCGACGACACGAGTGGCAGTCCGGATGCCAGGGCGCAGCTCTCGCCTGTGGCGGGATCGACACGCACCACCTTGCCGCCGCCGTTGTAGGCGACGTACACGATGCCGTCCGGTCCGACGGTGAGGTCGTCGGCCGCGTTGAGGGGCCCGGAACCGGGTAACTCGACCGACACGACGGGACCGCTGAGGTCGTCCTCGCGGAGGATCCGCAACGTCGTGGTCGTGTCGAACGTCGTCACCGTGTAGACGTTGCCGTCGTGCACCGCCAGACCGTCGACGGTTCCCAGATCGGTGCGCACGACCTCGGGTGTGTGGGGATCCGCGGCCGGGACGCGGGTCAGTCCAGCCCCGGAGCCCAGATTCCGGGCGGTGAGGATGTCGCCGTTGCCGAGCCGGACCAGCCCGTTAGGCATGACCAGCCCCTCGGCCAGGGTCCGGGTGTCGCCCGTGTCGAGGTTCACGACGTCGACCGTGCCGTTCGTCGAGCCGGTGACCCCGGCCGCGAACGAGTTCCCCGTGGCGTAGTAGGCGTCGGCGCCGTCCACGGCGATTCCGCCCGGCGCCTCCACCTCGGGCACGATCGGGGTGACCGTGCCGTCGGGGCGGACCCCGTCGAGAGCTCCACCGCCGACCAGCCCGGTCCGCGACACCAGCATGGTTCCCGAGCCGTCGAAGGCCAGGTTCTCGAGAACACCCGCCCCGGACGCCACCTCGGACACCGACCACGGGGTGCACGCGCCGGCCGGAGGCGAGAACGCCGGCCCGGCCGCGGCGGGCGCGACCACGAGCAGACCCGCGCAGAGCGCCGTCCCGCCCGCCAGCGCCGCAAGCTCTCGCCGCATCACGCTTCTCTCTCGACGGTCAACGTCACTTTCGTTCCGGCCTTCAACGTCCGCCCGACCGTGCACACCTTGTCGACCGACCGTTCCACGAGCGCAACCAGACGCTCCTGGGCGTCGGCGTCGAGCTCGCTGAGATCCAGTTCCATCACCTCGTCGAGCTGCGGGTACACCTCGTTCTCGCGGTCCGCGGCGCCGGACACCCGGATGGTGGTGTCATAGTTTTCGCCGAGGCGACGCGACAGCGGGAAGTCCGAGCTCATTCCACTGCACGCGGCGAGTGCGATCTTCAGAAGCTCCCCGGGGGTGAACACGCCTTCGACGCCCTCGGAGCCGATCAAGACCTCGGCGCCGCGCGAGCTGCGGCCGGTGTACCGCCGCGTGCCCGTGCGCTCGACCCACAGTGAGGTGGGCGCCGTCGTGTCGGAAGTCTGTTCTGCCATGCGTCAATCCTGCCACCGGTCGGCGCAACGCCAGGTAGGAGGGTGGGCGACACCGGGTTCCGCGCACTTGTGAACGCGGATTCTCGGCAGAGGAAACCGTTGGGCCGTAGGGTGAACCGACCAATGACGCCGAGACGTAGCGGGGAATGCAGATGGGTCAGATCGGTAGTGCGGGAGAGCACCGACTCCAATCCGAGCACGGCACCGAGGATCGTGCCGCCAAGTTCTACTCGGATCAGGTGCTGGACCATCTCAATCCGACGATGATCGATTTCGTCGGACGCCAGGAGATCGCGTTCATCGCCACCGCCGACGCATCCGGTGAGTGCGACAACAGCCTGCGCGCCGGAACACCCGGGTTCATGCACGTCATCGATTCGAAGACCCTCACGTACCCGGAGTACCGCGGCAACGGTGTCATGGCGAGCCTCGGGAACATCCTGGAGAACCCGCACGTGGGAATCATTCTCGTGGACTTCGTGCAGGATCTGATCGGTCTGCACGTCAACGGCTCGGCCCGGATCGTCGAGGACGCCGTTCTCCGCTCCAAGATAGCCGACCTGCCGGCGGACCACGCCAACGGACGAATCCCGGAACGCTGGGTGGTCGTGGAGGTCGAGGAGGCATACATCCACTGCCGCAAGCACATTCCGAGGATGGCGCCGGTCCCCCGGCACCGGGAGTGGGGCACCGACGACGTGAAACGCAAGGGCGGCGACTACTTCGACGCCAAGGCGACACCGCGGCACGACACCGACGGCCGGACGTCCGAGGAGAAGGTGACCGCCGAACTCACGCAGCTTATTTCGCCGGGCTTCTCCGTGGCGCCGGCTGGCACTTCGGGCAACTGAACGACGAGCGGTTCATGAACTTCTCCCGCCGGATCGCGGAGCCGCACCGTGGGCACGGGCGATCTTCCTGACCGTAGGCGGACAGTGAACGGTCGAAGTACCCCGACTCGCCGTTGACATTCACGTACAACGCATCGAAGGACGTGCCGCCCTGAGTCAGCGCCTCCCGCATGACATCCTGAGCGGCGGTGAGCAGTTCACGGACCTTCGGACCGCTCAACCGGTCGGTGAGCCGGTTTCCGTGGATCTGTGCACGCCACAGGGCCTCGTCCGCGTAGATGTTGCCGATGCCGGAGACCACGGTCTGGTCCAGCAGCGCGCGCTTGATCTCGGTGTGCTTGCCGCGCACGACCTTCACCGTGGCAGCGAGGTCGAAACGGGGGTCCAGGGGGTCGCGGGCGATGTGCGCGACCGAGTCCGGGACGAGCGAGCCGTCGACCTCGACGAGAGGCGCCAGCGCCCATCCCCCGAACGTCCGCTGGTCGACGAACCGGAGGTCGAGACCGGAATCGAGCCGCGCCCGGATGCGCAGATGCTTCTCGGTCGGCAATTCCGGTGGCTGCACGAGCATTTGACCGCTCATGCCGAGATGCACCACGAGGGCGACCGTGCTGGGTTCGAGGACCAGCCACAAATACTTTCCCCGGCGGTCCGCGCTCGCGATGCGTTCGCCGGTGAGCTGCCCGGTGAGATCGGCCGCGCCGGGGAGGTGACGCCGGATCGCCCGCGGGTGGAGGATGTCGACCGAATCGATCGACGCCCCCACGATGTGGCGTTCGAGTCCGCGCCGGACCACCTCGACTTCGGGTAGTTCAGGCACTGACGTCGTCGGCGGCTACGTCGGGTCCGGCGTCGGACAACGCGTTCCACGCCGTGCTCGCGGCCTTCTGCTCGGCCTCTTTCTTGGAGCGGCCGATGCCGACGCCGAGGGGTTTACCGCCGACGATCACGGTGGCAGTGAACTCCTTGTCGTGATCCGGTCCGGTCGCGGTGATCTCGTACGCCGGAACACCGACGCCACGCTCCGCGGTCAGCTCCTGCAGACTCGTCTTCCAGTCCAGGCCCGCGCCGAGGCGGGGGGCTCGCTGGAGGAGGTCGCTGAAGAGGTCGAGTACGACGCGTCGCGCCGTCTCGATGCCGTGCTCGAGGTGGATGGCGCCGAGAATCGACTCCATGCCGTCGGCCAGGATGCTCGGCTTGTCGCGGCCGCCGGTCATCTCCTCGCCCTTCCCGAGCAGGAGATGTGCACCGAGGCCGCCCTCACCGAGACTGCGCGCCACCTCCGCGAGCGCGTGCATGTTCACGATGCTCGCCCGAATCTTCGCGAGGTCGCCCTCGGATTTGTCGGGATGCGCCAGATAGAGCTTCTCGGTGACCGTGACTCCGAGTACGGAGTCACCGAGAAACTCGAGACGCTCGTTGGTGGGCAGACCACCGTTCTCGTACGCGTACGAGCGGTGCGTCAACGCCAGAGTGAGCAGCGAAGGCTCGATTTCTACGCCGAGGGCGGCGAGGAGGGAAGCATGATCCTCCTCGCCGCCGGCGGGCGTATTACTGATGTCGCTCGTCACAACGCCTCTCCGTGGAGAATTAGACGGCGGCAGTGACCTGGCGGCCCTTGTATGTGCCACACGACGGGCACGCGACGTGGGGCAGCGTCTTCTCGCCGCAGCCACGGTTGGGGCACGTGACGAGGGTAGGCACAGTGGTCTTCCACTGGCTGCGACGCGACCTCGTGTTGGATCGCGACATTCTGCGCTTGGGGACAGCCACTTCTACTTCTCCTCGGCTTCGTTGTTCACAAGATTCTTGCTGGGTTCTGAATCCACGCCAAATTTGGCTGCAAGACCAGCCCAGCGAGGATCAAGTATGTCATGCCCATGGCCAGATTCGGCAATCGCCAGGCGAACGCCACATTCTGGGCACAATCCTTGGCAGTCGTCACTGCAGAGCGGCTGCAATGGCAGTGCGAGGCCGACGGCGTCGATCACGACGGGTTCGAGGTCGATCTCGTCGTCGACGACGTGATAGACCTCCCCCTCCTCCGTGGTCTCTTCCGTGGTGCTGTCCGGGTATGCGAACAGCTCCGTGAGCGTGAGGTCCACCGTGTCGGAGAACGGCTCGAGACACCTCGAGCACTCCCCTGCGGTGTCGGCTCGCAACGAACCGGTGACCAGAACCCCCTCGGATACGGCCTCCAACCGGAGATCGAGATCGATCTCCGATCCTTCCTCGATGGCGATCAGGTCGAGACCGATGCGCCGTGGCGCCGTCACCACCCGTTCCACGGTGCGCATCGAACCGGGGCGACGGCCGAGTTTGACCGTGTCCAGCACGAAGTCCGCGTCCCGACGAGAACGCGATGAGCTGTGGCGATGGGATGACAACAAACTTCACTTTCGAGAAAAGGGAAACGACAAAGGGCAACCACTCCACGATACGCAATCTGCGCGGTGGAGCCAAATTCGATCGAGTGCGCCGACCGGAGGGACGCCTCAGCGGCGACGCTCTGCCCGGCGGTCGTCGACGTCGTAGTCGGAGGAGTAGTCGGGAACACCCGAGCCCGTCCGCAACTGCTGACGGCCGCGCCCCACGGACCGGATGGTGCCGTTCAGGAAGTCCTCGAACTCCGCGAGCTTCGTGTCGACGTAGAGATCGCAGTCGGAGCGGAGACGATCCGATTCGGCGTGCGCGGAGTCGATCACCCGGGCCGACTCGGTGTGCGCGGCCTGGACGACCTCCGTCTGCGAGACGAGACGCTCCTGCTCGGCCGTGCCCTCCGCGACGGACCGCTCGTAGGACGCCTTACCCGATTCGATCATCCGATCGGCCTCGGACCGGGCCCGGCCCGTGAGCGAGTCGTATTCGCGCTGGCCTTCCGCCACCGAGGATTCGGCCTCGGCGCGTGCGTCGGTGACCAACTGCTCGGCGTGCGCGCGGGCCTCGGCCACCATCCGGTCGGCCTGCGCCTTCGCGTCGGCCAGAATGCGGTCGGCGTCGTCGCGTGCGTTCTCGATGGTGGAGTTCGCCTCGGCGTTGGCGCCGGAGATGGTCTTCTCCGCGTTGGACCGCGCGTCCCCGACCAGTTTGTCCTTGTGGTCCAGGACGTCCTGGGCGTCGTCGAGTTCACCGGGGATCGCATCGCGCACGTCGTCGAGCAGTTCGAGGACGTCGCCGCGCGGAACGACGCAGCCGGCGGTCATCGGTACGCCGCGTGCCTCTTCGACAATCGCGACAAGTTCGTCGAGCGCCTCGAATACCCGGTACACAAGCAACCCCAATCGTCATGACCCTCAGCAGGTCGGCGCAGCCTTCTCCGTGCAAGTCTGCCCGACCGGACGCCGAGGGTGTGTCGTGGCAGCCGGTGTGTCGGGTATCAGCTGCTCTCGGCGGCGCGCTCGGCGATCCTCTCGAGGAGGCGGGCGTGTACCTTCTCCGGCAGCATGTCGGAGACGTCGCCGCCGAACGTGGCCACTTCCTTCACGAGCGAACTCGACAGGTAGCTGTACGTGGGGTTGGTCGGGATGAAGAGGGTGTCGACGCCACTGAGCTTCTGGTTCATCTGGGCCATCTGCAGCTCGTAGTCGAAGTCGTTGGCGCCGCGCAGGCCCTTGACGATCGCCGTGATCCCTTGCTGCTTGGCGTAATCCACCAGCAGGCCGTGCCACGAGGACACCCGGACGTTGGGCAGTTCGCTGGTGGAGTCTTCGAGCATCTCGATGCGCTCGTCGACGGTGAACAGGCCACGCTTGCTCTTGTTGACCATGACCGTGACGATGACCTCGTCGAACTGCGCAGCAGCTCTGCCGATCACGTCAAGGTGGCCGTTGGTCACGGGGTCGAAGGATCCGGGGCAGACAGCGCCAGTCATGAGTCCAGACCGTAGCAGGTCGCCAATTCGATTCTCGCCTCGCCGTACTTCTTCGCCTTGACGGGCGCGAAGCCGTCGGGCCACGCGGTCTCGGGTGATCTCGACGACCGCTCGAGCACCACGATCGAGCCGTCGCCGACCCAGCCGTTGGCCCGCAGGTGGCCGAGAACCGTCTGCACCGCCTCGTCGTCCACGGCGTACGGCGGATCCGCCATCACCAGGTCGTACGGCCGGTCGGCTGTGCCCGCCAAGACCGCGGCGACCGGAGCGCCACGCACTTCGGCGCCCGGCAGACCGACCGTGGTGACGTTGTGCTTGATGATCCCGGTGGCTTTGGAATCGGACTCGACGAGCACGACGCGATCCGCACCCCGGGAGAGCGCCTCCAGGCCGAGCGCCCCCGATCCCGCGTAGAGGTCGAGGACGGATGCGCCCTCGAGGTCCATCCTTGCGTGCAATGCACTGAACAAAGCCTCGCGGACCCGGTCCGAGGTGGGCCGGGTCCCGCTCGGCGGGACCCGCAGGCGTCGACCGCCCGCGAGTCCCGCGATGATCCGAGTCACTCGCTCGCGGACTCCCCTGTCGCCACGACGGCGAGCAGGTCGCCGCCCTCCACCTGCTGGACCGATCCGATGGCCAGCCGGGAGACGGTGCCACCGCGGGGTGCGGTGATGGCCGCTTCCATCTTCATGGCCTCGATGGTCGCGATCGTGTCGCCGGCGGCGATGTGCTGGCCCTCGGTGACGGCGAGGGTCACGACACCGGCGAACGGCGCCGGGACGTGGCCAGGGTTGCTCTTGTCGGCCTTCTCCGCGGCGGGGATCTCACTGGAGATGGACCGGTCGCGCACCGACACCGGACGCAGCTGCCCGTTGAGGATGCACATCACGGTGCGGTATCCCCGCTCGTCGGGTTCGGAGATGGCCTCGAGCCCGATGATCAGCTCGACACCCGGCGCGAGGCGCACCCGGTGCTCGTCGCCGCGGCGCAGACCGTAGAAGAACTGGTTCGCCGAGAGCTGCGAGGTGTCACCGTACTTGTCCCGGTGCTCGAGGAATTCCTTCGTCGGGCCGGGGAACAGCAGCCGGTTGAGGGTGGCGCGGCGTTCGGCGGACGTGCCGGAGAGGGCCTTCTCGTCCTCCGCGGACAGCGGCACCTCGGGCTTCGCGGCGCCGCGGCCTTCCAGTGCCCGGGTGCGGAACGGTTCCGGCCAGCCGCCGGGCGGGGTGCCCAGTTCGCCGCGCAGGAATCCGACCACCGAGTCGGGGAGGTCGAACTTCGCCGGGTTGTCCTTGAATTCCTCGGTGGAGGCACCGGATCCGACGAGGTGCAGGGCGAGGTCGCCGACCACCTTCGACGACGGGGTGACCTTCACCAGGCGGCCGAGCATGCGGTCGGCGGCCGCATACTTGGCCTCGACCTCCTCGAACTTGTCGCCGAGACCGAGGGCCACGGCCTGGGTGCGCAGGTTCGACAGCTGACCACCGGGGATCTCGTGCGTGTAGACACGACCCGTCGGGGCGGGCAGCCCGGACTCGAACGGCTTGTACACCTTGCGGAGCGCTTCCCAGTACGGCTCGAGGTCGCACACGGCCTGCAGGTCCAGGCCGGTGTCGTACTCCGAATGCGCGGCCGCAGCCACGATCGCCGACAACGCAGGCTGGCTGGTGGTGCCGGCCATCGCGGCCGAGGCACCGTCGACGGCGTCGGCACCGGCCTGCCACGCGGCCAGGTAGGTGGCGAGCTGACCGCCCGGGGTGTCGTGGGTGTGCACGTGCACGGGCAGGTCGAAGTTCTTGCGCAGCGCCGTCACCAGGGTGGTGGCGGCCGGGGCGCGCAGCAGTCCGGCCATGTCCTTGATCGCGATGACGTGCGCACCGGCCTCGACAATCTCCTCCGCCAGGCGCAGGTAGTAGTCGAGGGTGTAGAGGTTTTCGTTCGGGTTCGACAGGTCACCGGTGTAGGACAGGGCGACCTCGGCGAGGGCGGTGCCGGTCTCGCGGACGGCGTCGATGGCCGGCCGCATCTGGTCGACGTTGTTGAGGGCGTCGAAGATGCGGAAGATGTCGATGCCGCTGTTCGTGGCCTCCTCGACGAATGCCCGCGTCACCTTCTCCGGGTACGGGGTGTACCCGACGGTGTTCCGGCCGCGCAACAGCATCTGCACGCAGATGTTGGGCACAGCCTCACGCAGCGCCGACAGCCGGTACCACGGATCCTCGTGCAGGAACCGCAGCGCCACATCGTAGGTGGCACCACCCCACGCCTCGATGGAGAGCAGTTCCGGGGTCAGCCGGGCGACATGTCCGGCGACGTCGAGCAGACCGCTGGTGCGCACGCGGGTCGCGAGCAGCGACTGGTGTGCGTCGCGGAACGTGGTCTCCGTGACGGCGAGGGCCTTCTGCTCCCGCAGTGCCTTGGCGAATCCTTCCGGACCGAGGGCGAGGAGCTTCTGGCGGCTGCCGTCCGGCGGCGGGGTGGACAGGTCGATCTGGGGCAGCTTGTCGCGCGGGTACACCGCAGACGGCCGCTCGCCGTGCGGCTTGTTGACCGTCACGTCGGCGAGGTAGGTGAGGATCTTGGTGCCACGGTCGGCGGAGCTGCGCAGCGTGAGCAGCTGGGGGCGCTCCTCGATGAAGGACGTCGTGACCCGGCCGGCCTTGAAATCGGGGTCGTCGAGCACCGCCTGCAGGAACGGGATGTTCGTCGACACCCCGCGGATGCGGAACTCGGTGACCGCACGGCGGGCCCGGGCGACGGCGGTTTCGAAGTCACGGCCGCGGCAGGTGAGCTTGACGAGCATCGAGTCGAAGTACGCGGAGACCTCTGCCCCGACGGACGTACCACCATCGAGGCGGATGCCGGCACCGCCCGGGGTGCGGTAGCCGGTGATCCGGCCGGTGTCCGGGCGGAATCCGTTGGCCGGGTCCTCGGTGGTGATGCGGCACTGCAACGCAGCCCCACGCAGGGTGATCTTGTCCTGAGTCAGGCCCAGATCGGCGAGGGTCTCGCCCGATGCGATCCGCAGCTGCGACTGCACCAGGTCGACGTCCGTGACCTCTTCGGTGACGGTGTGCTCGACCTGGATGCGGGGGTTCATCTCGATGAACACGTGGTTGCCGCGGGTGTCGAGGAGGAATTCGACGGTGCCCGCGCAGGAGTAGTTGATCTCCTTCGCGAACGCCACCGCGTCGGCGCAGATCTTCGCCCGCAGCTCTTCCGGAAGGTTCGGGGCCGGCGCGAGCTCGATCACCTTCTGGTGACGACGCTGCAGCGAGCAGTCCCGCTCGAACAGGTGGATGACGTTGCCCTGACCGTCGGCCAGGATCTGGACCTCGATGTGCCGCGGGTCGACGACGGCCTGCTCGAGGAACACGGTCGGGTCACCGAATGCCGATTCGGCCTCGCGGGCGGCGGCCTCGATGGACTCCTTGAGCTGCGCCGGCTCGGCCACACGGCGCATGCCGCGGCCACCGCCGCCGGCGACGGCCTTCACGAACAGGGGGAACTGCATGGTCTCGGCCGCGGCCAGCAACTCGTCCACATCGGCGGACGGCGCCGACGACGCCAGCACCGGCAGACCGGCCGCCTTCGCCGCGGCGATCGCACGCGCCTTGTTACCGGTCAGCTCGAGCACCTCAGCGGAGGGGCCCACGAACGTGATGCCCGCCTCGGCGCACGCGGCGGCGAGATCCGGGTTCTCGGAAAGGAAGCCGTAGCCGGGATAGATGGCGTCGGCGCCTGCCTGCTTGGCCGCGGAGACGATCTCGTCGACGGAGAGGTACGCCCGAACCGGGTGGCCCTCCTCGCCGATCTGATAACTCTCATCAGCCTTCAGACGGTGGATCGAGTTCCGATCCTCGTACGGGAACACCGCGACCGTTCCAGCACCTAGTTCGTAGGCGGCACGGAAAGCGCGGATCGCAATTTCGCCACGGTTGGCGACCAGGACTTTGGAGAACATTGGAGCAAACTACCCCGCTTTCGACGGCCGCGGAGAAACGGCATCCCACAATGCAAGATCCTCCGCAATCTTCACAAAGATGCCCCTGACGTGTGCGAATTCTGCAACAGACCCGAAACAGACGAGCGAAGATTTACGTGAAGCGAAGTAAGTTCTCACGTTTTCTCCAGGTATTCGATGCGGTCGGCGTCCAGAGCCGACGTCACCATCGCCGACAGGCCCGGGTGGTTCTCGAGTCGCGGATCGTCCGCGATCACCGATCGCGCGAACTCGGACGCCGCAGCAATGACGTCCTCGTGACCGAGCAACGACAACAGGCGAAGCGTGGACTTCGTGCCCGACTGCGCCGCGCCGAGGATGTCGCCCTCGCGCCGGGTGGCGAGGTCGAGTTGTGCGAGTTCGAACCCGTCGTTGGTCGACGCCACGTTCGACAGTCGCTCGTAGGCGGGACCGCCCGGATTCATCTCCGTGACGAGGATGCACAGCCCCTGATGCTTGCCACGGCCCACCCGCCCGCGCAGCTGATGCAGCTGACTGACACCGAACCGATCCGCGTCGACGATCACCATGATCGTCGCGTTGGGGACGTCGACGCCGACCTCCACGACCGTGGTGCACACGAGGACGTCGATGTCGCCGGCTGTGAAGTCGCGCATCACCGCGTCCTTCTCGTCCGCGGGCAGCCGTCCGTGCAGCAGTCCCACCCGCAGGTCGGGCATGATGCTGCCGCTCAGTTCCTCGAACACCTCGACGGCGGACTTCGTCTCGGGCTGCTTCTCGTCGAAGGAGTCCTCGCCGTCGCCCTTCTCGCCGTCGCCGATCCGCGAGCAGACGACGTACGCCTGCCGCCCCTCTGCGACGTCCTCCCGGATCCGTTCCCACGCCCGCGTGACCCACTGCGGCTTCTGAGACGCAGGTACCACACTGCTCTTGATCGGTGACCGGCCCTTGGGCAGCTGGCGCAGCGTCGATACCTCGAGATCGCCGAGCACGGTCATCGCGATCGTGCGGGGAATAGGCGTCGCCGTCATCACCAGCAGGTGCGGACTCAGCCCTTTCCGTGCCCGCGACCGCAGCCGGTCCCGCTGCTCGACACCGAACCGGTGCTGCTCGTCGACCACCACCATCCCGAGGTTGAAGAACTCGACGTTGTCCTGGATGAGGGCGTGGGTGCCGATGACGATCCCGGCGTCGCCCGTGATCGCTTCGTTGAGCGCCGCGCGTTTGGCGGCGACCGGCATCGACCCCGTCAGGAGCGCCACCCGCGTCGCCTTCTCGTGCGCCCCCAGCTCCCCCGCGGTCGCGAGCGGGCCGAGCATCGCCCGCAACGACCGCGCGTGCTGCGTCGCGAGCACCTCGGTGGGAGCGAGCAGTGCGCACTGGTAGCCGGCGTCGACCACCTGCAGCATGGCGCGCAGGGCCACGATCGTCTTGCCCGAACCCACCTCGCCCTGCAACAGCCTGCTCATCGGGTGCGGTTGCGCGAGATCGGCGGAGATCTCGTCGGCGACCGCGTGCTGTCCGTCGGTCAGCTGGAACGGAAGCATGCTCTCGAACACGTCGGCGATCCCGCCGGGCACCGGTGGGCACTCCGGCGCCAGCCTCTCCGCGTTGTCGTGGCGGCGGCGCGCGAGAACCAACTGGAGCGCCGTCGCCTCGTCGAATCGCAGACGGTCGTGGGCGTTCTCGACGTCCTCGCGGGTGTCGGGCAGGTGGACCGATCGGAGTGCCTCGTCGAGACCGATCAGGTCACGCTCGATGCGGATGTCCTCCGGCAGCGGGTCGTCGACGTGATCGAGCTGGTCCAGGATCTGCCGGACGCATTTCATGATCGTCCAGCTCTCGACCTCCCGGGTGGCGGGATACAGCGGGATCAACGCGCGGTCGAACACGGACATGTCGACCCCCGCACCGGCTTCCTGCGACGCCCGGGCGATGCCGGCGAGGTCACCGGCGCCGCGGATCCGTCCGACGTTCACCACAGGGTCCTCGCTGCCCGCGCGCGGTTCGGGAAGGATCAGGTAGCTCGGATGGGTGAGGCTCCATTTGCTACGGAAGTACTTGACCGTTCCCGAGAACATCGCGCGCACGCCGGGCTTGATCACGTGCTTGACCTTCTGCGGACTGAAGAAGGTGACGTCCACGTTCTGGGTGTCGGTCGCGAGAACCACCTTGAGCATGCTGCCCGGCCGGTTCTTCATCTTCACGACGGCTGCGGACGTGACCCGGGCGATGATCGTGATGTGCTCGCCCTCCGGCGGGTCCTTCTCGGCGAGCTCGCGGCCCTGTGAGGCGTAGCGGTGCGGGTAGTGCCGCAACAGGTCCTCGACCGTGCGGATGTCGAACGCCGCCTCGAGCGCGTCGGCGGTCTTCTTCCCCAGCAGATGATCGAGCCGGTCGGACAATGTGGCCATCGAATTCCTCATTCCACCCCGAGTTGCAACAGATCTCCAGGCTGTCCACCGTGGTAGATCATCACCTCGACGCCGGGGTGCCGCTGCGAGATGTGATCGGCCAGTTCCGTGTCGAGCCCTTCGGGCGCCTCCGACCCCATCAGGAGGGTCACCAATTCTCCGCCGGCACCGAGGACGAGGTCGACGAGTCGGCGTCCGGCCGCGACCGCGTCCGGTTCGATCACGATCACCTCGTGCCCCATCAGTCCGATGCCGTCTCCGGGTTCGCAGGTGCCCACGTAGGTGAGCGCGCGTTCCCGGGCGATCCGCAGCGACCCCCAGCGGGTGGCGGCGGCCGCCTCCGACATCGCGAACGCGTCGTCCACGGCCTCGCGCTCCGGATCGTGCACCGCCAGTGACGCGAGTCCCTGCACCATCGCGGACGTCGCGAGGAGAACAACCTCGTGGCGGGCGTCCCTCGCCGCCGCACTGACCGCGACGAGCTCCTGGGCCGTCAGTGCGCCGTTGGGGAGGACGAGCACCTCGGTGCGTCCCATCTGCCGGATGATGCCGAGGAGCTGGGCGCGGGTGACGGGGGCGTCGTCGCAGCGGAGAATGGTCGCGCCCTCGCTCGCGAACAGTTCGGCGGCGCCGTCTCCGGCCACAACGGCGACGATGCCGCGTTCGCCCTGATCCGGCCTGGTCCGGACCTGCGGAACGAGTAGCCCCTGGTCCCGAGCGTCCACGAGGAAGCTGCTGACCCGGATTCCGTGGATGCGTCCCGCGGCGAGTCCGGCTTCCACGGCCGCGCCGGCGTCCGTGCAGTGCACGTGGACCGACCAGCCCCCGCCGCCGTCGCCGACGATCACGATCGAGTCGCCCAGCGCGTTCAGCGTGCTACGCAGGTCCGCCATGCGGGACTCGTCCGACTCCGCGACCAGATACATCACCTCGAAGTCCTGGTCCGAACCGTCGCCGCAATCCGGTCCGCTGCCCGGATGCGCATGCATGTCCCGCGGGGTGTGCGCGAGGACGAGTTCGGTGGGGCGTGCGGAGGGTGTGCGGCGCGGGACGTGGACCGCGATCGGCGCCCGGTCCGGTGGCGCACCCGTCACGGCCGTCACGAGAGCGTCGAGAATCACCACGAGTCCGAGCCCGCCCGCGTCCACCACCCCCGCGGTGCCGAGCGCGTCGAGTTGCGACGGTGTCCTGGTCAGAGCAGCCGCCGCGGCATCGGCGGCGGCCCGTGCGGTGACCGCGATCGGCACCTCGTCGGGGAACTCCGCTGCCGCGTCCGCAGCGCAGCGCAGCACGGTGACGATGGTCCCCTCCACCAGATAACTCACGGCGTCCGTCACCAGATTGGTGGCCATCAGCAGTCCCGTGCGGACCGTCCGCGTGTCTACGGCCGGGGTGACGGCTGCTTCCGCGACGCCTCGCAGCACCTGGGACAGGATCACTCCCGAGTTACCCCGTGCGCCGGCGACGGCGCCCTTGGCGAGTGCGATCGCCACCTGCCGGACGTCCTTCGTGCCGCCGTCGGTCCCCGCGTACTCGTCGATCGCACCCAGCGCCGCGCGCATCGTGAACAGAAGATTCGTGCCCGTGTCGGCGTCCGGGATCGGAAACACGTTGAGGCTGTTGATCTCCTCGCACCGCCTTTCCAGTCCCGCAACGGCGGTCCGCGCCCAGGACTCGAGGACTCGACCGTCCATCGGGAGCTCAGGGGCCACTGTCGTCCTCTCCGGCCGGGGGTATGGGAAGGTGCCGTCAGACTAGTCGGGGGACGATGATCGGGCCTGCGGTCCGAGCCGTTCGGGACCGGGTTTGGCCAATCTGCACTCGAGCGGCTACTCTTGCACGGTTGCCTCGTTAAGGGCGCACTTGCTGTGCCCTGTCTCCACGAGGCCAGCAAATTTCACAGTTCACTATCTTGAAGGAGTTCGCGACTATGGCTGCCGTCTGCGACGTATGCGCCAAGGGGCCCGGCTTCGGTAAGTCGGTCTCGCACTCGCACCGGCGTACCAACCGTCGCTGGAACCCGAACATTCAGACTGTTCGTGCCGAGGTTGCCCCCGGAAACACCCGGAAGGTCAACGTCTGCACCTCCTGCCTGAAGGCTGGAAAGGTTGCTCGGGGCTGACCCGACGCTGCGTGCGATGTCACTGCGCCCCCGACACTTCGGTGTCGGGGGCGCAGTTTTTTGTGTCGCCGCACCTGTCCGATTCGGCATCGGCGCAGCGCATCGGGGCACGACGGACACCGACCGGGGCCCACGTAAGGTGCAACGGTGACTTCTCTCGATGGACTCAGCAAAGTACAGCTCGAAGACGGCGTCCTGCGCATCACGATCGCGACGGCGGAGAACGGCACCTCGCTCGACGGCGAGGGCATGGAGCAGGGTGCCCGCGCACTCGAGGCGGTCGGTGACGAGATCGGCAGCGTGCTTCTCGTCGGTGAGGGCCCGAACTTCTGCGCGGGCGGCAACGTGCACGCTTTCGCGTCCGCGCCGGTGCGGAGCGAATACGTCGCCGAGGTGGCGCGCGTGTTCCACATCTTCGTCCGTGCGCTCGACGCCGTGTCCGTTCCGGTGATCGCCGGCGTTCACGGATGGGCGGCGGGGGCCGGAATGAGCCTCGTGTGCCTTACGGACGTCGCGATCGGCGGTCCGGGCACCAAGATGCGCCCGGCGTACCCGTCCATCGGCTTCACCCCGGACGGAGGCATGTCCTGGACCCTCCCGCGCATCGTCGGTGACGCCCGCGCCCGCGAGATCCTGATCAGCGATACCGTTCTCAGCGGTGACGAGGCCGTCCGCCTGGGCATCCTCAGCCGCCTCGTCGGCGACGACGTCGTCCAGGACGAGGCGCTCCGGCTCGCCCGCACCCTCGCCGCCGGCCCGACGTCCTCCTACTCGGGGATCAAGAAGCTCGTCCGCGAGTCGCGGTCGCGCACCCTGTCCGAGCAGCTCGACGCCGAGGCCGCGTCGATCGCCGCAGCCGCCGACAGTCCGGTGGGACTCGAGGGCGTCGACGCATTCGTGGAGAAGAGGCGTGCCGATTTCGCATCGGTGAAGGAAACGCAGGCGTGAGGTCGGGCAACCAGTTACGGCAGCTGCCAGTTCACGGGCTCGGCGCCCAGACCGTCGAGGAGTTCGTTCGCGCGACTGAACGGCCGCGAACCGAAGAATCCGCGCGACGCGGACAACGGTGAGGGGTGGGCCGACTCGATCGTCGGCACGTCGCCCAGCATCGGTTTCAGCGTGGACGCGTCCCGGCCCCACAGAATCGCGACGAGGGGTTCGGGGCGCGCCACGAGAGCACGAATAGCCTGCTCGGTCACCGCCTCCCAGCCCTTCTTCCGGTGCGAGGCGGGAAGTCCCGGTTGCACGGTGAGGACCCTGTTCAGCAGGAGCACACCCTGACGCGACCACGGTGTGAGGTCTCCGGTGGACGGCGTCTGGTAGCCGAGGTCCTTGCTGTACTCGGTGAAGATGTTGCCGAGGCTGCGCGGCACGGGGCGCACGTCCGGAGCCACCGAGAAGCTGAGTCCGACGGCGTGACCGGGTGTCGGGTAGGGGTCCTGACCGACGATGAGGACCTTGACTTCGGAGAACGGGTGGGTGAATGCCCGCAGCACGTTCTCTCCGGCCGGCAGATACTCACGTCCGTCGGCGATTTCCGCACGGAGGAATGCGCCCATCTCCGTGATCCGTCCGGACACCGGTTCGAGCGCGTCGGCCCACCCGGCCTCGACGAGGTCCGACAGCGGCGCCGCCATCAGTCGAGCCTGCGGAGGGAGTCGCGGTAGTAGGCCGCGTTCGCGGCGTACATCTTCACGTTCATCTCGAGGTGGCCTTCGGGAACCTCGTAGCCCTGCCGGATCTTCGCGGGGACGCCGAGCGCCATGCTGCGCGGGGGCACCTCGAACTTGAACGGAACGACGGCGCCCGCTCCGACGACCGAGCCCGCACCGATGACCGATCCGTTGAGCACGATCGAGCCGGATGCGATGAGGCAGTGGTCGCCAATCGTGGAGCCCTCGATGTGTGCGGCGTGTCCCACGACGCACCCGGCACCGATGACGGTGGGATCGATCATCGTGCAATGGATCACGGTGCCGTCCTGGATGTTCGTGTCGACGCCGACGGTGATGGTGCCGTAGTCGGCGCGCAGCACGGCCTGCGGCCACACCGAGGTTCCTGCCGCCAGGGTGACGTTGCCGATCACGACGGCATCGGGATGGACGTAGGCGTCCGGATGGATGTCGGGTTCACGGTCCCCGAGCGCGTAGATAGCCATGCGTGCAACCTATACCGAGAAACTCTGCCAGCCTCCGGCCCCCGGCCGGGTCTCGCCGTCGACCGAGATGCCGGACCCGTCGTGGACCGCGCCGATCCTCGTCCACCCGGCGGGCAGGGGGACGTCGGCGGGAAACGTCGCGGCGAAGCCGTGATCCTCTCCCCCGGTGAGGACCCATTCCCAGTAGTCGGCGCCGAGAGCGTCCGCCGCCGCCACCACTTCGGGTGACACGGTCAGGTCTGCACGGGTCAGAGACATTCCGACCCGGGACGCCTCGCAGATGTGGCCGAGATCGGCGAGCAGTCCGTCGGAGATGTCGGTCATCGAGTGGGCGCCTCCGTCAGCGGCGGCCCAGGCGGCGTCGTACGGCGGAACGGGGACCCGGTGGGCGGCGAGAAGGGCCGGGAAATCCGAGGATCCTTCGAGCAGCAGTGCGAGCCCGGCTGCGGACCGGCCGAGGTCGCCGGCCACTGCGACGACGTCGCCGGGCTTCGCCCCCGACCGCCGGATCGGACTGCGACCACCCAGATCGCCCAGGACGGTGACGGAAATCACGACCTGTCCTGCCTGCACCAGATCGCCGCCGACGACACCGGCCCCGAGTTCCTCGGCGCCCTCACCGATGCCCGCCGAGATCCCGTCGGCCACGTCGATCGGAGTGTCCGGGGGCAGACCCAGAGACACCAGGAAGGCTGTCGGTCGCGCACCCATCGCCGCGACGTCGGCCGCGTTCTGCGCGACCGCCTTCCGCCCCACCTCCCGCGGCGACGACCAGTCGAGCCGAAAGTGCCTGTCCTGCACCAGCATGTCGGCTGACACCGCCACCCGGCCGTCCGCTGCCCGGACGAGGGCGGCGTCGTCTCCCGGTCCGATCAGTGTGGACTGCGGCTGCACCCGGCCCTCCACCGCTCGGCCGATCACGGCGAACTCGCCGACGTCGGAGACGGTGAGGGGCGGGTTCGGGTCCGGGGAATCCGTCGATGTGATGGTGTGCCTCCGTGCGCGCCGTAGTGTCGGGTGGCCCGCGCATCGGCTGTGGGTCCGGTCGACGGAATGTGCGACTGCGGTACCTTTTAGCTGTTGCCGGGACTTCTCGGCACGTGACCGATCAGCGCGCCGAAGCACCCGCGACTCTACCGAGATCCATGCGGGGCGGAGCAGGGAAGGGCCGGAGCGAGAGTGCAAGCGTTCATCCTGATCCAGACGGAAGTCGGCAAGGCTGCGGTAATCGCAACCGAGATCGCGAAGATCACCGGAGTCCGGACCGCCGAGGACGTGGTCGGACCGTACGACGTGATCGTGCGGGTGTCCGCGGACGAGGTGGCCCCCGTCGTGCAGGAGATCCGTCAGGTCGCCGGCATCACCCGCACCCTCACCTGCGACGTCCCCCAGAAGTCTGCGAACAAGAACTGAGCATGTCCGACCTCGAACCCGAACAGAACACTCCCGCCGGCGACTCCGACGCGGCTCCGCCGGAGCGCCGGAATCCGGCACTCATCGCTACGGCGGTGGCGCTCCCGGTGGCCCTGCTCATCGGCATCGTCGTCGCCGCGGTGTTCGCCGGACGCAATCCGGTGAAGGAACCCGTGTCTCTGGGCCCGGTGCCCGCGCCGGCGTCCGGTTCGGCGGAGTGCGCCACCCTGATGGCCGGTCTCCCCGATGCCCTGGGCGACTACTCGAGAGCAGAACTCACCGAGCCGGCCCCGGAGGCGACCGCCGCGTGGCAGCCCGCCGAGGGCGAACCACTCGTGCTGCGGTGCGGACTGGACCGTCCCGCGGAGTTCGATCAGGCCTCGCCGCTCCAGGTGATCGACGGAGTCCAGTGGTTCGAGATCTCGGGTGAGAGCGCCGGCATCGATGCGAGCAGCTGGTTCGCGGTCGACCGTGGCGTGTATGTCGGACTGACGGTCCCGACCGGGGTGGGCCCGACGCCGCTCCAGGACATTTCCGGTGCGGTGTCGCAGGCGTTGCCGCAGAAACCCCTCGATCCGGCGCCGGTCGCGAATCCGTGAGCGCCGGATCGCCGCTCTTCTAGCGCAGGCCGATGCCGCGCGCGAGGGCCGTGTCGACGAGGGTCGAGACGAGAGTGCCGTAGTCGACGCCGACCGCACCCCACATGCGCGGGTACATCGAGATCGACGTGAATCCCGGCATCGTGTTGATCTCGTTGATCACGGGACCGTCTTCGGTCACGAAGAAGTCGACGCGGGCGAGGCCCTGGCAGTCGAGCGCCGCGAATGCGCGCACCGCGAGTGCACGGATCTCCTCGCTGACCGATTCGTCGAGTTTCGCGGGCACGTCGAATTCGCACACGTCGTCGAGGTATTTGCTGTCGAAGTCGTAGAACGCCTCGTCGTCGGCGGAGGCTTCCGGCATCCGGATCTCTGCGATGACGCTGGCCCGGACCTCACCGTCCGGGAACTCGAGGACTCCGCATTCGACCTCGCGGCCGGTGATACCCGATTCGACGATCACCTTCGGGTCGTGCAGACGGGCGTGGGCGATGGCGTCGTCGAGCGCGGCCCAGTCCGCCACCCGGGTGATGCCGATGGACGATCCGCCGCGGGCCGGCTTCACGAACACCGGGAGGTGCAGGCGGGACTTCTGCTCGTCGGTCAGCGTGACGGTTCCGGGACGCAGGACCACCTGGAACCCGATGGGCAGGCCTTCCGCGGCGAGCAGCTTCTTCGTGAACTCCTTGTCCATGCCCGCTGCGCTCGCGAGCACGCCGGGACCGACGTACGGGACACCGGCGAGTTCGAGCAGGCCCTGGATGGTGCCGTCCTCGCCGTAGGCGCCGTGGAGGACGGGGAAGACGACGTCGACCGAGGCCAGGATCTTTCCTGCCTCGCCGTCGTCGAGGGCGACGAGGTCGCCGGAACGGGTGGGGTCGGCGGTGAGTGCGAGTGCGGACCCGTCGGAGTCGACGCTGGGCAGGGCCCGGCCACGGATGGACAGTGTCTCGGGGTCGGTCGAGCCGAGGACCCACGAGCCCTCGGTGGTGATGCCGATCGGCACCACCTCGTACCGTTCCGGGTCGAGGTTCCTCAGGACGCTGCCGGCCGACACACAGGACACGGAATGTTCGTTGCTGCGGCCACCGAAGATGACGGCTACCCGGGTACGCGGTTTACTCACGACACAAACCGTACCGTCGCCGTGACCCGCTCACCGAACCCACCTCTCCTCGCGTTTCCTTCGCCGACCTCACGACACGCCGGTCCCCACGCGCCTCACAGTGCGGACAGCGCCCGCTCGAGATCGGCCACGAGGTCGTCGGTGTCCTCGATTCCGCACGAGATCCGCACGAACCCGTCGGGCACGGGGTCGCCCCACCGCGCCCGGCGGTCGGCGCTGGTGTGGATGCCACCGAAGCTCGTCGCCGCCACGAGGAGCTCACTACCGGCCACGAGCTGATGGAACTGTGCGGCGGTATCCAGCTCGAAGCTCACGAGCCCTCCGAATCGACGCATCTGACCGGAGGCGACGGCGTGCGCGGGATCACCGGGAAGACCCGGGTACCGCACACGGTGGGCGGCCGGGTGCGACTCGAGCAGACCTGCGACAGCCAGGGCGTTGGCGCACTGACGCTCGAAACGCAGACCCGCCGTTCCGAGACTCCGGTGGGCGAGCCACGTCTCGAACGGCCCCAGCACCGTTCCGGACAGCGCCCGCTCGCGCTCCATCCCGGCCAGGAAATCCGCATCCGAAGCGGCGATGTAGCCCATGAGAAGGTCACTGTGACCACTCAAAGCCTTTGTGCCGCTGGCGACTACCACGTCCGCGCCCAGCGCGAGAGGTTGCTGGCCGAGCGGGGTCGCGGTCGTGTTGTCCACCACGAGTACGGCGCCGGCGTTCGCGCACTGCTCCGACACCGCGCGCAGATCCACCACGTCCAGGGACGGGTTGGACGGGGTCTCGGCCACCACGACCGTCGTCCCCTCGGCGGAGGCGAGCAGCGCGGCGGCGGTCTCGCCGGCCATGTCGGCCGTCTTCAATTCGTGCACCGTGATGCCCATCGGCTCCAGCCGCTCGCGGGCGTACGCGCGCACCTGGTAGTAGCCGTCGGCCGGAACGACCACGGTGTCGCCTGCGGTGAGCAGGCTCCTCAGCACTACGGTGACCGCCGACATCCCGGAGCCGACGACGAGCGCGCCCGCAGCGCCCTCGAGCGTCGCCAGCGCCGACTCGAGGTCTCGCCAGCCCGGATTGGAAGCCCGGGCATAGGTGTCGGATTCGGTTCCCTCATCTGCGCCCAGCTGATACGGCGCCGCGAAAACCGGCCCCCGCTGCATCGGCGAACCGGGAATATGTTCTGCTGCAACCGCTTTGACGCAGCGGGTGGAATCACCACTCACGAGTTCACTCCGGCTTCGTACGGCGGCCGAGCAACTGGCCGATCGCGTCCTGCACCGCGAGACCCTCGTGGCACACCCGGTGCACGGCATCGGTGAGCGGCATCTCGACGTCGTAACTGGCCGCGAGAGCCCGCACCGAGGAGCACGATTTGACGCCCTCCGCGACCTGCCCGTGGGTGGCCGCCTGGGCGCTCTCGATCGAACCGCCCTGACCGAGGCGCTCTCCGAACGACCGATTGCGCGACAGCGGTGACGTGCAGGTGGCCACCAGATCGCCCACTCCGGCGAGGCCCGCGAGGGTGGCGGGCTTCGCACCGAGCGCGACTCCCAGCCGGATGATCTCGGCGAGACCGCGAGTGATGATGCTGGCGATCGTGTTCTCTCCCAGACCGATTCCCGACGCCATCCCGCACGCGAGCGCGATCACGTTCTTGCAGGCGCCGCCGATCTCGCAGCCGATGACGTCCGAGTTCGTGTACGGGCGGAAGTATCCGGTAGCCGAGGCCTTCTGCAGTGCGAGCGCCCGCGTCGAATCCGTGCACGCGACGACCGTGGCCGCCGGCTGACCGATCGCGATCTCCCGGGCCAGGTTGGGCCCGGACAACACCGCGACGCGTCCCGGGTCGGCGCCGGTGACCTGAATGATCACCTGGCTCATCCGCATGAGGGTGCCCGTCTCGATTCCCTTGGCGAGACTGAGCATGGTCGCGTCCTCGGGAATCATCGGACTCCAGACCTGCAGGTTGTCGCGCAGAGACTGCGACGGCACCGCGAGGACGACGATGTCGGCGCCGTCGAGGGCCGCCCGGGCGTCGTCGGTGGCGGTCAACGACGGAGGCAGGGCGATGCCCGGCAGGTAGTCCGCGTTCTCGTGCCGCGTGACGATCGACTCGGCGACCTCACCGCGTCGCGCCCACATGGTGACGTCGGTCCCGGCGTCGGCCAGAACCTTCGCAAAAGCCGTCCCCCATGAACCCGCTCCCAGTACCGCAGCCTTGCTCACACAGCCCCCTCGTCGTTCGTTTCCCGATACATCGCCCACAGTATTGCCGATGCCGAGGTCGGGCGCTGCCCCCGCTCCCGAACCTCACTCGCCGCTCGACCGGGAGCGGGCGCTCGGAGCACCACTGCGCGCGGACTGGCAAGATATCGGCATGAGCACAGCGACCCGATCCGTGGCGCCGCGCGCCCACGTACTCGTCGCCGTGAAGGAACTCCACGCAGCCAAGACGCGACTGTCGGGTGTCTTCGACACGGCCGACCGCACCGGGCTGGTGCTGTCGATGCTCCGCGACACCCTGTCGGTCGTCCGCGACGTCGCAACCGTCGTGGGTGTCACCGTGGTCACGCCGGACCCCGCGGTGGCCCGGCTCGCGCGCAGCGTCGGCGCGCACGTCTACGCCGACCCCGCCCCCGTCGCCGCGGAGAACCGGGAGGACGAGGCCGGGACCGAGCACAGTCTCAACGCGGCACTGTCGGCGGCGGCCGAGCACGTCCGCCGCACCGAGCGCGGAGTGGATGTCGTCGCCCTGCAGGCAGATCTTCCGTCCCTGCGCGGAGGTGAATTCCGCGAAGCACTCGCGGCGGCGCGAACCGGTGGCAGGTCGGTGGTCGTCGACCACCACGGCACCGGAACCGCGGCGCTGTTCTCCTGCGACCCGGCAGTTCCGCTCGATCCCCGGTTCGGGCCGGGATCGGCGAAGCGGCATCTCGAGTCCGGGGCGCGCCGCCTCGACGGGCACTGGCCGGGACTGCGCACCGACGTCGACACCGCCGACGACCTCGACGCCGCGCAGGCTCTCGGCGTCGGACCTGCAACGCGAGCGGCACTCGACGCTCTCGCCCACACCACTCCCTCACGCTGCGGAAACGAATAGGCTCCCGGCGCCGTGTGAATTTGCGCCGTCGATTGTCCGTGGCCGAATTCTCGAGGGATGATCGTGGGGTGAGTAATCGTGAAGCACTCGACCAGCAGACCGACGTCGACCGTGGGGACGGTAGGAACGGAACCCGCGAGGGCACCATCACACAGAACCCCACGAGCGTTCCGATGGCTCCCCCGGCTGCGACCAGTGCACTCACGAGCGCCCTCATCGACGGGCTCCCCGAAGATCGTTACCTGAACCGCGAACTCAGCTGGCTCGATTTCAACGCCCGGGTTCTCGCCCTCGCCGAGGACACATCGCTCCCGCTCCTCGAACGCGCGAAATTCCTCGCCATCTTCGCGTCCAATCTGGACGAGTTCTTCATGGTCCGGGTCGCGGGGCTCAAGCGTCGCGACGAGACCGGACTGTCCGTGCGGTCCGCCGACGGCCTCTCCCCGCGCGAACAGCTCTCGCTGATCGCGACCCGGACGCAAGAGATCTCGGAGAAGGCCGCGCGGGTGTTCCTCGACTCCGTCCTTCCGGCGCTTGCCGCCGAAGGGATCTCCATCATCGGGTGGGCCGATCTCACCGACAACGACCGTGAGCGCCTGTCCGTGCATTTCCAGGACCAGATCTTCCCGGTCCTCACTCCCCTCGCCGTCGACCACGCCCACCCGTTCCCCTATATCAGCGGCCTGAGCCTCAACCTCGCGGTAACGGTGAAGGATGCGGTCACGGGCGGCGAACACTTTGCGAGGGTCAAAGTTCCGGACAACGTGGGACGGTTCGTCCGAGTCCGCCGCAACGAGACTCCGTCCTCCATCGACGCCTTCCTGCCGTTGGAAGATCTGATCTCCGCTCACCTCGACATGCTCTTCCCGGGCATGGAGATCGTGGAACACCACGCGTTCCGGATCACGCGCAACGCCGATTTCGAGGTCGAGGAGGATCGCGACGAAGATCTCCTGCAGGCGCTCGAGCGTGAGCTGGCGCGCCGCCGCTTCGGTTCTCCGGTGCGACTCGAGGTCGCGGACGACATGACCGAGCACATGCTCGAACTGCTGCTGCGCGAACTCGACGTCGATCCCGGCGACGTCATCCAGGTTCCCGGACTGCTGGATCTGTCGTGCCTCTGGCAGGTGTACGCCGTCGACCGCCCGGCACTCAAGGACGCGCCGTTCGTTCCGGCAACGCACCCCGCGTTCGGCGAGCGAGAAACGCCCAAGAGCGTCTTCTCCACACTGCGCGACGGCGACGTCCTGGTCCACCACCCGTACGACTCGTTCTCCACGAGCGTCCAGCGTTTCATCGAACAGGCCGCCGCCGACCCTCAGGTGCTGGCGATCAAGCAGACCCTGTACCGCACCTCGGGTGACTCCCCCATCGTCGACGCGCTGGTCGCCGCCGCCGAGGCGGGCAAACAGGTTGTGGCGCTGGTCGAGATCAAGGCGCGATTCGACGAGCAGGCCAACATCAAGTGGGCCCGCAAGCTCGAACACGCGGGCGTGCACGTGGTGTACGGACTCGTCGGGCTCAAGACCCACTGCAAGACGTGCCTCGTCGTTCGTCGCGAAGGGTCCACCATCCGGCGTTACTGCCACATCGGAACCGGCAACTACAACCCGAAGACCGCCCGGCTGTACGAAGACATCGGACTGCTCACCGCCGCGCCCGAGATCGGCGCCGACCTCACGGACCTGTTCAATTCCCTCACCGGTTATTCGCGGAAGACCCAGTACCGCAACCTCCTCGTCGCGCCCTACGGCGTGCGCCGGGGAATCGTCGAGCGGATCGACGCCGAGGTGGCGCACCAGTTGAGGGGCGACGAGGCCGGAATCCGCCTCAAGGCCAATGCCTTGGTTGACGAACAGGTCATCGACGCGCTCTACCGTGCGTCCAAGGCGGGTGTGCGCGTCGAAATCGTCGTCCGCAGCATCTGCGCTCTCAAGCCCGGGGTTCCCGACCTGAGTGAGAACATCCACGTCCGGTCCATCCTCGGACGATTCCTCGAGCATTCCCGCGTGTTCCACTTCCGCGGCGCGGACGAATACTGGATCGGCAGCGCCGACATGATGCACCGCAACCTCGACCGCCGCGTCGAGGTCATGGCGCAGGTGAAAGATCCTCGCCTCACTGCTCAAATCGGCGAGATCCTCGATTCGGCGCTCGACCCCTCCACGCGGTGCTGGGCTCTCGGACCCGACGGCCGGTGGGTTCCGTCGCCGGCGCGCGGCGAGGACGTCCGCGACCATCAGGAAGCCATGATGCGCAAAAGAATGGGCACCGGATCCTGATCGCGCGAATCCGCGGCAGAAGGAAGGAACTCGGTGACCAGTTCACCCGGCAAACCGGTCAAAGCCAATATCTTCGCCGCCGGAGCAGTGCTGTGGCGAAAGTCTCCCGATAATCCCGACGAGATCGAGATCGCGCTCATTCACCGGCCCAAATACGAGGACTGGTCATTTCCCAAAGGGAAACTCGACCCCGGTGAGACCGCTGTCGTGGCCGCATTGCGGGAAGTGGAAGAGGAGACGGGTATCCGCGGACGCCTCGGGAGGCATCTCGGCGCTTTGACGTACCCGATACCGGGGCATCGCCGATTGAAACGAGTCGAATACTGGGCGGCCGAGGTCCGCAACGGAGAATTCGCTGCCAACAGCGAAGTGGACGAGATGCGGTGGCTTCCCGTATCCGAGGTAGCCGACGCACTGTCGTATCCCATGGATCGCAAGATGCTCCGCCGATTCACCGCTCAGCCGCCCGATACGGCAACAGTTCTTCTGGTGCGGCATGCGAAGGCCGGAAGCCGGAAACGCTACAAGGGCGACGACACCACCCGCCCCTTGGATGCGAACGGCCGGCTCCAGGCCGACGCGCTCGTCGCACAACTCGACGCCTTCGGAGCCACCGACATCACGTCGGCCGATAGGACGCGGTGCACGCAGACGGTCGAACCGCTGGCCCGCGCCCTGGACACGACCGTCCGGTTGGATCCGCTGCTGACCGAGGAGAGTTACACCGCCGACCCGGCGGCCACCCGCACCCGGGTCCGCAAGATCGCCGCTCTCGGCGGGGTGCAGGTGATCTGTAGCCAGGGCGGCGTCATTCCCGATCTGCTCGAGTGGTGGGCGGAGAACGACCGCGTCGCCCTTCCCCCGGCACGGAACAGGAAAGCGAGCACCTGGGTACTGTCGCTCTCCGGCGGCAAACTCATCGCCGCCGACCACATCGACAGTCCCCTACCCCCTTCGCGCAAGGACTGAGCGCCTACATAGACAGGCGCCGACCCCAGGGGTCGGCGCCTGTCTATGTTCGAGCAGTCCTGCGTGCGCTGGTATTACTTGGCGCGCTTCGCGGGAGCCTTCTTTGCCGCGGTCTTCTTGGCTGCAGTCTTGGCCGGAGCCTTCTTGGCTGCAGTCTTCTTGGCGACGGTCTTGGCCGGAGCCACCTTCTTCGCCACGGTCTTCTTCGCTGCCGCAGTCTTGGCCGGAGCCTTCTTGGCTGCAGTCTTCTTGGCGACGGTCTTGGCCGGAGCCACCTTCTTCGCCACGGTCTTCTTCGCTGCCGTCGTCTTGGCCGGAGCCTTCTTCGCCACGGTCTTCTTCGCTGCCGCAGTCTTCGCGGGAGCCGCCTTCTTGGCTGCGGTCTTCTTCGCCGCCGTCTTCTTGGCTGCGGCCTTCTTCGCAGCAGCCTTGGTGGCGGGCGCCGCTGCGCCGCGCTTGACCGCCGGACCGGTGGCCGGAAGCTTCTGGCCGCCAGCGATAACCGCCTTGAACTGAGCACCCGGACGGAACGCCGGCACCGACGTCGGCTTGACCTTCACGGTCTCACCCGTGCGCGGGTTACGTGCGACACGAGCCGCACGACGACGCTGCTCGAAGACACCGAAACCGGTGATGGTCACGCTGTCGCCGCGGTGCACCGCCCGGACGATCGTGTCCACGACATGCTCGACAGCTTCTGTTGCCGTGCGCCTGTCCGTCCCCAGTTTCTCGGTCAGAACATCGATGAGCTCTGCCTTATTCATTGAAATTCCTCCGCGAACTAATGGCCCATGATCGGACCGACTACGAACTACGGTAAACCTGAATACCGCAGGAGTCTATGTGCCACGCCAATTCTCATACAACGCGGCACCATTCTCAGGAACTTATTATCTGGGAGACAGGGCTCCGATTCCAACTTTCAGTCGGCCGAAGTGGGCTCCGGAAGAGTCGCAGGTTTCCAAGAAGGCCTTGACTTTTCGAACTCGGAAATGGCTTCTACCTGCCGTAATGTCAATCCGATGTCGTCCAGACCCTCGATCAGACGCCACCGCGTGTAGTCATCAATATCGAAGGGCACCACGGTGGTTCCGGCGGTCACGGTCTTGTTCTCGAGGTCGACGATCAATTCGAGACCGGGTTGCTCGTCGAGCAACTTCCAGAGCAGTTCGACGTCCGGCTGGGCCACCTGGGCGGCCAGCAGTCCGGCCTTGCCGGCGTTGCCCCGGAAGATGTCCGCGAAGCGAGACGCGATCACGACCCGAAATCCGAAGTCGGATAGCGCCCACACGGCGTGCTCTCGGGAGGAGCCCGTCCCGAAGTCTGGGCCCGCCACCAGAACGCTGCCCTTGTCGTACGGCGCGACGTTCAGAACGAAGTTCGGATCGTTACGCCACGCGGCGAACAGACCGTCCTCGAAACCCGTGCGGGTCACTCGTTTCAGATAGACCGCCGGGATGATCTGGTCCGTGTCCACGTTGGATCGCCGCAGCGGGACGCCGATACCTTTGTGTGTGCTAAAGGATTCCATCGAAAAATCTCCTAAATTCCTTGAGTCCTAGGCCAGATCTGCCGGCGCGGACAGCGTTCCCCGGACTGCGGTCGCGGCGGCGACGAGCGGCGAAACCAGGTGGGTGCGGCCGCCCTTGCCCTGACGTCCCTCGAAATTGCGGTTCGACGTGGAGGCCGAACGCTCGCCGGGCGCGAGCTGATCCGGGTTCATGCCGAGGCACATCGAGCATCCCGCCTGCCGCCATTCGGCGCCCGCGGCGGTGAAGATCTCGCCCAGACCCTCCTTTTCGGCCTGCGCGCGCACACGCATCGAGCCCGGGACGATGAGCATCCGGACCCCGTCGGCGACGTGGCGGCCCCGCAGCACGTCGGCCACGGCCCGCAGATCCTCGATCCGGCCGTTGGTGCACGAACCCACGAAAACTGTGTCGATCGCCACCTCACGCAACGGAGTTCCGGCCTCGAGACCCATGTAGGTCAACGCCTTCTCGGCGGAGTGGCGTTCGCTCTCGTCGACGATCTCGGCCGGATTCGGCACCGTCTCACCCAGCGGCAGTCCCTGCCCCGGGTTGGTGCCCCAGGTCACGAACGGCGTCAGGGAACTCGCATCGATGTGGACCTCGTTGTCGAAAACCGCACCCTCGTCGGTCTTCAACTGCTCCCACGCCGCCACCGCGGCGTCCCAGTCGGCGCCCTTCGGGGCGTGCGGGCGCCCCTTGATGAATTCGTAGGTGATCTCGTCCGGGGCGATCATCCCGGCCCGCGCGCCCGCCTCGATGGACATGTTGCAGATGGTCATCCGCGCTTCCATCGACATCGTGCGGATCGCTTCGCCGCGGTACTCCAGGACATATCCCTGGCCTCCGCCCGTTCCGATCTTGGCGATGACGGCCAGAATGAGATCTTTGCTCGTCACGCCGTCGGGCAGTTCACCGTCGACGGTGATCGCCATCGTCCGGAAGGGACGCAACGACAACGTCTGCGTCGCCATGACGTGTTCGACCTCACTGGTGCCGATACCCATCGCGAGCGCGCCGAAGGCGCCGTGGGTGGACGTGTGGCTGTCGCCACACACCACCGTCATTCCGGGCTGGGTGAGCCCCAGTTGCGGGCCGACGACGTGAACGATGCCCTGATCGATGTCGCCCATCGGGTGCAGCCGGACACCGAACTCCTCACAGTTGCGCCGCAACGTGTCCACCTGAGTCTTGGAGACGGGGTCGGCGATCGGCTTGTCGATGTCGACGGTGGGAACGTTGTGGTCTTCGGTGGCGATCGTCAGGTCGGGCCGGCGCAACGGTCGCCCGGCGAGCCGGAGACCGTCGAATGCCTGCGGACTCGTCACTTCGTGAACGAGATGCAGATCGATGTAGATGAGGTCGGGGTTGTCTCCCTCACCCCGGACCACGACGTGGTCGTCCCACACCTTCTCTGCCAGGGTGCGTGCTTTCTCCGCCATCTTCTCCACCTCTGTGTGTCCTCTCGCACCGCGGGCTTCGGGCTGGTCCGCTGTGCGCTTGATGTCGTTACCCTCTTCTCGGACACGCACTCGACGTGAGACGAAGGTGCGCTATGATCCCAATATGCGAGAATGGGGTATCGACCTATGAGACAGCATAGCGGCATCGGAGTCCTTGACAAAGCGGTGGGCGTGCTCCATGCCGTGGCCGAGAAGCCCTGCAGCCTCACCGAACTGTGTTCGCGTACCGGACTCCCCCGGGCCACCGCCCACCGGCTGGCCGTCGGACTCGAGGTCCACCGCCTTCTGACCCGCGATTCCGACGGACTGTGGTGCCCCGGTCCCGGGCTCGCCGAACTGGCTGCGACGGCCAACGATCCGCTCGTCTCGGCGGCGGCGTTGGTGCTACCACGACTGCGCGAGATCACCGGTGAGAGCGTGCAGCTGTACCGGCGGGAAGGCACGCAACGCATCTGCGTGGCAGCGATGGAACCACCCACGGGCCTTCGCGACACCGTTCTCGTCGGGGCGCGCCTGCCGATGAGTGCCGGTTCGGGCGCCAAGGTCCTTCTCGCCTGGGCCGACCCGCAGACGCAGCGGACGGTCCTCCCCGACGCGGCGTTCGGCGAACGCGTCCTCCTCGAGGTCCGCCGGCGCGGCTGGGCCCAGAGCGCTGCCGAGCGCGAACCGGGGGTCGCCAGTGTCGCCGCCCCCGTGCGGGACTCCTCCGGTGCTGTCATCGCAGCGATCTCGGTGTCCGGGCCCATCGACAGAATGGGCAGGCGCCCCGGCGCCCGGTGGGCGGCCGATCTGCTCGCCGCCGCGGAGGCGTTGCACAAGAGACTCTGATCACGCGCGACCGACGTTCACTGCGACAGGAGAAGCCGATGGGGAAGAACCAACGCTCACAGATCACGATGACGGATTCGGAGATCGCCGAATTCGTGGATCGGAGCCGGATCGCCACGCTCGCAACGGTGGCAGCGGACGGCAGACCCCACCTGGTCGCCATGTGGTACGCCGTGATCGACGGCGAGATCTGGTTCGAGACCAAGTCCAAATCGCAGAAGGCGGTCAACCTGCGCCGGGACGACCGGGTCACCGTCCTGATCGAGGACGGCGACACCTACGACACCCTGCGCGGGATTTCGGTGGAGGGCCGGGCGGAGATCGTGGAGGACCCGGACGCGATGTTCGCCGTCGGGGTCAGCGTCTGGGAGCGCTACACCGGGCCCTACACCGACGACCTCCGTCCCGCCATCGACCAACTCCTGCACAAGCGGGTGGTCGTGCGGATCGTTCCCGAGCGCATCCGGAGCTGGGACCACGCGAAGCTCGGCCTCCCCGCGATGCCGGTGGGCGGGACGACGGCCGCATACCTGGAGGCGGCCGACCGCCGCGCCTGATTGCTCCCCGGCGAAAAAACGGGAGCATTCTCGGTGCCCTCGGCGTAGCTTCACAGAGTGAACCGACTACCGAGGGAGTTCACCATGACTGACGCCAGTAACGAGGACACGAAAAAGAAATTCCGTGAAGCACTCGAACGGAAGAATCATCAGGCCGGGCTGTCCACCGATCACAAGGACGGGCATTCCAAGGCGCACGAGGCCCACGGGCCCGCCGACCACAAACGCGAATTCCGCCGCAAGACCGGATAAACGACCCGTCATCCGGATAAAAAGAAACACCCTCCAATTCTTTGGAGGGTGTTTCTCTTTGTAGCCCCGACGGGATTCGAACCCGCGCTACCGCCTTGAGAGGGCGGCGTCCTAGGCCGCTAGACGACGGGGCCAGGAACTTTGTCTTGCTTTGGAAGCTCGGTAAGCATAGCTTCCAGAAGTTCGGAGTCAAAATCGGCCGAACTTCCGCTGGGGTACCAGGACTCGAACCTAGAATGGCGGTACCAGAAACCGCTGTGTTGCCAATTACACCATACCCCAATGGCCGTTCTCGAACCGCTGAGCTTCTGGGCTCTGCGGCCCGCCTCGGGCCGAAGAAGAGATTACCAGCCTACTGCCGGGATTTACCAAATCGTATGGTCAGAGGCTGTTTTTGCACCCTTTTCAGCCCGAGGGCCGGCGCCTAACCGGCGATGCCGGCCCGCGCTGAGCGCAGCCGGGACAGCGAGAGGTCGCGCCCGAGCAGTTCCATCGATTCGTAGAGCGGTGGGCTGATGTGCGAGCCCGTGAGGGCCACCCGGACCGGAGCGAATGCCTTACGTGGCTTGAGGCCCAGTTCGTCCACGAGAGCGGTCTTGAGGGCCTCTTCCAGTGACGCCGCGTCCCACACGTCGACCGCGTCCACCGACGCGATGGCGGCGTCGAGAACCGGCGCGGCGTCGGCCCCGAGGTTCTTGGCCGCCGCGGCCGGATCGATCGAGAAGTCGGCCTCGTCGACGAACAGGAACTTCAGCAGATCCCAGGCGTCGGACAGCACCACGATCCGCGTCTGGACCAGTTCCGCAGCGGTCGCGAAGACGGACTCGTCCACCGTCTCACCGAGATGACCGTGGACCGTGAGGAATGCCCGGAGGCGCGCAGCGAAGTCGGCGGGCTCGAGCAGCCGGATGTGCTCGGCGTTGATCGCGTCGGCTTTCTTCTGATCGAAGCGCGCCGGATTGGAATTGACCTTGGAGATATCGAAGGCCGCCACCATCTCGTCCAGCGAGAACACGTCGTGGTCGTCGGAAATGCCCCAGCCGAGCAGCGCCAGGTAATTCAGCAAACCCTCGGGAACGAAACCGCGGTCGCGGTGGATGAAGAGGTTCGACTCGGGATCGCGCTTCGACAGCTTCTTGTTTCCCTGCCCCATGACGAACGGCAGGTGCCCGAACTGCGGCGTGAAATCGGCCACGCCGATCCGCTGCATCGCCTCGTAGAGGGCGAGCTGACGGGGCGTCGACGACAGCAGATCCTCGCCGCGCAGGACGTGTGTGATCTTCATCAACGCGTCGTCGACGGGGTTGACCAACGTGTAGAGCGGAATACCGTTTCCGCGGGTGAGCGCGAAGTCGGGCACGGTTCCCGCCTTGAACGTCGTCTCGCCGCGCACGAGGTCGGCCCACGTCAGGTCGTGATCCGGCATGCGGAGCCGCACGACCGGCTTGCGTCCCTCGGCGAGGAACGCCTGCCGCTGCTCCGGCGTCAGGTCCCGATCGAAGTTGTCGTAACCCAGCTTGGGATCGCGGCCGGCCGACTTGTGCCGCTCCTCGACCTCTTCGGGCGTCGAGAACGACTCGTATGCCTCGCCGGCCGCGAGCAGCTTCGCGACGACGTCCAGGTGCAGGTCGCGCCGCTGAGACTGACGATAGGGCTCGTACGGTCCCCCGACCTCCGGGCCCTCGTCCCAGTTCAGTCCGAGCCAGCGCAGCGCGTCCAGGATCGCCTGGTACGACTCCTCACTGTCCCGGGCAGCATCGGTGTCCTCGATGCGGAACACGAACGACCCGCCGTTGTGTCGGGCGAACGCCCAGTTGAACAGGGCGGTTCGGACGAGCCCCACGTGCGGGGTTCCGGTGGGAGACGGGCAGAAACGGACGCGAACTTCGCTTGTGGTCATGGCTCACTTGGGTCGACGCTGGGAAAACGGACTCCTACAGGCTAGTCCGCTCCCGATCTCGACACGAGAGCCGTCAGCGCTTGGCGATCACCGGGTTGGTGAGGGTGCCGATGCCACCGATGGTCACGCTCACACTCTGGCCGTCGACGATCGGACCGACGCCTTCCGGCGTCCCCGTGAGGATGACGTCGCCCGGGAGCAGCGTCATGACGGCCGACACCCACTCGATGATCTTCGGAATGTCGTGCAGCAGAAGCGAAGTGTTGCTCCGCTGCTTCACTTCGCCGTCCACCTCGGTGGTGATGTCGACGTCGGATGCGTCGAGCCGGGTCTCGATCCACGGCCCGAGCGGGCAGAACGTGTCGTGGCCCTTCGCCCTCGTCCACTGCCCGTCGTGGCGCTGGTGGTCGCGGGCCGACACGTCGTTGGCTGCCGTGTATCCGAGCACGACGTCGAGCGCCTTGGCCGCGGGTACATCCTTGCAGGGGCGTCCGATGACGACCGCCAGTTCACCTTCGTAATGAACCTCGTTGGAGGACTTCGGCAGGACGATCGCGGCGTCGGGGCCCACGATCGAAGTGTTGGGCTTGAGGAAGATCACAGGGTCGGCCGGCGCCTCTCCCCCCATCTCGGCGGCGTGCGCGGCGTAGTTCTTTCCGATGGCCACGACCTTGCTGGCGAGGATCGGGGCCAGCAGTCGCACATCGGCGAGCGGCCAGCTCCGGCCGGTGAAAGTGGGAGTGCCGAAGGGGTGCTCGGCGATCTCCTTCGCGATTCGGGACTCCCCGTCTCCCTCGATACTGACGAACGCAACACCATCGGGACTTGCCACTCGACCAAGACGCATGGGGCCGAGTCTATCGGCCCGGCGTCACCGACGTTCCGGGACGCCGGAGGACGGGAGGTATAGACTCCGAACGTTCGCCAATATATGAGAAGTCAATCCTAGATACTGAGATGACATGACTGCATCGATCGACACGCCGCCCTCCGTCGGAACTGCCCGCAGATGGTGGATGCTCGCACTCGGGATGTTCGCCCAGGCCGCACAGGCGGTCTTCGTCAACGGCGTCGCCTTCCTGATCCCCGAACTACAGGCGAATCACGGGCTCAGCCTCGCCCGTACCGGGCTCCTCGTCGCCGCACCCACCCTCGGCGTGATGCTGACGCTGATCGCGTGGGGCGCACTCGCGGACCGCTACGGCGAACGCACGGTGCTGGCGGCCGGGATGGCGACGACGGCAGCGGCGGGACTGGGCGCGGCATTGTCCGGATCACTCACGGCCACCGCGGTCTTCCTGCTGCTCGGCGGCATGGCAGCGGCTTCCGCGAACGCCGCGAGCGGACGAGTCGTCGTCGGATGGTTCCCGCCCGAACGCCGCGGACTGGCGATGGGAATCCGGCAGATGTCACTGCCCCTCGGCATCGCGTGCGCAGCATTGACGCTTCCCGGCGTCGCGCACGATCACGGCATCGGCTGGGCGCTCGCCCTCCCCGCCGCCCTCTGTGCGAGTGCCGCACTGGCCTGCGCCGTCTGGGTCGTCGATCCGCCCCGGCCCAGTCGCAGCGCCGCTGCGGATCTCGGCATGCTCGCCAATCCTTATCGCGACAGTCGCACGCTGTGGCGCATCCACGCAGTCTCGGTCCTGCTCGTCGTGCCCCAGTACACGGTGTGGACCTACGCGCTGGTGTGGCTGATCTCCGAAAGGCATTGGGAAGCAACGGCAGCAGGGCTGATCGTGACCCTCGCCCAGATCCTCGGCGCGCTCGGCAGGATGGGAGTCGGGTTCTGGTCCGACGTGGTCGGCAGTCGCATGCGTCCCCTCCGCTGGGTCGCCGTCGCCGGCGGACTGTCGATGGCAGCGCTCGCCGTGACGGACTCGGTCGATTCGCCGCTGGCGATCGTGGCGTTGCTCGCGGCGTCCGTCGCGACCGTGGCACCGAACGGCCTCGCCTTCACCGCCGTCGCCGAGATCGCCGGACCGTTCTGGGGCGGACGCGCACTCGGGGTCCAGAACACCGGGCAGTTCGTCGCAGCCTCGATCGTTCCCCCGGCATTCGGCGCCCTGATCGGAATCGTCGGCTTCCCGGTGACTTTCGCCATAGCCGCAGCGTTTCCCGCGGCCTCGATACCACTGATCCCCGTGGCCCGGTCCGAAGACCGGTCCACGGGGACCGAGGACGAGAGGGTCGAATCGCGGACCTAGAGGGCCGCAGCGATCCGGTCACCGACCTCCGACGTCACGACCTTCGACTCCCCCCGGGAAGCCAGATCGGCTTCGACGGCAGCCTCGATGCGCGCCGCATCGCCGTCCCGGCCGAGATGCCGCAGGAGCAGCGCCGCGGACAGGATCGCCGCCGTGGGATCCGCGATCCCCTGGCCGGCGATGTCCGGGGCGCTGCCGTGCACCGGTTCGAACATCGACGGGTTCGTGCCGGAGGCGTCGATGTTTCCCGACGCCGCCAGTCCGATGCCGCCCGTGACCGCACCCGCGAGGTCGGTGATGATGTCGCCGAACAGGTTGTCGGTGACGATCACGTCGAAGCGCGACGGGTCGGTGACCATGTAGATGGTGGCCGCGTCGATGTGGCAGTAGGCCGTCTCTACGTCCGGGTACTCGGCCGACACCGTCTCCACGGCGCGCGTCCAGATCGCACCGGCGTTGGAGAGGACGTTCGTCTTGTGGATCAGGGTGACGTGCTTCCGCCGGGTCTGTGCCAGCGCGAACGCGTAGCGCACCACTCGCTCGGCACCGAACCACGTGTTGATCGATACCTCGGTCGCGATCTCGTGCGGAGTGCCGACGCGGATCGCACCACCGTTACCGGTGTACGGGCCCTCGGTGCCCTCGCGCACGACGACGAAGTCGATGTCGGGCTGCGCCGCGAGCGGCGACTTCGTGCCCGGATACAGCTGCGACGGACGCAGATTCACGTGGTGGTCCAACGCGAACCGCATGTTCAGCAGCAGTCCCCGCTCGAGCACTCCCGGCGTCACCGACGGGTCGCCGATGGCGCCCAGCAGGATCGCGTCGTGCTCGCGGATCGCCGCGAGATCCGCGTCCGGGAGCAGCTCCCCCGTCGCGTTGTATCGGCGGGCACCGAGGTCGTACTCGGTGGTCTCGAGATCGGGGACGAGTTTCCGCAGCACCTTCAGCGCCTCGGCTGTGACCTCGACACCGATGCCGTCACCCGGAATGACCGCAAGCTTCATGAACGCCTCACTTCACATAGAGGTGTGCGCGCGTCACGACGGGGTCGTGACACGCGCACAGTGGGGATTAGGCCAGGTTGACGAGCTCGATCTTGGTGGCGCCGACGGCGGTGGAGATCGCGTCCCGCACCTCGCTCGGCACCTCGCGGTCGACGCGGAGGAGGACGGTGGCACCCTCGCCCTCGGCGTCCTGGCTGAGCTGCGCGGCCTGGATGTCGATGCCGGCGTTGCCGAGCTGCGTGCCGATCTTGCCCAGTGCGCCGGGCTGATCGGTGTAGTTGACCACCAGGTTGAGACCCTCGGCGCGCAGTTCGAAGTTGCGGCCGTTGATGTTGACGATCTTCTCGACCTGCTGCGGGCCGGTCAGGGTGCCCGACACATTGATGACACTGCCGTCACCGAACACGGCACGCAGGTCGACGACGCTGCGGTGGTTGGGGCTCTCGGCCGCCTTGGTCACCTCGGCCGTCACGCCACGCTCTTCGGCGAGTGCCGGAGCGTTGACGAACGTGACCGCGTCCTCGATGACGGCGGAGAACACGCCGCGCAGAGCCGACAGTGCCAGCACCTCGACGTCCTCGGAGGCGAGCTCGCCGCGCACGTCGACCGAGAGGTTGACGGGCAGTTCACCCGACAGCGCACCGATGAGCACACCCTGCTTGCGGACGATCTCGAGCCACGGGGCAACTTCCTCGCCCACGGCGCCACCGGACACGTTGACGGCGTCGGGAACGAAATCGCCTGCGAGAGCGAGCAGTACGGACTTCGCGACGTCGGTTCCGGCACGGTCCTGCGCTTCGCTCGTGGACGCACCGAGGTGCGGCGTCACGACGACCTCGGGCAGGTCGAACAGCGGGCTGTCGGTGCAGGGTTCGGTCTCGAACACGTCGAGGCCCGCGGCGCGGACGTGACCCGACTTGATGGCCTCGGCCAGAGCGGCCTCGTCGATCAGACCGCCACGGGCGGCATTGACGATGACGACGCCCTTCTTGGTCTTCGCCAGGTTCTCCGTGCCCAGCAGCCCCTTCGTCTCGGGAGTCTTGGGCAGGTGCACGGAAATGAGGTCTGCGCGCTCCAGCAGTTCGTCGAGGGTGACGAGCTCGATTCCGAGCTGCGCGGCGCGGGCGGCCGACACGTAGGGGTCGTACGCGATCACGTGGGTCTCGAACGCGGCGAGACGCTGCGCGAACAGCTGGCCGATGCGGCCGAGGCCGACGACACCGACGGTCTTGCCGAAGATCTCCACACCGTTGAACTTGCTGCGCTTCCACTCGCGGTCGCGCAGGGTGGCGTCGGCCGCGGGGATCTGGCGGGCGGTGGCGAGCATCAGCGCGACGGCGTGCTCGGCGGCCGTGTGGATGTTGGACGTCGGGGCGTTGACGACCATGACACCGCGCTCGGTGGCGGCCGGCACGTCGACGTTGTCGAGGCCGACGCCGGCGCGGGCGACGATCTTGAGCTTGGTTCCGGCCGCCAGGACCTCGGCGTCGACGGTGGTGGCGGAACGGACGAGGATCGCGTCGGCCTCGGGCACGGCCGCGAGCAGGGCCGGGCGATCAGGTCCGTCGACCCAACGCACCTCCACACCGTCGCCCAATGCCTCGACGGTGGACGGCGCGAGCTTGTCGGCGATCAGAACTACAGGACGGCCTGGCTGGCTCACGTGCAAACTCCCTGAATAGGTGGGTGTGGGGGTGTTGAAACCACACACAGCTTAGTCCGCCCTCACAGGGAAACCGCATCCTGGTCTGCGATACCACATACTGGACGCCTGCAACAACGGAATCGGACACGAAACAACACCGGCCCAATGTCACATCGGGGCCTCTGACGAGACCGATGCGACATCGGGCCGGTGCTGCGGTAGAACCGTAAAGCAATGAAACCTAGGCGGTTTCGGTGATCGGGCGATCGACCCAGCTCATCAGGTCGCGCAGCTTCTTGCCGGTGACCTCGATCGGGTGCTCGGCGTTGGCCTTGCGCAGGCCCTCGAGCTCGGTGTTGC
>RRBB01000300.1:0-10586 GCA_006543605.1 Rhodococcus sp. WS4
GCGGCCAGGTCGTGGCCCAGGCTGTTGCGCAGCCGCAGGTAGTCCCCGGCGGCGTCGGCGAGGGCGCTCATCGCGCTGCTCCGGGCCAGGGTGCGGCGATCGTCCGCAAGGTGTCGAAGTCGACCTTTAACGGCACCGTAGGATATTGGAACTGTCTGAATGCCTCGGCAGTCAACGGTTGTCCGGTCTGCGGCTGAGGTCGGCTGCGTAGTTAGTCCAGTCTCCGGCGGAGTGTTGCTGCCACTGGACGGCGACGTTGATGTGGATGCCGAGCAGGCGGGCGAGGACGGCGGCCGGGAGTTCGGTGGCGAGCTGGAAAAGGGCGGTGGAGCGGGCCTGGGCGGGCCGCAGTCCGAGCGCCCGCAAGCGGGCGCCGAGCCTGTCTGCGCTGATCGGTCGGCCGGGTTGCCCTCCGGGGAACAGCCAGGGCGAGGCGGTGCCGGCGGCCAGGACTGCGTGGCTGCGGCGGGTGGTGATGAGGTCGGTGATGAGCGCCGACAGCGGTTCGGGCATGGTGATGGGAACGCTCCCAAAGCGGAGGTCGATTGCAGCGCCGTTGGTTTCGATGTCGTCGACGGTAAGTCGGCTGATCGTCGCGAGCCGTTGGGCGTAGAGCAGCAGGAACAAGCCCGCGACTCGGTCAGCGGTGTCGATGGTGCCGTCGTGGAGTAGCCGTTTGGCCTGGTGCCAGCGTTCCTCGTGATCCAGAGGGCCGGCCGGCCCGTTCCATCGGGTGGCCGCGAAGCGCAGGTTGCGGTTGAGAACGCTGCGAGATCGCCCAGCGGACGAAGTGACCCACTCCGGCGCGGTGATTGGCGTCTGCGCTGGTCAGCCAGAGGTCGAGGTCGGACTGTCGGCAGCTGGTCAGGGTGAGTCCGCGTGGGTGCAGCCAGTCGAGCAGGCCTATCGCGGCACGTACTCGCTGCCGGATCACGTCGAGTTGCCCGTAGGTGGTGGCAGCACCACGCGTGCGCCGACGCAGCCGTCGCAGGAGGTGCCAATGCGCGTAGCGGTTGAGCAGCTTGTCCCCGCATATCTCCATGCCGGTGGGTTGATGGCGGCCGCGCTCGTTCGACTTCTGCCTTCAACGCGATTGGGCGCGTCCCGGCCCCTCCACGACCCAGGCCGCGACCTGCGTCCGGGAGGTAAAACCCAGTTTGCTCAGGATGTGCTCCACGTGCCCTTGCGCGGTCCGAGGTGAGATCACCAGACGCTCGGCGATCGCCTGATTCGTCAGGCCTTCGGCAATCAGTTCGGCAACTTGGCGTTCCCGCTTGGTCAGTCGTGTTGACGGGTCGACGTCGGAAGTGGACGTGCTGGGCGGTTGCTCGTCGAGGGCGAAGGCAATCGCCTCGTTGAAGTCCAGACGTTGCCCCTTCTGATATGCCACGCCAAATGCACCTTCTCGAAGTTTCTTTCGAATCTTCTCTTCAAATTCTTTATGGTAGACAATCAAATCGGAGTACATCACTGTATTGGCACCCACCGACCGCGCCAGCCCGTCCGCAGCCCCCATCAGAACTGCGGCCCGGAGTGCGTTGTGTTGCCCGAAACTGATCCAGGATAGCGTCTCGAGGCAGACTGCAGCAAGACGAGGGCTGCGCACCTCCCTGATCAACTCCAACGATTCTTCGAGCAGCCGGACCGCACGGTCTTCATCCCCCTTCTTCTCATCTCCCCTCTGCCACAGAGTAATTCCCAAGGACCACAGCGAGAGCGATCGATACATCTTTTCGCCGTACATTTCGGTGGTCGCGAGAACACGCTCAAGGCATTCGATAGCTTGCTCGGTCAACCCACTCAATCCATAGGCTGTCCCCAACGAATACAGCACACTGGTTTCGTGCGTACGGTCCCCCCGTGCACTGAACTCGACCAGGGCGGTTTCGAGGTGAGAGGACGCGCGCCCATGATCACCACTGAAAAGGGCCAGCGTTCCGTCGGCGTAGGCAACGAGAGCACGCATCATGGAGTTGGGGGTCTGCGTCGCGAGCGTGTGCCCCTCCGCCACAAGTAGGGCTCCGGAGTCGAGGTCACCCTGGACGTTCGCCATCACGCTAGCGCAGTAGATCGCCTTGACCCACTCGATGGTCGGCGGGCCGCTCTGACGCGCGAGCAGTAGGTCGAGCCAGCGCCGCCCCTCGTTGTACATGCCCTGCGAACTCCAGAACAGGAACAGTGCGGCGGCGGCACGCAGTCCGGCGGCGGGATCGTCGTCGATGCTGAATTCGAGGGCCTCCCGCAGATTCGGCTGTTCCCACTTCAGGCGGGCGATCCAATCGAGTTGGCGGGCACTGATCCACTCGGCCTCCGCGGCCAGCGCCAACCCCTCGTACCAGTCCCCGTGCCGGCGGCGCAACGCCACGGCCTCACCGGTCTGCTTGAGTTTCTCGTAACCGTATTCGCCGAGAGTCTCGAGCATCCGGAACCGCACCACCGACCCGTGCTCCTCCCGGATCAGGATCGACTTTTCCATCAACGAGGTCAGCGTGTCCAGCAACTCGTCCGGTGCCAGACCCTCACCACACACCCGCTCCGCCGCATCGAGTTCAAAACTTCCCGCGAACACCGCCACCCGACTCCACACCAATTGCTCTTTCGCGGTACATAACTCGAAACTCCAGTCGATACACAAACGCAGCGTCTGTTGCCGGCTCGGCGCACCGCGGCTGCCGCGGGTCAGCAGGGCATAGCGGTCGGTCAGCCGCTGCAGGATCTGCTCGGGCGACATCGCCCGCAACCGCGCCGCCGCCAATTCGATCGGCAGCGGTAACCCATCGAGCCGGTGACAGATCCCCGCCACCGCCGGTGCATTCTCCTCGGTGATTGCGAACCCGGGAACCGCGGCGGCGCCGCGTTCGGCGAACAACGTCACCGCATCGTATGTGGGCAACCCCCGCACCGAGGGCTTCCGCCCGGGATCCGGGACGGCAAGTGGCGGCACCCGCAGCACCGCTTCCCCACCGAGACCCAGGGGTTCACGACTTGTGGCCAGTACGCGCAACCGCGGACAGGTGTGCAGCAGCGGGCCGGTGAGTTCGGCGACGGCGTCCACCATGTGCTCGCAGTTGTCTAAGACCACCAGCGTCTCTCGTTGGGCGAGGAACTCGACCAGAACGTCCCGCAACGGCCGCGCCGAGTGGTCCCGCAATCCCATCGCACCGACGATCGCGTCGACTAGTGACGACCCGTCGCGCAGTTCACCCAACTCCACCAGGCGCGCACCGTCGGCGTAGGTGCGCTGCACCGCCGCAGCTACGCGCAGCGCCAGCCGTGTCTTCCCGACGCCGCCGATCCCGGTCAGCGTCACCAGCCGCGACCCTGCCAGCAGGTTCTTCGCCTCGGTGAGCTCGTGTCGGCGGCCGACGAAGCTGGTCAATTCGAGAGGGAGACTTCCCGTCGCACCCAGGGTGGAGGGAGCCGGCGAGCCTCGCCCGCCCCGCGTGGTCGATGGCTTTCGGTTCCCCTGCACATCGGGTTCGGCACGGAGCGCCATCTCGTCGACAGGGAAGCCGTGGGCGCTTGGCAGCCCTCGCACTTCCTCTCCGAAATCGGCGGCGGTGGCCGGACGCTGACCGGGCTCGCGGGACATCGCGCGGGCTATCACGTCGGACACATCGTCCGAAATCCCGTGCTCACGCAGATCGGGCACCTCTTGTGTTGTGATCCGCAGGAATTGTGCCACTACCTGTTCGCCGCTGCGGCGCTCGAATGCGGCGTGCCCGGTGAGGGCACTGAACAGGGTGGCGCCGAGGCTGTAGACGTCGGCCGCCGGACTCGGCGGGTCACCTCCGAGCACCTCCGGCGCGGTGTACGCCGGGGACCCGGTGACCGCACCGGTGGTGGTCTCGAAGCCGCCGCCGATGTGCGCGATACCGAAATCGGCCAACTCGGGCTCCCCGTAATCGGTGAGCAAAATGTTCGCCGGTTTGACATCGCGATGCAGAATGCCGAGCCGGTGCGCCGACTCCACCGCACCGGCCATCTTCACCCCCACCCGAAGAACCCGATCCAATGGCAGCGGACCCTCCATCCGGACTTGAGCCTCCAGCGAAGCCTGCGGGTGATACGGCATCACGATGAAGGGAAGGCCGCCGTCGGTCGCGCCGACCTGCAGGACGCCCACGATGTTCGGATGCCCGGTCAGCCGGCCCATCGCTCGCTGCTCACGAAAGAACCGCGCCCGGTTCTCCTCGTCGAGGCCCACGGTGAGCACCTTCACCGCCACCGTGCGATCCAGCTTCGCCTGCGTGCAGCGGTACACCACACCGAAACCGCCCCGGCCGATCTCCCGAACATCGTCGAAACCAGCTCCACCCAACTCCGCGGCCGGGGACGGCGGGTACCGCTGAGTGTCGAGCGGATCACCTTCACCCATCGGACGGTCTACTCACTCCGTCGGCTCATGTTCCTGTGCGCTGGACCCGACGGCACGACCAACGCGGATACAACCGTGAACCACCTCTCGATAGCGTCCTCTCGAGGATATCGCTGCCGGTGATCGACGTGAGCATCTATGTAAAGCAGCTGGGGCCAGTAGTCGAGGACACAGTCCAGGGCATCACCGCCAAGCACAAGGTAAAGGGCAGGACCAGTCGATGGTGGATGCAGTGATCGACAGAGCCAAGCTCGCTGAAGGCGGCGTAATAGCGACGGATTCCGGGAAACGGCTCGGCAACTCGTGGGCCGGCGGTAGCGCCGGCTACCGACACGCGGCGGCATGGATGGCGATTACACGGAATCGAGCAGTTGGGCGACAACGGTGACCGGGTACGTCGGCAACTCCGCGCACCGGGAATCGCAGTAACTGCGGAAGGGTTGCAAGTCCGAGGCATGTACTCGGCGGCTACCCGACGCCCTTTATGAAGACACCGCGCCAGCGATCCGGGTGGCCGCCTCGTCACAAAATCCGGTACCGCACGCGCAAATGCCGAGCGACCACGGTGACAATAGCGACTGCACAACCCCGCTTTGCCGAGGTTCCCACCGGACACAACTATCCAACCACTCTTTGGCACGCCACACTGGCCAACTCTCTTGCCTCATCGTCAACCGCAAGCATCAACACGCACTCGGTCGCCGCTGCGCATGTGGATACCCCACCGACTGTTCAGTGGCGCTACGCACCCGCCGACGACGTGGTTGTTCCACACGCGCTTGCATCGCAGCCTTCAAGCCATTGGGGGCAGCTTTGACTCCACTATTGGGCGTGAGTAGCGTTACAGAATCACCATGTGGCGGATACATACAGCCGCACAGCGGACAAGGAATTGTGGTTTGCGACACCACACGAGCCGACGGGCTGTTCCGACTCAATGGAAAGGGTGCACATGAAAGCAGCTGTGATCGAGACCGAAGGCGGCTCGTTCTTGTTGCGGGATGTCGAGATCGACTCACCCACGGAGAATGAGGTGCTCGTCCGTGTCGAGGCATCCGGCCTGTGCCATTCGGATCTTCATATGGCGGCCGGTGGATTCGGGATCCCCCTTCCCGCGGTGTTCGGTCACGAACTCGCTGGGGTCGTTGAGAGCGTGGGGCCACAGGTTGTCAAGGGACATGAGGGCGTCCCTGTAGGCGGACAGCTGGTGTCCCTGTGCGCGGACAGCTGATCTCCCTGTCGGCGGTCAGCTGATCTCCCGCCCGGGTCAGGTCAACGGCATCACCCCGCGTCCGGCGGTAGCGTCCTGCAACCGCAACGAGGTGCCCTCAGTGATCACGACATGCGCATGGTGCAGCAACCGGTCGACCGCCGCGGTCGCGAGAGTCTTCGGCATGATCGTGTCGAACCCGGACGGGTGCAAATTGCTGGTCACCACCACACTCCGCCTCTCATAGGCGGCATCGACAAGACGGTAGAACGCCTCGGCAGCGGCCTGACCCGACGGCAGCATCCCGATATCGTCGACAACGATCAACTCGGCACGAATGATCTTGGTGATGGTCTTGGTGATCGACCCGTCCACCGCGGCCCGCCCGATCGCCGCGGTCAACGATTCGAGACTGAACCACGACACTCGCATCCCCGCATCGATCACCGCAAGCGCAAGCGCCTCGACGAAATGTGTCTTGCCGGTCCCCGACGGTCCGCTGATCGCCAGGTTCTCGGCGCGCTTCACCCACTCCAACGTGGCCAGGGCCTGCTGGGTCGGCGCCGGGATCGACGAATCCTGTTCCCGCCATGAAGAAAACGTCTTCCCAGCAGGAAGGCCCGCGGTTTTGCGGCGCATCGCCTTCGTCGCCTCGTCCCGGCCACGGACCTCCTCGTCGAGCAGCACCTTGAGGACCTCGGTCGGATCCCACCGCTGCGCTTTCGCGGTCGCCAGCACCTCCGGTGCAGCGGCGCGGAGGTAGGGCAGCCGCATCCGCTTGAGGACGGCAACGAGGTCGTCGGGCAACGGCGGCGCAGTCGGGCTCATGACCCGACTCCGGTTCCGGCGACACCGAATCCGGCCCAGGCCGCGGTGCCGGGCTGAACCGAATGCGCCTCGTCGGCGATGACGAGCCCGGACTCGGCTGCGGTCGCGGTGTGGTGCGCGACGATCGCCGACAGGTCCCCCTCGGCGAACCGACCCGCGTCGGCTGCCACCGACAACGCCGCATCGACGACCTCGACGCCGACGAACGCCGCCAACTCGACCGCAGCGGTCATCTTCGCCCGGATCCGCACCGTCCCGGCCGCCGACGCCGCAACCAACCAGGTATGTGCCCCGGGCCCGAGGTCGAGGAACCGGGCCTCGGCCGCGGAGCGGGCCTTCGGGACCGGCGGCTTCGGTGCACCGCCCGGTTCTTGCGGGTGGTCGGGGTAGTGCGCCGGATCGATCCGCGGGTTCCCCGGTGTCGACAGTAAATGCCTGGCAACCTCACTCAACCCCCTCCTGTGTTCAGCCCAGTCCGGGACCTGGTGCAGGGCATCGAGATCGGCGACGACGACCAGGTCCGTGCCGGCAGCGCGCACCCACACTTCGGTGCCGACCAACCCCGGCGGCGTCGAATACCGCACCGACCCGAACCGGATCGTCTGATCGGTGCCGACACTGCGGGTCGTGCCCAACGCCAGAGTGTGCGGCGCGGACGGCAGAGTGTGCAGGCGGCCGCGTTCCTCGGCCAACGCCTCGTTGGGGATGCGGGCGCTTTCACGGTGCCGACGGGCGTTGACCGTGGCGCAGAACCGCTCGCAGGCCGCCTCGAGGTCGGCGAACGAGGTGTACTCCGGCAGCAGGTTCGCGTCGGTGGGCACCAGATCGGCCTTCGCGATCTTGACGGTGGCTTCGCTGCCGCCCTTGGATTCGGGGTCGTAGGGCACGCAGGTGTGCACGGCCATGCCGTAGTGGCGGGCGGTTTCGACGATCTGCGGGTGCCGCACCGGGATTCCGGCGACGTGATCGATGCTCACGGTGCGTGGATTGTCGGTCAACGCGTAGGTCGGCACCCCACCGAAGCGGCGCACCGCGGCATCGAGGCACGCGATCAACGTCGGAAGGGTTTGATCCCACACCGGGATCACGACGCGGTAGCGTGACCACGCCAACCAGGCGCAGAACAACAGGGTCGAACGCAGGATCCCGCCCGGGCCGGGCACTTTCGGGCCGTCACCCCAGTCGAACTGCATCCATAAACCCGGGTCGGTGATCCACGGCCGATAAGTCCGGCGGTGCCCGGCCTGCCATGCTGCTTTCGCATCCGCGACGGCGCGTCGGGTGGTGCGTTCGGTGCCGTCGAAGCCGAGGGCGACGAGGCGTTCGTGGACGATGTCGGCGCGGACCCTGCCTTTGCTGCGCTCGACCCACTGCTCGATCTGGGGTAGGTGCTCGTCGATGATGCGGGGTCGCCGCGAGGGGCCGGTCACCGGCATCCCGGCGTCGCGGGCGGTGACGTAGCGTCGGACGGTTTTCGGATCGACCCCGGCCAGCTGCGCGGCGGAGTGCGCGTTGCCGGTGGTGTCGTAGGCCTCGAGAATTTCCATGATGTCCCTGTCAGACTTCTTCATGCGTCCCTCCGGTGGGAGTTGCTCGTAGGTGGTCGAAGACCTCGAGCAAACCCCGGAGGGACGCCTGTGTCAGGACCGACACACCGCCGGCCCCTTGTTCATCGACAGGGAGATCAGCTGTCCGTCAGCGGGGACGAACGTGTCCGTCTACAGGGAGGTTGGCATGTCCGCTGGCACAGGTTCGCCAATTTGCCATCGGCGACCATGTCGTTGCGACGCTGATCAGAAGTTGCGGTCACTGCACGCCGTGCCGTACTGCGCGACCATTTCAGTGCCAGAATCCCGATGAGACGCTCCGTTCTCCGGGTGCTCGCCCCCGGCTGCAGCACCGCTCCGCACCGATTACCTCGGTGTTCGGCACCGCGGCATTCGCCGAATATTCTCTCGTGCACCAAAACCAACTCGTCAAGGTTCCGAATGACCTTCCATTCCCCCAAGCTGCGGTGTTGGGTTGCAGCGCGCTCACCGGCGCCGGTGCCGCGATCAACTCGGCGCGCGTTCGCCCCGGGAACAGCGTCGTGGTCATCGGTCTTGGCGGGGTCGGACTCAACGTCATCTCTGGGGCCAAGCTGGCTGGCGCTGGGCAGATCGTTGCTGTCGATGCGAACCCACAGAAGGAAGCCCTCGCGCGCTCTTTCGGCGCCACGCATTTCGTGAACGCTTTGGCAGGAGATCCGGTTTCGCTGATTATGGAGCTCACCTCGGGTGGGGCGGATCATGTGTTCGAAGCCGTCGGCCTGGACGAGACCATCTCGCTGTCGCTCAAATCCGCCTCAGTGGGTGGTGCGGTCTATCTCATGGGTGTCCGAGAGCCGGGGAATCTAATGGGAATCGATGTGTTCACAGACCTCATCAGGAAACAGGTTTCCATTGAAGGCGTCTACATGGGGGCGAGCGATCCTGCCCACGACATTCCGATGTACGCAAGTTTATACCTTCAAGGACGTTTCAATCTCGATGACTTGATATCCAAGACAGGACATATTTCCGAAATCAATGAGATGTATTCCGAGTTGAACTCGGGAAACATCGCGCGGGCCGTCATAACGTCTTTCACATAATTGGACGCGTAAAGCATGAAGGGGTGACTAATGGACAAATTACTCATTAATGGCAAGCTCGTCGATGGCGCTCAGGCCCTGGCTGTCGTTGACCCGGCCACTGGCGAGGCGTTCGCCACCTGCGCACGAGCCGACCTGCAGCAACTCGAGTCCGCGATAGGCGCGGCGAAATTCGCTCAACGTTCGTGGGTAGATGCAGGCTACCCCCACCGGCGTGCAGCGCTCGATCGGCTCGCTGATGCGATGCAGGACGATTTCGACGCGCTGCGCACCTTGCTGACCCGCGAGCAAGGAAAGCCTCTTGCTCAAGCCGGCGCCGAGATTGGATCCGCCATTGCCACGCTGCGGTTCTATTCCGAACAGCAATTGCGGCCACTTACCCTGCGTGAGAATGACAACGAAAAGATTGTGGAATCGCGCTATCCGTTGGGTGTGGTGGCGGCGATTACACCGTGGAACTATCCGATCAGCCTCCTGGTGACGAAGTTGGCTCCCGCGTTGATTGCTGGAAACACTGTCGTCGCGAAGCCTGCACCCACGACGCCGCTCACGACGTTGCGGCTGGCTGCTCTGGCCCGAGAGTGCGTGCCTCCCGGCGTGCTGAATGTAATCGTGGATGACAACGACCTGGGCGCGCCTCTATCACGGCACCCCGATGTCGCGAAGGTGAGCTTCACCGGATCGACGGCGACCGGCGCCCGGGTGATGGGGGCAGCGGCGGAGTCGATCAAACGAATCACCCTCGAACTCGGTGGAAATGATGCTGCGATCATCCTTGACGACGCCGACCTGGAGACGACGGTGCCGGCGATATTCAGAGCCGCGACGATCAACGCCGGTCAGGTCTGCCTGGCCGCGAAGCGTGTGTATGCACCGCGCCGAATGTATGACGAGGTCTGCAGCGCACTCGCGGATCTCGCGGCGAGTGCAGTTGTCGGGAGCGGTCTGGATTCGGACACGGAGATCGGACCTGTACAGAACCGATCACAGTTCGACCGATTGACCGAGATTATCGAGGATGCCGCACGCTGCGGGACGGTGCTCACGCCACGAAGAGCAGTACCGTCGTCCGGCTATTTCGTTGCACCGACTGTCATCCGGGATCTGCCGGATAGCGCTCGACTCGTGCGTGAAGAACAGTTCGGCCCGCTCATTCCGGTCCTCGCGTACGACTCCCTCGACGAAGTCGTCTCTCGGACGAACGACAGTGAGTTTGGCCTGGGGGGATCCGTCTGGTCCTCCGATACCGAACGAGCAGTGGCGGTGGCAGAACGCATCGAATCCGGGACGGTCTGGGTCAATCGCCACCTGAACATGCCGATCGACGTTCCAATGGGTGGCGCGAAACAGTCGGGGTTGGGCCGGGAACGAGGAATCGCTGGCCTGGAGGAATTCAGTCAGACCAAGATCACTCGACTTTCGCGGTTACGCGGCGGCTGCGGCGCAGGCCAGCTCGAAGTCGCGGTAATTGTGAAGGTCGGGTTGTGCTGGGCGAACACCGGTAAATCGTGCCGCAACAAGGGTTCTGCGGAGTTTGG
>RRBB01000301.1:0-10567 GCA_006543605.1 Rhodococcus sp. WS4
TGGGGGCGACCATGCCGACGGTGACGAACTCCGGAGCCTTGATCAGGTCGAAGTGGATGTTGAGGCCGTGTCCGAAGAACAGCGCGTCGCCGTCCTTCAGGTTCGGCTCGATGTCATTGGTGAAGATCGACGCCTGAGCGGTGTCGGGTGCCAGCACCATGATCACGTCGGCCCACTCGGACACCTCGGCGGGGGTGCCGACGGTCAGGCCCTGCTCCTCGGCCTTGGCGCGGGACTTCGAGCCCTCCTTGAGGCCGATGCGTACATCGACGCCCGAATCGCGCAGGCTCAGCGAGTGCGCGTGGCCCTGGCTTCCGTACCCGATCACAGCGACCTTACGGCCCTGGATGATCGACAGATCGGCATCGTCGTCGTAGAACATCTCGACTGTCATCTTGCTGGATTCCGCGTTGGACACTCTGCTGCTTTCTCTCACTGTGGTGGGCCGGTCCGATGGGACCGATCCCTTGTTGGAAACGGTGGGGTATCAGGGGTGGTCAGCCGAACACCTCGACGATCTGAAACCTCTCAGTCACTGAGCATTCCGGCGGCGAGGAAACCGCCGTCGACGGGCACGACGTGGCCGTTGATGTAGGACGCTGCATCCGAGGCAAGGAAGCCGACGGCGGCGGCCACCTCGTCGGGGGTGCCGTAGCGGTGTGCGGGTACGTGGTTGTTGTATGCCTCGCGCATCGCTTCGGTGTGCACTTCACGCGAGAGTGGCGTTTCGATCGGGCCGGGGGCCACGGCGTTGGCGGTGATGCCGCGCGGTGCGAGTTCGACGGCCATCTGTTTGGTCAGAGCGATGAGCGCGGCTTTGGAAGTTCCGTAGGCGGTGCGTCCGGTACCGGCCCGGATCCCGCTGGTGGACGCAATGTTGATGATGCGTCCCCACTCGTGGTCGAGCATCAGCCGGGCTGCGTGCTGGCCGCACCGGAATGCCCCGGTGACGTTGATGTTCAAGGTGGCCAGCCAGTGATCGTCGGGGTAGTCGACGAAGGGGTACGTGCGGGCGATGCCTGCGTTGTTGACCAGGATGTCGCAGCGCCCGTAGGTGTCGGCGAGCCAGGCGAATCCCTGGGCGATCGATTCGCTGTCGCCGACGTCGAGGCGGAGGGCTGCGGCGACCGTGCCGCGGTCTGAAAGTGTCTTCGCGAGCTGGTTGGCGGCCTCGTAGTTGAGATCGGCCAGGATCACGTGATTGCCCTGAACGGCAAGGTGTTCGGCGATGGCTGCGCCGATACCGGCGGCGGCTCCGGTGACTAGCGCGATGCGTTTGTTCATTGCCTATCTCTGTTCTGTGTGTGAGGTCGGCGGTTCGGGGAAGGGTTAGAGCGACTGCTCGAGTGCCTGGGACCGGGTGCGGCGCGCATCGACGACCATGACAACCGCGGCGGCGATGAGGATGCCGACACCGACGATCCAGAATCCGGATGCGGTGTTGCCTTCGGTGGCGACCAGGCCGATGAGCAGAGGTCCGACGAGCCCGCCGAAGTTACCGCACAGGTTTACGAATCCCACCGAGGCTCCGGCCTGATTGCGGGGCACGATCTGCATCACCCAGGTCCACCACAGGGCCAGGGCCGCGTAGATCGAGCCAGCAGACAGCACGAGCATCGCGAAACTGAAGGCCACTCCCAGATCGATGAAGTGTTGGGCGAGCATCGCTGCTCCACTGAGTCCGATACACGGGGCGATGAAATAGCCCAAGGAGCGGCCGGTGGTGACAGCGGCCTTGGTGACGACATACATTGCGACTGTTCCGCACAGGAATGGGATGGCGGTGAGCAATCCGACCATCAGCGACCCTTCACCGGTGAGGTCGCCGATGACGGTGGGCAGCCACAAGGTCAGCGCATAGATCCCCATCGCCCAGAAGAAATACACCAGCGCCAACAGCCACACGGTCGGGCGGGCGAACACCTGCAGCAAGGTTGATTCGTCGGCGGTTTCCACCGTCCGGGTGGCAATAATGTAGTCGCGTTCATCCTCGCTCAAGTGAGGATTCTCCTCGGGGCGCTCGGTGACGGCGAAGTGCAGCCAGACAGCGACGAGGATCGCCGGGATGGCTTGGATGATGAACATCGCTCGCCAATTCGCAAGGTCGATCAGCCAGCCCGACAGCGGTGCCATCACTGCCGCCGACAGCGGCACCGTGTACATGGTCAGGGCAACCGCGAGTCCGCGTTCCCGGGAGGGAAACCAGCTGATGAACATGACCGCGAAAGCAGGGAAAATCGCACCTTCGGCCAGTCCCAGCACGACGCGGGCAGCCAGGAGCACCGGGTAGTTGTGCACGACTCCGGTCAGGCCGGCCGCCAGGCCGATGATCACCATGCAGACCACGATGATGGTTTTGGCGTGGCCCCTGTTCGCCCAGGCTCCGGCGGGCATGCCACTGAGGACGTATCCCCAGAAGAAGGCCGAGAACACCACACCCATCGCAGCGGCGCTGAGCTGAAGTTCTTCCGCCAGGTGGGGGGACGCGACGCTGATGTTGGTGCGATCCATGAAGCAGATGAAGTAGGTCACGAACAACGGCACACCCACCCGTGACCAGCGGGCCTGCCGGAGGTCGATTCGGGGTGGCTGTTCTTTCACCATCGTCTTCGTCATTGGTTGTGGGTCCTGTCTGTGATCGAAGCAAGAACAGCGCTCGAGCGGGGGATTGGTAACCACAAACGCTGCGGGCTCGTGACCTCGGTCACGATGTTGGAGTAACTGTGAGCCTGCGTGCCCCGAGGCGTCAACTGAGTCCACAAAAGCCCAGCAAAGTGGTCCATATAGCGGAATAGTTGACTGAGACCACGGTCACTCCTATCGTGCAATAAGTGTTGAGAGGTACTTTCAACACGAAATCGCATTCCACAACTCACCCCTAGGGATTCCATAATGCGGAACGATTCCCCCACTTCGGCCGCAGCCGACCGGCAGTCGGCGACGGGAACGCAAAGTGTGCGCCGAGCGCTCAACTTGTTGTCGATGGTCGCCGGGCACGAACGGATGGGCGGGCTCTCGCTGGCGGAGTTGGCCTCCGAGAGCGGGTTGAGTAAGCCCACGGTGCATAGACTGCTCGCTGAGTTGGTGAGCAGTTGCTATCTCGAGCAGTCCGAGGACCGCCGGTATCGGCTCGGGTCGGAGGCCTACATCATCGGCAGCGCCGCCGAGCGCCGGCACGGGCTGCAGCAGCAGGCATTGGCGTCGGTGGTGCGGCTCGCGCAGGTCTCCGAGGATGCGGCGTTCATCTCGGTGCGCCGCGGAACGCACTCGGTCTGCCTGCACCGCGAGGAAGGGACCTGGCCGATTCGCAGCCACGTGCTGCAGGCAGGGGACCGGTATCCGCTCGGCGTCGGTGCGCATGGCATGGCGCTGCTGGCTGCGATGTCGCCGCAGGAGGCCTCCGCCGTCACCGCAGCCAATGCCGCAGAGCTCGCGGAGAACTACCCCAACCTCACCCCGGACTGGATCCTCGAGCAGGCCGAGCTCGTCCGCCGGCGCGGCGGTGTCGCGGTCAACGAAGGCACCGTGGTTCCCGAGTCGTGGGCCATCGGCATCGCGGTCCCCGACGCCAGTGGCGAACCCGCGATGGCACTGAGCATCGCGGCCATCAGCTCACGTCTGGGTCCTGACCGGCAGGCGCGGCTGGCGATCCTGCTCAAGGAAGAAGCCGCCCGCCTGGCACCGACTCTGCGCCGCAGCGAAGCACCGAAGTTGCACGCAAAAATCTGAAATGCCCTACAAACAAACCAGTTTCACACTTATCGTTGGAGGAAACGCATGACCAGTCGAACATCCATCATCGGATGGGGGCACTCGAAGTTCGGCAGACTCGACGAACCCGATGTCACCGCCCTGATCGGCTCGGTGGTCCCGCAAGCGCTTACGCACGCACAGGTTACGGCAGACGAGGTCGACGGCCTGTTCGTCGGCGTCTACAACAACGGTTTCTCCGATCAGGACTTCCAGGCTTCGCTGGTCTCTCTCACCAACCCCGAATTCCAGTTCACCCCCGCGATGCGGGTGGAGAACGCCTGTGGGACCGGCAGCGCCGCGGTCTACGCGGCATGCGACTTCATCGATTCGGGCCGCGGCGATGTGGCGGTGGTCATCGGCGCCGAGAAGATGACCGGCGTCGACACCCCACGCGCCGGAGAGATCCTGTTGTCGGGCTGCTACCGGCCCGAGGAGTCGAATGTCTCCGGCGGGTTCGCCGGTGTCTTCGCCGGCATCGCGAGCGCATACGCCGACCGCTATGGCGATCCCAGTGCGGCCATGGCGGCCATCGCCGCGAAGAATCACCACAATGGCATGACCAACCCCTACGCTCAGTTGCACAAAGACCTCAGCTTCGAATTCTGCAACGAAGTCTCGGACAAGAACCCCTACGTGGCGGCTCCACTGCGCCGCACCGACTGCTCGCTGATCTCCGATGGCGCGGTCGCACTGGTGATCACCAGCGCCGACCGTGCGAGGACCGCACCACGGCGAGTGTCGTTCCGTGCCCGCGCGCACGCCAACGACTTCCTGCCGTTGTCGCGGCGCGATCCGATCGAGTTCGCCGGTGCCCACCGAGCCTGGAATCAGGCACTCGAACAGGCCGCGACAGCCACCACTGATCTGGACTTCATCGAAACCCACGACTGCTTCACCATCGCCGAACTCATCCACTACGAAGTCTTCGGGCTGGCCGAGCGCGGCCACGGCCACGAGGTGGTCGACGAGGGCATCGCCCTGCCCGACGGAAAGTTGCCGATCAACCGGTCCGGAGGCCTGAAGGCCAAGGGACACCCGATCGGAGCCACCGGCGTGTCCATGCACGCCATCGCTGCCATGCAGCTCACCGGCGAAGCCGGCACCTTCCAGCTGCCTACCGCAGATCTCGGTGGCATCTTCAACATGGGTGGCACAGCGGTCACCAACTACGCATCCATCCTCGAGAGGTGGTAACCGCCATGACCACAGAGACCGCACCATCGCCGGCCAACCGGCAGCGCACGACCAACCTGGCGACCTTCCTCACCCAGACCGCCACCCGGCTACCCGACCGACCCGCGATCATTCGGGGCGAGCACACCTGGACGTGGTCGCAGCTCAACGCACGCGTCAACGCGTTGGCCGCGGCGATGCGAGAGCATGGAGTCGGACCGGGCTCCAAGGTCCTGTTGCACAGCGCGAACTGCATGGACTCGCTCACCGTCCTCTACGCCACCTGGCGGGTGGGCGCGATCATCGTGCCCACCAACTACAAACTGCTTGCCGACGACGTCGTCCCCCTGGCCCAGCTCGTCGCCCCGGACCTGGTGATCGTCCACGCTTCGAGCGACGACCACGCCCGAGCGCTGGCGGACTACGAGATCTGGGTGATCGGCGACGAAGGAGAGACCGCCGGGTTCGGCAGCGCGCACGTGTCACAGATGATCGAAAAGCACACCGGCCGCGGCAATGTCACGATCGATGAACCCGCCTACGTGAACGCGCCGGCGTGGTACTTCTTCACCTCCGGCACCAGCGGCCGTCCGAAAGCGGCCGTACTCGAGCACGATCAGATGGCATTCGTAGTCACCAACCACATCTGCGATCTGATGCCCAACCTGACCGACCGCGACGCCACGCTCGTGCTGGCGCCGCTCTCACACGGCGCCGGTGTCCATGCTTTGACCCACGTCGCTCGCGGCGCCGCGGTCGTGCTCACCACCAGCGACACCCTCAACCCTGCCGAGGCCTGGGAGCTCATCGACCGGCACTCGGTGTCGACGATGTTCACGGTGCCCACCATCTTGAACAAGCTGGTTCAGACCGCTCCGCTCGATCACGATCCCGATCACAGCAGCCTGCGCTACGTCGTCTACGCCGGTGCACCGATGTCGTCGCGAGATCAACGCATCGCCCTCGACACTCTCGGCAAGGTACTCGTGCAGTACTACGGACTGTGCGAGGTCACCGGCAACATCACCGTCCTGCCTCCGGAGCTGCACGGCACCACCGCCGAACCCGACGGAATCCCGACCGCCGGATACGTGCGTACAGGTATGACGATCAGCATCCAGGACGACGACGGCCGCGAACTCGCGCCCGGCCAGCGCGGCGAGATCTGTGCTTGCGGGCCAGCAGTTTTCGCGGGTTATCTCCACAACCCGGAGGCAAACGGCAAGGCCTTCCGCAACGGCTGGTTCCGGACCGGGGATCTCGGCTATCTCGATCCGACCGGACTGCTCTACATCACCGGCCGTGCCTCGGACATGTTCATCTCCGGTGGTTCCAACATCGATCCACGCGAGGTCGAAGAGAAGCTGCTCAAGCATCCCGATGTCGTCGCAGCCGGTGTCGTCGGCGCACCCGACCAGACGTGGGGTGAGGTCGGCTACGCATTGTGTGTGACGCGCCCGGACGCGTCGCTGACCGCCGACGAGCTGCTGAGCTGGTGCCGAGAGAACATGGTGCGCTACAAGATCCCGAAGCGAATCGAGTTCGCCACCGTGCTGCCGACCTCGGGGTACGGCAAGGTCACCACTGCCCTCCTCGAGGAGGAATTCCGCAAGCGCAACTCCTGGCCGAGCGAGGCCTGACCATGACAACCTTCACAGACCGAGTGCTGCCCGAGGTGCGCTACCTGACCCAACCCGGGACACCGCTGCCCCAACGGATCGACGCATATCCGACCACCCTCCATCCGATCAGTGTCGAACTGCCAGCCGGGACCCCACTGCTGGAAGCCTTGCGGCAGGTGGTCTTCGAGCAGGGGTACATCAGCGCGTTCGGCGAACTGCGGGGCGGGACGTTCACCTCGTTCGACTACTACATCCCGGCGGTCTGCCAGGCCGGCACCAGCGTCGCGACGTTCAGCGACCCGCTCACCGGCCGTAGCCCGGCGACATTCATGCGCGGCGGACTGACCATCGGGCTGCGGGACGGCGAGGTCTTCACCCACTGCCACGCCCAGTTCGTCGACGCCGACGGGATCATGCGCGCCGGACACCTCATCCCCGAGTCGGTCATTGTCGGTCCCGGCGTGACCGCCGACCTGTACGCCAGCCGCGACGTCGCGATGACCGTTCTGCCCGACACCGAGATCAACTTCCCTGTCTTCCAGCCACAGCCCGCCGCCCCCACAAAACACGCGGTCAACGCATCCGGTGGCTTGCGCTCAGTCGTCGCCCGGGTCCACCCCAACGTCGACATCATCGAAGCGATCGAAAATCTCGCTGAAGAGCACGGGTTCGAGACCGCGGTGATCCGCGGCAAGATCGGTTCCTTCGTCGGTGCCACCCTGGTCCAAGGCGACCAGGTCGTCAGCGCCCCGGGGCCCGCCGTGGAGGTCATGTACCTCGACGGAGGAATTCGCCGCGATGAAACCGGCACCATCCGAGCCGAACTGACTTGCGCGGCTGCAGCTGTCGACGGGAACGTCTACAGCGGCGCACTCGTCCGAGGACACAATCCCATTGCCATGACATTCGAACTCGCCCTGTCCGAACCAGCGGAAGCCACCCAGTGATTACCGACTCCACTGCGATCGACCGGCTCATCGACAGCCTCCCTGCCCAGATCATCACCACCGATCCCGACGTCGTCGCCAGCTACGCCGCAGATCAATCGCAGTTCACCGATCGCGCACTGCCCGTCGCGGTGGCAATGCCCCGGACCACCGAGGAAGTCGCTGCCTGTGTTCGCGCAGCCCACGCCCACGGCATCGCAGTAGTGCCCCGCGGCGCCGGCAGCGGGCTCAGCGGCGGGGCCAACACACCAGCCGACGCGATCGTGCTGAGCCTGCACCGCATGACCGCCGTCCGCGAACTCGACACCGACAACCGCATCGTCGTCGTCGAACCGGGTGTCATCACCGCCGAACTCCGCAACTACGTCAGCAAGGCCGGTCTGTACTACCCGCCCGACCCCGGAAGTGTGGAGTTCTGCACGATCGGCGGCAATGTCGCCACCAACGCCGGCGGCATGTGCTGCGTCAAATACGGCGTCACCGGCGATTTCGTCCTTGCGCTCGAATGCGTGCTCGCCGACGGTCGCATCGTGCGAACCGGACGGCGAACGGTGAAAGGTACCGCCGGCTACGACCTCACCAGCCTTCTCGTCGGGTCCGAGGGAACCCTCGCGATCATCACCGAGATCACGCTGCGACTACTCCCGGCCCCGCGCCAGCCACAGACCCTTGTGGCATCGTTTCCCACCCTCGACGGCGCCGGCAAAGCAGTCAAGGCGATGTCCGGCGCCGGAATCACCCCATCCATGCTGGAGATTCTCGACCGCACCACCGTCAAGGCAGTCGATGACATGACCAAAATGGGTATCGGCGACGACACAGCCGCGCTGCTGCTCATTCAGCATGACGGAGTCGACGCGCCCAACGCGCTCGCCGACATCGAACAGCACTGCACGAGCCACGGCGCCGGCGAGATCGTTGTCAGTTCCGACCCAACCGAAGCGGAGATGCTGCTCGAAGCGCGGCGTCAAGCTCTACCCGCCCTCGAACGGCTCGGTGACTGGTTACTCGACGACGTCTGCGTGCCGTGCTCACGCATCACCGATCTCATCGCGGCGATCGAGCAGATCGCGCAGCAGACCGGACTGACGATCGGAGTGTTCGGCCACGCGGGGGACGGCAACCTTCACCCCACCGTCATCTACGACAAGACTGATGCCGTCAGCCGTGATGCCGCGCTGGAAGCGTTCAATGCGATCACCCAGAAGGCCCTCGAGCTGGGGGGGACCATCACCGGTGAACATGGTGTCGGTCGTCTGAAGGCCGGATGGCTGCGCAGGGAACTCGATCCCGTGAACGTCGAGGTCCATCGAGCGGTCAAGCACGCCTTTGATCCCACCGCAGTTCTAAATCCTGGTGCCGTACTGCACATCCACGGTTGAAGCACCAAACCTGCCCGCCCACGCCGAAGCGACGTCGCCCCCACACAGGTGTCGCACCGGACCAACACTTCGCAAGGACATCATGATCCTCACCCTCGATGACGCCCGGACGCCTGCCATCGCACCGGACGCCTGGATAGCACCGACCGCCGTCGTGGTCGGTGCCGTCACCATCGGATCCGAATCCGGAATCTGGTACAACGCCGTGATCCGGGCCGACGGCGAAACAGTCACCATCGGATCGCGAACCAACGTGCAGGACGGGTGTGCGATCCACGCCGACCCAGGCAGTCCCGCCACCATCGGTGACGGTGTCTCCATCGGTCACAACGCCACCGTCCACGGATGCACAATCAGCGACAACGTCCTCATCGGCATGGGCGCAGTCATTATGAATGACGCCGAGATAGGGGCGGACAGCCTTGTCGCCGCCGGCGCCCTGGTGCCCGAACGAACCGTCGTGCCACCCCGATCATTGGTCGCTGGAGTACCGGCCAAGGTTCGACGTCCCCTCACCGATGAGGAAGTCGACAACATTCGGGCGAACGCAGCGAACTACATGACCCGTCGCACAACTCACGCGAACGCGAAGTCACGGTAATAGTCGGTCGCTCTTGCCGGACGAGTCGCGCGCAGTAGCGATAGGTGTCGAGCCGTCCGCCGGGGCGCTCTCAATGTCGGGTAACCGACCCGATCCGACGTCTTCCTCGGCGCGTCGGAACCCGCGATACCCGTCCGTCACGGATCGGGTGACCGGTCACCGATCGGTGATCGGTCCCCGTTATGTCATGGCGTGGTTGCTATTTCTGGCCCTCGGAGTCGTGGCATTGGTCGCGCGTGTGGTCTTACCGAGGCGTGCACGACTCGAACGGGCTCCCGGGTTCACTTGGTTCTGGGTGGCCTTCCCCGTCACGTGCCTCGCGGTCGCCGCCGCGGTGGGCGCTTTCACTGCCTGGCCTCACGCCGTTGAGCGGGTCAAAGAGATTCTGGCGGGATTTGTCCACCCCGGACAACACCCAGGCAACGCGGGTTCTGTCGAGCGAGCAGTACCGGGCGGTCACCATCTGGAGGGCGAGGCAGGTGCTCCAGGTGGTGGCCGGAGCAGGCATTGTCTTGTGCGTTTGGAGTGGCGTCGAGGGCGTGTGTGAGGCAAACCGAGCCCAGCCGCAGACCCTGTCGTCGTGGCTGAGCCGACAAGTAGATTCGAAACCTACATGCGCTGCTTATAAGTTCCTGACCTGGATGAGGTTCTCCGGAGCTATCAGTGCCGTGCCTGCGAATGCTCCGTTCTATGTGCCTATTGGTCCCAAGCGTGCAATGGCGCCTTGAGGCGCGAGTGTCAACTGGGCCTCGCTGCTCGTCCATCGGCGTACCGAGGAGAGCCTGCGCCCCAAGGTAATCCGCACCCGTACCCGGCCGACCCGGGTCGTCTCCGGTGGTGCGGTGGGCGGCTCGTTCCTGATCGGCGACCCGATGAGGTGTTCGAAATCAAGCATTGACTCGAATGTTTGTACTGCTTATCTGCTTAAGTGGACCTATGCTGGTCAAGTGGATTTCGCAGCTGAGGGCCCGGTGGGTGGCGTGGACTACCCGCGTACGTATCAGGAGTTTCGGGAATGGTTTCCCGACGACGCGTCGTGCGCGGAATATCTAGCGGATTTGCGTTGGCCGGAGGGATTTCGATGTCCGG
>RRBB01000302.1:0-10549 GCA_006543605.1 Rhodococcus sp. WS4
GGGCTTTACCATCCGGCGGCGGTCAGGCCGGTCGCGACGGTGATGACGTGGTCGCTGTCGCGGGCCATTTCCTGGGCGGGGGTGCGGCCGGCGAAGGTGGTGTTAGGGCGGGTCATCCACCGCGAGAGGCTGACTTCACCGCCGGGGAACGCGCGGGTGAGGCGGTCGAGGTCGGGCAGGACCGGGTCGGCCCGGTCGGGGGTGAACTGCCAGGTCGGGAACCGCCACTCCCGTCCGTCCTTGAGTCCGATGAGTCGCCCGTCGGCGGCCATGTCGGACACCGTCTGCCTGGAGACGCCGAGGATGTCCGCGACCTGAGTGCGGGTGAACGAGGCGGCGAGTTGCTCGCGCCGCTGATCGACCTGCAACTGCAGGTTCTCCTCGTCCAGCGTCGCGGTCTGCGCCGGGGTCGGGGCCGGCCCCCATTCGTCGTCGGGGACGCTCGCGAGGTGACGGCCGGGCGCGGACACCGGCAAGGCATCGGTGGGGGTGTTCGGGACGGACTGTTCTTCCCGCAGGATCTGCGCGGCGATCTCGAGTGCCTCCACCTTGGTCTGAACGATCCGTGCCGGTGACCGCGGTGCCGGGGTGGTGATGGTGAGTTCGGTGACCCGCGACCATGCGAGGGCGCCGCCGTCCTCGGCGACGGTCACCTTCCATCCACCGGCGCGGTGGCGGCGACCGGCGAGGTGGCGTGGTGCCCGCACATACGAGGTGGTGTGCGGGGTGTGTCGACGTGTCCCGGGCATGGTGTACCTCCTCCGGCCCCATTGTACGGGCAATGCGGGATATGCGGGAAGTGCGGCGGACGCTGGGTGCGGTAACGCTAGGGCATGGATGCCGATATGTGACTTGAGTCACACATTTGGAGTTTGATTATGTCGTCCCCTCAGCCGTACCCGGGCCCACCCCATTCCTACGTTGTCTCACCTCGGGTAAGTGGCGTCTCTGGTCACCTGGCGGCTCTGGTTGCGGCGGCCGCCTCGAGTGTGGGCATCGTCATCGGCAGTTTCGGGCCGTGGGCGAGTTTCCTCGGTTTCGGTACCAGCGGGATCGATGGGGACGGCATCTTCACCCTGATCCTCGGGTTGGTCGGGGCCGCGGCGATCTTCACTTTGTGGGGGTGGGGCCGGTCCCGGTACGGGCTCCGGTGGGTCGCGCCGGTCGTCGGGGTGCTCTGCCTCGTGGTGGCGATCGTGGACATCTTCGCCGTGACCTCGATGCGCGGTGAGCTGTTCGGTGAGCCGATCGGTGCCCGGGTCGGGTGGGGCTTGTGGATGGTGACCCTCGGGTCGCTGGCGCTCTGCGTCACCGCGGCGATCGCGGCGGTTCAGATCGGGCAGCGCACCGACCGGGGTCCACAGCCGTCCCTGCAGCCGGTAATCCCGAGCGCCGGTGGCCCACCGGGGTGGATGTGGGTGTTGGTCGGCATCTTGGCGACCGCGGTGCTGGGTTTGATCGGGTACATCGCGATTGGACCTCGACTCGTGGAGGCCGATCACGCTGAACGCTCGGCTAGTTCGACGGAAGCCGCCCCGACCTCACTGCGGGTCACCCTGAATCCAGGGTTGCCAGAAGTGGAACCGATCGAGGCGCTGCCGTCCAGTGCCCGGCCGTGCCCGCAGTTGTTCACCGCCGCCGAATTCACGTCCTCGGCTGTCGGTACCGCCGTCACCTCGTGTGGATTCGCCGAAGAGGTTCGGCGCCAGTACCTGAATCAACCGCAGCGTGGAAGGCCCGTGACGATCGAGGCCGATAGCCCGGTCACCGGACAGCGGTACCCGATGGGCTGCGGCGGAGTCCGGGTGGTGACCTGCAGCGGAGGCAACAACGCGGTGGTCTACGTGTATTGATGTCGGCCGACGATGTGCCGGCGGGTGTGCCCGCCTGCAGGTCCCCGAGTGCGGTACCGCGCGTCGCCGGATCCGCTCGACCCAAATCGGTTGCCCGGCATCGGCGGAACTTCTTCATGCACCGGCCGAGCAGGCTGAGCTTGTTCCCGCGGTGGCCCGGTGTCCGCGATCAGCCGGTGAACGTGGTGCTGGTCAATTGCACTCGGGGCCGGTGATGTACCCCTGTTCGCACCCGTACTGCAGTTGGATCTCCCCGCTGGTCGGGTCTTCCCCACAAGCGAGACCGCATCGTTCGTACCCGTTGACGACTCCATCACCATTGCGGTCCTGGGAGGGATCGTACGGATAGCCGGACGCACCGCTACCCGGATCCACCGTGCTGGCACATGCCGGGTCCGTCGTCGAGGAGGATCCGTCGGTGTAGACCGCCACGCCCCCATAATCGCAGTACTGCAGGACCGGTTCGGCTGGAGGAACGTAGGTGTCACATTCCGCTTCGTAGCCCACGGTTCCGTCCGAGTACAGGGCGGTGCCGGATTGGTAGACGGACAGGTCACCGCACTCGAAGGTGACTGGCGGCGGTGCGGGCACAGCCACCGGTTCGCTCGACGGCATCGGTGGTGGAGGCGGTGAGGCCGGTGACGAGGCAGGAGACGACGGCGCCGGTTGCGGTGTCTGGGGTGAGCTGTCCTCGGTACCACATGCCGTCAGGGCAAGGGCGATGATCGACACGGTGGCGAGAAAGAAGTGCTTGAGATTCATTGTTGTTCTCGTTCAGTTGATCATCGCAGATGTGGAGGCGGCGCCGGCGTGCGCTGATTCCGTTCTCGTCCTGTCTATCGCTCGCATCCCCGGCGGCGTTGCAGGGTTCGACTTGACGGCTACTACCCCGCGCGCGCGGTGCTCAGGTGCACCGCGCGCGAGAGGAGATAGCGATTGCCGGCGGATGGTTCAGCAGGAGGCTCCTGAGGTCACCGTGGCGACGCGAGTGCTGATCCACTGGGCGATCTGGGTGAGCATCGCTGTCGCGTCGTTGAAGGACCCCGAGGGCGCTTCCGCCGCGACGGCAACGGCGAGTTGTCCGCTGCCGGTGCTGATGATGCCGAACTGGCGAACGAGGTAGCGGCCTTGTTCGTCGGGTCCCCAGCCGCCTTTGAAGGAGGTATTGGGCAGGGTGCCCAGACCCCACCGCTGGTCGGCTTCGACGTCGTCCATGTACCCGAGGACTTGTGCGGCTTCGGTGTGGCACGGCAGGAATGAGGCGAATTGTGTTTGCGCGGTGAGTGACCACACTGTCTGCCCGAACGCGCTGTACTCGGGACGGGTTTTGCGGGATTCGACGACGGTGGCCGGATCCCCGAACTGCTGCAGCACCGCTTGCACCTGGGTGGCGGCGACGGGGGGATCGCCGAGCGAGTCCCAGAGCTGTTCGGCGGCGGCGTTGTCGGATGCGGTGATGGCCTGGGCCACGGAGGTCAGTTGTCCGCTTCCCCCCGGTGCGGTGAGTGCTGCGATGGCCAGTGGGACTTTGATCGTCGACCACGCGGGCCCGGATTGAAGGGTGCCGGCCACGATCGATTGGCCGCCTCCGACGGGGGCAAGGGCGATTCCGGAGTCGCCGCCGAGCTGGGCGGCGAGGGTGTCGAATCCGGCCAGTGGACCCTGGCCGGCCGCGGCTGGGGGCGCGGCCGGGACGAGGGGCGTGGTGCTCTCCGGTGGGACGACCACGATCTGGGTGATCGTCTTGCCGGGACCCGTTCCCGCGTCACCGGAGCGTGGTGGAATGGTGCACGCCGACAGCGCTGCGGCGGCGACCGCTGCCGCAGCCACCGCAGACAAAACCCGGCTAGAACACATAGACCACCGCGTTGTTCCCGCCGGTGCAGGTCACCACCTTCGACCCTGAGCAGCTCATCGTGTAGGTCTGGCCGGTGACCGGGCTGGTCGCGTTGACCGTGACGGTGCCGCCGCGCTGCGGTTGACTGACGTACTCGAACCGAACTTCTTCGGAGAACTCGCACGAGGTGACGTTGCTGCCGACCGCCGAACTCGGGAACTCCGTGCTGGGGAAGACGCTCGCGCAGCGGGTGGAGTACGACGGAACGACTTCACTGCCGCCGCCCTGTGCCGGTGCCGGACCGGGGACCTGCGGTGCGGGGGAGGTGATGACCACGGTGTGGGTTCCGTCACCGGCCTGGTTCGCCGTGTTGTCGTTGACGATCAGCGGCCACACCCAGATGTAGCCGATGATCCCCAGCAGTCCGAGAGTGAGAGCAACCAGAAGCACCCACATCCATGCCAGCGATCGAGGTGGCTGCGGCGGCGGGGGCATGTACATCGGATGCGGAGTCACGTAGGTCGGCGGGGGAGGGACGTTGGGCGCCGGCGGGGCCGTGGGTTCGGGCTCGTACCCAGGCTGCGAGTAGATCGGCTGGGTGTGCTGCGGATCGGTGTCCCACGGTCGCGGCGGCTGAGGGGAGCTCATCAGGTAGTTCCTTGGGGGTGCTGGGTGCCGTGAACGCGTAGGGCAGTCGTGGGCAGGGGTGGTACAGAGCAGGCGAGGGAATACAGCTGGCGTCGACTGACGCCTACTACTCCAGCGCTTTGAGCGGGCAATTCGTTACAGATTCGGCGACCACAGATGGTTCCGGGTCGCCGCCCCGCGAACGAGAACCCGGGGAAACTATTGCGGCTCTTGTCGTCTCATCACCGATGGTTCATATCACGATTGACCGGAATGCTCTGTCAGTCATTCGACCGTATCTTCGGGGTGCAGATACCTGGCATGCGGTCTCACGGTCGAATCGACTTCTGTGCAGCATTCGGTACGAGACCTCGTCATGCGGTGACGTCGACTCGTCGTCCTCTCCGGCATCACGGCGTACGGCGGGTCCGGCGTCGGTCGGTGCAAGCGGCACGACCGTTTCGCTTCGGTACGCATACCTCGTAGTAACGGACCGGGCGGTATCAGCGATCTCTCAGCGAACCCTCAGGGTCACTACTTCCAGCAAAGGATTCGCACGTCATGACGCAGCCTCCGCCTCCTGGACCGCCTCAGCCGCCTTACGGCCAGCAACCGTATCCGCAGCAGCCGGGGCAGCCGTACCCGAACCAGTACGGGTACCCGCCCGCTCAGCCGCCGAAGAAGCGGAAGAAGTGGCCGTGGATCCTCCTTGCGATCGTGGTCGTGTTCATCGCCGGATTCGCCGGATGCACCGCACTGGTCGGTGGGGCGATCAACAGCGTGGACGAGGAGTCGAAGAAGGAGGTCGCTGTCACGTACGAAGTGACCGGCGAGGGGCAGGGTGCGATCGTCACCTACACGTCGGCCGACATGAACATGGCGCAGGAATCCGGCATACCTCTGCCGTGGACGAAGGAAGTGACGGTCACGGGAATCATCAAGACGGCCAGCCTGACCGCGACCAACGGCTTTGAGGACAGTGGCACGATCACCTGCCGGATCCTGGTTGACGGTGCCGTCGTCACAGAGAACACCTCTTCCGGTGTGGGGGCGACAGCGTCGTGCATCCAGGGGGACCTCGGCGGCAACTAGCCGCCGCCAGTTTTTCTGTGCACCCGCGTAATCCGGGTCGCTTTCATGTACTTCTGGGGACGGGGCCGAATACCCCAGCTCATTTTTCTGAGGGGTGGGCGTCGAAACACCTCCGGCTCGGTGAGCGGTGGAGTTGATGCCCGCCAGCCGGGTTCGCGCTTGGCCGGGCTCAGGAGGAGTAAGACGCGCTCACTGTGGTCGTGTAATCGGGTGAGTCCCGCGTTCCCAAGCGTGGCGCCATCACCGATGGCGCCACGCTTCGGCAAGGGAGCAAGCCTCGACCCACGCGCCGGCCGTGGACGATCGCGCATACTTGGTCGCTGGATCACCAACAACAGGGATGCTCCGGCGTCGTCGCCGGCGGTGGGCTCAGGGGGGAGTACGGCATGGTCGACAGATCGCGGGCCGGCGAGAGGTTCGGCCCCTACCAACTACAGGCGTTGATCGCCAGAGGTGGTATGGGCGAGGTCTATCGGGCATACGACACGGTCAAGGGCCGCACCGTGGCCCTGAAGCTCCTGCCTGGGGAGTTCGCGAAGAATCCCGGCTATCCGGCACGTTTCCGCCGGGAAGCGCACGCGGCTGCACGGCTGCAGGAACCACACGTCATCCCGATTCATGATTGGGGTGAGATCGACGGTCTGCTGTACATCGACATGCGGCTCGTCGAGGGATCCGATCTGCGGACCCTTCTGACCAGGAACGGTCCGATGCCGCCGGCACGGGCGGTGCGGATCGTCATACAGATCGGCGCGGCACTCGACGCCGCGCACGCCGCCGGACTGGTCCACCGCGACGTCAAACCGGAAAACATCCTGATCACCGGCGACCGGGACAACGAGTTCGCCTATCTGGTCGACTTCGGTATCGCCAGCGACGCCTTGGCCACCCAATTGACCACCGCCGGCAGCATCATCGGCACCTACGCCTACATGGCGCCCGAACGCTTCGACGACGAGCCGGTGACCGGCAAGTCCGATATCTACTCGCTGGCGTGCGTGCTGTACGAGGCAGTGACCGGCGCCAAGCCCTACCAAGCCAGCACCATCAGCGGACTGATCAAGGCTCACCTCACATCCCCCGCACCGCGCATCAGCACCACCATGCAGACCATCCCCGTGGGGTTCGACGCAGTAATCGCGCGCGGCATGGCCAAGGATCCCGCGGACCGCTACGCCTCCGCCGGGCAGCTCGCAAGCGCCGCACAATCCGCACTCACCCACCACGACCGCCACACCGCCCGCACGATCGCCGAAACCACCCTGCGACCGGCCACCGCGATGCCGCTCCTCGAGCCGACCACCTTCGACCCGGCGCCACCGGACCGCGAGCACGCCGTACCGCAACACACGTGGCCCCCGCACCAACCGAAACCCTCACATCTCGTGCCGGTACTGATGACGCTGCTCATCGTCGGTCTGCTCGCCCTCGGTGGTGTCGTCGCCTGGCTGGCCGTGAGCCAGGGCGACTCCGGCAGCACACCGGCGGCCGCGGGCGACAGCACCACAACCGCCGCCCCACCGGCTCCGGCACTCCCACCAGCCGATTCCCGTCAAGCCCCCACAGCACCAAGCGCCGAAACCACGGTACCGGCGCCCGCACCAACGCCACCGGCCACAGCGCGACCCGGAGACCTCGGCCTCTCCATCCCAATCGCCCAACCGCGCTGCGACGGCACGGGCATCGTCGTGGTGGGATCGGCGATTACACCAGGCCAATACGCCGAGGACGTCCAACGCTTTCTCATCGCACACCCGGGCTCCTCATACCTGCGCACGGATCAGACGTGTCCCTCCCTGCGGCAAGCGACGGACGAGGGCAATCCGATCTACGCGGTGTACAAAGCGGCGGGAAACTCGACAGATGCGGTGTGCACCCTCGTGCGAGCGGTAGGTGAGGATGCTTACGGCAAGTGGCTCGACCTGAATACCGATCCCACCTTCATCATCCCGTGCTCCTAAATTCAAAATATTAATGCCGTTGTACCGCAACAATAATGGCCATTCGGAGTGCATCGGAAAGGCCGCACAATACCCGGCACGTGGTCGTTGTCCGTCGCTAGGCGAGTAGGTTCGCCTCAGAACCCGCCGCCACCCTCGAAACCCTGCAGGCCTTCTGGTCGCCCGGGTGCGGTCCGACGAGTGAAACCACGGGCATGTCGTGGTTGTCATCACTTCGGATCGTTGCTGTAACGCAACAATTTTCGATTCGCGTAAGGGGGAGATGAACCGACGTGGCGTCGGCGTTAACGGTGCCCGTAACGGTTGAGGACGAAGTGTCGACATGCCAGATATGCCACTCACCCTCCGCCTGGCGGGGGTCGCCTTCCTCTGCGCCGCGCTCGCCGGCTGCGCCCCCACCGAGGTCTCCGACTCACCGCAGCCGACCAGTCCGAACACCAGTACCGTCGCCAGTGAAACAACCGTCGACCCCCCGCCTCCGTTGCCACCACAGGCGACACCCGAGCCCGCACCCGCGCTCGAGACGGAATCGGTCGAAGCAACAGTTGTCGAAGAACCCTACATCCTCGACTGTCAGATCGGGCTCGGCCCAATCGAGACCTACTGGTCGGACGGCACTGTCACTGGATACTCCGACTACTGCCAATCCGTCCACGACGAAGTTCTGCAGAATGAAGTCGACGCGAACACACCGGTGTGTGACGGGACCATCTGCCGATACCCCTCCGGTGCAACCATTCCCGACCCGAACGCGGTACCCGATGATCGATGCACCAACCAGATCAACTACGCGGGTGATCCTCGTTCGAACGCAGAGATCAACTCGATCGGCGCTCAGACCGGACAGTGCCCTGCGCCGATTTCCTGATATTTCCACCGCGGGGACAGCCGCCCCTCCGGTGGAGCGTTTGGACGAGCAACGTGATGGTCGACGGCTCCTAGGATCGATTTCCCGATCGCGCAGCGGACTTGCCGTTTCGGCACGTCTCCCCGTAGGTGACGCAGAGGTCGCAGACCAGCCTGAACCGGGTCCCGCTGAGGAGTTGCAGGATCTCCCGCTAACAGTCGGACGAGGCCTCCGTAACGACTAGCTAATGCCGGTGCCCTGAACCACGGTGCCGGCTGGCACCCCGTTACGTGGCTGACCAGGTCAGATGAGAAGATTTGCGATGTGAATCGGTCAGAAGGATGTGCCCGTTGTGGGCGACCCACGCGAATGTGGCGGCGGTACTGCGAGAGTTGCAAGCCTTTCGTCCAACAGGTCCTCCAGCAGTACGTTGTTTCGGCACGGGACATCCTGGGATTAACCGGTCCGCTGGGGCAGGAGTGGACCGACCTCCATACTTGGCTGGACGGGGCGGATGTCCCTCGGCAAGACGCGCTCGCAAAGATCAAACCCGACGCGATCGAATGGTTGCGCCGGTACGCGGCGTTCGCGCACAGCGACGGCGTCATCACCGACGACGAACTCGGGACATTTCGTCGCGCGACCCAGATCCTTGGACTTGCCGTCAGCGACGTCGCCGCGCTCGACGGCGAACTGGCCCGTCAGCACATGCTGACTCGCATCCGATCGGGTCAGCTGCCCACCGTTCCCGCACCGGCCCTGCATCTGCCGCTCGATGAGCAGTGCTTCCTGTTGGCCCCGGCTACGAGGTGGCGGGAATTGAAGTCCGGCCCACAACCCACGCAGGGGCAACTCGTAGTCACCAACCGCAAGATCAGATTCGTGGCCCTGCAGCACGGGGGCGAGACGCCCTTGTCGAAGCTGCACCGGGTCAACTGGGTGGGGCGCGACAGTATTGCCCTCGACGCGACCAACCGATCGCTGACGGGGCGATTCGCAGTTCACGACCCGGAGTACGCGGCGACCATCATTGATACCGCCCTACGGCTCGACCGCAGGGTCTTGCTGAATAATGACGGCGCATCACGATCGATCCCTCAACACGTGAAGGCAGCTGTGTGGCAGCGCGATCAGGGACGATGCTGCGAATGCGGAGCCAACTCCTATCTCGAATTCGACCACATCATTCCCTTCTCTCTCGGGGGTGCAAGCACCCTAGACAACCTTCAGTTGTTGTGCCTGAGATGCAACCGGGCCAAAGGAGCCCGCCTTTAGTCACTTCCCGCCTTCCCGCCTTCCCGCCTTCCCGCCTTCCCGCCTTCACCGCGTGCAGCGCCAGCAACGCCCCGATCCTCCATCCTCCGAGGGGCACACGAACTTGGTAGCGATGCCGGCTTCGACCAATCGCGGCTTGTGCATCTCGCTGAGGCTGAGGGAAGGGATCCGTGCCGTGCCGTGCCGTGCCGTGCCGTGCCGTGCCGTGCGGTGCCGGTGCCGGTGCCGGTGCCGGTGGTGGTAGTGGGGTCGGGTACTTGTCGAGAGGCCGACATTCCTATCGCCGGGTGTCGGCGTTTCGTCCAGTCGGGTGATGATGACCTCTAACCTCAGGGCTGGTTGGTGTGATGCACGACCCACCGCGCCTGTCGGTGGTCCCAGTAGCGGGCGCGATCGTGTGAGTGACCACACGGAGTTGAAGCGGGCGTGATCCTGCGTTTGCGCCGAGAGAACCACCGGCTGCCCGATGCCCGATGGAAGGGCTTTGGTGGGGCAGCCTGTGCGCGCGCAGAACCACGTCGTGGGTGTGGTGTGCGCCCGCGCCGCCACTGATCGAACGCCCCCGCACCTCGTTGACATCGATGTGCCAGCTGTCATCGAGCAGCGCCGCCACGTCACCGGGTGTGACCTAATCATCGGGCCCGAAGCCGTGCTCGCGCGCCGCATCCGCGTCGCGGATGTCGTGGTGCACGACCAGCAGGGTGCCGCCCGGTGCGACGGCGGAGATCAACGCACGTTCGGCGGCACGATCAGCGGTCCTGCGCAACGCGGGGTACTGAGCTGAGACCAGGTCGAAACCACTCGCGGGCACATCGGCATCGAGTAGTCCGCTCAGCACCCAGATGATGTCCACGTCTTCCTCGTCGGCGTGGGCCCTGGCCCGGTCGAGGGCGATTCGAGAAACGTCCAGCGCGGTCACGGCCCATCCCTATCGTGCCGGCGAACGCATCGATCACGAACGCGGTGTACGCGAAGCAGGGCACCATCCGCACGTACGTGAAGTCGGCGACATAGAGCGCATCGGGCCGGTCGACCCGGAAGTTCCGATCGACCAGGT
>RRBB01000303.1:0-10489 GCA_006543605.1 Rhodococcus sp. WS4
GACAGGCCCTACCTGTCACCCACCCAGTGCCCCTGGACTTATTGCTTGCCCCGCGGGATGAGCTCGAGTGTCGGTCCTTGAACAACAACCGCCTATGGCACTTGCGCCACGGCCTTCTGCGCGTCGAGCAGAGACGTAGCCTGCAGGTGGAGTTGCATTTTTCTCAGATCTGGCCAAACTTTCCTACGCCGAACTGCAGTCATGTTCGGAAGCCTATGCATATCGGGTGGTGTCGTTCGATTTGCTCAGCTGCTCTAGGCCTTCCCTCAGTGCCGCCACGTCGCTTTCCTGCATTGATGCAACTGTAATTCTGATGGCGTTTGCACCGGCTGTGACCCTGAACCTGGATCCAGGAAGGACGGAGATCCCGCGGCTCAGGAGTTCGCGAATCGCGCGGTCTTCGTCGGGTACGTAAATCCACACGTTGAGCCCTGACCGCCCCCACGCGCGCAGGCCCGCGCTCCGCGCTGCGGAGATGGCCGTTGATCGCAAGTGCGCGTACGTATCCCGCGCCTGATCGAGTAGCGCTGGAGTACCGGGATTCGACCACAATTGATGGACCGCTCGCTGTGACGCGATACTGACCCAGCCGGGGCCGAGATGCTGACGACCTTGAGCGCGGCTCACCGTCGTCTCGTCTCCGTACACGATCGCAACCCGAAGATCTGGTCCAAGCCATTTCGAAACCGACCGGATGAACGCCCAACTCTGCCGCCCGTCGGTGAGGCTGTGTAATGGCTGCCCAGCTATCGGGCCCGCGTGGTCGTCCTCCACCACAAGGACTTTTGGATAGTCAGCCAAGACAGTACGGAGCTCGATGGAGCGAGGTTGCGTAACGGCGGCCCCGGTCGGATTCTGGGCCCTCGGTGTCGCCACAACGGCGGAAACGCCACCGCTGCAGGCCCTCCGCAGCGCCTCCGGGACTATTCCGTCTTCATCGACATCGACAGCGACTGCACGCAACCCCATTGCACGTACGAGATCGATAACCGCGCTGTAGCCAGGACTCTCTACAGCAACCTCATCACCCGGCAGTAGATGTGCCCCCAACACACGTTCGACTCCATCCATAGCGCCATGGGTTACGAGCAGGTGGTCCGTCTTGATGCCTTCTTCCGCTATGCGCTCCGATGCCAAATCGGCCAGAGGCTGGAAAACCGAATCACTCCCGTACATGATCCGCTCGTCCGGGCTGGCCTGGGCTGCGAACGCCGGCAGCAGCTCTGCCGCCGGATTTCCCGATTCGAGGTCTCGGACACCCTTCGGTAGGCGCGCCATCAAAGCGCGGGTGATCGGGGGCGCAGGTGCGATGCGGACGCGCGACCGCTCTTCGGAGACGACTATCCCTCGGACTCGCAGCTCGCGGTAGGCCGCCGCGACAGTAGCTGGGCTCGTCCCGTTCTTCTGCGCCATGGTCCGAACGCTGGGCAAGGTTTCACCAGGTGTGAGCAGTCCGCGCCGCACACGGTCCTCGATCGAGGCCACCAAATCCTGCTTCCCGGTCGCTCTCATCCTCGCCGCCTCCCGTTCCTGCTCCGGCTGTTTGCCTTACCACAGCTGTCATCACGCTGTAACAGTCTGTAACAGTACAGGTGTTGACTAGCGCATGGCTAGAAGTGCAGTATGAGGCAGATCACTTCCTGTTCTAGTACAACCTTCCCCGAAAGGACACCGTGGTGGTGAACGAAGTAGTTGAGGGTCACACCGAATGGCAAGCCGGTAATACCCCGCCCACAGAGAACTACGACGTCGTCCAGCTTGTGGGAGTAAGTTTCACTCCCGAATCGGCGCTGAACCCGACGTTGATCGACATTGATTTCACCGTCTCGGCAGGGGAAATGGTGATCGTCTGCGGACCGAGTGGGTCGGGGAAATCCACCCTCATCTCGTGCATCAACGGCTTAATCCCACATTTCGCGAGCGGGAAACTCGAAGGTCGGATCAGCATCGGCGGGGTCGATACGCAGGAGGCGCCCATGGCGGCGATATGTGCGAATGTCGCTACCGTCCAACAGGACCCGTCGGCCGGAATGTTCTCGCTGACCGTCGAGAACGAGGTCGCGTTCGGTCCGGAAAACCTTGGGCGCACCAAAGAGGAATTGCTGGTGGCGGTGCCGTCGGCGTTGGAGGCGGCAGGTATTCCTCACCTCGCCAACAGTGCCACGGCAACTCTTTCTGGTGGCCAGCTTCAGAGGACGGCGATAGCCGGCGCCATCGCCATGGGCTCGCAACTGGTTCTCTTCGACGAACCGACTACCGACCTCGACCCCACCGCCAAACGGGATGTCAGCGCCCAGATCGCCAAACTGAAGGCCGAGGGCAACAAATCGATCATCGTCGTCGAACACGACTTGGACCACCTCGTTGAATACGCTGACCGCATCGTCGTCCTCAACGAGGGGCGGATCGTGTTGGACTGCTCACCCGCCACATTGTGCTCCGATCACCTCGACCAACTCGAAGATCTGGGTGTACGCATACCAGACCATGTCCGTCTCGGACGCATTCTGCGGCAGCAAGGCTACGAAATCCAGTGTAGTGACGGAACATTGAACCGTGCAGGTGAGCAGTTGCGCAGCGCTCAACCCACATTCAGTGCACCGTTCACAGTCCCACCGCGTGAGCGCCACAGCGACACCGCAACTTTGCAGTTCGACGACGTTGCGATCGCCTACGGACGAGGAAAGCCTCTGTTCAGCAACGTGTCCTTCACGCTCAACCCCGGCGAGATCACTGTCATCCTCGGCGAAAACGGCACCGGCAAGAGCACAATCGGCAAAGCGGCGTGTCGTCTCATCGATGCACGATCGGGCACCATCACCATTCAGGGCCGACCTATCGGTTCCATTTCGCGAAGCGAGCTGTCCAGTTTGGTCGGTTACTGCTTTCAGAACCCGGACCTCCAACTGTTCTGCAACTCGGTTCGAGAGGAACTGGAGTTCGGCCTACCCCAAGGCACCGGAGTCACCGAGCAAGCAGCGCAACAAGCACTCGATGCAGTGGGCTTGTCGGACGCCGCCCTGCGACACCCACATGAACTGAGTCGCGGACAACGCAAGCGACTGGCCGTGGCTACCGCACTTGTGCGCAGACCCCGACTGTTGATTCTCGACGAACCCACCACCGGTCAGGACGCCGCCAATATCCACGAGATGTTGCGCTTGGTGAAGTACCTGGCGACCGAGCACGGAACCGCAGTGCTCATGGTTACACACGACATCGAGCTGGCATTCAGCGTTGCCGATCGGTTCATGGTGATGGACAGCGGCCGAATGCTCGCGAATTGCTCGGCAGAACAGCTGAAAAGCAATGCGCATAACTATCCGGGAGTGCACTACTCGCCGGTGTCGAAACTCATTCAAAGCGCGTTCCCGAACGAGGACGTCTCGCACCTGGCCGATTTCGAACGACGACTCCAAGCCCCCCCGAACACGATCAGCGCCCGCCATTAGAAGGACTTGACATGACAAGAGCACAAACTCCAACTGCAGCCCTTCGGCGGCCGAGGTGGACAGCGGTCGACCTCGTGACCATCGCACTTCTGGCCATCGCTTTCCGAATCCTGTGGTACTCGGGACGACTGTTCGTTTTCCCTTTCAGCCAAGTGGCTGATGGATTCTGGATGGCGCTGCCCCTCGCGATCCTTATCCGACTTGTCCCGAAGGTCGGCGTGTCCAGTCTGTATTATCTGACGTGGAGTCTTTTCAATACGTTCTTTCAGGGTGAAGGGCCGCTGACCGCCGTCCTGCTGCTGCCTGTCGGCATCCTTCCCGACCTGTTCCTCTACCTTCGGAGGAGAAGAATCGACTCCTCGATGACTGTTATCGTCACGGCGACATCGGCGGCGTTCTTTTACAGCGCGCTCCTCTCCATCCTGTACAAGTATTACTTCCTGTATCCCGTCACTCCGGAAGTTTGGGCCTACATCCTGCCTTTCTGCGTTGTCGCCGCGGCCATCGGAGCCCTCATCGGTGACCGGCTCGGCAAGCGAGTGAAGCCGCTGCTGCGATGACAACCTCGAGCCGAACAATTCTCACCTCGCAGAGTGAAAGGGCACTAAATGCCTGCCATTGATTTCACCACCCAGGCAGCCAAGCGAACGTGGCTGACCGCGTTGGACCCGCGGGCGAAGTTGTGCGTATTAGTGGTCGCGGTCGCCCTGAGCACCGTCTTCTACGACCCCCGATGGCTGTTCGCGTTCTTCCTCGCCACACTCCCCATGTGGTTTTTTTCCAAAGTCGACGTCCGGGCGCTGGCCAAACCGCTTCTGGGTCTTCTCGCGGTGCTGGCCACCATTCTCATCGGTTCGCAGATCTTTTTTGCCCTGGGCGCCTCCTCGAAAGGCGGGGAGATCATCGCGGAGATCGGTCCGTGGATGATCTACGATCGCAACCTGACCATCGGCCTCATTCAATTCTTCCGCCTCGGTGTCCCGATGAGTGTTGCACTTCTCCTGTTCCTCACCACGGACCCGACGATGCTCGCACGTGCGCTTCGTCGGCTTCGCGTGCCACACGAAGCGACGTTCCTCCTCATCGCTGCCGTTCGGTTCTTCCCCATGTTTCTCATCGAATCGCACAACATCATGCAAGCGCAGCTGGTCCGAGGCCTGGACACACGAGGAATACGCGGCCTCTTCCGAAAGGTTCGCTGGCTCATCTTTCCCGTGATCGTCACGACGCTGCGCAAGGCACGAACAATCGGGCTCGCTGTCGAAACCAAAGGTTTCGGTGCACGCGCCACCCAGGCCTACTACCGAGACGTGCGGTACCGCACTGCCGATTACGTCATCACGATCGGGGGCGTAATCGTGCTCGTAGCCGGCCTGTATGCCCGCTTCGGACTCGGATACGGGGACGTTGGATTCATGGTGACCTGACGCACCGACCGATCGACCACAAGAACTGAACTGTCAACACGAAAGAGGAACTCACATGACGCAACCCGCCCCGTCGGAACGCACCAAAGTCCGCGTCCGGTCACATCGTGGCCACTACGACACCGATACGGTGTACGGCATCATCGATGAAGCGTTGGTCGCCCACGTCGGATTCAATCGTCAGAGTGACGGCCACCCGTGCGTCATTCCCACTGCACATTGCCGCATCGGCGACAAGCTGTACTTTCACGGATCCAATGCCAGCACCATGCTGCGCGATTCGTTTTCGATGGATGTTTCCATCGCCGTCAGCATCATCGATGGGTTGACCGTGGCACGGTCCGCGATCAACAACTCGATGGACTATCGATCGGTGGTGGTTTTCGGACCCGCGCATCAGGTTGTCGACGACGAAGAGAAGCTGCAAGTATGCAAGGCCTTGGTCGAACACGTGATTCCAGGGCGATGGAACGACGTTCGGCATCCCACGAAAAAAGAATTGAGAACGACGTCCTTCATGGCGGTCTCCCTTGCGGAAGCGAGCGCTAAGATCCGCCAGGGACCACCGATAGACGACGAAGAGGACTACGCACTGCCCACATGGGGTGGGACCCTTCCCATCCGCGCAGCCTACGGGCCACTCGTCCCGGACGACCGCGTCCCCGAGGGCATGGATGTGCCGGAGTATCTCACGCAGTACCGTCGCGAAGGAACGTGCCCGCCGTGGACTCGGTCGAAGGACGACGCGGACACGAGGGACAAGGTGGCGACCCAGTGACCCAGGTTGATCTGGAGATCGTCGGCGGCCGCGTCGTCGACCCCGCCACCAAGGTGGACCGTGTGGCCACAGTGGGTGTCCACGACGGACGTATCGCGTATATTTCGTCCGACGGACCACGTGGCGCGGAGACCACGCTGGACGCCAGCGAGCTGGTGGTGGCACCAGGTTTCGTCGACATTCACAGCCATGCGGACGACAACATCTCGCTGCAACTGCAGGTACTCGACGGCGTGACGACCGCGCTCGAACTCGAAGCGGGAGCGAGCCCGGTCCGCAACGCCTATGCACACGCACAAGAGCAAGGACGGATCACCAACTTCGGGTTCTCCGCGTCCTGGGCCCAACGACGTATGGAAGCCCTTGCCGGCGTCAAGCTCACAGGCAGTCATCACACCTTCTTCGAGAACATCGGGAAGCCCGATTGGAGGCGCCACGCCACCAAAGTAGAGCTCAATCGACTGCTCGATGCCTTGCAGGATGATTTCACCAACGGGGCCTTGGGAATTGGTATGCTGGTCGGCTACGCGCAGGAGATCGACCCGGTGGAGTATCAAGCGGTTGCCGCACTCGCCGAATCGGCCGGGGTGCCCGTGTACACACACGCACGCGACCTGTCCGAGACCCGCGCCGACGTCCTCATCGATGGTGCCCAGGAGATCATCCAAGCGGCGATCAAGACCGGTGCGCGAATGCACTATTGCCACGTCAACAGCACGTCTCGTCAACACTTGGACCGAGTGCACGCCGACATCAGCCGGGCCTGGGAGGAAGGGGCGAGGCTCACCCTCGAATCACACCCCTACGGAGCCGGCATGACGGGTATCGGGGCCGAATTCCTGTCGCCAGAGAGGCTTCCCGAGTGGGGAATCACGCCGGAACGGCTGCTGTACGCACCGACCGGTGAATGGGTCGGCACCAACGACCGCCTACGCGAGCTCCGCTCGCAAGACCCTGGCGGGCTGGTCCTCATCCAGTATTTCGACGAGCGGAACGAACGCGATCTCGCCATGATGACCGCTGCGATACAGCACGAGCACACCGTTATCGCCAGCGATGCGATGACAGTGGTCCCTCCCCCGGGTGCTGCTCCGGGCACCTGGTCGCTGGCCGACGGCCGGACACATCCACGGACGTCCGGCACCTTCTCGCGCGGTATCCGTATGTTGCACCGAGACCAGGGACTTCCTCTCATGGAGGTGCTGGCGAAGGTCACGAGCATGCCGTCGAAGGTTCTCGAGGGTGCCGATGGTATGGCACGCAAAGGCACGTTGAAAGTCGGAAGCGATGCGGACATAACCATTTTCGATCCGACAACCATCACCGACCAAGCAACGCCTACCGAATCGACACGTACGTCCACTGGCGTCCAGCATGTTTTCGTTCACGGACAAGCGGTGGTGTCCGACGGCAAGTACACCGGGGCATTGCCGGGACGTCCCGTTCGCTGGTGATTGCCACAGCAGCACATCCTGCAACACACTGAATCAACAAGGAGACAACAGCATGCGCTACGACAGGAGCCTATCGGGCTTCGACTTCCACACCGGTGGGCAAGGAATGCGGCTGCTCACCGCAGGACTCGACCCTATCGACGGCGGCACCATGAACGACAAGCTCGAATACTTTCGCCAGCAACACGACGACGTCCGGCAGTCGCTGTGCGCCGAACCTCGTGGAAGCCAAGGTCTACTACTGGCAGTGGTAACCGAGCCGGTCTCCGCGGAGGCCAGCTTCGGCCTGCTGTACATGACGGCCGCAGACTATCTGCAGGCGTGCGGAGAACTCACCATCGGGGCCGTCACAGCCTTGGTCGAAACTGGTTTCGTCACACCGGATCCCACGACCGGCGAAGTGGTCGTCGATGGACCGGCAGGAACCATCCGTACGGTACCCACCATCGAGAACGGGCGCGTCAGCGAAGTCGCCTTGACCATGCCTACGTCCTACGTCATCGCACTCGATGAACAACTGGTCTTGAAGAACTCAACCGAGATCAGTGTCGACCTGTGCTACGGGGGTGGCAATATCTTCGCGATGGTCGACGCAGCAAGTGTCGGGCTCAGTCTCGAGTTGAGCAATGCGGAGCAGTTCCGAATCCTCGGTGGGGAGATCCGCCGTGAACTCAACGCGCGCGGCGTAGTCAGCAAGACTGCCGAGACGCTGCCCAATCGTAGTGTCGACATGGTGGAGTTCTACACCGCCCAAGACACCGAGGGAACTGCCCGGAACGTGGTCATCTGGGACGACCCCGCCTACGTCAATCGGGCACCCTGCGGCACCGGAACGTGCGCTCGCCTCGCTCAAATGAGCGTTCGGGGTCAACTACAGCCGCAGCAGAGTTTCACGCAGCAGGGAATCGTAGGCACCCATTTCACCGGTGTCTACGAACACCTCAACACCGAGGGAAACGCGGTAACACCGACAGTCACAGGGTCGGCGCGCGTCACCGGCGTGATCCAACACCTGTTCCATGACGACGATCCCATGAAGACGGGGTACCTGCTACCAGCCTGACGTCCACTCAAGAGCCCGGTGAACCCGCAGCACGGAAGAGACCACGGCTCGGGCCATCACAGATGAACTTGTGGAACTGCCCAGGCGGATTCTCTGAATGTGTGACGACACGGTGTAATGGTCCTTGATCGGGGAGGCCTCCCGTCGTGGAGTGGAATCGCTCAAACACCACTTCTATGACAGGAGCCTCCGTGGTGCGGTGCAGGGCTGACTTCGCGGGTCTCACTCCCAGCGGGAGATACTCCGAGCCATCGTCCAGGCCGTCACCCTCGATGAGGCATCGTCAACTTGGCTGGGCCCAGGGCTGGATCCGGGAGTATGGGGCCGGGTGAGGGGTCCTGTCGGAGTCGCATCGTTCAGGCTGCGGCAGAGACACCCACGACCTCGTTCCACACGGCGAATCGGTCAGTCATCTCGCGTCGCCATTCGGAAGCGGTGAGCAGGTGTCGCCGCGCCTGAAAGTGCCCTGCGATGCCGCCGAACGCCGAGAGGAACCGCTGCGCCTGCCCGGGCGAGGCGAACCGTTTCATCCCCCGCTCGCGTCGTCGCGTGGGCTGATGGGAGTTCTCCGCCCGATTGTTGAGGTACCTCGATCGCCGGTGCTCGACCGACGGCATCACCTCTCGATGCGCGACCTGGTAGCTGCCCAGCTTGTCGGTGACGAGCACGCGTGGCACGTACTGCAATCCCTTGAGGAGCCGCCGGAAGAACTTCTTCGCGGCCACGGCGTTTCGGCGGGACTGGACCAGGACGTCGAGGACGTTGCCGTCCTGGTCGACAGCGCGCCAGAGATAGTGTTGCTTGCCGTTGATCCGGATGAACACCTCGTCCAGATGCCACTTGTCTCCAGGTCGGGGTCGCCGTCGGCGGAGCTGATTGGCGTAGTCCTGGCCGAACTTGGCGCACCATTGGCGGATCGTTTCGTGGGAGACCACGACGCCGCGCTCGAGCTCCGAGATGTCACGCAGGCTCAACGCGAAGCGGTGGTAGAGCCACACACAGTGGGCGATGATCTCGCTCGGATACCGGAATCCTTTGTACGACGCTGCAGTGGCCACGACCGCCGATCGTCGCAGAGACTCGGGCAAGCCAACAACTTGACGATGCCGTCTCCGGGTTCACCGCTGGTGCGGGCCATGATGATGAACAGTCCGGCACCGTCTGCTCCGGTGATGAAGTGCTTCCGGTCGTTGACCAGCCAGCCGCCGCCGGCCGCCTCGATGTCGCCGTCATGCCGGTCGTCGATCTCGGGCACCTCCGCCCGAATGGCGTCCTCGCTGCCAGCGCATCCAGCTCCACCGCCTGCCTCCTAAATCGACCGATCGGTCGGTCGGTCGACATCGCAAGGCGAGGTGGTTGCGCCCCAGGTTCGTTCCGCGGTCTCGACCAGGATGTTCGCGACCTCGGCCGGACGATCGATCATGAGCTCGTGACTTCCGTCGACGTCGTAGGCTCGCCAATTCTCGGACGCTCGAGCCATGTCGCGGTTGGCCACGAAGTGCGGAAGGCTGCCCCAACCTGTGGCGAAGACGTACGTGCGGTCGACCGCCTCGTAGGCCCCCGTGAGGACGACCTTGTCGGTTGCCGTGTTCGCGGCCTGAGGAGTCATTTGGCTGTCGACCCACTCGCAGTCCGCGCCCGACAGTCCGAAGATCGCAGCAGGCGGCGGGGGCACCGGGGTCACTCCGGGTTCGGAAGCCGGCCAGCCGAGGTCGACCAGCGATTGACCGTCCTGGGGAACGAAGGCGTCGAGATAGACCAACGATCGAATGCGCTCGGGCACCCTGTCCGCGACGGCGGTGGCGACGATCCCTCCGAAGGAGTGTGCCACCAGCACGATGTCATCGAGCTGCTCCCAGCGGATCAGGTTCAGCACGTCGGTGCAGTAGACGTCGAGGCCAATCTCAGGCGAATCGAGATGTGACCGCTCCGCGAGACCCGTGAAGGTCGGCGCGTGAACCACGTCCCGGGCCGGGAGGTGGTCGATCACGCGACGCCAGCACCAGGCGCCGTGGTACCCGCCGTGGAGGAGGAGAAATGTCGTCATGTGTCGCCTTCCGTTCGCGCAGTGGCGGTTCCCGACGAGCCTTCGGGATGTGACTGAATCGTAGAGGTTTTACTTACGTCACACAAGGGTTCGGGAAGGTGCGCACCGAACGGCTCCCCGGGTAAACCGACGGGTCGACGCCCTCTTGGCGTGACATGCATCATTGTGATATGCCTATGTCGTGGTGTGGGACACATGTCCGAACACGCACCGCCAGGATCCCAAAGCTCTCGTCTGTGCCACGCGCCCGCTCGCAGGCGATGCCTGA
>RRBB01000304.1:0-10314 GCA_006543605.1 Rhodococcus sp. WS4
ACGATGATGGCATGGTGGGCTCCTGGGTACGGTCAGCGACTGTTCATCCCTGACCCAACCAGGAGCCCACCTCTACACCACCAGCGCGCTCACGTGCACTGCCACGAGTTTCCGAATGCTCTCTGAGATTCGATGCGTTGCTGGGCGGCGTCGCGCCGCTGGTGGTGCCCGGGAGGCGGGGCTACGAGTGGTGGGGATTGGGTCCCGGCGGTGCGGCGACTGCTGTAGCTGAGCCGCGATGGCGGGCGGGTGCGGCCTGCTCGGGTCTGTCGTAGGTGGGTGTCAGAATGGGCGGTATGAGTTCTGGTGGATGGCGACGCCCGCTTCGGCGGGCGAGGGATGCGGTGCTCCTATCGCCGCCCCGGTCCGTCCTCATTCGGGGGTAGCGGGCCGGGGCGCATGAGCGCTGGAAGGCACCGCCTTGTCCCGTACCGATGCACATTCTCCTGTTTGGGTTCGTCTTTGCCGTGGCGAACTTTCTGTTGAACCGTGGCACGCCGACTGCCATGACGTCTGCGACCTCCCTGAGCGGTTTCAGGGCGGTCGGTCCTGGTTGTCCGCGACGAAGTGCTTCTGGGCTTTTGCATATACGGGCACCGGGATTTGCTCGTGTGCGCTGTGCCATGACGGTGAGGGGCATGCTCGTGACCTCCGTCGCGAGCGTCGCCGTACCGCTCGCACTCTCGCGGAGGGCTGTCGCCGGTGGGATGCCGGCGACGCCACGGCTTTCGACGACATCGTTGTCCCTCATCGCAGACGGGATTGGTGGAAGTGACCAGCAGACGCCGTCGCCTCCGCGGCCGGTGTTGACGCAGGAACAGACACTGGGGCCTTGCGGTCGCCCGCTGCGCGCGTAGATTGAGGTTTGCGGATCGAGTCGGTCATCGGAAGCGGTGAAGGATTCGAGAAGCAGAGATCCGGCCGAGAATGCGACAGCATTCCCGGCCGAACCCCTGTCTGGGGACGGTTCTGTGACCTCCCCGCCCCCTGGAGGGTTCTCACGGTTCGGTCGCCGTTGGGCGCCCGGGTATCAGGATCGGTGTTCAGCGAGCGACTCAGGTGCCTGCGGGCTTCTCGCGACTGGCCTGGCGGGCTCGGTTTGGGCAAACGAACTGTGCGGCAGAGTGTTTGCGATACTGGTTGGCGGCGCATCGCCTAAACAGCGCACCCGCGCACACCGCCACCATTCCGGCCGGCACCGTGTTGTGGCGAATCCACCGCAGCGACAGCCCCTTTCCGCCGAACAGCGTCAACCCCGCCGACATCGCCCGCTCGAGTGCGCGCTCACCATCAACAGCCGCACCAGTGTTGTTGGTGTGGTGTCAGGGCTGTGTGAGCTCTGGTGGGATGTGTGTCCAGAGGGTGCGGTACCGGTGGGGTGTGCGGGCTTTGCGGGCGGCACGGATCCAGTCGTGTGTGTTCTCCGGTGGCCGGCGGAATCGCATCGACCGTGGTGGGGTGGTCGTGGGGGTTCTGGTGTGCCAGCACAGGGCTGCGAACAGCAGGGTCGCGGCGGCGGTGGCGATGGTACGGTGGGGTTCGGTGACAGCAGCGCGGTCGTCGTGACTATCGCGGTGCCGACCAGCAGTGTTGCGATGGCTGCCAGGACGCAGTGGAGTTTGACTCGTTCTGCGCTGCCGGTGCGGAGTTCATCGACGTACGCGTCCCGCCAGTAGCGGGTGTTGTGGGTGGTTGCGGTGTGCCATTGGACGAGCTGGTCGTACCGTGTGCGGTAGTCCTCGTGTGTGCCGGTGGGCTGCTTCTTCGCTGCGTGCAGTCGGGTGGGCGTGGGTGTGATCTTTTTCTGTGCGGCAGTGGTTTTGTATAGGTGCCCGGCGAGTTGTGTGCCGAAGGCCGACGGTGTGGTGAACGATCCGGTGGCGGCGTAGTCGGCGTTGGTGGGCTCGTCTGCGGCGTGTCCGAGGGCGACCATCACCGGAACGCGGCAGTGGCGGATGGCGTGTGCGAGGTCGGCGTCGTGGAAGGACCACAGGTCCGTCCAGTGGCCGCCGCCGCGGGTGATGACGACGAGGTCGGTGCGGCTTGGTTCGATGGTGGCGAGTTTCTTCACGAGGTGTTCGGCGATTTGGTGGCGGTTCATCGACACCACGACCGGGTCGAGGGTGGGGACACCGACTCGTACCTTGTCGAGCATCGCCTTGATGTCGGTGACGGCTTTGGAGCCGTTGGAGGAGATGACGGTGATGTGGCGGAGCTTGTCCGGCCACTTCAGGCTGGTGGGATTGCCCTGAGTGAACAGGGACTTGGGGAAGCCGAGGGTCGCGAGCCTGTCTCGATGTGCGTTCTCGGCACAGGTCACGGGCCCCAGGTCTGTGCGTTCGGGGAAGACCTGGTTGGCGCGCAGTTGCAGAGCGCGGGTGTAGGAACTGACGGTCAAGTTTCCTGCGATGGTGACTCCGGCGCCGTTGGTGATGTGGTCGCCGAAGCGGCGTCCGACACGGTGTTTGAGGAATCCGCCTACTGCTGCGGCGACATCGTTGCTGAAGTACACGGGTATGCAGTCGACGGCGCGGCCGTGTGGGGAGGCGAGGTCCATCTGCCAGCTGCCACCGGAGAGTCGTCGGAGCTCGCGGCACTCTCCGACGATGACGATCTGCATGTCCACGCTCTGATCGAGGTGGGTCTGGACGTACTTGCTGGTTTCTGCGACGGTCAGACTACGTCCGCGGCGTTCCGCCCATTGCGCTACTGCTGTATCCACCCCTGTGAACCTTCCTCCCCGTATGTGCCTTACTTGCCGCTCCTGCCGTGTGTGGTCGGGGCAGCGCACGACAGCCTGGCACATGGCCCCGACACCCACTAACCTCCGGATCTGCGCTGCGGGCGGACGGGCCGAGCGGACCGGTCCCTCGGCGGCAGGTGGTATCCCCCGTCGGGGGGTCATCAGGTGACCTCGCTGGCACCAGCCCGTCACGGGCGCGGTAGCGCCCCGTCCAGATCCGCGCTATCATGAATTTGTGTGTGATAATAGGTGAAAGTGAGGGTTGGGTGTGATGAACGAGGCCACCGATGCCAGCACCGAAGCCCGCTACCTGCGCGGCGATCTCGGCTTCGAGGATGCGCTGCGGGAGGTCACCGGCACCGACGTCGGACGCCAGTTCTTCGCCCAGATCCTGCACAGCCTCTCCGACCGGAACCCGGCAGCGCCGCCGCTGTCCGACCACGACGCAGCCCTGCTCGACCAGTCCGGGTTCGTCGACGACCCGGCCGCGGCGACGACCGCACGGGTGGACCGCGACATTCGCATGCAGGAACTGGTCCACAGCTCCCTGTCGATCGCCGATGCCGCGGACCGTCTCGGGGTGACCGCGGCCCGGATCCGGCAACGCCTCGGCGACGGCACCCTGTGGGCGTTCGCGTCGGGCCGCAACCGGTTGCTGCCGCCCGCCCAGTTCACCGACACCGGTGCGGTGCCGCACCTCGACCAGGTGATGCCGTTGTTGGCGAAGGACCTGCACCCGCTGACCGTGCAGGCATTGCTGACCCTCCCGCAACCGTCCCTGACCGTGGAGGGCCGGCCGGTGTCGATCGTGGCATGGCTGACCGGCAGCGCCGGAACCGCCGACGACATCGAACAGGTCCAAGACGTGATCACCGCCGCCGAATGGGAATCGGCATAGATGGGCTCGATGCTGCCCACACCCCCGACCATCGCCGACCTCCGCGATGCCGGCGTGCGCGGCGAGGAAGTGCTCGACTGGCAACCAACCGAGATGATGTGGCGGGTGCACCGCACCACCGGCACCCATGTGCTGCCCTGGAACGGCATGCGCACGTACGGGCCGATCCTGCGGTTCGACCACCACCCACCACCGCGCGCCGAACATCCCGGCTACGGCATCTGGTACGGCGCCTCCAGTCCCCGCGGCGCCTTGGCCGAGGCGTTTCAGAGCGCCCGGGTGATCGACCGCCACCGCGGCGACCCGCATCTGACCGGGCTGCGATTCACCCGCCCGCTGAGACTGCTCGATGTGTCCGGCATCGGCGAGGGAACATGGGCGACCCGGGTCGGCGGCAACCACGCCCTCGACTCCGCCGCACACGGCCGAACCCAGCACTGGGCCCGCACCATTCACCGCGCCCACGACGACCTCGACGGGATCATCTACCGCGGCCGATTCGCCGGCAGTGTCTGCATCGCGATCACCGAACGCGCCACCGACGCGCTCCCTGCGCTGCCGGCGTTGTCGCTGCCGTTGTCACACCCCGGATTGTCCGGGCCGATCGACAGCGCGGCCTGTCAGCTCGGCTACACCATCACCTGACACTGTGACACACGCGGACGAACCGGCTGGGCCCGCGGCACATGCCTCCGGCGCCGGGGTCCGCGATGCTCACGCACGTGGCGCGGCGAGTAGGGCTCACACCGCCAAAACGCGAGCTCCAAGAGCAGTTCACGCTGCACAGCACGATCCGTGCAGCAATCGGGGTAATCCACTCACCCATGACAGGACCGAGAAAGCGGGACATCGGCCGTTTGGGTCGAACTGTCAAGTATTTGAATCAGTTCGAGCTGAATGTGCCCATGCGGAACTATCCGACGGTGTCCGTTGTTGACGCATGCAGCAGTCGCGAAGTAACGCGGCACTCGGCGAAGGAGCACAAGAGATATGCGCATCGGAATCATCGGAGCTGGTCAGATCGGTGGCACGCTGACACGCAGGCTGACTGCGCTCGGCCACGACGTGCGCGTCTCGAACTCTCGGACACCCGACACCCTCGCAGACCTCGAGGCGGAGACCGGCGCAAAGGCGGTACTGAACACCGAAGCCGCCGAGGGTGCAGACCTGGTGATCGTGAGCATCCCGCAGAAAAACGTCGTGGACCTTCCCGCCGACATCCTCGCAGGCGCGGCCGCTGGTGCTCCGGTGATCGAGACCAACAACTACTACCCGCAGCAGCGAGACGGATTGATCGCCGCCATCGAAGACGGTCAGGTAGAAAGTGAATGGGTGCAAGAACGCCTCGGAGTGCCGGTGTTCAAGGCATTCAACGGAATCTGGTGGAAGCATCTTCTCGAGAAGGGCCTACCGGAAGGGTCGAGCGGCCGGATCGCGCTCCCCGTCGCCGGCGACGACGCACTGAAGAAGCAGGCGGTATTCGATCTGATCAATCAGCTCGGCTTCGACCCTGTCGACGCCGGCACAGTCGAAGATTCCTGGCGTCAACAGCCGGGAACCCCGGTCTACGGCAAAGATTTTGATCGGGAAGCCACGCTGAAGGCACTGGCCCAGGCAACGCCTGAGCGCACAGACGAGTGGCGTGCTGCGGCAGAGTAAGCGATCGGTGTCGAGCGGCGGTTCCCGACTAGGAAAACGCCGCTCGGCCGGTGGGGGGAGTCCACGGCACCGACCCCCTATCGGGTAGGAGAGCGCGTGCTCGGGCTCCTCCTCGGCGGGGCGGCGTGATCGTCTTCCGGTGCCCCCCGCCGGTGTGTGACGACGTCGCTCAGGGGGTGGTCTGTCTCGGCAGGACGTAGCCGAGTTTCAACAGGGCCCTGCGGAATTTCAGTTCGTGTTCGGGTGGGACCGCGAGATGGCGGTCGCCGATCGGGCGGCACAGCCTGCGGAGTGCGCGGTCGCGGGTGACGAGCGCGGCCAGTGCGTCATCGGTGCATTCGATCACCCGGGCGTGGCCGTGGTCGGTCAGCTGGGTGGTTCGGCGGGTGACATCGGTGAGGAGGGTCGTCAGCGAGCCGGGCAGCTCATGAGTGGTCCGCTGGGCGAGGAAGGTGGTGAGGTCCTCGAGGTTGCGGCCGGTATCGATCGCGGACAGCAGACTCGCGGCGGAGATGGTCCAGACCCGGTCCGCGGTGTGCGCGGCATAGGCGGACAGGAGAAGCTGATCACCGGGGGACAGGGTTCCGGTGGCGACGACGTCGAGGTTGGGCAGGACCTTGAGCACCGGGGTGGTCTCGTCGTCGGTGGGCGGGTGGTAGGTGTCGGTCAGGCCCAGGGCGTAGCCGCCCAGGGCGGTGAGCCGGATCGACTGTAGTCCGTCGTACCTGCTCAGTGCGTCCAGATCGTCGCCGCCCCAGTTGTCGTGGAAATCCGACCGGGCGCCGGTGGGGTGGAGGTAGTCCAGGTCGAGCAGTCCCAGCGTGCCGGCGTACTCGAACAGCACCGCGGCCGTGTAGCGGCCCTCGAGGATCTCCCACCGGTGGTAGCCGTCGTAGCCCAGACTGCCGTAGTGGGAGTCGACGAGATAGAGCTTCCACAGCGCCCTCTCGCTGCGGGCGACGGTGGGGCTCATCCCTTTCCGCCGCATGGTCGTGAATAGGGAATCCACGCTGATCCATTCTCCGGGTGGGCAGCTGGCCAATCCCTGCGCGACCGTCTGTCGGCGAGTGGTGGCCGAGGTGAGGACATTGCGTGCCCGCTGGCCCTTGATTGTCTCGATTCGGCTGAACTCGTCGATTACCGCGTGGGTGAGCCAGCGCTGCCACAGTTGCCGGATGACTTCGGCTGGCGGCCGACGCAGGGCGGTGCGGCCCTTGGGGGTCAGGTGGAGGCGCCCGTCCTCGATTTTGGCGAGCCCACCGGCCTGGATGATCAGCGGCCACGCGAACGACGCGATCGGGTCGTGCAGGTAGAAGTCGCCGTGCGCGAGCTGAGAGCCCACGGCAGCGACCGTCGCCGCGGAGGGGCGGTGGGTCTTTTCGCTGCACCGCAGTTCACCTGCCGCGCATAGCTGCAGCACCGTGTGCAGGTTCAGCGAGGCTTCCTGCTCGGTCGCTCGTATCCGGTGCTCGCCGATCGCGCTCAGGGGTTTGGTGTTGCCGGTGTTCGCACTCATGTCCTCACCTACCTCAGCCAGTGGCGGTATGCCTCGATCCACTGCGCACCGGCGGGCGGAGGCGTCGGCAATGGCAGATCGAGGATGGGGATGCGCTGTCGCGACCGGCCACGGGCGCAGATCACCACGATGTGTTCGTCGTCCAGGTCGATGCCCGACACGGTGGCATGGGCACCCAGCACAGATGTCTGGAACGGCAGTTCGAGATGGTCGTCGAGCATGGTGTAGAAACCCGTGACGCATTCGCTGTCGTTGTAGCAGTCGACGGTGGCCTCGGCGACCAGGGCCGCGAGCGCCGCACGATTCGGTGACCTCACCGCGCCGAGGATAGCCGGACGCCAACCAGGCGTCCGGCCCGGTCCGCAGCAACGGTGCCACCCCGCCAGCTGAGAGCGGCGGGGTGGTTCACGCCAGCCCCAGGTCTCGACCCGTTCTCCACAACACAGCGCTCGTCCAGGTGGAGGAGCATCTCGATGCGCCACCAGTGTTGGGGAAGCTGATGATGGCGCTGCTTATGCGCGTCACCTGGTTGCACCTGCTGGTGGGGGCGCCGGCAAGTGTGGGCTCAGTTATTCGATGGGCCTGGTGCGCCGCCGTGGAGAGGCAGTTCCCGAGATGTGGTGGGTAGCCCCTCGTTGCGTGGGGCGGGGGACGCGCCTGGAGTGGGAACAGTGTGGGCATTGGGTGGTGAGGGCCCCGACGACGTGATGCCTCTGATGGTGATGAAGGCGTTACTCGGCGGAGGTGTCGCGTCCTGGTCCCTTCTGAGGGCGGTGTTTCGTCGCGGCCGCCGGCGACGGGAGTCGCCACCGATGCGCAACGGCCGGGGAGTCAGCAGCTCGCGAGCTGGTAGCTCAGCAACGGAATCGAGCAGGCGAATCGCCACCAGAGGGTGCCTTATCGAAACAGGGTTTCATTACCGGGGTAACCCCGCCGCTGTCCCGGCTCGGCTTCGGGCTCCCGAAGCTGTCCAGGCGACATGTAGCTCGATGAGATCAGAATGCTGCGATGCAATCTCGTGCTGCCTCGCGCGACCCCGCAGGTGCCCACTCCGGCGACTAATGTGCACAACAGTGCACAAGCAGGCTAAGATGTGCATATGAGGTCGGTGGAGAGGGTGGATTCGCTCGACGCGCTGCTGGCCAAGCATCACGTCGACCTCACCGGCCGCGAGATGCTTCGCGAACTCGACGCTGCACTCACCGCGGTACCCGCCGCGTCGGACACGTTGTCGGCCGGAGAGATCGAGTTCCTCCGCACCCACGCCGGCGAGGGCGTCGGCGAAGTCCTCGACCGGTGGTCGCCGGTGGCCGAGATCCGCGCTCGTGCGGTGGAGATCGCGCGGCAAACCGTGACGGTGCTCGCGGATTCGTTGGACGTCAAGGAAGCAGCGGCGCTGCTCGGCATCGACAGGTCGGTGGTGTCCCGGCGGCTCACCGCGCGCACGCTGTGGGCATTCGATCTGCACGGGCATCGCCGCATCCCCCGATGGCAGTTCGTCGGCGACGACGTCTTGCCGGGGCTCAGTGCTGTCGTGGCGGCCATCCCCTCGACGGCGAGCCCGGTGTCGGTCGCCGCGCTCATGCACACCCCGCAACCCGACCTCGGCGACCGGACCCCGCTCGAGCATCTGGCCGCGGCGGCGGACCCGGCACCGGTGGTCGCGCTCCTGGAATCCCTCGACACCTGGTGAGCGGTCGGCACCCGAAGATTCCGCGGGCACCGCGGACCCCCCTCACCGTTGCCCCGGAGGACATCCTGGTCTACGACGGTGTGCTGTGGCGGATCCACCGCACCACCGGTCCACACGTGGTGTCCTGGCGGACTCTGCGCACCTACGGGCCGATCGCGTCCATGCGCTACGACCCGCACCCCGGCCCCGCCGCGGCAGCGACCACCATCGGGGTCCTCTACGCCGCCTGCGATGTCGCCACCGCGCTGGCCGAGGTGTACCAGGCGACACGAACGATCGACACCACGATCGGGGCGCCTGCCCTGACAGGGTGGCGCCCGACCCGTCCCCTGAATCTGCTGAACCTCACCGAAACCTGGCTGGTACGTAACCAAGCCTCGTACGCACTGCTTCACGGACCGCGCACCGTGTGCCGCACCTGGGCGCGCACCATCCACCTGACATGGCCGCATCTCGACGGTCTGTACGTACCCTCCACCATGACCGGACTTCCGAACGTCGTCCTGTGGAACCCGGCCGCCGACTCGTTGCCCACCGACCCCGAGTTCACTCGACCACTCGATCACCCGCGCGTGCGGCCGATCCTCCGCACCGCCGCACGCACCCTCGGATACGCATCGACGGTCTAACACTGCCCCGGCCCGCACCGATCGGATTCGACTGCATCGTCGCCGTGTTTGGTGCGGATCGCCGCCATCCCGAGCGCATACCGCACACCGCTGACCGTCGAGCAGGCTCGACGCCGCCTGAAGCCTGGTTGGGTCAACCGTCCGCGGTCGTGCCGGCACCCGGGGTCGGACACCTCGCCGCGCTACGAACCCGGTGGACACCCACGGGCACGGGCGGAAAACCCGCTCAACGACGCCCACCGTGCCGCCGCCCTCGCCCTCGTCCTCGAGCAGCGGGCCACGGTCGTTACCGTTGGGCAACGACGTCGCCGGGTTCGGTGCGTGGGTGGCAGCCGGAATCCTAGAGCCCCAATGCCTCCCGCAGCCGCCGTACGCTCATCGCGCCCGGCCGTTCCTCCTGTGGGAAGGAGTCGAGCAGCCGGATTACGTCGTCGCGGCGGGTGGGGTCGGCGGCGCACTCGCGCGGGGTGTGATCACCGAGGGCGGGGATCGCCTCGCCCTGCCACTGTTGCTCGTATCTGCGGATGTGCTCGTCGAGTGCCGCCGCGATCGCGGGATCCTCGGGGTCGACGGGGTGTGTCGGCCGAACGTTTTCCTGCGCCTGAGCCATCAGCTCGGCTGCCGGTGTCCGGGTCTGCTCGCGCAGTCTTCCCGCGGGATCGGCGGCGCCCACGGCGTCGACCAGCGACTGAAAGCGTGGCTCGTTCATCGCCTCGACCTCGAGCACCCAGGGTTCGGTGACGCGGGCTAGGTTCAGCACGCCGAGCACGCTGCCCTGCTCGGTCCAGGTCCACCGGTCTGCGTCGGCGGCGCCGAAGCGGCGACTGAGCCTGCGCCGGATCCCGGCGGTGTCGGCCACCTCGAACACGGCCCGGCACGCCACCATCGGGTGCCCGTCGGGGGTGACCAGCCGCGGCGGCGCGAACCGGGCGCTGAGGAACTCGACCAGCTCCTCGGGGTCGGTGGATTCCGAATCGAGCAACTCGATCAGCGGACCACGCTGTCCGGGCTCGATCGGTTCGATGCCGCCGAAGATCTGCATCGTGGACCCGGCGGGAACCACTCGGGCGCAGAAGAAGTCGCCGGCCCGCAACTGCCTGCTGGCGGTCCGCTCGGTGACCTCCAGGCGGTCGCCGGTGCGGACGTCGCGCAGGGTCAGTCCCTCGCCCGGACGCA
>RRBB01000305.1:0-10270 GCA_006543605.1 Rhodococcus sp. WS4
GGGTGTTGCCGGGAGCTCGGAAGCCCGCGTCGTGTCTGGTGCGGTACAGGTGCTCGGCGGCGTGGCCTCCATACCGTTCAGCGTTCCACCCGCAGGGTGGGGTGACCAGGGCGAGGGTGGTTCCGCCCCGAGTCGCCGGTGATGTTGCGGGCCGCGTTCGATTGCATCCCTCCGGCGGAAGAAGAGCCACGCGGACTCAGGAACCCTGGTTCTGCGATTCCACGACCCACGCGGCGATCTGTGCGCGTGAGGTGAATCCCAGCTTGGACAGGAGGTGTTCGACGTGTCCCTGGGCGGTGCGGGGTGAGATCACCAGGCGGGTGGCGATCTCCTTGTTGGTCAGCCCCTCGGCGATCAGGTCGGCGACCTGACGCTCGCGTTTGGTCGGGGTGGTGGATGCAGCGGATTTCGGTGTCGGTGGGGCCTGCTCGCCCAAGGCGTAGGCGACGGCGGCGTCGATACCGAGCGCAGCTCCCTCTCGGCGGGCCGCGCCGATTGCCTGCTCACTCATCGCCCGGCGGGTCTTGCGTTCGCATTCCTCGTGGTGGACGAGCAGGGCGGGCACCACCACCGTCGGACTCCCCATCGACCGGCTGAGCTCCTCCGCGGCTCCCAGCAGCACGACCGCGCGCTGAGCGTTCTGCTCGTCGGCGGCGATCCATGCCAGAACTTGTAGGCACATGCTGGTGTTCAATCGGTCGTTGACCCTCCGACCCAGCTGTAGTGCCTGTCCGAGTAGCCGCACCGCTCGCGCGCGGTCACCGTGCCGCCACACCGCAATAGCCAGCGCCCACAGCGCATACGGCCGATACAGTGATTCGTCCCGCTTCTCGGTGATCGCGAGTACCCGCTCATGGCATTCGATGGCCCGTTCCGTCTCGCCCAGCAGTTCGTGTGTTATTCCGAGGCCGTCGAGGGCGGTGAGCTGAAAGAGGAGCTCGTCCCGCGCGGCGTACACCCCGGCGGCATTCTCGAGATGCGAGCGCCCGTCGGGAAGGTTCCCCCCGAACAGTCCCAGAAATCCCTCGGCCAGGTCGAGGTGTGCGCCTGTCATCGGGGCGGTGGTCTGGTCGGCGAGGGCGCGTCCCTCCTCCACCAGGGCGGCCGCCGCGCGAAGGTCGCCCTGCACGCCGGCCAGGAAGCTGCCGGCGAAGAGCGCCTTGGCCCGGTCGACGGTCAGTGGGCGGCCGGTCTGGCCGGTCAGGAGGCGGTCGAGCCAGCGGCGGCCCTCGCTGAACGCCCCCCGGGAATACCAGAACGGGTAGAGGGCGGCGGCGATCCGGAGGCCTATGTCGGGGCTGTCGGACGCGCAGAACTCCAGCGTCTCCCGCAGGTTCGGCTGCTCTCGCCCGAGTCTGGTGATCCAGTCGAGCTGCCGGGTACTGATCAAGTCGGCTTCCGCCTCGAGCGTCAACCGCTCGTACCAGTCCCGGTGCCGGCGGCGCAGTTCGGGATATTCGCCGGTCTGCTGCGCCTTCTGACGGCCGTAGTCGCGCAGGGTCTCGAGCATCCGGAAGCGCACCGTGGCACCGGAGTCTTCTCGGGTCAGGATCGACTTGTCGACCAGGTAGGTCACCGTATCGAGCAGATCCTCCGCTGTCGTGTCGCAGATCTGTTCTGCGGCATCGAGTTCGAAGCTGCCGGCGAACACCGACAGCTGCGCCCACATCCGTTGTTCGGTCGGCGTGCACAGGTCGTGGCTCCAGTCGATGCACATCCGCAACGTCTGCTGCCGCGACGGTAAGTTCCGGCTGCCGCGGGTCAGCAGCACGTAACGGTCGGTGAGCCGCCGCAGTATCTGCTCGGGCGTCATCGCCCGAAGCCGGGCGGCCGCCAATTCGATCGGTAGTGGTAGCCCGTCCAGTCGCCGGCAGATCCGGGCGATGGTGACCTTGTTGTCCTCGGTGAGCTCGAATCCCGGCACAGCGGCCGCGCCCCGTTCGGCGAACAAGGTCACCGCGTCGTTGCGGGGCAGCCCCTTGGGCAGGTGATCGGGATCGGGCACCGGGAGCGGCGGGATCAGGAGCGCCGCTTCCCCGCCGATAGCGAGTGGTTCGCGGCTGGTGGCGAGAATCCGCAGCCCAGGGCAGCCGCGCAGCAGGGTCTCGGCGAGCTTGGCCACCGCATCCACCACCTGCTCGCAGTTGTCCAGTACCAGCAGCAGTTTTCGAGGGGCAAGGAAGTCGACGAGCACCTCGTCCACGGGTCGGGCCGACCGGTCGCGTAATCCCAGCGCACCCGTCACCACACCGGCGAGCAGCGACGCGTCGCGCAGCTCGCCCAGCTCGACCAGCGTCACCCCGTCGGGGAAGTCGGGCTGCAGTGTGGTGGCGACCCGCAGGGCCAGGCGGGTCTTGCCCACCCCGCCGATACCTGTCAACGTCACCAGCCGCGAGGTCGACAGCAGGTTCTTCGCCTCGGCCAGCTCCGTGCGGCGGTCGACGAAACTGGTCAGCTCGAGCGGAAGACGACCCGTTCGACCCGCCTCCAGGGGTGAACCCGCTGTCCGGTGTCCGTGCGGCGCACGTCCTGCGGACGGAGATCTCGCGCGCACCGGTGGCGCATCGTGTCGCTCGGCTCCCGCTTCGGTGTGCAGGGCCATCTCGTCGACCGGGAACCCGTGGTGGAGTTGGGCTTCCCGGAGTTGGCGACCGAGTTCCGCGGCCGACGGGCGGACCTGCGGGTCGTCGGACATGGCACCTTCGACGAGCGCACTCACATCGTCCGGAACGCCGTGCTCACGCGGGTCCGGAACGGGCTCGGCAGCGATCCTCAGGAACTGGGCGACCAGTTGCTCACCGCTGCGGCGCTCGAAAGCGGCGTGCCCGGTGATCGCCGCGAACAACGTGGCACCGAGACCGTACACATCCGCGGCAGCACTCGGCGGTTCGCCGGCGACGACCTCGGGGGCGGTGAACGCCGGCGAACCGGTCACGATGCCGGTCGTGGTCTCGAACCCGCCGGCGATGTGCGCGATCCCGAAATCCGTCAGCGCCGGCTCCCCGTAGTCGGTGAGCAGGATGTTCCCGGGTTTGACGTCGCGATGAAGGATCCCGAGGCGGTGCGCGGTCTCCAGGGCGCCGGCCATCTTCACCCCGAGCCGCAGCGCTTCCTCCAGAGGGAGCGGCCCGCGGCGGCGGATCCGCGCGTCGAGGGAATCCTGGGCGTGGTACTGCATGACGATGAACGGATGGCCGTTGTCGGTGACGCCGACGTGCAGGACGTTGACGATGTTGGGGTGCCCGGTCAACCGCCCCGCCGCACGCTGCTCACGCAGGAACCGCGCCCGGTTCCACTCATCCAGGTCGGCGAGCAGGACCTTGACCGCCACGGTGCGGTCCAACGCAGCCTGCGTGCAGCGGTACACGATCCCGAAACCACCGCGCCCGATCTCGTGGGCGTCCTCGAACCCGGCCGCCGCCAACTCCGCCGTGACCGAACCGGACACGTCGCGTTGGGTCGCGAATGGATCGACGTCCGTCATCGACTACATCGATTCATCCCACTCGAGGCACTGCCGACGAATGCCACCTGCTCACCTCTCGATGATGTCCCCCCAGGATATCGCCGCCGCACGCTCGTCGACGCCCTCACCAGGCGCGTGGGAACCGGACCCACGCGGGGTTTACCGCGGTAAACAGGGCGAGAACCGACACACAGCCCTGGCCGACCCCCGGCGCCGCCCGCCTCGAGTGTCGGTTTCTCGATCTGGCGGAGTCCACCCCGAAGCCCACGCACCCGCACCACTCGACTGGCGTACGACGCTCGCGGGCAGGACATAACCGCATACGGGCAGCGCGTCGGCGGTGCTGGGGAGGTCGCCGACGCCCCGGACGGCGTCGGCGAGCTGATCTACGCGGGGCCGAACGTGATGCTCGGCTACGCCCACACCCCCGACGACCTCCGCCTCGGGGACACCCTCGGCGGCGAACTCCGGACCGGTGACCTCGCCCGGCAGACGGGTGACGGGTTGTACGAGGTGGTCGGCCGCCGCAGCCGATTCGCCACCAGGGACCTGGGAACCAGTGGAACCCACCGCAGCAATTTCCATCCGGTGAGGACGATGCCCCGACGAACACCTGGAAAAGACCGGACGGATCGCACCGATAGGTTCGGGCACTAGGCTGATGCCTCGGGGTGGAGAACCCCGTTATCGGAGGAGTTTCGGTTGTCGGTGAATCATCTCGATAGTGAACCCGTTGCGCTCGAGACGGGTCGGGTGTTCGACCAGTCCCGAGCCGAGGCAGCGGTCCGCGAACTGTTGATCGCCATCGGTGAGAACCCCGACCGTCCCGGACTGATCGACACACCGGCCCGCGTCGCGCGCTCGTACCGCGAAGTCTTCGCGGGTCTCTACACCGACCCGGACGACGCCCTGAGCACGACGTTCGACGAGGCGCACCAGGAACTCGTCCTCCTTCGCGACATTCCGCTGTACTCCACGTGTGAGCACCACCTGGTGTCGTTCCACGGGGTCGCCCACGTCGGCTACATTCCCGGCTCCACCGGCCGGATCACCGGGCTGTCGAAGATCGCCCGGGTCGTCGACCTCTACGCGAAGCGTCCGCAGGTCCAGGAGCGGCTGACCAGCCAGATCGCCGACGCCGTGATGCGCAAGCTCGACCCGCGCGGCGCGATCGTCGTGATCGAGGCCGAACACCTGTGCATGGCGATGCGCGGGATCCGCAAGCCGGGGGCGAGCACGACCACGTCGGCGGTCCGGGGACTTCTGCAGTCCAGTGCCGCCGCGCGCTCCGAGGCTCTGGACCTCATCCTGCGCAACTGACCATGATCGAGTTGCCGAAGCCCGGGCGCACCGTCGTCATGGGTGTGCCGAACGTGACCACCGACTCGTTCTCCGACGGCGGCCGCTTCCTCGACCGGGACGCGGCCCTGCAGCACGGACTCGAACTGAAGCGTCTCGGTCTCGACACCGTCGACATCGTCGACATCGTCGACATCGTCGACATCGTCGACATCGTCGACGTCGGCGGGAGTCGACACCGCGCATGAGGTTGGATGCTCGTTTGACACTGTGAGCTGGCCTGGGTCGGCGGCGATCGGGGGACCTGGTTAGGGTGCACTTCGTCATGTTGTTCGGGTGCTCGGGGTGCGGGTGGCGTCGATTGATCGGACCGCGTATCCGCGGTTCAAGCGGGTGGTCTCGGCTCGGGAGCTGACAGAGGCATTCACGCCGACTGCCGACGAGGCCGGGTGGGCGCGGGGGCTGCGGGCGGCGAGCGCGTATTTCGCCGAGGCGCCGCGCAGACCGATCTCGCGCATGATCCGCTCGACGCGTTTACGGCCGACCCGCACCCCGCGGCGGCGCAGCTCGAGCCACACCCGCGGGGACCCGTAGGTGGCGGCGAACTCGTGCCCGCCGCGGATCTCGACGATCAACGCCAGCAACTCGGCGTCGCCGCGCCGGCGCGGCGACGGGGAGGCCCGCTGCGCCCGCCAGTCGTAATAGGTCGACGCCGGGATACCCAGAACCCGCAATACGAGACCGACCGAGAAGTCGTGGGCGTCAATGAAACTCATGACCTTCTCCGGGTCCAGGACTCCTGACATGTAGGTCGTGCGCATCTGGTCGATCGGCGGTCTGATCTGCGTATTCGCCGTGTTGTCGTCTTGCAAACCCGTTCGAAATGCGTAATAATAGATAGAGCTATTTCATGCGAAATTGAGGGGTGTGGAGAATGGCCATGATGACCGCGCAGCCACCCCTTCCGCTGGTACCGGACGGTGCCCGCCCGTTCGGTGCGGCCGCGGCGATCATCGAGGACGCCGACGGCGGCCGGGTGTTCGTGCACGGCCACCTGGCCTACGCCTGGGACGCCGGGGACACCGCGGCCCGCCGGTTCGCCGCCGCATCGCTGATGCGGATCAAGGCCGCCACCCAGCTCGAGATCGCCGCAGCCTTCGCGGTGAAACCGGCCAGCGTGCGCCGCTGGGAGGCCCAGCTCGCCGGTGCGGGCATCGCCGGGCTGCTCGCCGAACGCAAAGGCCCCAAACGCAAATCGAAACTGACCGACGCCACCGTCGCCACCATCCGTCGCCTGCGCGATGGTGGAGCGTCCTACCGTGGGATCGCCACCGAAACCGGCGTGTCCGAAGGCAGCGTCCGCAACGCGCTCAAACTCGCCGACACCGACACCGACACCGAGGAGGACGGTCCTACAACGGTTCCCGATGCTTCACCCGAACCCGAACCCGAACCCGAACCCGAACCCGGGGCCGGGGCCGAACCGGAACCGGAGACCGAGGCCCGGCGCGGGTCCGCGCGCGAGGTACCGGTGCTGGCGGACCCGGTCGACCGGAGCGGCGAGCGGGTCGCGGCGGCGTTCGGGCTGATTTCCCATGCCCCGCCGGTGTTCACCGCGTGTGCCCGGGCGCCGCTGGCCGGGTTGGTGCTGGCGCTGCCGGGGTTGGCCGCGACGGGGCTGCTCGAGACGGCGCACGCCAGCTACGGTGCCACGTTCCCGAACGGCTTCTACTCGCTGGACACCATGTTGTGCGAGGGCGTGTTCCGTGCGCTGCTCGGGGAGGCCCGCGCGGAGGGGACCACCCGGATCGACCCGGTCGCGCTGGGCCGGGTGCTGGGGTTGGACCGGGCCCCGGAGGTCAAGACGATCCGCCGCAAGATCGGGTTCCTCGCCCAGGCGGGCCGGGCCGGCGACTGGATCGCCGCGATGGCCCGCCGGCATGTCGACACCCGGCCCGAGCAGTCGGCGGTGCTGTACGTCGACGGCCACGTCCGCGCCTATCAGGGCACCCGCAGGATCGGGAAAACCCATGTGCCGCGGCTGAAGTTCCCCGCCCCGGCGACGGTGGAAACCTGGGTGTCCGACGCCGCCGGGGACCCGCTGCTGGTGGTGATGGCCGACCCCGCCGCCTCGCTGGCCTCCGAGCTGCGCCGGTTGATCCCCGACCTGCGGGCCGTGGTCGGCGACGACCGGCGGGTGCTGGTCGGGTTCGACCGCGGCGGCTGGTCCCCGGCGCTGTTCGCGGACCTGGATGCGGCCGGGTTCGACACGCTGACCTGGCGCAAGGGCCACACCGACGACGTCGACGAGGCGTTGTTCGCCGAGTACATCCACACCGACTCCCGCGGCCGCCGCCACCGCTGGGAGTTGGCCGACACCCGGGTCGAGCTGGAGATCGCCGACGGGCCCCGCCAGGGTGAGGTGTTCGGGATGCGGCAGATCAGCCTGTTCGACCCCGCCCGCACCCGGCAGATGCACATCCTGACCACCCGCACCGACCTGCCCGCCGCCGAGATCCGTTACCGGATGGGATCACGCTGGCGGCAGGAGAACTACTTCCGCTACGCCCGCATGCGTTTCGATCTCGATTCCCACGACACCTACCGCGCCGGCGACGACAACGCCGACCGGATGGTCCCCAACCCGGCCAAGAAGCTCGCCTACCGCGACGTCGAGAAGGCCCGACGGACACTGCACGACGCCGAAACAGTCAGAGACAGCGAACTACTGCAGTTGTCGTCGCCGCCACCGGGGGCCACCACCGTGCTGACCAACGACATCATCGACACCATCAATGCCGACGTGCACACCGCCGAAACAGCGCTCGACGCGGCGCTCGCCGCGCACAAGGCGGTCCCGGCCCGGCTCCCGCTCGCGCAGGTCAACCCCGGCCAGCAGGTCCTCGACACCGAAACGAAGCTGATCCACCACGCCATCCGCATCGCCGCGTTCAACACCGCACAATCGTTGGCCCGCGCCATCGTCACCGGCACCGGCTACGGCCGCGCCGACGACGAAGCCCACACCCTGATCCGCACCGCCCTCGTCGGGTCCGGCGACATCGTCCCCGACGGCGACACCCTGCACATCCGGCTCGACCCGCTCCCCGCGCCCCGGCACACCGCCGCCATCGACGAACTCTGCCAGCTGCTCAACGACACCCAAACCGTCTACCCCGGCACCACCCTCACCCTGCGCTACAGCACCAAACCCCACCGGTGACCCTGCAACCATTCCTGCGCTATGTCAGGAGTCCTGGGGTCGGGTCGATCTCCGCGGCGAAATACGCGCTCGCCGCCCGCAGCACCTCGTTGACCCGCCGCAGCTCCGCGTTCTCCCGGGCCAGGCGCCGGTTCTCGTCCATCATCGCCGTCGACGGCCGGTTGTCGCGCTCCCCGGCGTCGGCCTCGGCCTGGCGGATCCAGTTCCGCAGCGCCTCCGGGTGCACGTTCAGCTGCTCGGCCAGCCGCCGGAGCACCGGCTTCGGATCCGACTCCCGATACAACCGCACCGCACGCTCACGCAGCTCCGAGCGAGTCGCCGAGTGGGGATCGGGTACCGGGGTTGCCGGGGCTTCCGACTGAGATTCTATGCGGCGGTGGCCAGCCCTACCGGAGGCACCGCCGAGAGTCGCCCTCATGCCCCGGCGCGCTGGTGGTCGATCTCGAGGAGGTAGGGGGCGACGAAGCCGGTGTAGTCCGCTTTGCGTTGGGTCGGTAGATCCCGCCAACCGGTGATGCGGCCACGGCAGTGGTGCGAGCCGCACCGGCAGTGGGCGGGGAAGTACTCGATCGAGTAGTTCCGCATCGCATAGTCGAAGGTGATCTCGTCGCCGGCGGCGATGGGTGCGCGGGCGACGAAGTCGTGGGCACCGCTGGAATTGAGGCGGATGCCGCAGTTCGGTTCGCACGAGTGGTTCACCTTCGGGACGAGCCCGCCGTGCAGCACGAAACGTTGCGCACCGACCTGGGCGGCGTGGGAGTCGTTGCGGTCCAGTTCACGGTCGATGACACCCACCATCACCGTCTCATTGATCCGGAAGGACCGGGTGGCGAAAACGCCTTCCCCTTTTTCGTGGGTTTCCCGGAGCTCGAAGCCGTCATCCATCGTCGCCTCCTCTCTGAGGGATCGCCGCGCCCGCGAGCGATCACGCTGCGGGCGCGACCGATGGACGCGCCGCCAGGGGTCTCTTCGACCGCGGTCTGTCCATCCTTGCATCACCCGGCGGCCGGCGGTGGGGAACAGTGGATCGGGCCCGTCCGGGCCACCATGGCGCGCACCGCCTTTCACCGGATCCGGGACCGTTCGGGGCGGTCGTGTGGTGTGCTCGTCTCCCACCGTGCCCGGCTGTCGGCCGGCCAGGAGTCATTTTCGGACAGATTCCAGTGGGCATCGAACTCGGGCGACATCAGCATGAGGCCACAGGTGACGATTTGCCATCAACTGACTGGTTTCGGGCACAAAACACAGGTGTCGGAGCGTTGACATGGAACCGGACTCCGCGATCACGAAGCAGACCCGGGAAGACACGAACCGAGGCAAAAGCCATGGCCACCGACTACGACGCACCCAGGATCACCAACCCCGACGACGAGCAGTCCGAGGATTCGCTCGACGAGCTGAAGGCCAGAAGGAACGAATCCCAATCGGCCGTAGCCGACGTCGAGGAGACCGACACCGCCGAGTCCTTCGAGCTGCCCGGCGCCGACCTGTCCGGCGAGGAATTCACGGTCCGAGTAATCCCGAAGAAGGCGGACGAATTCACCTGCACCAGTTGTTTCCTCGTCCATCACGGCAGCCGCCTCGCCGACACCACCAACGGGCAGATGATCTGCCGGGACTGCGCCAGCTGAACAAATCCCATCACAGCAGGATGTGCTCGGGGCCGAGATAGTCGTGGTTGTGCATCCGGGCGCGTGGGTGCTGCGGCGTGCGCTGCGGGGACGGTGCCGGAGTCGACCGCCCCAACGCCGCCGCCGGCGTCGTGAAGGCCGGATCGAAGAACAGGAAGCTGAGCAGCCCGTCGGCCGGTGACGGGGCGGGTTGGAGACCACGCCCAGCCGGTCGGCGCCCATCTGGACGGCCGGCTTGAGTGGCATGTAGAGCAGATGCCTGTACAAGGTGGTGCGGCTGAACACGAGGTGAACTGCGGCAGGGGGTCTGTACAAAACACGGATATTTCGTACTTCTCCCTACCCTAATGTACGATTAGTACATGTCCGATAGCGCTGCTCTCAGCATCTCTGATGCGCGCACCCAACTTGCAGCGATCATCGATCGCGCTCGCACCGACCACCAACCCGTCTACGTCGCTCGCCGCGGACGTCGGATAGCGGCTGTCATCGATGCCGACGACCTCGATCGCCTCCTCGAGCTTGCCGAGGACATGGCCGACATTCGCGCTGCTGAGCAGGCGCGCGCCGAGATGCAGTCGACCGGCGCGACGCCGATACCGTGGGATGAGGTCAAGGCCGATCTCGGCCTCGCGTGATTTACGAGGTCGC
>RRBB01000306.1:0-10265 GCA_006543605.1 Rhodococcus sp. WS4
GTCGAGCTTGTCGGTTTTGGGCCGCCCGGGCACGTTCTTCACGTCGCGGGCGTTGACCAGCTGCACGTCCAGCCCGGCCGCTTCGAGCAGGTAGTACCAGATCCGCCAGTAATCGGAGGTGGACTCGACGGTGACCTTCTCGATCCCCGACTCCACCAGCTGTTCGGCGAGGTCGGTGACCGCGCCGGTGGTGGCCTCCACGTCCCACACCTTGCTGACCCGTCGACGCTGCCGCGGGGTCCGCACGCACACCTTGCCCGATGCCTTGGCCACGTCGATGGCGCACACCTGCTCGATCACCAGCTCGTGATCGGCGTCGGGAATTTCTTCCGGCGTCGGTCCGTGTATCGGTTTCGCTCTCACTGCACTTGTCCTCCCATCGAGTCCACACATCTCACGGGGGCCGCCCGGGGGCCTCGGTCAAGGGAACCGAAATTCTGACCGGCGTGCTCGAAGCAACAGTGCGTGACCCTTCCAAGGTCGGGCCCCGGCGCCAGGCTCATGTGCGGGCTGGCAGCCCAAGGAAACGTCGGCGTCGGACAGGCGACCCAATGCCATTTTCACGCCTGCGAGGCGTCCCGGGAACGGACAGGGGGCTCATGTGAGTGACAATGCGTGCGGGAGCACACATTGTCACTCACGTGGGGGGAAGCGGACCTCGCCGGTGGGGCCGTTCTGATCGAAGCGTCGTTCGGTGATGTCGAAGGTGCCGTCCGACCGGACCCGCAGCAGTGTGGACGCCCGCGTCCCGTAGTCGCCGTAGTGAATGAACCGGGACGACAGGGCGCGTTCGAGTTCGGGTTCGATGCCGGTGTCGGGTAGAGATTCCCACGGTGCGGGGTCGCTGTCGGCGAGGACGTCGAAATACGCTTCCGGGTCGGCCTCGGGGCTGCCGTCGTCGGCGGCGAGCGCGGCGGCGAACGCCTGTTTACCACCCGTCACCTTCGGCCACGGAGTGTCGAGTTCGGCGTTGGACAGGCCGTGGATGCCGGGTTCCACCCGTTGCCGGCGACCGTGAGGCCGGTTGGTGGCCCACCACAGTTCCCCTGGGTCGCCGGCGAGCAGGTTGAAGCTGCCGTACTCGGCGCCCGTCGCGGCCACCTGTGCGGCGTAGTCGGCGGGTGACAGCCGACCGCGGAGGTAGTCGACGGGCAGGGCCCCGCGGGACCGGGCCCCGGTGGACGGAGCGCCGTTGCGGACGTTGGTGACGGCCGCGAACCTCAGGGTGTCGGTGACACCCATCCACGTTCCGCCGGCGAGGAGATCGCGGCCCGCACGGAAGCCGTCGTCCCACCATTGGAGGGGCTCGGTGGGGCGGGCGTAGAACTCGTCTCGGTTGGCTGCGACGCCGAGGGGGAGATCGGGGCGGGTATGCCAGGCGAACAGGACCAGGCACATACAGACGTCTCCTCGTCACCCTCGGTCATCCGAACACGGTTGCACGCCCGAGCGTAGCCGCCCTCGTAATACCTCTGAAACAGAGCTATATTGAGAACATGGCACACAACGAGGCACCCGACCACTCGGGGATGGCTCCTGCCGAACAACTCTTCACCGCAATCGGATTGCTGCGCCGGCACACCCGCCGAAGAGTCGGGCGCCCGTGGCCGGAGACGCCGTTGACGGGGTCGCAGGTCGAGTTGGTGCGACTGCTCCGCCGCAGGCCCGGGACCTCCGTCGCGGAAGCCGCGGCGGCTTTGGGCCTCGCCGCGAACACGGTCTCCACGCTCGTCCGGCAACTCACCGACGCCGGACTGATCGAACGGGTGCGGGACGAGTCCGACCGTCGCGTCGCCCGCCTCGCGCTCACCGACGAGGCGCGGTCACAGGTCGAGCGCTGGCGCGACCGTCGCAACCTGGAGGTCGCCGCCGCTTTCGACGGCCTCAGTGCCGAGGACCGCGAGGCCATCGAATCCGCCATTCCCGCCATCACCCGCCTCGCCGGAGCGCTCCACCCGGATCAGGCCGAGCGCGATCAGGAGGTCGTCAGATGATATTTCGCAGGGCGCAGGCCGCCGCACGACCGCGACCGTCCCACGACGCGCTGGAACTGTCCCACGTGACATACCGGTTCGGGGACTACACCGCGGTCAAGGACCTGAGCCTCACGATCGAGGCGGGGGAGTGCTTCGGACTGCTCGGCCCCAACGGGGCGGGTAAGACCACCACGATCAGACTCCTCAACACGCTCCTTCCGCTGCAGGACGGCGACGTGAGCATCTTCGGGTGCGACGTGCGCACTCAGGCCATGGCCGTCCGACGACTGCTCGGGTATGTGCCCCAACAGTTGTCGATCGAGGGCGCACTCACCGCCCGCGAGAACGTGTCCTGGTTCGCCCGGCTCTACGACGTGCCCCGGTCCGAGCGCCGCCACTGTGTGGACGAGGTGCTGGAGATGGTCGATCTCACCGACGTCGCGGACCGGGTGGCATCGAGTTTCTCGGGCGGCATGGTCCGGCGCCTCGAACTCGCGCAGGCGTTGGTCAACCGGCCGTCGCTGCTGGTCCTCGACGAACCGACGGTCGGGCTCGATCCGGTCGCGCGGGATTCGGTGTGGACCCGCGTCACCGAGATGCAGAAGCAGAACGGGATGACGGTCCTACTCACCACTCATTACATGGAAGAGGCCGAGGCGCTGTGTGATCGGGTCGCGTTGATGCACCGCGGCGAACTGCGGGCGGTGGGCTCCCCGTCCGGGCTCGTCGCCGAGCTGGGCCCGGACGCCACCCTCGACGACGTCTTCCGCCACTTCACCGGTGACAGTCTCACCGCCGACGAGAAGGGAGGGCTCCGCGATGTCCGTAGCGCCCGCCGCACCGCCCGCCGTATGGGTTGAACCGCCGATCCGGGGTGTGCTCCGGTTGTTGTCGCGGATCGCCACGTTCTGCCTGATCGAGCTGCAGAAGCTGCGCCACGACCGGTCGGAGTTGGTGACCCGCGCGATCCAACCGATCCTGTGGCTCGTCATCTTCGGTGAGACGTTCAGCCGCATCCGCGCGATCCCGACCGGCGACGTCCCCTATCTGGACTACCTGGCACCGGGCATCATCGCCCAGTCGGCCCTGTTCGTCGCGATCTTCTACGGCATCCAGATCATCTGGGAACGCGATGCCGGGGTCCTGACGAAACTGCTCGTGACACCCACTCCGCGTGCGGCTCTCGTGACGGGCAAGGCCTTCGCGGCGGGTGTCCGCGCGGTGGCTCAGGCCGTGGTCGTCGTGATCGTGGCGGCGCTCCTCGGCGTCGGGATGACGTGGAATCCGGTGCGCCTGCTGGGAGTGGTGGTGGTCGTGGTGCTGGGAGCCGCGTTCTTCTCCTGCTTGTCCGTGGCCATCGCGGGGATCGTGCTCAAACGCGACCGGCTGATGGGAATCGGTCAGGCGATCACCATGCCGCTGTTCTTCGCGTCGAACGCGCTGTACCCGGTGGAACTCATGCCGGGGTGGGTCCAGGCGATCAGCCGGGTGAACCCCCTGAGCTACGAGGTGTCCGCGCTCAGGGGGCTGCTGATCGGCCAGCCCACGAACTACTGGCTGGACTTCGGGGTGCTCGTGGCAGCCGCGGTGCTCGGGATCGTCGTCGCGTCCGCGCTGCTGGGGCGACTGTCCCGATAGCCGGGTGGGGTTACGAAGTCACGAACGTCCTCTCCAGTGCCCGCCGCAGTTCGGACTTGCTGATCTTGCCGACACCGGTGACCGGGAACTCGTCGACGAACACCACCTTGTCGGGCACCTTGTAGTCGGCGAGTCCGCGGCCTCGGACGAACTTCTTGAGTTCGACGGCCTTCGGCTGCTCGCCGCGGACCACGACGAACGCGCAACTGCGTTCGCCGAGATAGGGATCGGGCATCGACACCACCGCTACGTCGGCGACAGCGGGGTGCGCGAGCAGGTGGTTCTCGACCTCCTCGGCGGCCACCTTCTCGCCGCCGCGGTTGATCTGGTCCTTCGCGCGGCCCTCGACCACGAGGTAGCCGTCGTCGGTGAGCCGGACGATGTCGCCGGTGCGGTAGAAGCCGTCCTCGGTGAAGGCCGTCGAATTGTGTTCGGGGGCCCGGTAATACCCGCGAATCGTGTACGGGCCGCGGGTGAGCAGATGACCGGAGGTGCCGCCCGGGACGGGTTCGCCGTGGTCGTCGACCACCCGGACCTCGTCGTCGGGGCTGATCGGTCTGCCCTGCGTGGTGACGATCGTGTGTTCCGGGTCGTCGAGCCGGGTGTAGTTGACCAGTCCCTCCGCCATCCCGAACACCTGCTGCAGCGTGCACCCGAGTTCGGGGCGCACCCGCTTGGCGGCCTCGGCGCTGAACTTGGCGCCGCCGACCTGCAGCACCTCGAGGCTCGAGATGTCCCGTTCCGTGCGGCTACTGGCGGCCAGCCACGCCAGTGCGAGCGGTGGCACCAGCGACGCGATGGTGACGCCCTCGCGCTCGATGAGCGCGAAAGCCGTGTCGGGACTCGGATCCGGCGCGAGCACCACGCGACCGCCGGCGTGCAGGACACCGAGGATGCCCGGTGAGCTCATCGGGAAGTTGTGTGCCGCGGGCAGGACGACGAGCATGCGGGTGTTCTCGTCGACCCCGCAGATGCGGTCGGACTCGCGCACCGAGTACAGGTAGTCGGTGTGGGTCCGCGGAATCAGCTTCGACACCCCGGTCGTCCCGCCCGAGAGCTGCAGGAACGCCACGGATTCCGGGCCCACCGTCGGCTCGTCCGACAGCGGTTCCGCGGCACGGAGTTCGTCGAGCGACGTGAACTCCTCCGCGTCCCCGGCCACGACGACCCGTGGCGGATTCTCCGCCGACGACACCACGTCGCGGGCGAGGCCCCGATAGTCGAATCCGGCGTGCGTATCGGTGATCACGTAGGCCGCGGCATCGGCGAAGCTGCAGAAGTAGGAGATCTCCTGGGCGCGGTGCGCGGGCAACGCGAACACCGGCAGCGCCCCGAGGCGGAAGACCGCGAAGATCACCTCGACGTACTCGACGATGTTGGGGAGCTGCACCACCACCCGGTCGCCGGGCTGCACCCCCGACGACTGCAGCCCCGCGGCGATCCGGTCGGCGCGGACCGACAGCTCCCGGTAGGTGAGCGAGCGGTCGATTCCCGCGGCATCGGGTCCGACCACGGCGACGGAGTCCCCGAAAGCGGCTGCACGGGTGGACAGGAACTGCTGGAACGTCTCGTCCGTCCAGTACCCGGCGTCGCGGTACCGTGCGGCGAGGTCGGCCGGGTAGCCGGTGGTCGTCTCCAGGGGAGCGCGAACGCTCGTGGTCATCGAAAGTCCTTTCGCGGGCTGGTCAAGGGTGTCAGGCTCGGAGGGTAGCGCCGCCGTCGACGTAGAGCGCCTGCATGGTGATGTGACGCGCTCGATCCGACAGGAGGAACTCGACGGCGTCCGCGATGTCGGCGGCGTCGGCGATGCGGCCCAGCGGGATACCGACCTTGAACGTGCTCGGGTCTCCGTCGATCGCTCCGCGCGCTCCGGCGTCGTCGGCGGGATCCGACCACAGCGACCGCTGCATCGCGGTGTCGGTCGAGCCGGGGGCGACGATGTTGGCGCGGATGCCGTATTCGGCCAGTTCGAGACCGAGAACGCGGACGATCATGGAGACGGCGGCCTTGGACGCGCCGTACGCGCCCATTCCGGTGCGGGGGACGCCCGCGGCGTTGGAGCCGACCACGACGATGGAACCGGCTGCACGCTCCCGCATTCCGGTACCGACGGCCCGCAGCACGTTGACGAGTCCGGTGACGTTGACGTCGAACACACGCTGCCAGCTGGCGGGGTCGGTGTCGAGCACCGATCCGGTTTCGAGCACCCCCGCCACGTGCGCGAGTGCGGTGACGGGACCGTGCTCGTCCTCGATCCGGCGGACGGTGTCGGTGACGGCGGCCGTGTCGCGGATGTCGGTGACGGCCGTGCCGAGCGGCGGGGTGTCGAGCAGGGCGGCGGTGGCGGCGAGGCCGTCGGCGTCGCGGTCGAGCAGCACCAGGCGGTGACCGGACCGCGACAGCGTGACGGCCGTGGCCCGTCCGATGCCCTGGGCCGCCCCGACGACCAGTGTCGTGCCGCTCATCGGGGAAGTCCCAGTGCGGCGAGGACGGTGCCCAGTTTGGTTGTGGTCTCGGCGAGTTCGTCGTGCGGTTCGGAGGCGGCGACGATGCCGCCGCCGGCATACGCGGTGACAGTGGTGCCGTCGGCGTCGATCTGCGCGCACCGGATGGTGACCATCCATTCGCCGTCACCGTCGGCGTCGGCCCAGCCCACGGCGCCGGCGTAGAAGCCGCGGTCGCCCTCGAGTTCGCCGATCAGCGCGCGTGCGGCGTCGGTGGGAGTACCGCAGACGGCCGGGGTCGGGTGCACCGCGACGGCGAGGTCCAGTGCGGTCACCGAGCGGTCCCGCAGCCGTCCCGACACGGGCGTGCCGAGATGCCACAGTTGCGGAGTGCTGGTGAGGGTGGGCCGGTCGGGGATGTCGAGTTCGGTGCAGAACGGTTCGAGGCTCGCCCGCAGCGCGTCGACGACGAGGGCGTGCTCGCGCAGATTCTTCTCCGACGACGCGAGGTTCTCCGCGGTCAGCCGGTCGATCTCGGGATCGGTGTGCCGGGGAGCGGATCCGGCCAGCGGATGGCAGGTCACGGTGTCACCGTGGCGACGGATGAGCACCTCGGGACTCGAACCGACGAGCTGCCGTCCCGACCAGCCGGTGCCCGCGGCGCTCAGATCGACGCTGAAGCCGTTGCCGCCGAGGTCGTTCGCGACGAGTTGCGCGAGCAGTGCGTGCGGATGCAGCGGTTCGTCGGCGTGCAGGACGACCGATCGGGCGAGCACCACCTTGTGCAGTGCGGCCTCGGGCTCCCGCAGCACGTGAATGGCAGCGGCGACCCGGGCGACGTGCTCGTCCTCCGGGGGAATCGACTCGCCGGCGCGTATGTGTGGAAGGGCCTGAAGGCGAGGGGTCCAGCTTCCCGGGTGATGACGCAGCGTCTGTGGTGCGATCAGCGCGGCGGGATGTGACGGGTCGAAGGCGAGCGCGCCGACCACCGACGTCGCGGTGCCGCTCCGCAGGGCCGCGGCGGCGTCGTTGGCGGAGTCGTAACCGGTGCGGATGCCGTCGGCGATCACGGTGCCGTGCGGGCGGGAGAGAACGAACGGCGCGCCCGGCGGGAGGTCCGCCGAAGTCTCTGCGGACTCGGCAACGGCCGTCGACTGCATGTGCGATCACCTTTCGTAGCGGACAACTGCGGCGCGGGTCGCGATGTGCCCGTCACGCCTCGACCATATACGGTTAGCCTAACCTTTGGTGGGTCCGCTTGCGGGTCGGCGGTCCTCGACCGTTGCGTATTGCCCTGCAGTCCAGCGGTTTCGGCCCTCGGTGCGCGGGTGCGATTCGACCCCCAACCGGATCGCAATTCTCGCCGTCACCGACTGGCCTAACATCGCATGCACACGTTGCATGGAGGGCAGGCTGCTGCAATGACCGAACGCAGGTTCTCGCTCGATCAGCGGATCGTCGCCGCCCTCCAGGTCGACGGGCGGTGTTCGTGGAGCCGAATTGCCCAGGCGCTCGGCGAACCCGAGAGGAACGTGACCCGGCACGGCATCGCGCTCCTCGAGTCCGGCCGGGTGGCGGTCACCGCCGTCGCGAACAGTGGCGGCACCGCGATCGTCCGCCTCCAGTGCTCCCCGGGAACGGTGCGGGTGGCGGCGAGCGCCCTCGCCCAGCGCAGTGACTGCATCTTCGTCTACATCCTCACGGGCACCGCCGACTGTGTGGCCGAGATCCACGTGTCCCGGGACCGCCTCCCGAAGCTCGTCATGGACGAACTGCCCGCGACGATGGGCGTCGTCCGCAGCTGGACCGACCCGGTGCTGCGGTACTTCCGCACGGTCCGCGAATGGGAGGCCGGGGTCCTGACCCCAGCAGAGAAGGAAGCGATCGGCGGGGTGGCGCCTCCGGCGACCTTCCTCACGGACCTGGAACGCGGCACCCGGGACCCCGTCGACCGGACGATCATCCGCGAGCTGATGCAGAACGGGCGGGTGGGCACCACGGCGCTCGCCCGGACCGCGGGTGTGTCCGAGGCGACGGCCCGGCGACGCGTCCAGGCGCTGCTCACCGAGGGCGCGATCAGTCTCCGGGTGGTGGTCGACCCCGCCCTGTTCGGGCTGCGCGCCGAGGCGATGCTGTTCATCAAGACCCAGCGCAACCGGATCGAACCGCTCGTGCGGGGGATGCTCGAAATGCCGTACGTGCGGTACGCCGCCGGCACGGCGGGCGAATACCAGGTGGTCGCCAACATCGCCGCGCCCGACGAGTCGGTGCTCTACGACTACATCACCACCGCGCCGTGGGTGGCCGACGCGATGGCCCTCGAGACCAACATGGTGGTGCAGGCGGTCAAGCGCAGCGGCCGGGTGATGTGACGGATTTCGACATCGGACGGCCCCTCCGGCGCACCTGATTGCGATCTCCGACAGTCCGGTGGCCGATTTCGCCGAACCTCGTCCACCTGTTGAGTGCTGTGATCCACACCACGCATGCTTCCTCTACTCCGCGGATGGAAGAAGGAACAGCATGCAACGAGAAGCCATTCTCGGGGCGATCGAGGATTCGCCGCAGCGCCGTTGGCTGCTGCTCGTCCCTCTCGCCCCGGTTCTCGCACTCGTCACCGCCGTGTGGCTGCCGTTTGTGAACACAGCCGACCTGTGGCTCGGGATGCCGCGGCTGCTCGTGTGGTGTTCGGCCTGGGTGCTCCTCCTGCTGCCCGCGCTGGCGGCGGTGGAATTCGGCCTCGTCCGGCCGCACGAGGAGCGGAGCGACGACCTTCAGCTCGAGGAGGCGAACCTCTGATGGCGAATTCAGCTCTGTGGATCACCCTGGCCGGCATGATCGGACTGGCGGTGATCGCGGTCGGTGGCCGCCGGAAACGCGCTCAGAACCTGAGCGAGTGGACGGTCGGCAAGCGGAACTTCGGTGTGGTCACCAGTTTCTTCCTGCAGGCCGGTGAATCGTTCACCACGTTCACGTTCCTCGGTGTCGCCGGTATCGCCTTCACCGCCGGCATCGGCGCCACCTACGCCATCCCGTACATCCCGCTCGGCTACGTGGCCCTGTATTTCATCGGCCCGCGGATCTGGAAACTCAGCAAGGACCGCGACTACATCACCCAGGCCGATTTCTTCGCAGACCGCTACCGCAGCCCGCTGCTCGGGCGACTCGTCGCGTTGTGCGGCATCATCTTCCTGCTGCCGTACCTGCAGTTGCAGATCACCGGCCTCGGCCTCATCGTCCGCCTCGTGACGGGCAGCGCGAGTTCGGGCACGCTCAGCATGATCGTCGCGACCGTCCTCGTCGTCGGGTTCGTGCTGTGGGCAGGCATCCACGGTCTGGCACGCACCGCCTACGTCAAGGACGTCCTGATCCTGCTCGCCGTCGTGGTGCTGTCCATCGTGATCCCGTTGCACTTCGCCGGTGGCATCGGCGACGTGTTCGGCCAGATCGCGCAGACGCACAGCGAGATGCTGACCGTGAATCCCGGTGACTACGACCGGGTCTGGTGGACCACCAGCCTGCTGATCTCCGCGATCGGCTGCGGATTCCTCACCACACCGCATCTCTGGCCGCCGCTGCTGGCCGCGAAGAACGGTCGAGTGATCCGCTCCAACAACACTTTTCTGCCGATGTACCAGGTGGTCATGATTCTCCCGATCATGCTGGGGTTCGTCGGAATCCTCGCGCTGAACCCGAACACCAGCAGTAACGCCGTCCTGCTCACGCTGGCCGGGGGAGCCCTGCCGAACTGGGCGCTCGGACTGATCGCGATCGCTGCCGCGTCCGCGGCGATGCTCCCCGCAGGCGCCATCTGCATCGGCATCTCGACGCTGGCGTCGCACAACCTGGTGAAGATCGAGAGCGAGCGCACGAAACTCCGGTTCAACCACCTCGTCGTGATCGCCGCCGCCACCACGGCCCTGGTGCTCGGCCTGACGCGCCCCGACCTGCTGGCCAATCTGCTGCTGCTCACGTTCGGCGGTCTCAGCCAGCTCGCTCCGGGTCTGGCGCTGGCCCTGCCCGAGAAGCCGTTGCTGGCCAAGCAGTCCGTGTTCGCCGGACTCGTCGTCGGCATGCTCACCGTCATCGTGATGACCGTCTTCGAACTGAACCTCGCCAACATCGACGCCGGAATCTGCGGACTGGTCCTCAACCTCGCGGTGATCGCCGTCGTGGAGGCCGCCGTCCGTGCCACCCGTCCCCGCAC
>RRBB01000307.1:0-10247 GCA_006543605.1 Rhodococcus sp. WS4
GGCCGGGACGGGCATCGAGGAAGAAGTTCTTCGCCCCGGCGCGGAAGTCGGCCACGGCCGAGTGCAGCCCGGCGGTGGTGTAGCCGAACCGCTCGGCTACGGCCGCGGCGGGTTCACCGTCGAGCAGATAGGCCCGCAATGCCTCGTAGCGGGTCTGCGGGCCCGCAGCGGGGGCGGCGAAGAACTCGCCACCTCTCCGGGCTGCTTGCGGGGTATTCGCTGACTGGTTGATACTGCTAGTCAATCGTGTTCGGTCGCGGCGATCAACGACCTGCGGTCGCGTGTCGCCTGACTCGGCCGCTGATCACACCAGAATCCTTGACATAAACCCAATGTAGTTCCAGTTGCCGCCGGTTGTCCTTCAGGGCCTTCGGCCGGACGGCGACAATGCCAGCCGGGAATCGGCCTACCAGTCAGCGAGATGCCTTCACCCATCTCGCGCCGTGATCACATCGCCGCGCACCGAATCGCCTACGACACAAATCCACCCAATCCTCGCGCCGCCATGAGCACGATCCGTGCGAACCCAAAGATCAGGTAATCACCGCTCCGCGAAAATCGGCGCTAACTCGGATGGGAGCCGACGGCAGGCGTGGCAGCGGTTCTTCGACAATGTCGGACAGGCGGCAGTGGTCGAGCCGGGCCGGGATGTGGTGGAGGCGGTGGCCGGGCTGGGGTTCGTGGTGTATTCGACGACCCGGCCCGTCTCGTACGCGGAGCAGACCCGGATGTGGCTCGGGGAGAACGGATTTCCACCGGGGCGAGCACTGTTGTGTCGGGCTCGTGGCGATCACCGCACGGCCGTCGAGGTCAAGGCCGGCCATTGCCGGGCCGTCGGGCGATGGTTGTCGGCGTTCGTCGACGACGAACCGGAGACCGTGGACGCATTGCGGTCCCGCGGGGTGCGGGCGCACTCCTTCGTCGAGCTGTCCGGGCTCCGGGTGCAAAAGCTGCGCGCCACGCTGACCGCCGGGGGAGGTGGGAGACCGACCGGTCACAGGATGCAGCGACCACGCGGTCAGAGCCACAACGGTGCGCCGCACCGCAGACGCGGCACGCTGACACAGAAAGAGGACTGAGCCCTCCTGCGGACCGGTGAGCCCGCGAGCGGAGCGGAACCACGCGGGCGCTGGTCGCCGTGTCACAAAAGTTCGCCGACATGTATGAAGTGACTGGAACATGCGCATCGTACGTGTTCCCGCACCTCGTGCTTACGGCCGGGACACTGCGTTCCTGAACATTTCGAGGACTTCGCAGTTTCGCTTCGGGCGGAAAGACGTGTGGAAGGCGATTCGCGTCACGAGGCACCCGTCAGCAGATATCGCTGCATTGCTCATTCAGGAGGATCCCCAAGACCAGGCACACAACCATTCAGCGGTATGGACGACCGAACCTTTGAAGGCGGCGACTTTCACACCTTCGATTTTCCTGCCGAACGGATAGGTGCTGTTGCGCGATACTTCAAGGGCCATTTCCAGCGTTACCTGGTTTACATAGATCCATCGGGTAGGTCGTACTTCCCTGGAGAGATGAGCATCCCAGCACCTGCCGGCTTGAGTGGCGGGCCAATCTCGTGGACACACCCCGGACTTGTTAGCCGGAATCGTCACCACCAACCACGACTCGTACCTAGTCGTCGACTCGTTCGAGGAAGTTGAGAAAGACGGGAGCGTTACACGCGGCCAAATCAGGAGTGTTACGACCTACGGGGTTGCGGCGATGTTGTCTCCCCTCAACAAATGGCTGGAGGATCTGGTCGAATCATGTCGCTGATCGTCAGGTGACGACGTTGCCGACACGACGGATATGGCGCGGTCACCCTTATGATCACCGGGTGGAAGACAGAATCCTTCGTGAAGTCGGACGCATGGCCATCGCGGCCGGCAATGTCGAAGTCACGGCCTACATGTTCGTATGGGCATTGATGTACTCCGACTTCAGTAAGACCGAGGCAGTTGTCGGCAAACTCGGTTTCGCTCAGACAGTCGACCTAGGTGGCCGACTTGCCGACGCCTTTTGGCCCGACCCGAAGAAGTTGGCGGACTGGATCACAAGAGAGAAATGGCCCGATCAGCCAACAATTCGAGGCGAGATCCGTGACTGGGCATCCAAGTCCAAGAAATTCATGGAGCGCCGCAATGCGATTCTCCATTCGGGTGCCCTCGGAAGCAACCCACTCGAACGCTACCGTCCATCGTCACAGAGCAGCGTGGTTCTCGATGAGTCCGAACTGGTCGAACTGGCAAACGCCGGCGAAGAGTTGGTGGAGACAGGCATCGAATTGGTCGAACGGATCCGTCACTCGCTTCCTGCCCACGACCGCCCGCTCCGCGATCTGGTCGATATCCTCGCTGCCGACCAGGCAAACCCTTAAGGCGTCTCAATGAGTTCGACGAAGTCGACCGTCATGTCGAACGGTATGTCGACCTCTTCTATCTGCGGCTCTGTCGCTGGGGGCTCATTCCAAGCTATGGTCGCCCGCCACAATCCTCGGGGATCAGTGAGAACCGGAACGAGTTCGACGAGTTCGCCGAGGTAGTTGTAGCCACCTTTGAATCTGCCGACACGACGGCCGACGAATTCTTGAGTGAGGTCTCTGCCCGCAACCTTGGTGATTCTGACCCGACCGGTGCCAGTTGAACCCCCGACAGTCTCGACGTCATCCTCTCGGACGGTTGGGTTCCTATTGGTTGCGTTGCTTCGAATGTTGAGCGCTTCCACAGCGCCGCTGGAAGTCGGGAAGTCCGGTCGGCGCATGTCGCCGAGGGTCGCCGAAAAGGTCGTCGCGGAGTCGGCATCGATGGACTCTGCAAATTCGGCCATCTCACCCACCTTCCTCTGAAAATGCATGTTGGAGACGTACCGACGGAACCTTGTGGTCTGTGGAGGAATGCGGAAGATTGCGGCCTGAAGTAGCTCGTCCGTTGCTGTCAGAAGTTGTTTCAATCTGTCGGTGCATCGGCGCTCGAGAAGCGTGAGACTTACACCCTTTGCCCCTGGGTCCTTTCGGCGGTCTCCGCCGAGCTCCGTCAGGTCTTGCGCGAGCTTCAGCACGAATGACGCACGGTAGTTCAGTTCGGGGTCGACCAGACTCATCTTGAGCAGATCGGCCGCACGATGAATCTCGAATATCTTGTCAGCGAACTTGCTGATCAGCTCATCGACCTTCAGATTGGCCTCGTCGAAGTCCTCGGCGTTCGTTGCGGTACGCCGTCGTTCGAGCCACGTCGCGAGGTCACCGGCCTGGGGAGCGGCGCCGTTGGCTGCGGCGGAAAAATCAGCGATTGCCTTTCGCTGTTCCGAGCGTCTGCCTTGCTCTCGGTTCCACTTCTCGCGGCGAAGTGTCAGCCGGTGGGTCACCAACGCAACTACCAGCAACCACACCCAGTTCGGTTGTTTCGCCAGCCAATCGACTGCCGCCGTCACTGATCGGCCTCATCACTGGGGTGGACGACATTCGGGCGCGCTGAGCGTTTGACGACATATGCAACAACTAGAGCGATGACCTCGGGGATACCGATATGGCCAAGGGTGGTCAGCGCACGGGTCACCACCTGGTAGGGCGGAACGGCTCCCGCACTGGAAGTTGCTGATGCGTCACTGGTCATGGCGAATTCATATCAGATGCTGGTCAATCCCAATGCGGTGAGACCAGGAACGGCATGGCTGTGAACGAATCTGGGCATGGCAAAGGTCCCGGAGCAGTGCTCACGGGGGCTATGCCGGTGGAGCGTCGCGCCCGGCTGCATTGGTCGTCGTCGTGGCTTTGACGTCGGCCTTCAACTTCGAAGGTGTAGTCACTGGCCTGCTCGGCGATCGATGCGGTGCCGGTGTTCGCCTTTGGACGTCCTCCGGGAATCGGACTCCGAGTGCCTCGACGGCGCGGCGACGATGTCGAGGCCCTGACCTGGCATCCGCGGGGCGGGGGAGGAGTTAGCGGGCTTCGCGTGTCTGCGGCTTCACCCGGACTGAACCTGTTATTCGGATTGTTCGGTGTCGAGGGCGTCGGTGATGCGGTCGTGGATCCAGGTTTCGAGGTTCTGGCCGGCGGTGCGGGCGGCGGCCTGGGCGCGGGCGTATTCGTCGTCGCTGAGCCGGATGGGGATGCGGTGTGCGGGACCTGGAGTGGGCTGCTGGGCCAGTTCGCGTCTGAGGTGCTCACGCATCTCGCTGATGGGCAGGGATGCAAGGTCGGTGAGGATCTGAGCGCCGGTGGAGGCGGGGTCGTCGAGCAGGGCCAGGAGGAGGTGGTCGGTGCCGATTTCCTCGTGTCCGAGCAGGGCGGTCTGGCGCAGGCTGGTTTCGAGGACCTTCTTCGTTTTCGCCGGTGATCGGGATGTGCCCGGCCGCGGGTGGCCTGACGCAGGGGCGCTGGATCTGTCCGCGGGACTTGCGGCCTCGGTCGGAAATCCTTGCAATCCGTCGGAATCGGGCGTCGAGCGCGCCTGGCGCTTGCACGGGTGGAGTGTAAAGCTAGAAGTAGCGCAGCCAGCCGACACCCGTCGCGGTGGCGAGGTGCGGCCACCAACATGTAGGAGGTGGTTGCTGTGCTTCATCCCGATCCCTTCCGTGACATCGACAGACTCACCGAGCAGCTGCTCGGCGCGTCGGCCGGATCCGCGCGAGCCCCGCGGTTCATGCCGATGGACCTGTACCGCTCCGGCGATCACTACGTCCTCCACGCCGACCTCCCGGGCGTGGACCCCGGAACGGTGGACGTGAGCGTTGACGGCGGCATCCTCACCGTGAAGGCCCAACGCAGCGAACGCACCGAACACGACGTGCAGTGGCTGACCTCCGAGCGCTTCACCGGCAGCTACCTGCGTCAGCTGTCCCTCGGCCAGGACATCGACGCCGACCACATCGCCGCCACCTATGAGAACGGGGTGCTGACGGTCACCCTCCCCGTGGCGGAAAGGGCCAAGCCGCGTCGCATCGAAATCACTCCCGGGGCACGTGAGGAAACCAAGGTCATCGAGCCCAGCGACTCACCCGACCAGACCACCACGACCTGACCCTTCACCGGACGGGGTTCGGGGTTCCGGCAGGTGGTTATGCCGCCGGGACCCCGGCAGTTGGTGTGCCACTTTCTCATCGAGTGCGTATGGCTCCGATGCGCGCCACGCTGGGCCGCCCCGCCTGCCGGTGACGGCTGGGCTTGCGAATTCAAGTGGGATCGAGACTGCCTGAGCCGTTCACGTTCAGCGATCACCGCGCGTGGCGGGGTCGGCAACGCCGGGCGTTCTACGAGGGGACCGACATCGGCAAGATCTGAACGGGAGCGCTCGGCGCCGGGACTGTGTGACCGGGATCTGCCACCGGCACATCTGCCGAACCAGCTCGGTGACGCCTTTGCGGCCGCGAGCGTGGAGCCGCATGCTGAACGCCGCCACCAGCGGCCCGAGACTGCCGAGGTAGTGCAGGTAATGCAACCGGTCGGGTGCGATGAGCATCGGCACCCACACCGCCCAACTCAGCAGATAGGCGAGCAGAAGGAACCAGACCGTGTTGCGGCGGATTCCGGCATTGTGGCGAGACTGGTGGATCGGCGGCGGGTAATTGGGTGCGGTGTCCAGCACTGCCAGTGGCCGGTCACTGTCGGGGACGGAGACCGGTCACCGGTAAGCCGGCGGGTCCGGGGTGTGGTCAGTGTCCCGGTCCGTCAGTGAACTGCAGTCGGCGTCCGGTGATCTCGGTGGGCGCGATCTTTCTGGGACCCGGTTCCCCGAGGTGTTTCGGACATTTCGGGCCACGATGGCGGCTGGTGAGTTGTCGCAGCGGTGAAGCGTGTCCTCGATTCGAGTCGGGAGCCGTTTCCGAGGGCGCTCTTTGCATGTGGGGCAGAAGCCACCCGAAGACAAAACCATCGAGCCGAACATCGTTGTTTCCTGACGCACGTCCCCGACCCAACAGGCGGTATGTGCCGCACCGACGCTGCGGGCAAAGGTTGTCGGTGGCCAGAGCCGAACGCCCTGATAGTGCACGCTGATTCAGCGCTCCACCGGTGCCGGCACCCCTCGCAGGTCTGACCACCCGCGGGTGCGAACGCGGCGACGGCGAACAGCAGCCACTCGGGCCGACTCACCGCGCCACCCCGCAGTGGAGGGCCCCGGCCGCGGCGGACGGTGGGCAGGCCGTCCCTCGCTTATCCGGCGAGGTTGGTGCGCAGGGTCATCGGGGTCTTTCTTGCTCAGAGCCAGCGTTGGCGTTTGAACACGATGTACAGGGCAATGGAGGTGATCAGCATGAGGGACAACGCGAGGGGGTACCCGGTCGCCCAATGCAGTTCGGGCATGTGGTCGAAGTTCATCCCGTAGATCGTGCCGACCAGGGTGGGGGCGAAGAGGATGGCGGCCCAGGCGGAGATCTTCTTGACCTCTTCGCTCTGGGCGAGGCTCGCCTCGGTGAGGTGGTGCATCTCCTCGTTCTGTTGTTGCGCCACCAGGGTGGCGTGCACGGTCAGCGCGGTCTGCAGATGTGCCCGGAACGAGTCGGCCCGCTCGACGATGCGGATGGTGTGGTCGTGCACGTCGCGCAGGTGCCGCTGCAGTTCGAGGGCGACGTGATATTTCTCCGACCCGCGTTGGAGGGCCTCGAGCATGCCCACCAGGGGTGGGTGGCGCGCTGGAAGGCGATCACCTCGCTGGAGAGGTCGTAGATCCTGCGGGCGACGGCCTCGTCACCGGTGAACAGTTGGTCCTCGATCTCGTCGATGTCGTTCTCGAGGCCCGCGATGACCGGTTCGTATTCGTCGACCACCTGGTCCAGGATCGCGTACAGCACCGCCTCCGGACCCAGGCACAGCAGAGCGGGACTTTGTTCCATGCGGTGGCGCACCAGGGCCAGATGGGGTGATTCCGCGTGCCGGATGGTGACGACGAAGTCGGGGCCGACGAAGACGTGCAGTTCCCCGAACTCGACCTTCTCGGCGTCGTCGAGGTAGCGGGCCGGCCGCAGCACGACGAACAGGATGTTGTCGTAGCGTTCGAGTTTCGGGCGTTGGTGCGCGGTAATGGCGTCCTCGACCGCCAGTGGTGCAACGCGAATTCGCGGGCCAACGAGTCGATTTCCTCCGTGCCGGGTCGGTACAGCCCGATCCAGGCCATCCCCTGGCGTTCCCGCAGGAGCTCGTAGGTGCTGTCGAGCGATTCGGGGGTCGCGGCCCGGACACCACTGACATATACCGCGTTGTCCACGATCGTCATGTCACTCCCTGCGTCCGATCGAGTGTGCCGCACCACTGCGCACGTGACCGCGGCGCGATGCCGCACTGGGATGTCGAGCGTAATTGTCGGCTTCCACACCCGGCTGGGAAATAGTGGCGGAAACTTTGCGACGTCCAGAACAGCTGAACGGATCAGGACCGGTGGCCGTGGACTCGGACGGCCGTGCTCCTCATCTTCCGCTCGCGCTGTCTGGCACGTTTCCTGGGTTCAACCCCTTCTTGGCAATCACTACACTGGGTTGTCCAAAGCCGTTGATCTGGTTCATATTCGGGTGTCGATCCGGGATTCTCCATCGGGTGGTGCGGTCGTCGGGATGCCGAGCTGAACGCGGTCGTTACCGGGCGGAGCTCAGGTGCAGGGCGTCGGCGGTGGCCTGTGTCGCCTGCCGGGGAACGAGGGGTCGTTGCTCGCCGCGGCGAGCTCGATTGGTGTGTCGTCTGCGGTCGTTTTCGGTCATGCCACCCCAGATTCCGTACGGTTCGCCCACCGCCAGGGCGTGCTCGCGGCACTGGGTGAGTGCGGGGCAGTCCTGACAGATCTGCCGGGCCCGCGATTCGCGTTGACCTCGGGCGGTACCGCGTTCGTTGTCGGGGGAGAAGAACACCGACGGTTCGATACCGCGGCACGCGGCGCCGTCCCGCCATCCTTCGAGTCCGCTCGAGACCTCGTGGGTCGGCGTGGATGGGATTCGTGCGGGGGGCAATGCGGTTCCTTTCGTTCCCCGAACGCGGGGACCTATGGAGCAGATCCGCACGCCGGAAACTGATATCTGGGTTGTCGATGTGTCGTGGGGTATCGGGTGCGGCACGTTCCGGACAACGAACCGTTCACCCTGTTTTGAGAGATATCGCGGACGCCCTGGCGGCTGCGCTACTCGGTCGAGTGTCCAATTCTCGGCGGTGACGGTGTCGGCGCGGCCCCCATCGGGGGTATGCCCGTGTCATGGCTCCCGCCCCGCGGGACCTGTGGCTCTTGTGCCACAGGTGTGCGACTTTCGCTTGGCAGCCACCCGGGTCGGGATGGAGGCTGATCACCCGATGAAAGCCGCGGTGTCAACCGTAACGTTCGATCAGTTCGAGGACAGCCTTCGGGTGGTGGCCGCTCTCGGCGCCGGCAGGGACGACTTTCGCCGCTTCGACGAGGTTGTCACCAGGAAAATGTGCGATCTGCTCTTCGTCGCCGCGGCGGTTGCCGCGGCCCTTCGCCACTACATCATCGATTGTACGGACCTGCCGATCGCCAAGGGCTTGCAGGAGATCAGCGGATTGTTCCGCGAGCTCGGTCCCCGTCTGCGAGTCGAGCCGTTTCTCGGGTGACTGGCTCGCTGTCCGCCGCTCGACCGGATGCTCGCGACCGGAACCCAGTCGCGGCCGCCCGACACCACCGGCGGGCTGAGCGTGACGTTCGCATGGACCTTCGCACCGTACCCGGGGCGAGGACCTTGCGCGCCCACGGCCCGCACCGCTCGATGATCGGTGCCCTCGTCGACCACTGCCCTCTGACACCGAAGGGTTGTCTGTCCCGGTCGCCGAACTGCCGCCGATGCCGACCGAGGCGGCGGGTGAGACACAGTGCCCGGGCCGGCAGAGGTGAATACCCGATCGGGTGCGGGGCGGGGGCGGAATGCGTCGGATGGTCCACCGCGTCGACGACAGCATGGGCATCGCGTCGTTCGTCGCCCGTCCGGTCAATTCTGCTATGGTACAGCGTATTCCATGGTATGTGGTGAGATCGTTCCGCCCGAAGGCGCTCGTGATGTCCATGTCGACGTTGCGGTGACCTTCGACCATCCGCGGGCCGCCTGGTGGGAACAGGTGCTCGGTTCTCGACCGCCCTCGAGCATCTCGCCGTGCCGCGCATACGTCAATTGCAGGGTGCTGACCTGCGCTTCGTCGCGGTGACGTGGAGCCGATTGATGGTTTGGCTGCGGGTCTCGAGCAGGTCGTCGCGATGTTCGACGATCGCTCGCAGCGCGGCGTCCATGAGGGCGGTGGTCAGCCCGTGTGCGGTCAGGGCGGCGACCCCGAGGGCCACGGCGTCGGCGTCGTCGCTCTTGTGGCCGATCACACGAGCCCGAGGACGGGACACCGGGTAGGACACGCCGGGTGGTCCGATGACTGGCAATCCAGGTGGTCCCATGACGTTGGCAGAAGTCGGGTCGTACTGGTCCCATGCTCGTGGCAGGCGACAGGCGCACTGTCCTCGATTCGAAGGTGAGCGCGACGAAAATCTGATACGTCGTTACCGTGTGCCGTATGGGGATGAGTGTGCTGATGGTGGACCTGCCGCGGTCCTGGTCTCGGCAGTCAGCCCTCGCGGCAGCGGCCGAGGCGCTACGCGAACACGGCATACCGGACTGGTCTCGTCTGGAGCTCCGCACGACCACCGCGACGGGAACCGATCTGATCCGCCGGTTCACGTTCACCTATTGGACCGATGCAACCCCACCGGGCCACGTGCAGGACCTGCGCTACACCACCCTTTGGGAACGACTCGACCGCACCGAACGTGCCGCGTTGGTGACCAGCAGCTCAGGAACTGCCGCCGAGCGGGTCACCGACACCTTGGTGCGCCTCGGCGGTGACCACTTCCTCGTGCCCGGCCGCAACGGCACCAGCATGGTCCCCCGCAGTCTGCGGGACTTTCTCCGCGCCATGAACGACGGACGCCGCTGAGTGACTCCTCGTCGCGGGGCCACTGCCTCCGGCGGGCGGACCGTGCGCGGGAACAAGTGCTCGATGAGCAGGCATCTGACGATCGGCACCGCCGGGGCCGTGCCCCGGTGGTTCGGGGGTGCCGCAGTGTTCCCGCTGCCGGTGGTGGTTCCGGTCGAGCCGTTGCCGAAACGGTGCGCGATTGCAGGTGCATGAGGTGTGAAAAGCGTTGGTGCGGGACTGCTTTCAGCATGGAGTCGCATGGCCTCGGTGGCGATGCTGCTCGCTGCGGCGGACGGTTCCTCGAAATTGGTCGGGCGCCGTGGAGGGGTTTGCGGGCGAGGCGGTTGTCTGAGTTGTCCCGGGG
>RRBB01000308.1:0-10096 GCA_006543605.1 Rhodococcus sp. WS4
CCCCCGCACCCACCCAGAATCGAGCCCTGGTATTCCACACGGCCAGAGCCGTGGTCTTCGCATCAGCGTACTCAGTCCCGCCGCTTCCCACTCTCGTGGCGACTTCTGCTGTCCCGCATTTCGTCGGCAGGCCGCGTGGCCGCATTTATCAGTATCGGCCGAACCGAGCTTCGAGCCCGTCGAAGAAGTCCTTGCGGACCAGGGCCTGGCGTTGCTCCCAAGTTGCGCGCGGTGCGCCACTGTCGGCACCGCGATGCCGCTTCAATCCAGTCAGGGACTCGCGAACCCCATGCACGCCCGCGAGAAGTGCGAGGTTAGCGTAGAGCAGTATGGAGAACCCCAGGTCGTGGGCGTGCTCCCAACTCAGTTCGGGGGTCTTGCCGCCCTGCACGATGTTCAGCACCTTGGGACCCTCGACCTCTTTGGCGATCCGTTCGATCTCGTCGATGTCCTGGGGTGCTTCCACAAACGTCACATCGGCGCCGGCCTCCCGGTACATCGATGCGCGGCGGCACGCCTCGTCGATGCCTTCGATGTAGCGCGCGTCAGTGCGGGCGACGATCAGCAGGTTCTCGTCGGTACGGGCATCAATCGCTGCTCCGATCTTGGAGACCATCTCTTCAGCGCTGATGGTCTCCTTTCCTTCGAAGTGCCCACACCGTTTGGGGAAAGTCTGGTCCTCTATCTGCAGGGCGCTGGCACCAGCCTTCTCCAGGATCCGCACGGTGTGCCATGCGTTGACCTCGTTGCCGAACCCGGTGTCGGCGTCCACGACCATCGGGATGTCCACGGCCTCGCTCATCGCAGACACGTGATCAGCAAGCTGACTGAGAGTCAGTAGACCGATATCGGGAACTCCCAGGTAAGTGTTCGCCACGCCGGCACCAGTCACGTAGACGGACTTGTACTCAAGATCCGCAATGATCCGCGCGGTCAGGGAATTGGCTGCCCCGGGGACGACCACCGTCTCGCCGGATTCGATCAGCGCACGGAAGTCACGACGCTGAGCTTCTCTCCTGGCAGTCATCGCTCCACTTCCTTGTAGGTCCTGCTGAGCAAGTGCGGTCGCAGCGGATCACTGCGACTCCCGGTCATCGCAATCATTTGATCTCGACGACCTGTTCAGGACGGTCATCAAATTCCAGGCGCAGGGCCCTCGCCATCGTGGCCGAGGACTGGTACGTCAGGATCATGAACGTCAACTCGAGGATTGCGCGGTCGCTAAGTTCCTTCTTGAGCTTCTCAAAGAGTTCGTCGGTGGTGCGCCCAGTGTTGGCGACCAGGTCGTCGGTATAGGCCAGAACGGCCCGCTCGATGTCGCTGTAGCACGACGCCGAACCCCAGTGCGGCACAGAGGTAACCATCTCTTCGTCGACGCCCAGTTTACGCAGCATCTTGGTGTGCTGGGAGAAAACGAACTGGGATCCCACCACCCAACCAGCCCGCGTAATGGCCAGCTCGCGCAGCACCGGCGGGACAAGCCGCTCCTCGCTGAACTGCCAGGCTTGACGGTCCTGCATCAGGCCGAAGAGCTGGGGGTCGAGTGCGTAAACCGTCCACCAGTGGCCTGGCGTTCCGCCGTGGGTACCGGGCTCGGCGACAGGGTCTTTGCTCCCGAATGCCTTGTCGTACTGGGCGAGAATGCGCTCATCGGTCACTTCGGTCCGGGAGACCTGCTTCAAACGTGGCATCTGGAACTCCTTGGTGGTTTCGTGGTGTGCCAACTGCGAACACTTGGCAGACAAATCGAAAAATTAGCAGTTCTGCGGCGATCGCTCAGTAGCCGCGGAAGCGGGGCGGTCGGCGTTCCGCGAACGCGTCGACGCCTTCCTGGTAGTCGTGAGTGCCGAATAAGGGAGCCACCAGCTCAGACTCGAGCCGGAGGGCCTCATCCAGCGGCAGCTCGATGCCGACATCGATAGCTCGCTTGGCAGCAGCAATGGCGAGCGGTGCTCGCGATGCGAGACCGTCGAGCAGGTTCTTCAATTCCTCTGCCGCGGCATCGGCAGAGGGACAGAATCGTTGGGCGAGACCTGCGCGTTCGGCCTCAGCGCCGGAGACTCGCAAGCCCCAGAAGATCATCTCTTTGGCCCGAGCGGGTCCGACCAGGCGAGTTAGTCGCTGGGTTCCGCCGGCACCAGGAATAACACCGACTGCCGTCTCCGGCAGCCCGAAGACCGCACGGTCCGTCGCGATCCGGATGTCGCATGCGAGCGAGAGTTCACACCCGGCTCCAAGCGCGAAACCGTCCACGACCGCGATGGTGGGCATCGCTAGGTGTGCGATGCGTGCTGCGCTCTGCGCGATGCGCGAGGCATGTGCGGCCCGATCCTCAGGCGCCATCCCCGAGCGAGCCTTTAGGTCGGCCCCGCTGCAAAAGCTCCCGCCAGCACCTGTGAGTACGACGGCGCGCGGTGCCACGGTCGCGTGCTCGATCCTGTCCAATGCCTCGTGCAATTGGTCAATCATGACAAGGTCGATGGCGTTGCGACGTTCCGGACGCGACAGTTCCAGTGTCCACACTGCGTCGTCTATTTCGACCCGGACGGGTCGATCAACTTGCTGAAAATTCATCTCGGCGACGTTCCTCTCCGTCGGTTTTCAACCCTTTTGGCGTCCAGCCGCCGGTCGGGGTCGGTCGGAACGCAGGCTCCGACCGACCCCGACAACCGAGAACGTCAGACTGAGACTTCGTCGTTCATGGGAACGGCGTCGTTCGGCCAGGACTGCCAGATCGGAAACCACGCGTTGAACTCGAGCTCAATGCCGTCGGGATCCGTGAAATACACAGAGCTCATCAGGGCACCCTCACGGGCAGGCAGAAACTCGTTTTCGCGCTTCTCGGCAACGAGTTGGCCCGGACGCTCGGGGTTCTCGTACCGGACCGTGTGACTGAAGGGGATGTCGACCGATTTGAGACGGTCGCAGTACTCCTCGATACGATCCGCATCTACACGAAGGTTGAAGTGCATGAGCTCGGCGATTGGATAGGCGCGCTTGTTGATCGGCTTCACCGGATGGCCCGGACGCCCCGGGACGGTTTGGTAGCCGTCCTTCCAGTAAAAGAGCGCGAGGTGCGAGCCATCGTTGCCGACACCGAAATACCAGTGCTGTCCAATGACCTCGTCCTCATCATTCTTGTACTCCATCGTCCAGAGGATCGGCATGCCGAGCTTGTCGTGATAGAACTCCACGGCTCGCTTCATGTCGCTCACCGTGATGGCGAGATGATCGATGCTCTTGAAGTCAAACTTGGTGTTGGCCGGAACGCTCACGCTGCTCCTCCTTGGGTCGAATTTATGGGATGTGTGTCGGCCGACCGATGGTTGAGGGCCTCGCGCTATGAGATACGCGCCACATAACGCTGGATACCGTAACTCGCCCTCCGCTCACTGTCAACAGTTGTCTGTTTGCTGGCGCCTCGATCCTTCTTCGCCCGGCGTGAGGTCTGGCGCGGTGCTCGCGGCGCGGTCAGCCTGGTCGGAAGTCTCTGATATGGGTGATCCCGACAGCGGTCGCCTGACCCCATTCCAGCCTGAATGAAGGGTCTGTTGATCCAGGCGGCGGTTGGTACGGCCAGGTTCTTCGACATGGGTCCGTCATACCGAAGCGGGTGGGGCGGGTGCGGCGGGCGTCAGCGAGCACGTCGGCGCGTGCGGCCGCCTTGGGTGCCGCGAGACAGAAGTGCACATCGGCGGGGTATACAACCCGGTCCGGTATGACGGTGGTCGTGGTTGCACCAGGAGTCATCTGTAAACCAACCCTATAGACGGCGAGTGAAGAACCAACCTCGATCGCGACCACAGTCCTGGACATCGACTCGATGACTAGGCGAACCACCCCAGCGCCGGCGGTCCGCAACCACGGCGAACACGCACCGCGGCGAACACTCTCGCGCCACCTGGCCGCCTAGGAGCAGGCCTGCGAGACCAAGAGGGCGGGCGATCTCCGCCTGGGCGGGGTCTGGTCCGGTCGTGACATCGCCCCGAGAGCGAGGACGCCGAGACCGAAGGCCTGGATCGAACCGGGCGGCGCCGAGTCGCCGGGATCGGCACCGACGTGGCGTTCGCGACCAAACCCGAACTGGCGCAGACGATGCTCAAACGAGCCCTCGACGCTGGGCTCCGTTCGTGTCACCGGCGACGAAGCCTACGGACAGGTGGGGCCTGTGGCTCGAATCCCGCAGTATGGCAAACATTCTCGACTCAACGAAGTTGAACGTGATTTCGATGGAGGTGTGGCAGCGCCGCAACTCCACCGCGATCGCCAACCTGCCGGCGCCCCCTTGCCAGTCGGACCTCGAGCATCTCTGCGAGATCCCACCGCTGCGCTTTCGCGGTGGCCGACACCTGCGGTGCAGCAACCCGGAGGTGGGGCAGACGCATCCGCATTAGGACGGCGACCAGATCCCCCGGGCAGTGACCCTCACGTCTGAGCCGACAAATTTGCGCGGCGACTCGACGGCCGATGTGGTTTCATCCGTGCCTTCATCAGATTGCACGATGTTGACAGTTTGCAGCTGACTACCATCAGTACTCGGCGTGTGGTCAACTGTAATGCAGGGCGGGTCCCAATTCCCAGCCTTCCAGATAAGTCCCCTTGTCGATTGGACCATCATGTTTCAAGGCAAAATGGAGTGCGCACCTGCAGTCAGGCTCAGCCCGGGGTGCGCCACTTATCGGATCTGCCACCGATCGGCACTTCGAACTGTGGTTGCACGATGACCCGGACCCTCGCACGACGATCATCCCGGTCGAGGCTGCACAGTCGTGCAACGCTTCCCTCATTGTGCCTCGCCGTCTTGAGCTTTCTGCTTACCCAGACCCTGGTAATACCTGTCCTGCCGAAATTGGGCGAGTCGATGTCGGTAAGCCCGACAGCGGTGGGGTGGATCGTCACTACCAATCTGTTGTTCGGTGCCGTGCTCGTTCCGATCATGGGTCTACTCGGTGATCGCTTCGGACACCGGCGCGTTCTCCTATTTGCCCTTGCCATGATGACAGCGGCATCGGCATTTGCTGTACTGTCTCCCAACCTCACTACTTTGCTGGTAGCCCGCGCAATCCAAGCGGTGGGTACGGGAACGTTCCCCCTGGCGCTGGCGATCGTGCAGCACAACTTCTCCGGCGAGTCACAGCGATCCGCCACCGGCTGGTTGTCAGGCGTACTCGGGCTTGGTTCAGCAATCGCACTCATCTCGGGCGGAATAATTACCGATGTGTTCGGGTGGCGAGGCCTCTTCGGGACCATGGCGATAACGGGCCTACTTGCGCTAGTAGCTAGCATCCTCTTCGTGCCGAACACGGCCGAACGGAGCCGAACGACGGATCCCATCGATTGGGCCGGGACCGCACTCTTCGTGCTGGCACTGTCGTCGTTACTGCTAGGGATCTCGCAAGGATCGACATTCGGTTGGTCGTCGTGGCAGACCGCCATCATCTTCCTCGTTGCTGCGGGCGGAATGACGGCATTAGTCCTCGTTGAACTGAGGCTCCCGATTCCTCTCCTGGACATACGTTTCCTGGTCCTCGGAAATCTGGGTGTCGTCAACGCCTTGGCGTTCCTGCTCGGGTTCATTTCCTTCCTGTTTTACATCGTCGTCCCCGCGATCATGCTCGGCTCGCGGCAAACGGGCGGTGGCATGGAAATTCCGGTTATCGAAGCCACGCTGTACATGGTCCCGAACACTCTCGCGGTGATTGCGGGGGGACGAATCGCCGCGACGCTCGTTCGCAAGTACGGCGATCGTGCTACCGCGATGCTCGCGATGATATGCCTGTTCATCGGAGCCGTGATCCTCGCTCTCGGACATGAATCCGTCTGGGCGGTCATGTGGTCCTACGTCGCCGTCGGCGGTGGCATCGGGATCGGCTTCAGCTGCTGCTCCCAATTCGTGCCCGCTCTGACACCGACCGGGAAAATCGCGACAGCGCTCGGAATCAACACCATGATCCGCACCGTGGGCCAGGCATCCGGAGCAACGGTCGCCACGACGTTTCTCACCAGTGTCGCGGTCACCGACCAGCGGGTGGCCACGAGTACAACTTACGCAATCCTGTTCACGTCCGCTGCCGTCGTCAGCGGTTTGGGGGCGTTGATGTGCCTTCTCATCAGGCAAGCCAAGAACTCCTAACCCACGGCGCCGCCCTGCCCCATCCGACCGGTCGGGCGGGAAGGGGAAATGATGTATCAAAAGCGAACGCAGAAGGTCGGCGAAGTTGACATGGCCTCTGTCGACGAGGGCACCGGTGACACTATCCCTCTCCTGCAGAGCAATCCGTCTCTGTCCTACATTTGGCGCACTTCCATCGCCGATCTGCGCGATCGAGGACGGTACCTCGCACCCGACCTGCTCGGTATGGCCGACTCGGCTTCGACGTGTCGGTCGCTGGCGCGAAGTGGCAGTCCCAGAATTCGGCGACCGGTGGGTACGGCGCGGTCGAGAGTGTGATACTCGGCATGCCGCTCCCCCACCGCCGGATACTAGTTCATCGCAGGTCGGGAGCGCGGCGGCCCGGAATCTGCTGGGCCTGGCAATCAGACGGGAAGGACACCGAACGCACTGGCCAGTCGGGTGATCTTCTGGGCGCGGCCGAGGCGGGGTAGGTCGCTGCCGTCGCGGATGATGCGGCCACGGGCCTCGAAGTCGGCGAGGAAGTCCCGCGCCCAGGTGGCGTCGTCCGGGGTTGGGCTGATTGCGGCGTTGACGACGGGCAGGTGGTCGATGTCCAGGCACAGCTTGCCGGTCAGTCCGAGAGTGGTGGCCAGCGTGGACTTCTCGCGGAGGACTGCGTGGTCGTTGCTGACGGTGGGGCCGTCGATCGGGCCGGGGAGGTTACCGAGTCGGCTGGCGATGACCAGGCGTGAGCGCGGGTAGGCCATGGCGAGGTCGTCGGCGCCGGTGCCGGTGTCGCGCCGGTAGTCGCCGCTGCCGAAGGCCAGGCGGAAGGCGCCTCGGGCGCGTGCGATCTGTGAGGCTTCCTCGATGCCCAGGGCGGATTCGATCAGTCCGAGCACCGGGGTCGCGCCGCCGAGGCGGTCGAAGGTTTCGGTCATGTGCTCGGCGGACTCGGTCTTGGCGAGCATTACCCCGGCCAGACCGGGAAGGCCCTTCACGGTGTCGACGTCGTCGGACCAGAACGGGGTCGAGCGATCGTTGATCCGCACCCACGCCGATCGTGCTTCCAGCCATCGGGCGACGTCGGCGCGGGCGGCAGGCTTTGCGGTGGGGTCGACGGCGTCTTCGATGTCGAGCACGATCTGATCGGCCCGGGACCGGTCGGCGTCGTCGAAGGTGTCGGTCCGAGTTGCGTTGACCAACAGCCAGGTGCGGGAGATGTCGGCCCCGACCGTGCGAGGTGGTATCGAGAGTTTCTCGGTCAATGTCCTACCGATTTCTGGTCGACGGGGTGGGCGGGCTCACGGCCGGCGAGGACGTCGATCACGGCCTGGGCGGCGGCGAGACCGGCGCGGTTGCGGGCCTCGACGGTCTGACCTGCCAGGTGCGAGGTAATGAGCACGTTGCCGAGGTTGCGTAGCCGGCTGCCGGCGGGGAGGGGTTCGTGGGTGACGACGTCGAGTGCGGCGCCGGCGATGTCCCCGGATTCGAGGGCGTCGGCGAGGGCGTCCTCGTTGACGAGGCTGCCGCGGGCGGTGTTGATCAGGATCGCGGTGTTCTTCATCGCCTGCAGGCGCTTGCGGTCGATCAGGTGCTCGGCCTGGGCGGCGGCGCGGGTGTGCAGGGACAGGTAATCCGCGGTGGCGGTGACGGTATCGAGGTCGACGAACTCGATGCCCGGGTCGTCGGTGGGGTGTGCGGTGTGCACGGCTACCGACATCCCGAACGCCCGACCGAGTTGGGCCACGGCCCGGCCGCTGGGCCCGTAGCCGATGATGCCGAGGGTGGAGCCGCGCAGTTCGCGTCCGGCGTCGCGGGGCCAGCGCCCGTCGCGGACACCGCCGAGGACGGCCGGGACTGTGCGGGCGGTCGCCAGGATCAGGGCGATCGTCATTTCGGCAACCGCGTCGTGGTTAACGCCGGGGGTGTTGCACACCCGGATGCCGTGGCGGGCAGCCGCCGCGAGATCGACGGAGTCGTAGCCGACGCCGCTGCGGGCGATGACTTTCAGGGACGTGGCGGTGTCGAGCATGTCGGCGGTGACCGGTTCGCTCGCGATGACCGCGCCGTCGATTCCGTCGAACAAGGCCAACGCTTCCGCGGGGCTGCGGGCGCCGCGGGCGGGTGCGTAGGTCACCTCGTGCCCGTGGCGGCGCAGCAGGCTGTCGATCTCGTCACCGGGACCGAGGTAGTCGGTGGTCACCAGAACGCGTGACATGCAGTGCTTCCTTTCGAATGCGTGGTGCTTTATGCGGCCGGATTCGCCCAGCCCGGGGGCGGGTAGCGGCGCCGGTCACCCTGCGGTGGAACGCAACGAGGCGAGGAGGTCGCGTCGCCGCGCCGCCTCGCCCCTCGTGTGCCCATTGGTGGTTACTTTCCGGCTTCTTCGTGCTTGCCGGACCGGGCTCCCAGCACTGCTCGTGCCTTCTCGGCGTCGAAGTCGTTCTCCCACTTGCCGATCACGATGGTCGCCATCGCGTTGCCGAGAACGTTGATGAAGACCCGGCCCTCGTTGAGGATGCGGTCGACACCGACGATCAGGGCGAGTGCGGCGAGGGGGACGTGGCCGACGGCGGTGATCGTGCTGGCGAGGACGATGAATGCACCGCCTGCGATGCCGGCGGTTCCCTTGCTGGTCAGCATCATGACTCCGACCATGATCAGCTGTTGCTGCCAGGACAGGTCGATTCCGACTGCCTGGGCGAGGAACAGTGAAGCCATCGTCAGGTAGACCGCGGATCCGTCGAGGTTGAACGAGAACCCGGACGGGATCACGATGCCGACGACCGGCTTACCGACACCGAGGTCCTCGAGCTTGCGGACCAGCTGCGGCAGCACCGCCTCGCTCGAGCAGGTGCTCAAGGCGACCAGGAGTTCGGCCTTGAGGTACCGCATCAGTGAGAACAGGCCCACACCGCAGGCCCGGCTGATGACCCCCAGCACCACGATGACGTACACGACGCAGGTGCCGGTGAACAGCAGGATCAGGTAGCCGAGCTGCTGCAGGCTCTCGGCGCCGTATTTGGCGACGACCGAGGCCAGGGCGCCGAAGGTGCCGATCGGGGCCAGTCGCATAACCCAGCCGACGATCTTGAACACCACGGAGGTCAGCGCCGAGATGCCTTCGTTGATCGGTGCGGCCTTCTCGCCGGAGACGTTGAGGGCGCAGCCGAACACGATCGAGACCAGCAGTGCGGCAAGGATTTCGTTGCCGGTGACGGCACCGAACAGGTTGGTCGGGATGATGCGGTCGATGAAGTCGACCGCGCCGTGGGCCTGGCCGGCGCCGGGGATGCTCTCGGTGTCGAGCTCGGCGAGGTTGATGTTCATGCCCGCGCCCGGTTTGAAGACGTTGGCCACGACCAGCCCGATGAGCATCGACAGCAGCGACAGGACCATGAAGTAGCCGAGTGCCTTGGCTCCGATCCGGCCGGCTTTCCGGAGGCTGTCCATCGACGAAATGCTCTGTGTGACCACACAGAACACGACCGGGACGACGATCATTTTGACGATGCTGATGAACCAGTCGTTCAACGGGCTGAGCGCGGCGCCGACGTCCGGGAGCAGGACGCCGACCGTGATTCCGAGGACCGCCCCCAGCAGCACTTGGAACCACAATTCGCGCATCAGCCGGTTGAGCCGCGAGCGTTCAGGTTCGGTGTGGCTCGGGGACATGGTGGTTGTAGTCATCGCGAGTGCTCCTTCGCACATCGGACCAGGTGGCGGTCCCCGCGTCAGCCGGAACCATGGAGGGTGGGGGTCAGTGGTGCAGTGCGCGGAGCACCTTGTAGAAGGCGGCCTTGCCCTCGAAACCGATGCCGGGGATCTCGGTGAGCCCGACCCGGCTGTTTTCGACGACGGCACCGTCGGCGAAGCCGCCGGTCGGCTGGAATTCGCCCGGGTAGGACTCGTTGCCGCCCAGCTTCAGTGCGGCGGCGATGTGCAGGGAGAACTGGTGTCCGCCGTGCGGGATGCACT
>RRBB01000309.1:0-9898 GCA_006543605.1 Rhodococcus sp. WS4
CGCAACGCTGTCGATACCCTCACCGGCACAGCGCAACTCGCAGCCTGAAACACCAAGCCGTCGAACGTGACCCGAACACCACGAAACTTGACCCCAAAATCCGGCTACGCCATCTCAAGCTACCTAGGACCTCACCACGTTTGCCCTTTCAGGCTGCCGATTCGCAGTGAACCCGAGTCGGCGCTGTCCTCTTCTTCGTCCAAGTCCTGTTCGATTTCCCGCACGTACGTCTCGGGATCCTTGTCGGAGGTGTCGACCCCCGACGTGGAAGGGTGAACGACGAAGAATTCGGCGAAATGGCGACCGAGGGACACCCGAAGCTCCTTCGGCGCCGTTCGGAAATCGGCCAAGCCTTCACGTTCCTCTTCGGCCATGTGCTCATCGTTGGCCACGCGTGTGCGAGCGACGGCAGCCCACCACTTCTCGGATGCGACGGGATACTTGGCGGCGTCGCTGACGCCGTCGCGGATATCGTTGTGATCTCCGATCGCGTCGAGGGTTTCTGCCTCGGCGTCGTCGCCGACGCGGAGGAGTTGCGGATAGAAGATCTCCTCTTCGGCTGAAGCATGCAGATCCAGACGCTCCGCCAGCGACGCCCACACCGCCTCGACAGCCGCGATGTCGAGCGTGCGGCGGGCTTTCAGTTCATCGAGAGTGGCGAACTGCTGTCGGAACCACACGTGATCCTCGAAGATCAATTCGATGATGTCGGGCATGATTCGACGATAGTCACTTGTTCGCCACCACTCTCAGTTTATCCAGCGAAGGGTCGGTGGCGTCCGAGACTGCCATGCCCGCAGAGTGTCCGGTGCGCAGGTAGTCGATCACGGCGGAGTCGAGCCGCTCGCCGGGGACGACCGCGGAAATCCTTGGCGGATACGGAGTGAGCTGTTCGGCCGCGATCCGCCCCGCGGCACGGTTGGCGTCGACCATCTCGGCAGGTCCGAAGAACGCATCACTGGGTGCCATCTCCGACTCGAGTTGCAACTCGTCCGGGCTGGGCAGGTCGATACGCGGTGCCGGATCAAAAGTTTTCGTGGCAGTGCTCATGTCGGTGAGGGCGCGGACCAGTTGTTCGGTGGTGCGCTCGTCGTCGGCCATGGACATGGTGGCGAGGATTCGCCGGTGATCGGACATGCCGACGTCGAGACTGCAGTGCTGCCGCAACCAGTCGGCGCATTGGTACCCGGACTCGCTGACGTCGATCAGGATCTGCAGCCGATCCAGATCGTGCGAGGCCTCCTTGCCCAGCAGTCGGTCCTCGAGAACGTGGAGTCGGTCGATGCCGTCGATCCGCGCACGCCGAGAGGTGAGGACCGTCGACGAGATCGCCCTGAACGTGGAAAACCGATCCCTGTTCGAATCCGGCGCCCATCTTGTGGACGCTGACGACGCACACGTCGGCGCCGGCGTCCATCGCCCACGTCGGCAGGTCGTCGTGGAAGGGAAGGTGCGCACCCCACGCCTCGTCGATGATCAGAGGTTTGCCGCGTTCGTGGCACACCTCCGCGATCGCGGAGATGTCGGCGCAGGTTCCGTAGGGGCTCGGGCTGACCACGACGGCGCCGGCGGCGTCGGGGTGTTGCTCCCACGCCGTGCGCACCTGCTCCGGTGGCGGCGGGTGCGAAAAGTGCATGCCGGCATCCCACCTCGGCGCGATCCACCGGGGTGTGACACCGCTGAAGATCAGGCCCGCGACGATCGACTTGTGCGAGTCGCGCCCGACCAGTAGCCCACCCGGATGGTTACCGGCCACGGCCATCATCGCCGCTTTCACGGACAGTGAGCTGCCGCAGGTGGAGAAGAACGCCCGCTCCGCCCGGACTGCGTCGGCCATGAGTTCTTCAGCGCGTGCGAGGTAGCCGTTGCTCGAGGTGCGGTCGTCCAGACCCGACGCGGCGAGCACGTCGGAACGGAACGGGTCGAGTCCCAGCACGTCCTTGCCGCGTTCGTCGGCGCCACGGCCCTGACGGTGCCCGGGCGGGGTAAGCCGTACCGATCTCGGCGGTGGTAGTCGGCCAGTGCCTCCAGCATCGGTGCGTGTGACTGATCCATACGGGGCCGGATACCCGGCACGGCGTGAGTCGAACACGAACGCGAGAAGCCGCCGGCACCGGGCGGTGTCAGCGGCTTTCGACTCCTGACCACGAACGCTACGCAATGTAGGTCTTGCCTGGTGAGGGTGACGGTGCCCGCCAGTGCGCCTCTCGGCAAGTGGTCGCTCGAGGCGACGATTTCAATGTGGTACCCGGGGCATTGGGTCGAACACCATCGCGTCGTACAACGGCATCGGTGCCGTTGATATTCCGGGCGGCCGAATCGTGTTTCTCCGCGGAGGGCAGATGGGGGTAGGGCCGAATGGCCCTGTCTCGAGTTCGGGGTGCGGTGGAGACTCGTTTCGGTGGGGTGCGGATCGCGGCGAGCGGGTGACGGTCGCCGCGGTCCGGGTTCCCCAGGGAACGACTTGGACCGGCAATTCCGGGAGGGCGACACATGGACGTTCGGCGAATTCCGCAGGCACGTTCGGAGAACTACTGGGAGCAGCAGTGTCTAGCGGAAGCTCGCCACGTCGACTGTGCAGAACGGGACCGGCACCCGGTGGACCCGGACGAACACGTCTCGCTGGTCGACCACTGCCGAGTCGCTCCGACCGACCCGGACTCGCGCGGGGATCGTGAGTACACGAAGGGAACCTGGGCGGCGGGATAACAGGCGGGGTAACAAAGAGGGCGCACCTCACTGGAGATCGGCGAGCTTGCGCTCGAGCACGGTCCGCTCGCGCTCGTTGCCGCACAGCCGCACGGCGCGCTCGAGTTCGGTGCGCGCCTCCTCGGCGCGTCCCAGGCGGATGAGTAGTTCCCCGCGAACGCTCGGCAGCAGATGCGAGTGCGACAGCGACTGGGCGTCCACCAACTCGTCCACGATGGGCAGTGCCGCGGCCGGTCCCTGGGCCATGGAGACCGCCACCGCCCGGTTGAGGTCGATCACCGGTGACGGCGCGAGCCGGCCGAGCGCCTCGTAGATGAGGACGATCCGCTCCCAGTCTGTCGCGTCGACCGACGGGGCGACGGCATGGCATTCGGCGATCGCCGCCTGCAGGCCGTAGGCGCCCAGGCCCCGGCCGACCTGCTCCGCGCGGGCGAGCGCTGCTCGTCCCCGGCGGATCGCCGCGCGGTCCCAGCGCCGGCGGTCCTGGTGCTCGAGCAGCACCGGCTCTCCGTCCGGCCCGGTGCGGGCAGGAAAGCGCGCCGCGGTCAGCTCGAGCAGCGCCAGCAGACCGTGGACCTCGGGCTCGTCGGGTACCAGCCGGGTCAGCACCCGGGCGAGGCGCTGCGCCTCGCTCGCGAGGTCGAGGCGGATCAGGTCGTCGCCGGAGCTGGCCGAGGACCCTTCGGTGAAGATCAGGTAGATCACGCTGAGCACCGAGCCGAGCCGCTCGGTGCGGTCCTTCGCCGGCGGCACCTCGAACGGCACCCGGGCCGCCCCGAGCGTCTTCTTCGCCCGGGTGATCCGGGCCTGCACGGTCGCCGTCGGAACGAGGAACGTCTTGGCGATCTCGTCGCTGGTCAGACCGCCGACCACCCGCAGGGTGAGTGCTACCCGTGCCTCCCGGGACAGCACGGGATGGCAGGAGATGAACATCAGCGCGAGCATGTCGTCGTCGATCTGGTCCGGATCCCACAGCACGTCGCCGGGCGCGTGGCCCGGATCGGCGGGCGCGCTGCCCGAGGCGGCACCGCCCTCACCCAGGTCGTGGGCGAGGGCGGTGTACCTCTCGTCGAGGGCGGAGCGCCGTCGGAACGTGTCGATCGCACGGCGTCGTCCGACGGTGAGCAACCACCCCGCGGGGTTGCGAGGCACGCCGTCGCGCGGCCAGGTCACGAGCGCCTCGGCCAGCGACTCCTGGGCGAGGTCCTCGGCCAGCGCGAAGTCGCCGGTGTAGCGCGCAAGGGCGCCGACGATCCGTGCCGACTCGATCCGCCAGACAGCGGCGACGGCCTCACGACCGCTGCCGCTGCCCGTCGAGTCGCTCAGAGCTGACCGGTCTCTTCGCGCCACGCCCGCTCCTTCTGGATCCACACGTTGTCCTGCGGAAACTCGTCGATCGTGGCGACCCGGCGAATCTCCGCCTTGGAGCCGGGACCGGCCATCGGGGCACGCTTGGCCCACTCGATGGCCTCCTCCTTCGACGCCACGTTGAGCAGCCAGAAGCCGCCGAACAGTTCCTTCGTCTCGCCGTAGGGGCCGTCGGTCACCACAGGTGTCTCGGAGGAGTAGTCGACCACCACCCCCGATTCGGGGTCGGGGTCCAGGCCCTCGGCGGCGAGCAGCACGCCGGCGCGGATCATCTCGTCGTTGAACTTGCCCATCGAGTCCATGATCTCGCCCATGTCGATGTCCTGGAACGCGGCGAACGTCTCGTCGGTGGCGCGCATGATCAGCATGTACTTCACGGTTCCGTCTCCTTGGATGTCGGGGTCCCTCTTGGACCTTCTCATCCTCAGGTCGAACGGGGAGTGTCATGGATCGACACATCCGCAGAATTTCTTTTTTACGGGTCCCGTTTCATGCCAGGGAGGGCGCACCTTCGCTCTGCTGGTCGCTGGTGTCCGTTTCGTGCCCGGTACTCGACTCCGGTGTAGGACGCCGGAATCCGCGGGTCATCCAGACGAGGTACGCGACGCCGATCGCGAACCGCGACAGTCCGATGGTGATCGACAGCTCGCTGAGGCGGGTGATCATGTAGATGGTCACGCACATCCCGAGCGCAGGCAGGACCAGGTAGTTGACCGTGTCGACGTGCCGGGTGCGGCGGTGGCGCACGTAGTAGGCGATGACGCACGCGTTGACCGCGGTGAAGGCCAGGAATGCGCCGAAGTTGGTGAAGCCCATCGCGGTCTCCAACGAGAGGTTGAGACCGAGTATGCACATCGCACCGGTGACGAGCAGGCAGAAGACGGGTGTCTTGGTGCGCTTGTCCAGTCTTCCGAGGACGCGCCGGGGAAGAACGCCGTCGCGGCCCATGATGTACAGCAGCCGGCTGGAGCTGAGCTGGACGGCCAGGCAGGACGCCCACCCGGCGACCACGGCCGCCGCCAAGGATCGTGCTCGATAATGGTCGCATGCGGTCGCGGAGGAAGATCTTGGACGCCACGCTCGGGTTGATCGAGCGTGACGGCTTCGAGGGGGTCACCATCGCGGCGGCCGCCAATGCCGCGGGCGTCACGCGACAGACCGTGTACTCCAACTTCGGGTCGCGTGAGGAACTGGTGTCGCAGGCGATCGCCGGTGTCGCCGTCGAGGTACTGGGCGGGATCCATTCCCGATTGAACGCCACGGAAACGACGTGCGAGTACGTCGTCGAACTCATCGTCGCAGGTCGGGCAGCGGTGCGAGCACATCCGGTGCTGGCCACCCTGCTCCAGGCGGAACGGGGCAACCCCGTCTTCGACACGGGCATGATGTCTCGCGCGAAACCCGTAGCGCGCGAACTGCTCGCGCCGCTCGTCGAGCGTGATCCGAGTGTGGAGTCGAGTCTGGACGACATCGTCGAGATCGCACTACGGCTGGCGTTGTCGGTCGTCCTCTTCGACGACGACGCCGTTCACGCCGACGACGACCTACGGAGCTTTCTCACCCGCTGGCTGCTGCCGGCGATGCCGCGCAGCTCGTAACGGCAGTCACACTAATTTCTTGACACATCTGGCTGAGAGTGTCTAGTTTGAGCTCGCCTAAGAGAAATGCTCCACGCCGATCTTTCGACATCTCGCCGAGTGAGTTCCGTCTGCGATCTGGGGAAAACTGTGTCTGCATTCAATCGCCGGTCCTTCTTGACCGGGGCCGCCGCCGCGGGGGTCGCGCTGGCGAGTCCACCGATCGCCCAGGCCGGGACCGGACATGCGGAACGCGGCAGCACCGTTCCGCTCACCCGCGAAGATCACCGGGTCATCGTCATCGGGTCGGGATTCGGCGGCGGAGTCGCAGCGCTCCGGCTCGCCGAGGCCGGGTGCCGGTAACGGTGCTCGAGCGTGGAATGCGCTGGCCCACAGAGCCGAACGCCGAAACGTTTCCCCGTGCGACCGCCCCGGACAAACGCATCCTCTGGTACCGCTCCAGCCCACAACTCTTCGGTGCGCCGGTGGCTCTGGAGCCGTACACCGGTCTCCTCGAGGCGGTGCCCGGCGACAACATGACCGCACTGTGCGCCGCGGGCGTCGGCGGCGGTTCGCTGGTGTATCAAGGGATGACGTTGCAGCCGGCCGAGGCCGTCTTCAACGCACACCTGCCCGAAGCGCTCGACTGGGCCACCATGGACCGGGTCCACTACCCGCGGGTCGCGCGCATGTTGCAGCTCGCGGTCGCGCCCGACGAATTGATCGACAGCCCGAACTACCAGGCCGCGAAAGTGTTTGCGCAGAACGTGCAACGCGCCGGACTGCCCGTGCCGAAGATCCCGATGCCGATCGACTGGAACTACGCGCTGGGCGAACTCCGCGGCGACATGACGCCGTCGTACACCAACGGCGACGGCGCCCTCGGGGTCAACAACGGCGGCAAGCACTCCGTCGACGTCACCTACATCGCCGCCGCCGAGGCGACCGGTCTGGCGACGGTCCACACCCAGCACGAGGTCACCGACGTCGAGCGCGCCCCGGACGGCCGCTGGACGGTGTACGTCGACAGGATCGACACGTCCGGCAGGGTGCTCGAAAACAAGATCCTCACCACGAACGCCCTGGTGATGGCCGCCGGCAGCCTGAACACCACCAAGCTGCTGGTGCGCGCGGGCGCGAAGGGCCAAATCCCTGATTTGCCGGACGAACTCGGCGCCGGCTGGGGAACCAACGCCGACCGGATCTACATCTGGACGAGCCTCGAAGAAGAATTCGGCGCCCCGCAGGGCGGCCCGGTCGTCTACGGCAGCCTGAACTGGGACGACCCCGCGTCCGCCGTCACCGTCATCCAGGCCTCCATACCGCCGCTGTCGTTCGATGCCCGCAGCACCATGCTGGTCGGCTACGGCGTCAGCGAGGGCCGCGGACGATTCGAATACGACTCTGCCCGAGACGAAGCGGTACTGCGCTGGCCGAGGGAAGGCGACGCCGTCGTCCAGAACAGTCGCATCGATCCGATGGTGCGGAAGATCGCCGGTCCGGGAAGCGTGCTCACGGACACCAATGCGGTATTCCCCTCCACCTGGCATCCGCTGGGCGGGGCGTCGATGGGCTCGGTCTGCGACCTCGAAGGCCGCGTGCACGGCCAGCGTGGGTTGTATGTGCTCGACGGCGCGCTGATGCCCGGGAACACCGCCGCGTGCAACCCGTCGATGACCATTGCGGCCGTCGCCGAACGCGCCCTGGACCAGTTGGTCGCCCGAGACGTCGGCACGGTGATCTGACCGAGCTCACCGACGGCTACGACACCAACGGCGCTTGTCCTACATCGTCGACCGGTTGAACGACACCCCGATCGACGAGGGCTGCAGCCTGAACTGATCCCTCTGCGGTGCGTCGGGGACGATCAGAAGTCGTAGTCCACGACGACCGGAGCGTGATCACTCATCCGCCGGTCGGCGGCCGGCTCCCGGTCGGTGCCCGCCGCGACCGCAGCCTGTGCCAGTCGCGGCGTCGCGAGGTGGTAGTCGATGCGCCACCCTGTGTCGTTCACGAACGACTGCCCCAGCCACGACCACCACGAGTACGGGCCGTCGACGCCAGGATGATGCTGCCGGACCACGTCGACGAGGGTTCGCGGCGACAGGATGGAGTCGAACCACTCACGCTCCTCCGGAAGGTAACCCTCGACCTGGTTGCTGCGACGCCAGTTCCGTACGTCGTGACGGGTGTGCGCGATGTTGAGGTCACCCATCAGCAGCAGTTCCCTGCCGTTCGCGCGTGCCGTGCGCCGCGAGCGGGTCAGCTGTCGCGCAAACGCGGAGAGGAAGCGCATCTTGCGGTCGTAGCGGGCTCCACCGTCGGGGGCCTCCCGCATGCGTCCGGGTTTCTGGAGGTGCGCCGGGAGGCCGCCTTTCGGCAGGTACATGGACGCGATGGTGATCGGCGCCTCGGCGAGGTCGACCTCGACGTAGCGGCCCTGGTTGGCGAACTCTCCCAGACCCCGAGTCAACGGCACCGGATCCAGTTCGACCCTCTCGGTGTGCAATTCGCCCGGTGCCCGGACCAGCGCGGTACCGCTCCACGTCCGCACCGCGACGGGAGCGTGCCGAGTCAGGACCGCGACACCGTTGCGGCCCGCGACGTCCCCCTCGTCGTACGTGAGGTGATAGTCGCCGAACACGTCCGGCGGGATGGCGGTGGCACGGGCCCGCACTTCCTGAAGCGCGACCACATCGGGTTCGCGCTCGCCGAGCCACTCCTCGATGCCGCGCCGCTGCGCCGCGCGGATCCCGTTGACGTTGAAGGTCGCGATCCGCACCCGTCACAGTGTAGGGAACCGGCCGACACAGCCCGCACCCCGGGAGCGCTCGGCCGATGAATTTCCGCGCCGCCGCGAGTCTTACCTGCATACGATGTGCCGACCGAAGGAGCGAACAGTGGGAGATGTCTGGTCGATGGTGCACGCGGAGCGTGCGGCGCTGATCGAAGACCTCGGCAATCTCGACGCCGAGCGGTGGGACGAGCAGTCGCTCTGCGGGGAGTGGACCGTGCACGATGTGGTCGCCCACCTGGTCGACACGGCGCGGACCACGCGTCTCGGTTTCATGGTCGCCCTCGCCCGGGCGCGATTCGACTTCGACCGCCAGAACGCCCACGGCGTGGAGCGCGAGCGGGGCGCCTCACCGCAGGAAACGCTGGAGCGGCTCCGGCAGGTGGCGTCGCGGACGTCGACCCCTCCGGCGCCCCTCGACAGCAGGCTCGTCGAGGAGGTCGTCCACGGTGAGGACATCCGCCGACCGTTGGGGCTCACCCGCTCCTACCCGCGGGAGGCCGTCGTCAGAGCGCTCCGCCTGCAGACGCGGACCCCGGCGTCCTTCGGCGGCGCCAAGGAACTCGTCGCCGGCGTCCGGCTGATGGCAGCGGACGACGACGTGTCTATCGGCGACGGTCCGGAGGTGAGCGGCACGGCCTTGTCGCTGCTCCTGGCCGTTTCCGGTCGGAAGGTGGCGCTCGGCGACCTCCAAGGACCGGGAGTCGCGGCGCTGGCAGCGGCGCTCTGACGAACCGCCGGTCGGGCTACAGCCCGACGGCGGTCTCGAGGAGGTCGAGTTCGGCGTCGAGTTGATCGAGCATCGGGTGCAGGTCGGGGACGGTGCGCCGGCAGCCGGTGAGTCCGAAGACGATCTGGTCGTCGCTGCTGGTGCAGGTGATGTTGAGTGCCTGACCGGTGGTGGGAATCGACAGCGGGTAGAGCGATTCGAGTCGGGCCCCGTTCCAGTACAGAGGGGTTCGGGGACCGGCGACGTTGGAGATGACCACGTTGAACGGCGGCCGCAGCGGGCCGCGGCGGCCGAGGAACATTTCGACGCCGAGCGGGGCGGCGCCGAGGGCGCTCATCGCGAGGACCTGGGCGGGGCTCATCGTCTGGAGGGCGGCCTTGCCCTCGTTCATGCAGTTGCGCACGGTTTCGAGGCGGTGTGCGGGGTCGGGCAGGTGGGTGGCGAGGTTGCACATGAGCACGCCCACCCGGTTGCCGCCGGGGGTTCGGTCGGCGGCCCCGGTATCCGGTGCGCGCAGCGAGACGGGGACCATCGCGATCAGCGGGTTGTCCGGCAACGCGTTCCGGGTGTGCAGGTAGGCCCGCAGGGTGCCGGCGCACATCGTCAGCACGATGTCGTTGATGGTGGCGTCGGCGTGCTTGGCCAGCAAGCGGATTCGTTCCAGGGGGAAGGAGCGGGCGGCGACGTGGCGGGCGCCGCTGATCGGTACGTTGAACACGG
>RRBB01000030.1:0-76180 GCA_006543605.1 Rhodococcus sp. WS4
GTGCCCGCCGGATCACCGAAGGTATGAAGCTTGCCGCCGCCGAGGCAATCCTCTCGGTCGTCGGTGACGAGTTGGCTGTAGACAAGATCGTTCCCAGCCCGCTCGATCCTCGCGTCGCCCCCGCTGTCGCGGAGGCAGTCGCCGCCGCTGCCCGTGCAGAAGGCGTCACCGGCTAGCGAGAATCCACCCGAACACCCCGGACCGGAGCCCGCACCAAGGTTCCGCGGACGGGGTGTTTGCCGTTCACGGAGTGTTCGAAAAGTGTTCGTCCTCAGGCGCGGCCGGTGATCTGCTCGGCACTGGGATTGCGCCGCAGCCGGCCCGTCCCCGGAACGGACGCCCACACCGCAAGCGCGAGTAGGCCGTCCACGACGAGCGCGAGAATCGTCACCAGAAGTGCGCCGACGAGAACTCGGTCGTACTGGCGCAGGGCCAGTCCGTCGAAGATGTAGCGGCCGAGTCCGCCGAGATTGACGTATGCGGCCACCGTTGCGGTCGCGATGATCTGCAGGGTGGCGTTACGCAACCCGCCGAGCATGAGCGGCAGCGCATTCGGCGCCTCGACACGCGTGAGGACCTGCCATTCGGTCATGCCCATCGCACGGGCGGCGTCCACGACCGTCCGGTCGACATTCGCGACGCCCGCGTACGTGCCCGCCAGCACCGGCGGAATTCCGAGGATCACCAGGGCCAGGATGGGCGGAATCAGACCCAGCCCGAGCAGGAGCACCAGGAAGGTCAGCAGACCCAGCGTCGGCAGCGAGCGCAGCGCGTTGACGAGACCGACGACGACCACCTCGCCCTTGCGTAGATGCCCGATGATCAGACCGATCGGCACCGCCACGACCGCGGAGAGCGAGACCGCCAGGAAGCTGTACCAGAGGTGTTCGAGGATGCGGGCGCCGATTCCGGTGCTGCCCGACCAGTTTGCCGGGTCGACGATGTACTCCCACGCGCCGCCGAAGATGGTCATGAAGCCTCCTCAGCGGCGGGCACGGTCGATTGCCCTGCGACCAGCGGCACGCGCCGGACCTTCTTCTGCCGGGTCCATGGCGTCGCCGCCCGGCCGATCAGGAACAGCAACAGGTCGAATGCGAGGGCCAGCACGACGATCGCGATGATGCCCGCAAGTATCTGGTCCGGGTAGTCACGCTGGTATCCCTGCGTGAACAGGGTGCCGAGACCGCCGATCCCGATCAGCGAACCCACCGACACCAGCGAGATGTTGGTCACCACCACCACGCGCACGTTCGCGACGAGCACGGGGAGCGCGAGGGGCAGTTCGACGGTGAGGGCCCGCCTCAGGCGGGTGAAACCCATGGCGGTGGCGGAGTCGACGACATCGGCGGGAACCGAATCGAGGGCCTCGGGCACGGCGCGGATGAGCAGGGCGGTGGAGTAGATCGTCAGGGCGATCACCACGTTGAGCGGATCCAGGATCTGCAATCCGACGACGGAGGGGATCGTCACGAACAGTGCCAGCGACGGGATCGTGAACGCGATGCCGGCAGCGATCAGCGTGATCTTCCGCAACCAGGACGCCCCCCGGATCGCGGTTCCCACCGGGACGGCGATGAGCAACCCGATCAGCAGCGGAACCAGGGCGAGATACAGATGGGTCTTCGTCAGGTCGACGACGACCGCGAAATTGTCGATGAGCCACCGCATCGGATCACGGCCCGTCCGGGGTCGCCGGTTGGGCGGTGAAGTAGTGCTCACCCCTCGCGCGATCCTCTGCTGCCCGCTGCTCGGCCAGCTTCGCGATCACCTCGGAGCCGAGAATGCCACCCGAGACGGCACCGTCGGCGTCGACTGCCACCCCGATGCCCGACGGGGAGGAGATGGCCGCGTCCAGGGCCTGGCGCAGGTCGGAGCCCGGTGTGAACAGCGATCCGCCCGCCGCCGTGCATTCGGAGACCGGGCGTCCGGCCCGCGCCCCCTCGACGCCGGTGACGTCGATCCACCCCCGCGGTCGGCCCGCATCGGTGACGACCAGTACCCATTCCCCCTGTTCGAGCCGGAGACCGGGCAACTCCTTCTCGGTCGCAGTCCGGATCGTGTGCAGCGGAACCTGATCGGCGGTACGGAACGACAACCCCCGGTAACCGCGGTCGCGTCCCACGAACGAGGCTACGAAATCGGTGGCCGGCGCCGACAGCACCGTGTCGGGTGCGTCGTACTGCTGCAGCCTGCCGCCCGGCCCGAACACCGCCACCCGGTCACCGAGTTTGACGGCCTCGTCGATGTCGTGGGTGACGAACACGATGGTCTTGCGCAACTCGGCCTGCAGGCGCTGCATCTCGGCCTGCAGGTCTTCGCGGACAACGGGATCGACGGCGCTGAACGGTTCGTCCATCAGCAGGATCGGCGGATCGGCGGCCAGCGCCCGCGCGACCCCGACACGCTGTTGCTGCCCGCCGGACAGCTGCCCGGGATAGCGGGACGCCAGCGCCGGGTCGAGACCGACCCGTTCGAGCACCGCCAACGCGGCCTTGCGGGCGGTGCGCCGGGAATCGCCGCGCAGCACCGGCACGGTCGCGACGTTGTCGACCACCGTGCGGTGCGGCAGCAGTCCTGCGCTCTGAATGACGTAGCCGATGCCGAGGCGAAGCTTCACCGCGTCGATCCGGGCGATGTCGCGGCCGTCGACGGTGATCGTTCCCTCGGTGGGGGTGATCATCCGGTTGATCATCCGCATCGACGTGGTCTTGCCGCACCCGGACGGCCCGACGAAGACCGTGAACGATTCGGCGTCGATCTGCAGATCGAGGTGGTCGACCGCCGTCGTGCCGTCCGGGTATTGCTTGGTGACTCCCGAGAATGTGATCAACGCAGGCTCCTTACGAGACCGGCTTGTCGAGCCCCTGGTCCGTCACCCACTGCTTCGCTGCCGCCGCCGGTTCGGTTTTCGCGTCACCGGACACGGAATCATTGAGCGCGACAAGCTCTTCGGTGGTGAGCTTGGCTGACAGCGCGTCGAGCGCCCGGGTCAGCTTGTCGGAGGACTTGGTGGCACGCACCACCGGGACGACGTTCTGCGCCGCGAAATTGTTCTGCGGGTCCGCCAGCACCACGAAGCCGTTCTGCGCGATGGCCGGGGACGTCGTGAAGATGTCCGCGGCCGTGATCTGTCCCGACGCGAGGGCATCGACCGTCGCCGGACCGCCTCCGTCGGCGATCGGAACGAAGTTGTCGGGCGTGATGTCGAGCCCGTACTTGGCCCTCAGGCCCGGCAGGCCACCGGGACGTTCCTGGAACTCGGCGGGCGCACCGAACTTCACCTCGGCCGAGTGCGCCGCGAGATCACCGATCGAGGTCAGGTTCCAGCGCTGCGCCGTCTCCTTGGTGACGACCACGGCGTCCTTGTCCTCGGCCGGGGCCGGGGTGGTGATCTTCAGCTCGGAACCGAGTGCGGCCGGAAGCGCGGCGTCCACGTCGGCGGCGCTCGTGGCCGTCGAATCCGGATCGAGATACTGCAGGAGGTTTCCCGTGTAGTCGGGGATGACGTCGATCGAGCCGTCCTTCAGTGCGGGAATGTAGGCCTCACGGCTGCCGATGTTGAACTTCGTGGTCACGTCGAACCCGTTGGCGCGGAGCACCTCGGTGTAGATGTTGGCGACGGTCTCGGATTCGGGGAAGTTCGCCGAGCCCACGATGATCGTGTTGGGGTCGTCCCCGGATCCCTCGCCGCCCGCGGACAGGGGATCGGATCCGCCACCACACGCTGCGAGCGACACGACGGCGGCCGTCGCGAGAGCAATACTGCCCACGGAGCGGCGGGTGAAGCCCGACAGAATTCTCGAGGTGCGCATGAGCGTCCTTCCCGTTGTCACCGGCGCCGGACCTGCCGACGGAAACCGGTGGACGCGTGTCCGCGCCATCGGTTGGCCAGTGTAACGATAGGGGCGGACAGAGCACGGTTTTCGACCAGCTCGAGGCAAACGAAAGGCGCGACGTGGCACACACACGGACAGACGAATCGACCGGGCGCGGACCGCGCCCGGCAGCGTGGTCCCGGGCATCGATCACCGCGTCGGCCCTGCTCCTCGTCGCGGCGACGTCGGCTGCGTGCGGCGGCGGCGATACGACCCTCGACGGTTCGTCCGGCCGGGCGACGGGCGAGATCGTGGTGGGTGCCGGTGACGGTGCGGAGACCTCGATCCTGGCCGAGATCTATGCGGGTGCCCTGCGTTCGACGGGGGCGCCCGTCACGACCGAGGAGGGGCTCGGTGGCCGGACCGCGTATCTCGGGCAGCTCGACGCAGGGAACGTCACGCTGGTGCCGGAGCTCACGGGCGGGCTGCTGCGGTACTACGATCCCGAATCGACGGAGACGGAGCAGGATGATGTTTTCGAGGCGTTGAGCAGGGCTCTGCCGCAGGGGCTTTCGATCTCCGACTACGCCGCCGCCGAGGACCGGTCGGCGCTGGCGGTGACGTCGCAGGCGAACGGGCAGCTGAATCTCGCCACCCTGGACGACCTCGTGCCCGTGTGCGCCAGGAGTACCGCGGCGCTCGCCCCGGATTTCGAGGCCGGCGCCCTTCCCGACCTGTCGGGGTGCACGTTCGCACAGACCCGGACGGTGGCCGACGACGCGGCGGCCGTCGGCGCACTCGCGGTCCCGGAATCCCCGGACGGCGCGGTCGAGGTGGCCGGAGTGACCACGGCGTCACCCGAGGTGGCAGACGCGGATCTGGTGTTGCTGGCGGACGACGAGCACGTGTTCACGGCGCAGAACGTGGTGCCGCTGTTCCGGATCGGAACCCTCGACGAAGCTCAGCTGAAGGCGTTGAGCGTCGTGGCGGGTGAGCTGACGACCGCGGACCTGGCCGACATGATCGGCCAGGTCCGTGGTGGTGCCGGGTCAGCCGACGTGGCGCGCGTGTGGCTCGACGCCCATCTGTGAGCCCAGGAACGCCCCGAGTTCGGCGACCGCGTCGGCGGCCTCACGAACCAGCGATGCCTGCAGATGCGCGACGTGCCAGAGGCGGGCGTACTCGGTGAGCGTGACGTCCACCTTCGACTCTTCGAGCTTGGCCACGAATTCCATGATCTGCGGGTAGAGCACCTCGTCCACCCCGACATGGATCAGCGTGGGAGGCAGTCCCGCCAGATTTCCGTGCAGCGGTGCGTAACCCGGGTCGTGCACGTCGCCGCTGCCCAGGTACTTCTCGGCCGCGTCGGTCGACCATGCCGTGTTGACCACGAGATCCCGGTCCCGGGAGGTGTCGCGGCGGCCCGGATCGACCCACGGCGAGACCAGCGCCAGCGCGGCCGGCGTGACACCGTGCCGGTCGATGAGGCGCCGTGCGGTGGCGATCGTGAGGCCGCCGCCCGCCGAATCACCCGCGACGGCGAGTTGCTCTGTCTCGTAGCCGTGTTCCGTGGTCAGCTCGAGGTACGCCGCCACCGCGTCCTCGAGTCCGGCCGGGAACGGATGTTCCGGAGCCAACCGGTAGTCGAGGGTGTAGACCACACTGCCGGATTCCCTCGCGAGATGCGCAGCCAGCGAACGGTGCGTCGCGGGAGAACCGATCGTGTACGCCCCACCGTGCAGGTATAGCACCGCGGTCCGGGGTTCGGTGGCTCCCACCGTGATTCGCTCCGCCGGCCGACCGGCCAGCACGGTCGGCCGGACGACGGCACCTGCAGGCATCTGCTGCAACGGGGCACCGAGTTCGAGGATCGCCCTCTGGACCTTGTGCGGAAGCCTTGCGTTGAGGCCGAGCCGGTAGAACGGCCGGAGGGCCGTCGCGACGACCGGCAGTGGCAGGTGGAAGGTCATCGGTACCTCAGTTCGACTTGGGAAGAACTCGTCCGGCGATGATAGCGACCACCCGCTGGTAGCTCGGCCCGACGAGCCGCACCCAGGCGTCGAGGAACTTGGCGTCGGCGCCGATCAGCACCCGCGGCTTGCCCTTGCGGACACCGCTCACGATGGTGTCGGCGGCCGCCTCCGGAGTGGTCCGTGCAAGCTTCTGGTCGAAGAACTGCGCGAACGTGTCCAGGTCTTCACCCGGCCCGGCGGTGGCGTTGCGGGCGATGGCCGTCTTGATGCCACCGGGGTGCACGCACGTCACCTTGACGGGGTGTTTGGCGATCAGCATTTCCTGGCGCAGCGACTCGGTGAAACCGCGCACCGCGAACTTCGCCGAGTTGTACGCGCTCTGACCCGGCATGGACAACAGGCCGAAGAGGCTCGAGACGTTCACGACGTGACCGTCGCCCGACGCGATGAGATGCGGTAGGAAGGCCTTGGTGCCGTTGACAACTCCCCAGAAGTCCACGTCCATGATCTTCTCGATGTTCTTGAACTCGGACTTCTCGAACTCACCGTGGTAGGCGATGCCCGCGTTGTTGTACACCTGATTGATCTTGCCGAAGTGGGCGCGCACCGCGTCTGCGTACGCGAGCACCGCCTCCCGCTCGGTGACGTCGAGGTGATCGGACTTGACCTCGGCGCCGAGCGCCTCTGCCTGGCGCGCGGTCTCGGCGAGCCCGACCGTGTCCATGTCCGAGATCGCCAGCCGGGCACCCTTGCCCGCCAGGTTCAGGGCGAGCGCCCTGCCGATGCCGGAACCGGCGCCGGTGATCACGACTACCTTGCCTGCGAACTCGCTCACTGTGCTGTCACCTTGTCGTCGTCGAGGTCGATCTGTGCCGGGATGGCGCTGGAGCCTGCGGCGTTGCCGTTCACGTGTACCGGTGCGGGCAGGTCCACGGTGGCCACGCTGTCGTAGGCGCCGAGATCGAAACGCTTGGTCTCGTTGCGAAACTGGAACGTGAAGCCCGGCCACAGTGTCGTGTTGTTGCCGTGCTTGTCGAGGTACCAGCTCGCGCAACCACCGTTGTTCCAGACGCTGTGCGACAGCTTCTCCTGAAGGTCGGCGTTGTACCGGTCCTGAGCATCCTGACGGACCTCGATCTTGCCGATGCCGTACTTGTCGAGCGTCTGCAGGGCGTCGACGAGGTAGTTGAGCTGCGACTCGATCATGAAGACCATCGAGGTGTGGCCCAGACCCGTGTTGGGGCCCACGAGGAAGAACATGTTGGGGAAGTTCGCGATCGCGGCGCCCTTGTAGCCCTGCTGTCCGCCCTCGTCGAAGACCTCGGCGAGGGAGCGGCCGTCCTTGCCGAAGATGCCCTCGAACGTGGGGGAGTCGGTGACGTGGAAACCGGTGGCGACGACGATGGCGTCGACCTCGCGGACGGTGCCGTCCTTCGAAACAACCGAGTTCGCGGTGACCTCGGCGATGCCGTCGGTGACCAGGTCGACGTTGTCCTGCGCGAGGGTGGGGTAGTAGTTGTTCGAGATCAGCATGCGCTTGCAGCCGATCTGGAAGTTCGGCGTCACCTTCTTGCGCAGATCCTTGTCCTTGATCTGACGGCGCAGGTGGCGCTCGGCCGCGAGCTGCAGCGGCTTCATGAAGATCGGGGCCTTCGCGAGACCGACGACCTGGCTCTCACGCATCCAGTAGATGCCGGTGCGGCACAGCTTCTGGAAGCCGGGAAGGTACTTGAACGCAGTGTGCTCGAGCGTGGTGTACTCGCGGTCTGCGCGGGGCAGGATCCACGGCGCGGTGCGCTGGTACACGTCGAGGTGCGACACCTCCTTGCCGATCGCCGGGACGATCTGGATGGCCGAGGCGCCGGTGCCGATGACGGCGACGCGCTTGCCCGTCAGGTCGGCGTCGTGGTTCCAGCGGGCGGAGTGGAAGATCTCGCCCTCGAAGTCTTCGATGCCCTTGATGTCGGGGAGGGACGGCTCGCACAGTGCGCCGACCGCGGAGACCACGACCTTCGCGACGAAGTTCCCCTTGGTGGTGCTGACCTCCCACCGAGTGGTCGCCTCGTTCCAGTGAGCGGATTGCACGTCACAGCCGAAGAGGTGCTTGTCGCGCACCTTGTACTTGTCGGCCACCGACTGGATGTACTTCTGGATCTCGGGCTGCGTCGAGAACGACCGCGTCCACTCCGGGTTCAGGGCGAACGAGTAGGAGTACAGATGTGAGGGAACATCGCACGCCGCACCCGGGTAGGTGTTGTCTCGCCAGGTGCCGCCGACCTCGGTGCCGCGTTCGAGCACGAGGAAGTCGGTCTTGCCTGCCTGGGTCAGCTTGATCGCCGCGCCGAGGCCGGCGAACCCGCTGCCGATGATCAGCGTGTCGATGTGGCGGACACCTGCGGTGGGGTCGTAAGTATCTGTGACGGGGAGACTCATGTAGTAGAGAATAGGACGCTATTGAGGGGCAGTCAATAGCCTATTGACCTTCGTTCAGTAGTCTTGTCTCATGGACGTTGTGAAGCGGACCCGTCTCAGCCCCGAACAGCGGCGCGCGCAATTGATCGACCTCGGCGCGAAGATGCTGGCGCAGAGACCCCTCGAACAGATCTCCGTCGAAGACATCGCAGATCAGGCCGGCGTCTCCCGTGGCCTGCTGTTCCACTACTTCGCCACCAAGCACGACTTCCACCTCGAGATCGTGCGGCACACCAGCAGCGAGATGCTCGCCCGCACCGCACCCGAGCCGTACGTCGGGGAAGCGCGGGATCCGATGCAGATCCTGCGCTCGGTGCTCGCGTCGTACGTCGACTACGTCAGCGAGAACCGCGGCACCTACGTCTCGCTCCTGCGGGGAACGGCGAGCGGCGACCCCGACATGCGGGCCGTCTTCGAGGACACGCGCGCCGTCATGTCCGAACGGACCCTCGAACAACTTCCCGCGATCGGAATCGAGCGCACCCGGGCGGTCGAACTAGCAGTCCGCGGCTGGATCGCCTACGTCGAGGAAGTCACCATCACCTGGCTGCGCGACCCGCACCTCACCCGCGACGAACTGATCGAACTCAACGTCCAGGCTCTTCCCGCGCTCGCGATCGCCGCAGCGCCCGAGATCGCCGCCGCGCTGCTCTCGGCCACCACCACCTGGCCAGCCCTAGTATTCGGGAAGACCCCTAGTGCCCCCGGGTGAACCCGGTTTCGGTCCCCGGCGCACCCTCCCGCACCGAGGCAGCAGGTGGACGCGGGCGATGGCGACGGTCTTCGCCGTCACCGGCATCCTCGACGTCGGATTCATCGCGGTGCAGGCCGCCCGCGGAACGTTCAGCCACTTCAACACGTCCGACGACACGGTCAACACGATCGGGCAGTACGTGTTCATGACGGGCGTCCCCGGACTGTTCGTCGCCAACCTCGCGATCGCCCTGATCCTGCTGTTCCAGCGCGTCGGGGATCGGCCCCTCACCCGGGCCATCCACGCGGGTCTGTTCCTGGCGGTGGCCGGCATGGCACTCGGGTACCTGATGGGATTCCAGAGTCGGCAGACCACCACGGACGCGAGCGGGCGCGTCGTCGAACTCGCCGCGCGGCACAGCGTCGCTCGCGCTGCTTACCTGGCAGGCGTTCCGCGGTCAGCCGCTGATCCACCCCGACGCCCTGACCCTTGCCGCACTCGGTGGACTCCTGGCCGCCACCGCACTCGCCATCCGGGCGGTGAAGTCGCGGGCAGAGGCTGGGCGCTAGGCCGGGCTGCGCTACAGATGCCGCAAGAAGCGGTCGGGCCCGTCGAGAAACGATCGCCAATTGCGGACGAGATCGAGCCAAGTCCACTCGGGGTAGTCGATGCCCTCGTCGGTGAGTTCCCAGATCTCGGCGCCGGGCGCGGCCGCGAGCAGGGGAGAGTGCGTCGCCATGATCACCTGCGAGCCTTCCTCGGCGAGATCCGCGATGACGCCGAGCAGCGCCAGGCAGGACTGGAACGACAACGCCGCCTCCGGCTCGTCCAGGATCCACAACCCCACGCCGATCGGACGGTCGGCGACATACCGAAGGAACGACTGGCCGTGCGACAGCTGGTTGAACGACTGATCGTCCGCGCGGGGACGTGACTCGTCGGCGGCGCCGAACAGCGAATGCATCGACTCGGCACGCAGAAAGCACCCGCCGTACGGCCGCGGCTGGGCGCCGACACAGGTCAGGTGATTGCCGAGGTCCGCGTCCTCCGGGCTGGCTCCCGCCGACCACAACCGGTCCTGCGCGCCACGGAATCCGCCCTGCCAGGCTGCGGAGATCGACTCCACCAGAGTCGACTTGCCGACGCCGTTCTCACCCACGATCACCGTGACCGGCTGCTCGAAACACAGCCCCTCTTCGCGCAACTCGGCCACCGCGGGGAGGTCCAGATACCACGAAGCCGGGTCGAATCCACTCCGTGGAGTGAACTCGACCCGGCTCAGTGGCAGCTCAGTCAATCAGACGCTCAGCCGAAGGCTTCAGCCGTTACACGCTCTTCAGCCGAAGGCTTCATCGATGATCTCCTGCTGCTCCACGGCGTGCACCTTGCTCGAACCCGAGGACGGTGCCGACATCGAACGACGCGAGATGCGCTTGATTCCGGACAGCTTGTCGGGCAGCAACTCGGGCAGAGCGAGACCGAAGAACGGCCACGCACCCTGGTTGGCCGGCTCTTCCTGAACCCACCGGAACTCGGTGGCGTTCGGGTAGCGGTCCAGCGTCTCGCGGAGACGGCGGCTCGGAACCGGGTACAGCTGCTCGATGCGGACGATCGCGATGTCCTCGCGGTTGTCCTTCTGCTTCTTCGCCAGCAGTTCCCAGTACAGCTTGCCGCTGACGAGGAGGACACGGCGGACCTTGTCGCGTTCGCCGTCGCCCGTCTCGTACGTGGGCTCCTCGAACACCGAGCGGAACTTGCCGGTGGTGAAGTCCTCGACCTCGGAGACCGCGGCCTTGTTGCGCAGCATCGACTTCGGCGTGAACACCACCAGCGGGCGGCGGATTCCGTCGAGTGAGTGGCGGCGCAGCAGGTGGAAGTAGCTGGCCGGGGTGGACGGCACGGCCACGGTCATCGAGCCCTCGGCGCACAACTGCAGGAAGCGCTCGATACGACCGGACGTGTGGTCGGGACCCTGGCCCTCGTGGCCGTGCGGCAGCAGCAGCACGACGTCGGACAGCTGGCCCCACTTGGCCTCACCGGACGAGATGAACTCGTCGATGATCGACTGCGCGCCGTTGACGAAGTCACCGAACTGCGCCTCCCACAGCACGAGCGCGTCCGGGTTGCCCACGGAGTAGCCGTACTCGAAGCCGACGGCGGCGAACTCGCTGAGCGCGGAGTCGTACACGAGGAACTTGCCCGGGTTGTCGCTGCCGAGGTTCTGCAGCGGGGTGTACTCGGCGCCCGTCTTGCGGTCGATGAGGACCGAGTGACGCTGCGTGAACGTGCCGCGCTTGGAATCCTGGCCGGACAGGCGGACCATCTTGCCCTGGTCGACCAGCGAACCGAACGCGAGCAGTTCTGCGAAGGCCCAGTCGATCTTGCCCTCGCGGGACATTTCGCGACGCTTCTCGATGACCGGCTTGACCCGCGGGTGCACCGTGAAGCCGTCGGGCACGTCGACGAACGCGTCGCCGATCCGCTCGAGCACGGACGGGTCCACGGACGTCTTCAGCTTCGTGGGCAGCACCTGGTCGAGTTCGACCGACTCACTGGGCTCCGGTGTGTACTTCTCGAGCTCGCGAACCTCGTTGAACACCCGTTCCAGCTGTCCTTGGTAGTCGCGCAGTGCGTCTTCGGCTTCCTTCAGCGAGATGTCGCCGCGGCCGATCAGGGATTCGGTGTAGCTCTTACGAACGCTGCGCTTGGTGTCGATCACGTCGTACATCGCCGGCTGCGTCATCGACGGGTCGTCGCCCTCGTTGTGACCGCGACGGCGGTAGCAGATCATGTCGATGACGACGTCCTTCTGGAACTTCTCCCGGAAGTCGACGGCCAGCTGGGCGACCCAGACGCAGGCCTCGGGGTCGTCGCCGTTCACGTGGAAGATCGGCGCGCCGATCATCTTCGCGACGTCGGTGCAGTACTCGGAAGAACGCGAGTGCTCCGGGGCGGTGGTGAAACCAACCTGGTTGTTGACCACGATGTGCACGGTGCCGCCGGTGCGGTATCCGCGCAGCAGCGCCAGGTTCAACGTCTCGGCCACGACACCCTGACCGGCGAACGCGGCGTCGCCGTGCAGCATGAGCGGCAGGACGGTGAAGCCGTCCTCGCCCTTGTCGAGGATGTCCTGCTTGGCGCGGACCAGGCCCTCGAGGACCGGGTCGACCGCCTCGAGGTGCGACGGGTTGGCCGTGAGCGACACGGTGATGTCGTTGTCGCCGAACATCTGGATGTACGTGCCCTCGGCGCCGAGGTGGTACTTCACGTCGCCGGAGCCGTGCGCGGCCGCCGGGTTCATGTTGCCCTCGAACTCCGTGAAGATCTTCGAGTACGGCTTGCCGACGATGTTCGCGAGAACGTTGAGGCGACCGCGGTGCGGCATGCCGATGACGACCTCGTCGAGCTGGTGCTCGGCGGCCTGGTCGATGACGGCGTCCATCATCGGGATGACGGACTCGGCGCCCTCGAGGGAGAACCGCTTCTGACCGACGTACTTGGTCTGCAGGAACGTCTCGAAGGCCTCGGCGGCGTTGAGCTTGCTCAGAATGTACTTCTGCTGAGCGACCGTCGGCTTGACGTGATGTGCCTCGACCCGGTCCTGCAGCCACTGCTGCTGCTCCGGCTCCAGGATGTGCGTGTACTCGACACCGACGTGGCGGCAGTACGCGTCGCGCAGCACGCTGAGCACGTCGCGCAGCTTCATCTTCTCCTGGCCGTGGAAGCCGCCGACCTTGAACTCACGGTCGAGGTCCCACAGGGTCAGGTCGTGCGTCCGGACGTCCAGGTCCGGGTGGCTGCGGAACTTGTCCTTGACGAACTGCAGCGGATCCGTGTCGGCCATCAGGTGACCGCGGTTGCGGTACGCGGCGATCAGCTCGAGAACACGGGTGTTCTTGTCGACGGCGCCTTCGGGCACGTCCTTGCGCCAGCGGACCGGCTCGTAGGGGATGTGCAGCGCGTGGAAGATCTCGTCGTAGAACTCGTCGCTGATCAGCAGGTTGTGGATGGTCCGGAGGAAGTCGCCGGACTCGGCACCCTGGATGATGCGGTGGTCGTACGTCGAGGTGAGCGTCATGAGCTTGCCGACGCCGATCTCGGCGAGGCGTTCGTCGCTCGCGCCCTGGAACTCGGCGGGGTACTCCATCGCGCCGGCACCGATGATGGCGCCCTGGCCGTTCATCAGTCGCGGCACGGAGTGCACGGTGCCGATGCCGCCGGGGTTGGTGAGCGAGATCGTGACACCCGAGAAGTCCTCGGCGGTGAGCTTGCCGTCACGCGCGCGCCGGACGATGTCCTCGTACGCGCTGTAGAACTGCGTGAAGTTGTGGGTGTCGGTGTTCTTGATCGCGGCGACGACGAGGGACCGGCTGCCGTCCTTGCCCGGCAGGTCGATGGCCAGGCCGAGGTTGGTGTGTGCGGGGGTGACCGCGTTGGGCTTGCCGTCGATCTCGGCGAAGTGCCGGTTCATGTTCGGGAACGCCTTGACCGCCTGCACGATCGCGTAACCGAGGAGGTGCGTGAACGAGATCTTGCCGCCCCGGGTACGGGCGAGGTGGTTGTTGATGACGATCCGGTTGTCGAACATCAGCTTCGCAGGGATGGCGCGAACGCTGGTGGCCGTCGGGATGGCCAGCGAAGCCGACATGTTCTTGGCGACGGCAGCAGCTGCGCCGCGCAGAACCTTCGACTCGTCGGCGGCCGGAGCGGGAGCGGGCGCCTTGGCTTCCTTCGCAGCTACGTCCTTTGCGGGTGCGGCCTTCTTGGGGGCCTCGGTCTTCGGGGCGGCAGCCTTCGACGCACCGTTGGGTGCGGTCTTCGGCGCGGCACCGTTGGCCGTCTTGGTCTGAGGCTGGGATGCGGTCTTGGACTCGGAAACCGGAGGGGTCGAAGTCTTGGCGGGGGGAGCGGCAGCAGGTGCGGCGGTGGTGGTGCCGTTCGTGCCGTGTCCGTTGGCTGCGCCCGCCTTGGCGGCGGCGTCGGGAGAGTAATCCGTCAGGAATTCGTGCCAACTCGCGTCCACGGACGACGGATCGTCCTGGAAACGCTGGTACATCTCGTCAACCAACCACTGGTTCTGTCCGAACTGGGATGTAGAGCTGCTGCTCACGGCAGGTGTTCGCCTCGTTTCTATTTCGGTACCCGATCAGAGCGCCTATATACATGAGACTAGCCCTCGCGTGTGACGTGTAGATCGCCAGGCCCGCACGTGTGAGCTGTCTCACGGCCAACCGATGGGGTCACCATCGATGACGGTTCTCGCCCCGCGATTATTCCCCGCCCCGGTCTCCGCCGCATCCCACAGTCCCGAATAGTGGCCACCGGCATAGCGCAGGGTGGCGTGCGAACCGGTCTCGACCACCTGCCCCCTGTCGATGACGAGGATCACATCTGCCCGGGCGGCGGTGGCCAGACGGTGGGCCACGACCACCGACGTGCGGGTGCGTGTCACGCGGCTGCTCGCCTCGAGAACTACCTGCTCGGTGGCCGGATCGAGCGTCGCGGTCGCTTCGTCGAGCAGCAGCAGGTCCGGGTCGACCAGCTCGGCCCGGGCGAGCGCGATCAGCTGCCGCTGGCCTGCCGACAGCCCCTGCCCGCGCTCGCCGATGGGGTGATGCATCCCACCCCGCAATTCGGCGATGGTGCCCAGGGCGCCGACCGCACGGGCCGCGTTCTCGATCTCCGTTCGGCTCGCGTCGGGGCGGCCGTAGGCGATGTTGGTGGCGACGGTCCCGGTGAACAGGTGGGCTTCCTGGGGGACCACGCCGAGCCGCCCGCGGTACTCGCCGAGTGGGTAGCGGCGGAGGTCCACGTCGTCGACGAGCACCGCGCCGGACGTCGGGTCGTAGAAGCGGGCGAGCAGCTTGACGATGGTCGACTTGCCGGCGCCGGTCTTGCCGACGAGGGCGACGGTGGTACCCGCGGGGATGTGCAGGTCGATGTCGGTCAGGGCGTCGGTGTCCGCACCCTGGTACCGGAACCCGACGTCGCGCAGGCACAGCTCTCCGCGCAGGTGCCCGTCGATCGGCCGCAGGTCGTCGCGGGAGGTGGCCCGCTCGATGGAACTGGGCGTGCGGAGCAGGTCGCCGATCCGTTGCAGACCCACACTGGCCTGCTGGTATCCGTCGAACACCTGCGACAGCTGCTGGATGGGCCCGAAGAGCAGCCCGAGGTACAGCACGAAGGCGACGAGCGTTCCGGTCGTCGTGTCGCCGCCCGCGACCTGCCGGGCACCGACGAACACCACGGCGGCAAGGGCGAGGTCCGACAGGAACGCGATGAACGGGAAGTACACCGAGATCGCCCGCTGCGACCGCATCCGGCTGCGCCGGTAGCTGTCCGCGCGTTCGGCGAACCGGCGGGCGGCAAATTGCTCGCGCCGGTAGGCCTGGGCGGCCCGCAGCCCGGCGATGTTCTCCTGAAAGTCGGCATTGACGAGGGAGATCCGCTCACGCGAGACGCTGTACGCCACCGAGGAGATCCGGCGGAAGATCAGTGTCGCGACGACGAGCGGCGGGATGACGGCGAGCGCCACCAGCGCGAGCGTGACATCTGTGGCGACGAGGGCGACGGAGATGCCGACGACGGTCAGCACGCTCACCACGGCGGTGGACATTCCCGTCTGGATGAACGACGACAACGCGTCGACGTCGGTGGTCATCCGGGTCATGATCCGGCCGGACAGCTCGCGCTCGTAGTAGTCGAGGCCGAGCCGCTGCAGGTGGGCGTAGCTGCGTACCCGCAATCCGAACAGGACCCGTTCGCCCGCGCGGGCAGTGATGACCGTCATCAGGGCGACGACGAACCAGTCGGCCGCCACGAGCAGGACGCCCACCCCCGCCGCGATCCACAGGGTCGCGGAGTCGTGGGGGACGACGCCGTGGTCGATCGCATACCGGACGATGGAGGGGAACGCGATCCCGGCCAGCGAATCGAGCGCGAGGCAGAAGACGACGGCGACGAGGAGGGCGCGGACCGGCCGCAGGATCCGCGACAACCGGAAGTCGGGCTCGGGCAGCCGCAGGTTCCGGGTCTCGATTCCCGGGCTGTCGACGGCGGCCGGAAGTGCGTCGACGGCCTGCTGGAGTTCCGGCGTGGCGGCCACGTTGCCCAGCGCGCCCGCCATCGGTCCGCCGGCGGCACGGCCGCCGCCCGCCCCGAGAGCCGGGGTGCGACCGGACGAGGCGGATCCGGCGGGCACGTCCCAGTCCTCGTCGTCTTCCGGCCACAGCTCCGATTCGAGGGGTATGCGCTGGTACGGCATCGGGTCGGCCGGTGCGGGAACGCTCACGTCGATGGGGCCCGAGTTCTCGGCGGAGGCGAACAACGCGCGGAAGAGAGCGCACCGTTCGTCGAGTTCGGACACCGTGCCGGAATCGATGATCCGTCCGCCGTCGAGAACCGCGACGCGGTCGGCCAGCGACAATGTGGAGCGGCGATGCGCGAGGATCAGCGCCGTCCGCCCCCGATTCGCCCGCAGCGCCTCGAAGATGGACGCCTCGGTGGTGGCGTCGACGGCGGAGGTCGCGTCGTCGAGGATCAGCACGCGCGGATCGGTGAGGAGCGCGCGCGCCAGCGCGATCCGCTGCCGCTGCCCGCCGGAGAGGGTGAGACCGCGTTCGCCGACCACGGTGTCGTAGCCGTCCGGCAACGCGGACACGAATTCGTCGGCAGCGGCCATGACGGCCGCGGCCCGGATCTCCTCGGCGCTGGCGTCGGGCCGGCCGAGCGCGATGTTGGCCGCGATGGTGTCGGAGAACAGGAACGGTTCGTCGAACACGAGGCCGACGGCCTCGCGCAACTGCTCGGCCGTCAACTGGGAGACGTCGAACGACTCGCCCCCGGAAGTGAGGGACACGACGCCCGACGACGGGGCGTAGAAGCGGGGGAGCAGCAGCGACAGCGCGGTCTTTCCGGAGCCGGCCATGCCGACCACCGCGACCGTCTCGCCGGGTGCGATGCGGAGGTCGAGTCCGCGGAGGATGTGCCGGTCCGGCTCGAATCCGAAGGTGACCGAGCGCAGCTCCACGCCGAGGGGCCCACCGGGCAGGGCGGTGGGATGCGGCGGGTCCGCGACTTCCGGTTCGGCGTCGATCACCTCGTACACGCGCTCGACGGCCGCCCGCGACAGCTGGGCCATGATCACGACGGACGACAGTGTGCGGGTGACGCCGGTCATCGTCGCGACGTACGTGGCGAACGCGAGGAACGTGCCGATCGTGATGGCGCCGTGCAGGGCCAGGTAGCCGCCGAGCGCGATGACGCCGACGAGTCCGAGCTGGGGCAGTGCCGCCATCGTCGGGGCGAAGCGCGAGTTGATCCGTGCGGCGCGCAGTCGTTCGGCGTAAAGCGTCCGGCTGTGGTCCTCGAGCTGGTCGACGGCGCGGCGCTCCTGGCCGAACCCCTTGACGACGCGGACGCCCGTGACGGTCTCCTCGACGTGCTGTGCGAGGTCGGCAGCTCGTTGCTGCGCCGACCAAGTGGCCGCGAACAGTTTCGGTCTCATCGTGTACACGACGAGGCAGACGGCGGGGACGATCACGAGCGCGACGACGGTGAGCAGCGGCGACAGCCAGGCCATGATGCCGAGTGCCAGGACGAACTGGAGCAGCGCGCCTGCCGACAGCGGGACCATGGCGAGCAGTCCCTGCACCAACTGGAGGTCGGTGATGGACCGGGACACCACCTGGCCGGTGCGGATCTGATCCTGCCCTCGCCCGTCGAGCCGTTGCAGGGCGCCCAGCAGACCGAGTCGCAGATCGTGCTGGACGTCGAGCGACAGCTTGCCGGCGAGCATCCGGCGCCCGAACTGGCAGCCGAACCGCACACACGCGAGCAGTGCGATGAGGAGCGCGGCGGTGCCGATCACCCGCGTGGCGCTACCCGATCCCGCCGCGTCGACCGCGTATTTGGTGAGGAGGGGGAACGAGATGTCGATCCCGGCGGCGACGACCGTCACGGCGAGTGCCCCGAGCGCGACGCGGCGGTGGGCCCAGCATTCACCGCTCAGCCGTCGAATCCAGCCCGGCCGTGCCTGATCCTGCTCCAGCGTCTGCTCCCGTTCGATCACCGAACCGGACGCACTCTCACTTGCCACTGGATCCACGTTAGCGCCGGGCACCGACAGGTCGGTGCCGGGTGCCGCGTCAGGTGATGTCGCGCTGCCGGGTGAGCGCCCAGCCGCCCGCGACGAAGACGGCGGTCCACACGAGCAGGGCGAGGGGGGCGGTGGGCCAGAGGGGCAGCCAGTCGATCTCGTTGCCCGCGGCGGCGTTGGCGACCGTCCCGAGGGTGGCCGACACCGGGAGGATGCCGCCGACGGAGCCGATGCCGATCCCGCCGAGGATCGAGCGGAGGATCATCTCGCCGAGGGTGTACCAGACCACGAGGGCGATGCAGCTTCCCACGGACGAGCCGGTGAGCATAGACACGCCGCCGCCGAGCAGCGACCACAGCGCCGCGCAGATCAGAGCCGCCCCGAGCATGGCGAACAGGGATCCGCGCAACGCGAAGCTCCCGCCGCCGAACGTCAGCAGCAGGGCGACGCTGACGACCTCCACCACGAGGCAATAGAAGAAACCGAAGCCTGCGGTGACGCCCAGCTTGGCGCCGATCACCCCGTCCCGGCCACGGGCGGTGAGGAACGTGGTGGTCAGGGTCTTGTAGCGGAATTCCGTTCCCACGTTCACCGCCCCGAACAGAGCGGCGAAGAGGATGACGAGGGCGAGGGCGACCGCCAGCCCGAACAGGGTGGCGGCGAGGTTGGCATCACTCGGGTCGGCCTCGAACGCGTCGGTGAACGCGCGCATCACGGGAAGGGTGATCGCGCTCGAGAACATCCCGACGACCAACGGCGCGAGACCGAGCATCCACCAGAACCGCAGCGTGGTGACCTTGCGGAATTCCGCGGTGAGAAGGGCTGTCATCGCGGACCTCCGGACGTCGGACCGTGCTGGGTGTGTGAGGGTGGCGGACCGTATCCCGGCGGCGGGGCGTACCCGGGCGGCGGGCCGTAGCCCGCCTGCTGTGGGTACCCGGGTGGCAGTGCGTACGTCTGCGGCGGGCCGTAACCCCACGGCGCGGCGGGGCTCGCTCCGGCCACGTACTGGCCCGCGGTCATCGACAGGAACAGCTGCTCGAGGTCGATGTCGTCGCCGACGGCCCCGAAGATCGTGACCCCGGCCGCGGCGGCGGCGGACTGCACGACCTCGAGGGACGCGCCGACGACGGCGAGGCGCCCGTCCGCCAGCGACCGGGCGTCGACGATGCCCCGGGCGGCCAGCGTGGTCGCCAGCGCGGGCGGGTTCGAGGACGCCACCAGCAGCCGGCTCTGCTGCGACTTGCGCAGTTCCTCCATGCGGCCCTGATAGACGAGGGAACCGCGGCTGACGATCACGAGATTGTCGACGGTCTGCTCCACCTCACGCAGGATGTGGCTCGAGATCAGAACGGTCCGGCCGGACGCGGCGAAGCCTTTGAGGAACTCGCGCAGCCACGCGATGCCTTCGGGGTCGAGTCCGTTGGCCGGTTCGTCGAGGATCAGGATCCGCGGATCACCCAGCAGCGCGGTCGCCAGCGACAGCCGCTGACGCATGCCGAGGGAGAAGCCGCCCGCCTTGCGTCCGGCGACGTCCTCGAGCCCGACGAGCGCGAGCACCTGCAGTGCGCGCGCATCCGGAATGCGGATCGCGGACGCGTACACCTTCAGGTGGTCGAGGGCGGTCCGGTTGGGGTGCAGGCTCTGGGAGTCGAGGACGGCGCCGACCGTGCGCGCGGGGTCGGCCAGTTGGCGAATCGGTACCCCGGCGACCGTGGCGGCGCCGGCCGTCGGCCGGACCAGACCGAGGATCATCCGCAGTGTCGTGGTCTTGCCCGACCCGTTGGGTCCGAGGAATCCGGTGATCGATCCCTGCGGAACGGTGAAGCTGAGGTCCGAGACCGCGTCGACGTTCTTGAAGCGTTTCGACAGTTCTCGCACCTCGATCGGCTCCGCGAAACTTCCCGGGATTGCTGTGGTCAACCCGTCCTCCCCTGCCACAATCGAATGGAACTGTTTCGACCCTACTGGGCTGCCATGACGAGATTCACCAACTGACGTACAGGGCGTCTGCGACGGCGCATGCTGAAACCAATCGATTGGGGACATACATGAGCAAGCACCACCATCATCACCATCGCGACATCCTTGCTCCGGCCTACACGGGACGCCTGTCGATCGATCCGTTTCCCGCGCTGCGCCTGCCGGACGAGGAAACCGATCCGGAGGCCACGTACCGATTCATCCACGACGAGTTGATGCTCGACGGCAGTTCGCGGCTGAACCTGGCGACGTTCGTCACCACCTGGATGGATCCAGAGGCCGACAAGCTGATGGCCGAGACGTTCGACAAGAACATGATCGACAAGGACGAGTATCCGGCGACGGCGGCGATCGAGTCGCGGTGCGTGTCGATGGTGGCCGACCTCTTCCACGCCCCGCACCTGTCGACCACCGACCCGGCCAGCGCCACCGGTGTGTCGACGATCGGTTCGAGTGAGGCCGTGATGCTCGGCGGTCTCGCCCTCAAGTGGCGGTGGCGGGCGAAGCGGGAGGCGGCCGGGAAGGACACGGCGCGACCCAATCTGGTGCTCGGCAGCAACGTGCAGGTGGTGTGGGAGAAATTCTGCCGGTACTTCGACGTCGAACCCAAGTACCTGCCCATGGAGAAGGGCCGCTACGTCGTCACGCCCGAGCAGGTGCGTGACGCGGTCGACGAGAACACCATCGGAGCGGTCGTCATCGTGGGCACCACCTATACCGGGGAACTCGAACCGGTGGCCGAGATCGCGGACGCGCTCGACGACCTCGCCGCGTCCGGTGGTCCCGACGTCCCGATCCACGTCGACGCGGCCAGTGGTGGTTTCGTCGTTCCCTTCCTGTATCCGGACTTGTTGTGGGACTTTCGGGTTCCGCGGGTGGCGTCGATCAACGTCAGCGGTCACAAATACGGCCTGACATATCCGGGAATCGGATTCGTGGTGTGGCGAGACCCCGAGTACCTTCCCGAGGGGCTGGTGTTCCGGGTCAACTACCTGGGCGGCGACATGCCGACGTTCACACTGAACTTCTCGCGGCCGGGCAATCAGGTGGTGGGCCAGTACTACAACTTCCTGCGACTCGGTCGGGCCGGCTACAAGTCGATCATGGAGACGTTGCGCGACACCGCCGTTCGCGTGGGCAAGCGCGTAGGGGAGCTCGAGTACTTCACCCTGATCACGGACGGCACCGACATTCCGGTGGTGGCGTTCGAAATGGCGGGCGACCCCGGGTTCACGGTCTTCGACGTGTCACACGAGTTGCGGGCGCGGGGGTGGCAGGTGCCCGCGTACACCATGCCCGCCGACGCGGAGGACGTCGCGGTGTTGCGCATCGTCGTGCGCGAGGGTTTCAGTGCCGACCTCGGAAGCCTCCTCGCGGAGGCGATCGAGGAAGTGTGCGCCGAACTCCGCGAGAAGGGCGGCGGGCATACGACGGCGCAGCACTTCGCCCACTAGTAGGGCATGTCCCGGGTCACGCCTCGATCGCGCGGAGCTCGTCCGGCCACCGGGCCGGGGCGGGCCCGAACGCCTCGCGTGCGTTCTTGATCACGCCCTTGCCGATCGCCCGGTTGCCGGCGCCGCCGATGGCCGCGCCGATGCCGGCGGGCACGAGTTTCCCGAGGATCAGCGCGCTGCGGCGGGCGGCGTACTTGGTGATGAACTTGCGCACGAGGGTGCTGTTCATGCCCTTCATCGTGGGGCCGGGGATGCGGCTGGTGATCGCGGTCGCCCAGTTCTTCGCGGTCACGCCGGTCGCCTTCTGGACGATCTCCATGCCGGATTCGCCGAGAGCCACCGACAGGACGAGCGCGCGCCGCTGCTGATGGTCGGCGGCGGAGATGCCGTGCACCGACGCGACCGCCAGGGTCAGCAGCGCCGCCGCTTCCAGGAAGAACGCCGATTCGGCACCCACCGCCGCGATGGATGCGACGGTGCCGACGCCGGGAATGGCGGCGGTGGCGCCGACTGCGCTGCCGCTGCCCGTGACGGCCAGCAGGAACATTTTCTCCATGCGTTCGACGATCTGCGCGGGCGACTCGCCGGGGTGCGAGCGCCGGACCCATTCGACGTATTTGGCCACTGCGGGGGCCTGGAGGCGACTTCCGTTGTCGAGGACCGAGACCAGTACCTTCTCCACCGGTCCACCATTGCCAGCCATCGGGGCTCCCGTCTCACCGTCTGCTTCGAGTGTGCTGGCACCGACTGTAGGTGAGGGAACGCTGTGGCCGGTGTCGGCACCGTTGCCTAGGCTGGTTTCGTGAGCGTGGTCGACAGCGATACCGCCATGTCGTCCGGGGCCTTCCGGCGCCCGGCCGCACCGTTGCGCGCGCTGGTGACCGGGTACGACGGGTATCGGCTGGCCGGGTTCGAGCCCGGCATCCACCTCGGTCTGCCGTCGCCCTGGCTCACGGTCATCCTGACGATCGACGAGCCGCTCGACATCGCCGCGCAGGCGGAACCGGAGCAGGCGCCCGGTCGCTACGACACGCTGGCCAGCGGTATCGCCACGTCGCCGGTGACGATCCGGCACGACGGCAACCAGCACGGCGTCCAGCTCGCGCTCAGTCCGCTCGGCGCCCGGGCGCTGCTGGGGGTGCCCACCGCCGCCCTCGGCGCGTGGGTGGTCGGACTCGATGAACTGCTCGGCCCCGACGCGGGTGAACTGACCGACCGGCTGTCCCTCGAATCCGGGTGGGACGAGCGGTTCGCGATCCTCGACGAGGTCCTGACGCGCCGTGCCGCGCCGGCGGAGATCGACCCGCACCTCGACCGGGCCTGGGGTCTGCTCGTCGCCGGCGGCGGCGCCAGGGTCGGCGACGTCGCGCGCGACGTCGGCTGGAGCAGAAGGCATCTGGTGAACAAGTTCGTGGCGGAATACGGCGTCACGCCCAAGGACGTGGTGCGGCTGTCGCGATTCCATCGTGCGCACCGGATGCTGAAGAGTGGCGTCGGGGCGACGCTCGCCGACGTGTCGGCGGTGTGCGGCTACTACGACCAGGCCCACATGGCGCGGGACTGGCGCGACCTGGCCGGAGTGGCGCCGTCGCGGTGGCGCGAGAGCGATCCGTTCTCATTCGTCCAAGACCCCGGCCGCGACGACGGAGCAGAGTGAAGGCATGACTACTTCGACGAACACCACATGTGTATGGCCCACCCTCGTCTACCGCGATGCGCGGGCCGCGATCCGCTTCCTCGTCGATGCCTTCGGATTCGACGAGAAGGCGGTGTACGGCGAGGGTGACCGGGTCGATCACGCCGAACTCGGCTGGCCGAAGGGTGGTGGGATCATGCTCGGCTCGCCCCGTGAGGACTCGGTCATCAGCGACCTGCCGCCCGGGACGGGCTCGGTGTACCTCGTCGTCGACGACCCCGACGCGCTCCACGAGCGCGCCGTCGCCGCCGGTGCCACTATCGTGCGCGGGCTGCGGGACGAGGACTACGGATCGCGCGGATTCACCTGCCGCGACCCGGAGGGCGTGTTCTGGAGTTTCGGCACCTACACCGGCGGGTAGACCGGCCCATCACACCCCGTACTCCGCGGGGACCTCCTCGCCGGGCTTCGGCGGTGGTGGCGGTGTGCCGTCCCCGAACGGCCTGCCGCCCAGCTGTTCACGCCCGTGCGGCGCGAGCCAGCCGGACAGGTCCGGGCCCTTCGGCACGATCCCGGTGGGATTGAGGTCGGTGTGCACGATGTAGTAGTGCTGCTTGATCTGGGTGAAGTCGATGGTGTCGCCGAACCCGGGTGTCTGGAAGAGATCGCGGGCGTAGCCCCACAGGACGGGCATCTCGTCGAGTTTGTTCCGATTGCACTTGAAGTGTCCGTGGTAGACGGCGTCGAACCGGGCGAGGGTCGTGAACAGGCGCACGTCCGCTTCGGTGATCGTGTCGCCGACGAGGAACCTGCGGTCGGCCAGACGTTCCTCGAGCCAGTCGAGGCGAGCGAACAGGCGGTCGTACGCGGAGTCGTACGCGTCCTGGGATCCGGCGAAACCGCACCGGTACACGCCGTTGTTGACGTCGCGGAACACGAGATCGGCGACCTCGTCGATCTCGTCGCGCAGCCCCTCGGGGTATAGGTCGGGGGCGCCCTCGCGGTGGTACTGCTTCCATTCCGAGGACAGATCCAGCGTCATTCGGGGGTAGTCGTTGGTTACCACCTGCCCGGTGGATACGTCGATGATCGCCGGCACGGTGATGCCCCGCGGGTAGTCGGGGAAGCGCGCGAAGTACGCGTCCTGCAGGCGCGGGATCTTCAGCACGGGGTCGAGCCCGCCCGGATCCAGATCGAAAGTCCAGCTGCGCTTGTCGTGGGTGGGTCCGCACAGCCCCATCGACAGCACGTCCTCGAGTCCGAGCAGTCGCCGGACGATGACCGCACGATTGGCCCACGGGCACGCGCGGGCGGCGACGAGGCGGTAGCGACCCGGTTCGACGGGGTAGCCGTCGCGGCCATCCGCCGTGATGCGGGTGGGGATGTAGTTGGTGTCGCGTGTGAACTCGGCGCCCGATTCGACGTAGGTGCCCTTCGTGCTCTGCTGGTCTTCCGTCCGGTCCGTCACTGTCGACTCGTCCCGTCTTTCGATGTTGTCTCAGAGCGTACTTCGCGAGATCGTGACCGCGGCGTAGGTACCCAGTTCCCGGTATCCGGCGCGGGCGGCTAGCGCGCGCGAGGCCAGATTGTCGCGGGGTGAACGGCATTGGGCGATCAGTCCGCTGTCGAGCGCGTCGTCGGTGGCGATCCCGGCGACCGTGGCTCCCAGCCCGCGGCGCCGGAACGCCGGCGCCGTCAGCACCCCGACGTCGGCGAGGAAACCCTGGAACTCGGCGTAACCGGCAGAACTGACCGGCTGCTGCGCGTCGTCGAGAAGGGTGAACCACCGGTCGCGATCACCCAGGTGGGCCTCGGTCACGTCGTCCGGGGGACACGCCGCCTCGACCTCGCGGACGTGGTCGTACTCGTGGGAGACGAGGGGCGGTCTGCCGGTCGCGGGATCCTGGTAGTCGATGCCGAAGGCGAGCACCGCCGGACCGGCGCAACGCCCCGATCGGTCCTGCGTGAGTGCGAGCAGCGTCGCGGATTCCGTCAATTCCTCCGAGGTGTGCCCGTCGGCGCGCTCGATCGCCCACCGGGGGCCGACCAGTGCGGACGTCTCGCCCAGGCGCAGGAATCGAATCGTGTCGGCCTCGTCGTCGACCCGGATGGCGCGGTCGTCGGCGTCGGGCCGGGCGGATAGTGCGTCGTCGGGCAATCCCAGTTCGCGTGACCAGGCGAGTCGAATGATGTCGAGGTGATGGGAGTCCACGGACCCACGGTAGCCGCTTGTTCCCGCCCGTCCCGGACGGTATATTCCACGTGGAGTATTCGCCGTGGAGTAGTGAGAGGGGGTGACCGTGGCACTCACACCGCTCGGTGTCACCATCCTCGGACTGCTGTGCGAACGCACGATGCACCCGTACGAGATGTACCAACTCGCCGCCGCCCGGCGTGGACGCGTCGTGAAGATCCGGCCGGGGTCGCTGTACCACACCGTGAGCAGGCTCGAAGGTGAAGGACTGGTGCGCACCACCGGCACCGACAGGGCGGGGAATCGGCCCGAACGCACCATGTACGAGATCACGGACGCCGGCCGTGAGGCGCTGGTCCACCGGGTCAGCGACATGCTCGCCACCCCGGTGCACGAGTACCCGCAGTTTCCCCTCGCGCTGGCGGAGGCGCACAACGTCGACGCACGCACCGTGGTGGAACTGCTCCGGGACCGCCTCGATCACCTCCGCAGGGAGATCGGCGAACTCGAGACCGCCTCAGCGCTCGCCTGCTCCACCGAGACACCCAGGATCTTCCTCCTGGGCAACGAGTTCCTCCTCACCGTCGCTCGCGCGGAGCACGAATGGCTGAGCGTTCTGGTGACCGACATCGACTCCGGCGCCCTGCCGTGGCTTTCGCCGGAACTTCTCGAACGACTGACACACTCACGCCGGATCCCGTCCGGTTCAGCAAAGGATTGAAGATGGACACCGAGCGCACCGCACCACCCGCGTCGCCACCCGAGCATCGAAATCCCTGGCCCGCCCTGTGGGCCCTGGTCATCGGCTTCTTCATGATCCTCGTCGACAGCACCATCGTGGCGGTGGCCAACCCGGCGATCATGAACGACCTGCACACCGACATCAACAAGGTCGTCTGGGTCACCAGCGCCTACCTGCTGGCGTACGCGGTGCCGCTGCTGGTCACCGGTCGCCTCGGCGACCGGTTCGGTCCCAAGAACATCTACCTGATCGGGCTCGTCCTGTTCACCGGGGCGTCGCTGTGGTGCGGTCTGTCCGGCACCATCACCATGCTCATCGTCGCCCGGGTGTTCCAGGGCCTCGGCGCCGCACTGATGACGCCCCAGACGATGGCCGTCATCACCCGCACGTTCCCGCCGGACCGACGCGGCACGGCCATGGGTCTGTGGGGCGCCGTCGCCGGTGTCGCCACCCTGGTCGGACCGCTCGCCGGCGGTGTCCTCGTCGACAACCTCGGCTGGCAGTGGATCTTCATCGTCAACGTGCCCGTCGGCGTGATCGCGTTCGTGCTGGCCTGGCGGTTGGTTCCCGCGCTCGAGACCCACGAGCACAAGTTCGACATCCCCGGTGTCGTGCTCAGCGCGCTCGGCATGTTCTTCCTCGTGTTCGGCATCCAGGAAGGCAGCTCCTACGACTGGTCGGCCACCGTGCTGGCGTCGATCGGCGCCGGTCTCGTTCTTCTCGGTGTCTTCGTCTGGTATCAGTCCTGGAACAAGAACGAGCCGCTCCTGCCGCTGGCGCTGTTCAAGGACCGCAACTTCTCGCTCGCCAACGTGGCGATCACCTCCATGGGGTTCGCGATCACCGCGATGGTCCTGCCGCTGATGTTCTACACCCAGGCGGTGCGCGGTCTGTCGCCCACGCGGTCGGCTCTGTTGCTGGTACCCATGGCCGTCCTCACCGGTGTGTTCGCACCGTTCATCGGCAAACTCGTCGACCGCACCCACCCGCGGTACATCGCGGGTGCCGGATTCCTGCTGTTCTCGATCGCACTCGGCTGGCTGTCCATGGTCATGTCGCCCGACGTGGCGATCTGGGAACTGCTGTTGCCGATCGGCCTGATCGGTCTCGCGAACGCGTGTATCTGGTCGCCGCTCGCGGCCACGGCCACGCACAACCTTCCGCCTCATCAGGCGGGCGCCGGAGCCGGTGTCTACAACACGACCCGCCAGGTCGGCGCCGTGCTCGGCAGCGCGGCGATCGGCGCCCTCATCACGGCCCGCCTGTCTGCGCAGGGACTGAACAGCGACAGTCAGGAGGCCGGCGTCGGCGAGATGCCCGAATTCGTGAAGGAGCCGTTCGCCACGGCGATGTCGCAGTCGATCTGGCTGCCCGCCGCCGTCCTGCTGGTCGGGTTCGTCGCCTCGGTGTGTTTCGCACGACCGTTGCGGGAGAAGAGGCCCGGCGTCACCGAGGACGACGCAGCCAGTCGGGAAACATCACTGCGGGGTTGAGAAAGTCGTCGGGGTCGAACGCCTGCTTGATCGACCACATCGCCGTGATGTCCTCCCGGCTGAGGGTGAGGTCCAGGTAGTTGCGCTTGTGTGCGCCGACACCGTGCTCGGAGGCGATGTTGCCGGCGTGGTCGCGGATCAGTTCCGTGATCGGCCGGTACAGCACGGACTCGTCGGGGCAGCGCAGCACGTTCAGGTGGAGGTTTCCGTCGGCGACGTGGCCGAACAGCACCGGGACGGCGCCGGGTGCCCGGCTCGTCACCATCGCGACGGCGTCGGTGACGAACGCGGCGAGGGTGTCCAGCGGGAGCGCCGCGTCGAATTTCAGCGGTGGGCCGAACAAGCCGACCACCTCGGCGAACGCGTCCCGCGCCGCCCACACCCGGGCGCGCCCGGCGGCGTCGATCCCGACTGCCGGTTCGTCGTCGGGGTCGCACCGCTCCAGTGCCGCGGCGAGCTCCTCGGTGAGGTCCCGCTCGCCGGCCAGTTCCACGAGGAGGTACCACGGCAGTCCGGTGGGACCGGCGAAACCCATTCGCGAAGAGGCCAAGTCGAGCCCGCGGCCGTCGAGCATCTCCACGGCGTCGACACCGGTGAGCCGCCGGACGACGCGTACGGCGTCGATCAACCGGGGCAGTTGCGCGAATCCGGCGATCGCCGTCACGCGGAACTCGGGGACGGGGCGGAGCGCGAGGTCCACGGTCGTGACCACGCCGAGGGTGCCCTCGCTGCCGACCCACAGGGCGGGCAGGTCGTATCCGCAGTTCTCCGCACCCATCCGCATGCTGCGCCGCACGATCGCGCGGTCGGGGAGCACCACCTCGAGACCGAGCACCTGCGCGGACATGTGGCCGTACCGCACGGTGTGCAGCCCACCCGCATTGGTCGAGACCATACCGCCGATCGTCGCGGAATCGCGGGACGCGATGTCGACGCCGAACAGCAGTCCGGCATCGGACGCGGCGCGTTGGAGAACCGAGAGGGTGACGCCGGCCCCGACGGTGACGCGCAGGTTCTCGCGGTCGACGGGGCCGACCGACGTCAGCCGCTCCGTCGACAGCAGCACGTCCTCGTGCTCCGGGACCGTGCCCGCCTCGAGGCCGGTGCGCCCACCCTGCACGGTGACCTTCACGCCGGCGCCGCGGCAAATGCCCAGGACGGCCGAGACTTCCGCGGTATCCGCGGGCCGGACGAGTGCGCTCGCCCGCCCGCTGTAGCGGCCCGTGTGGTCGATGGAGCGGGCGGCGAGCACGTCCGCGTCCACGGTCACGAACCGTTCGCCGACGACGTCGGCCAGCGCCGCGCGCAGCGAGTCCACACCCCGATCGTAGGCGGAACGCATGTGGCAGTCTGGCGTCATGACTGAGCCTGCCGCCGCTGCGCATACCACCCGACTCGAGCGTGTCCGCACCGACGCCGGCGCCGAGATCGCGATCCTGACGTTCGCCCACGGCCCGCTGAATCTGTTCGATCAGGCGATGTTCGACGCGGTGCAGGCGGACGTGGCGGCGCTCGCCGAGAATCCGCCGCGCGCGGTCCTGCTGCGCGCCGAGGGCAAGGTGGTCTCCGCGGGGGTGGATGTCCACGTGTTCGACGGGCTCACGGCGGAACAGGGTGCGGACCTGTGGCAGGAGTTGTTCGCCGAGATCTGCCATCCGCTCGAGGCGCTGCCGTGCCCCGTCGTGTACTCGGCGCACGGACTCACGCTCACCGCGGCGTTCGAGATCGCGCTCGCCTGCGACATCATTCTCGCCGCACCGAGGGCGAAATTCGGACTGGTCGAGACCGTCGTCGGCCTGACGCCGTCGATGGGCGGGCCGCAGCGGCTGGCCGAACGCGCGGGATCCGGCCGGGCGCGGGAACTGGTGATGACCGGCGACCTGTACGACGCCGCGACGCTGCACACGTGGGGTGTGGTCAACGCCGTCCACGAGGACGTCGACGCGGAAGCCCGCGCACTCACTGCACGCCTCGCGGACGGGCCGACCCGAGCACACGACGCCACGAAGCAGATCATCTCCGCGTGGCGGTCGGGTGGCGTCGCGCACGCCGACTCGATCACCCCCGACGTGTCGGGTGCGCTGTTCGAGACCGACGACCTGCGGGGCGCCGTGCGCAGCTTCCTCGACGTCGGACCGGGCAAGGCCACCTACACCGGACGCTAGGCGTCGGCGATCCACTCCCCGCAACTGTGACGGGCGTCATATAGTCGTGGCAACGTCCCGGATCGTGCAGCAGTGGAGTCAGCGGAGGTGCAGATGCCGTCGTACCTCGTCGAGTACCCGAGTAGTGGTCCGTTCTTCCACGACGACCGGGTGGTCCGTGGTCGCGACGGGCTGCTCCGGTACGGCGGGCTCAACCCGTCGCTCACCGAACTGCTCGATGTGTCCGTGCACCGCTACGCAGGCCGGGTGGCCGTCGAGGAGGACGGTGGCCGGTCGCTCACGTTCTCTCAGCTGTGGACGTCCGCGGCGCGGGTCGCCGGCGGGCTGAAGGAGAAGGGCGTCGAGATCGGCGACCGCGTCGCCGTGCGGCAGCCGATCGGGGTCCGCTGGGTCGAGGCCTTCCTCGGCGTGCTGCTCGCCGGAGGTGTGCCGGTGGGGGTCAGCCCTGCGCTCGGCGACGCGCAGACGGGCGAGGTGCTCGCCGACAGCGAGTCGGTCCTGATCCTCGACGGCGAACTGCCGGAAGGCATCTCGTTCATCGATGACGGCGCGAGCCCCGACGAGCTGGTGCTGCTGTCGTACGCGCCCGGCCCCTCGGAGTCCCCGAAGGGCGTCGAACTGAGCAACGAGAACGTCCTCTCGACCATCGAATCCGTGCTCCACGCGCGCGGGTTCAGCTCCGAGGGGCTGCGCAATCTCCTGGTCGAACCCGAACTGCACACCGTCGGATCGCTCGTCGAACTGCTCTTGACGCTGGTGGTGGGCGGGACGGTCCTGCTGACCGGCAGCACGGACGCGGCGTCGTGGCGCGGCACCGGAGCCGACGTGCTCACCGCCGCCCCCGCCGTGCTCCTGCGGGCGGTGGAGACCTCGCGGGTGACGAGCTTCGGCCGGCGCGCGGTGCGCTGGATCGACTACAGCGGAGCCGGCCTGTCGCTGGACCAGTCGCAACTCCTCAGGCGGACGTTCCCGGCGGCCAGGCACTTTCTCGGCTGGGGCATGACCGAGACCTGCGGGACGGGGCTGGCGCTGCCCGACGAGTGCGCTCTGACGCACGCGGGCAGTGTGGGCGTCGCGTTTGGCGGGATGGAGGTGGCCCTGTTCGGTCCCGACGCCGGCCGCGGTGTCGGTGAATTGCTGTGCCGCGGTCCTGGAGTCAGCCGCGGGTACTGGAACAGGCCCGAGGTCACCGCGAAGACGTTCACGGGTGGCTGGTTTCACACCGGCGACACCGCAAATATCGACGGCGACGGCTTCGTCCGTATCGTCGACCGCGACACCGCTGCCTAGGTGGTGCGAAAGGCAGGTATCCACCCGTGAGCTCTCCCGTCGCCGAGCTGCACATGCACATCGAGGGGTCCCTCGAACCCGAGCTGATCTTCGAGCTGGCCGAACGGAATTCCGTGCAGCTGCCGTACGCGGACCTCGGCGATCTCCGCTCGCGGTACGAGTTCACGGACCTGCAGTCGTTCCTCGACCTCTACTTCGCCAACATGCAGGTCCTGCGGACGGCTCAGGATTTCGCCGACCTCACCCGGGCCTACTTCGCACGAGCATCCGCTGGCGGTGTCGCGCACGTGGAGTTCTTCTTCAATCCGCAGGCCCACGTCAATCGTGGTGTCCCGCTGCACGAGGTGCTCGACGGGATCATGGACGCGGTGGCAACCAGCGAGCGGGAGTTCGGACTGAGCAGCGCCGCCATCGCCGCGATCCTGCGGGATCGTCCCGTGCACGAGGCGGAGGAAGTGTTCTCGGAGATCATCCGGTTGCAGACGCCGATCGTCGGGCTCGGACTGGACTCGGCCGAGGTGGGCAACCCGCCGTCGCTCTTCGAGGACGTGTTCGCCCGCGCCCGGTCGGAAGGGCTGCACGTGGTCGCCCACGCCGGTGAGGAAGGCCCGCCGGAGTACATCTGGCAGGCGCTCGACCTCCTCGGCGCCGAGCGCATCGACCACGGGGTGCGGGCGCTCGAGGACCCGGCGCTCGTGGCGCGCCTGGTGGACGAGGAAGTGCCGCTCACGGTGTGCCCGTTGTCGAACGTGCGACTGTGCGTCGTCGACTCCCTGTCGGAGCACCCGCTGCGGACCATGCTCGAGGCCGGTCTGCTCGTCACCGTCAATTCCGACGATCCCGCCTACTTCGGTGGGTACGTCGACGACAACTTCGCGCAGTTGCGCGATCAGCTCGGACTCACCGACGCGGAGCGGGAAACGTTGGCGCGCAACTCGATCACGGCGTCGTTCGCCAGTGACGCGCGCAAGGCGGAACTGCTCCGCGGCTGACGGACCCCGGCCGTCAGTCGATCAGTCCGGCATCGCCGAGGCTGCCGGCGACGGCCAGGACGTCGCGGTCGCGGCCGAACGGACCGACCAGGCAGAGGCCGACGGGAACCCCGTCGTCGGTGCGCAACGGCACGGTCGCGCTGGGCAGACCCGAGATCGACGCCAGGCACGTGAGCATGCCGGTGGTGCGCATCGTGTTCCGGAACCGGTCCCCGCTGGGATAACTCGTCCGCTCGGGCGCCACCGAGGACGTCGCGGGCAGCAGGAGCAGGCTGTCGCCGACGTATGCGGTGATCGTCTTCGAGGCCTCGGCCAGCATGATCATCTTCCGGCCGTACGTGGATTCCCAGATGCGGCTCGCGTCGACGAAATTGCGGCGCGGTTCGTCGCCGAGCGACGCCATCGCCTCGCTCACCCAGTCGCCGTGCAGTTGCCACGCCTCGAAGCCCTGCACGCCGACGACGGCGTCGTACCAGTCGGGAAGCCGGCCGATGTCCGTGTCGGTCCACGTCAGCCGGGGCAAGGAACTCTTCTCCCACGACGTCAGGGCGCGGCGCACTGCGCCGAGGACGCCGGCCTCGGCGACGGCGTTGATACCGTCCGACGTGAGCGCGCTGCGGAACGGGGTCTCCGCGGTGAGGGGGAGCAGGGCGCCGGACACGCCGACGAAGGTGTCGAGGTCGCCGCAGACCCATGCGGGGGTGTCGAACGTGGGGGACAACGGGAACAGACCCTCGGTGGAGACGGCGCCCCGCGACGGCGCAAATCCGTACAGGCCCTGGTACGAGGCGGGGATCCGGACGGAACCGGTGGTGTCGACGCCCAGGCCGATGTCGGCGCTACCCTGCGCGACCGCGCTCGCGGCGCCCGACGTCGCGCCGCCGGGCAGACGGTCCTCGGCCCGCGGGTTGGGTGGCGTCCCGAACTGCTGGTTGACACCGGAATGCCCGTAGCCGAGGTCGTCGGTCTGCGCCAGGCCGACGACGCGGGCACCCTGACCGAGGAGCCGTGCCACCACGGCGGCGGTTCCGGTTTCGACCGGCGCGTCGGCGAGCCGCCGCCCGCTGCCCGCACCGATCTGCTGTCCCGCAACGGCATACAGGTCGGTGACGGCAAGTCGCATGTCGGCGAGGGGCCCGTCGCCGGTCGGCGCGACCAGCGGATCACCCTGGACGCGCCACGTCGCCTTGTCGACGGGTGCGAACTCGGACACCGCACCGCCGCCGGGAACTGACAGGCCGTCGGGAAGGGGCGGGATCTCGGGATCGTGCAGCCGTTCTCCACAGGCGCTGAGCGCGGCGATGCCGAGTGCCGCCGCCCCGGAGGTTCCGGCGACGCGGAGGAAGGCGCGACGGTCGAAAGATCGACTGGGGGGCACCTAACCCACGTTAGCGACCGAGGACCTGCTGCAGGTACGCGTTGCCGAACATTCGCTCGGGGTCGTACTTGTCGCGCACGGCGACGAACTCGTCGAAGTTCGGGTACGCGGGCCGCAAGTCCTCGGCGGTGCGCCCGTGCAGTTTGCCCCAGTGCGGCCGGCCGTCGACGTCCCGGGCGATCGCCTCGACCGCGGCGAAGTAGGGTTCGTGATCGCGACGGTGATACTGATGCACCGCGATGTACGCCGTGTCGCGCCCGTTCGCCGTCGACAGCCACACGTCGTCGCCCGTGGCGAACCGGACCTCGACGGGGAACGCCACCCGGAACCCGGACTTTTCCACCCACGCGTCGATCGCGGCGAGAGTGCCAGGCAGCGCCTCGGCGGGAACCGCGTATTCCATCTCGCGGAACTTGACCCGGCGCTCCGACGCGAAGACTCGGTAGCTGCGATCGGTGTACTCGCGCGCGCCCAGGATGCGCGACGACAGCCGGTTGATCTTCGGAATCGTCGAGGGCACGAGGCCGGCCACCCGGTTGATGCCCTCGAACACGATGTTGGACAGCAGTTCGTCGTCGACGTACGCGCGGACCGGATGGACCGGCGACGTCGGAGTGTCACCGGGGAGCCGGGTGTTGCGTTTCGTCAGCACACGGCGGGTGTGGGGGAACCAGTAGAACTCGAAGTGGTCGATGGTGCTGCGGTCGTGGTCGAGTCGCTCGAGGGTGCTGTCCAACGACTCGGGTGCCTCGACGGCGTGCATCACGTAGTTCGGCACGCACTGGATCGTGACCTTCGAGATGATGCCCACCGCGCCGAGGCCGAGGCGTGCGGCCTCGAACAGTTCGGGGTTCACGGTGGGGGAGCAGTCGGAGACCGATCCGTCCGCCAGCACCACCTGGAGGGCGCGGACCTGAGTGGCGAGACCTCCGAAACGCGCTCCGGTGCCGTGTGTTCCGGTGGACAACGCGCCCGCCACCGATTGCACGTCGATGTCGCCGAGGTTGATCATGGCCAGGCCGCGGTGCCAGAGTTGTTCGTTGAGGTCGCGCAACCGCGTGCCGGCGAGCACGGTGACGAGCGCGCCGGCCGGTTCGTCGAGAGTCACGGATTCGATCCCGGTCAGGGCGTCGAGGCCGACGAGGATGCCGTCGGTGACCGCGACCCCGGTGAAGGAGTGGCCTGACCCCACGGCCTTGACTCGCTGCCCCTGCTCTGCGGCACGGGAGAGGAGTGCGCTCAATTCGTCCACCGAGTGCGGAGTCGCGAACCGCTGCGGGTTCGCCGTCTCGGTGCCCGCCCAGTTGCGCCATGTGTCCTGTGCCATTCGCCCATCATGAACCTGGACGCTCGTCCAGGCAAATATCGGTGTTGGTCGGGCGTCCGTGTTGGTCACGGACGAGGCCCCCGCAGGTTCTACGATCAGAGGATGCTGAACAGGCTTCCCGCGGATGAACGTCGTGCCCAACTCGTCGAGTCGGCGCTGGCCATCGCGGAGCAGCGCGGCGTCGCGTCGGTCACGGTGCGTGCCGTGGCGGAGGAGGCCGGCGTCTCGCTCGGTGTGGTGCACTACTGCTTCGAGAGCAAGGAGGAGCTCCTCGCCGCGATGGGTGAGAGTCTCGTTCTCCAGCTCAGCGAGTCGATGCGGCTGGCGTTCGGGCAGGTGCGGCACGCGCCGGACCTGCGCGGGATCGACGGCCTGCGCGAACTCCTCCACATCGGGATCAGCGGGATGTGGCCGATCATCGAAGCCACCCCGGACCGGCAGTTGCTCACCTACGAAATCACCGCGCAGGCCTTGCGGCATCGCGCGACCGGAAGCGAGCGGGCAGGCGACATCGCCGGTCAGCAGTACCGGACGATGGACGAGGAAGCGATCGAGTTCCTCGCCGAGTGCGCCCGGATCGCCGGAGTCGGCTGGGGGACCCCGGTCGAAGCGATCGCGCGGTTCGGGCTGGCCATGCTCGACGGGCTCGTGTTGCGGTGGCTGGTCGACCGCGACAGCGAGGCCATGATCGCCGCTCTGGACGACATGGTGCAGGTGATCGCGTCGAAGGCCCTCGAGCAGCCCTGACGGTTCAATCGATCTGGACAATCGTCCAACTCGGTGGTTGACTGGCGCCTCCGGATCGATGGAACACGATTGGACGAACTGTGACGCCGACGCTCGACCGTCTCATCGCCGCGACCACCGAGGTCGACCCGCCGCTGGCCGCGCTCGACCTGCCCACGCTGCGCGCCAACGCGGCCGACCTGGTGCTGCGCGCCGGCGGTACCCCCGTGCGCGTCGCCAGCAAATCCGTCCGCTGCCGCGCCGTGCTCCAGGTCGCCCTGGGCGAGAATCTCACCGCGGCCGGCGGCTTCCGCGGCATCATGGCGTACTCGCTCCGCGAGGCGATCTGGCTGGCCCGGCACGGCGCGAACGACGTCCTCATGGGCTACCCGACCGCCGACCGCAGGGCCCTCGCCGAACTGGCCGCCGACCCGGAACTGCTGAACCGGATCACCCTGATGGTCGACAGCGACGACCAACTCGACTTCGTGCGCGCCGCGGCAGGCACCGCGTCCCTCCGCGCCCGGTTGTGCGTCGACGTGGACGCCTCGCTGCGACTCGGACCCGTCCACATCGGAGTCCGCCGCTCCCCGCTCCGCGAACCGTCCGCCGTCGCCGCGTTCGCGAAGCGCGCCGCGGGGCGCGGGTTCGCCGTCGTCGGCGTCATGTTCTACGAAGCGCAGATCGCCGGACTACCCGATTCCAGCCCGCCGATCGGCTGGATGAAACGGGCATCGGCGAACGAACTCGCGACCCGCCGCGGCGCCGTGGTGAACGCCGTCCAGTCGGAGGTCGGGGTGCTCGAGATCGTCAACAGCGGTGGCACCGGCTCGCTCGAGGTGAGTTCCGCGGACCCGGTCGTCACGGAGGTGACGGCGGGCTCCGGTCTGTACGTCCCGACGCTCTTCGACCGGTACCGTTCGTTCCGCCCGCACCCGGCCCTGTACTTCGCGCTGTCGACGGTCCGGAAACCCACCCCCGGCATCGCGACACTGTTCGGCGGCGGCTACATCGCCTCCGGTCCCGCCGGGGGTAGTCGCGTGCCGAAGCCGATGTGGCCGTCGGGGCTGAAACTCCTGCGCAACGAGGGCGCGGGGGAGGTGCAGACCCCCGTGACGGGAAGAGCGGCAGCAGAACTCGGCATCGGCGACCGGGTGTGGTTCCGACACGCCAAGGCGGGCGAGTTGTGCGAGCGGTTCACCGACGTCCACCTCGTCGAGTCGGACGGCTCCCGCACCGTGGTGCCCACCTACCGCGGCGAAGGTCAGTGCTTCGGCTGACCGGTGAGCCGCATGAAGGCGCCCAGTTCGGTCAGACCTTCCGGGGTGCTCGGCATGTAGTGCGTGAGCGATTCCGATCGGACGATGATCGCAGCCCATTTACCGCGGGAGACCGCCACATTCATCCGGTTGCGCGACAGCAGGAACGACATGCCGCGCGGCACGTCCTCGATCGCGGACGCCGTCATCGACACGATGGCGACGGCAGCCTCCCGTCCCTGGAACTTGTCGACCGTTCCCACCTCGACCTTGTCGAGACCGACCGCGGCCAGATCGCGCTCGATCAACCCGACCTGCGCGTTGTACGGCGCCACCACCAGGATGTCGGACTCGTCGAGCGGACGGGTGCCCTCGAACTCGCTGGGGTCGGTCCAGCCCGAACCGAGGAGCTTCGTGATCCGGTTGACCACCTCCCGCGATTCCTCGCGGGACTGGGTGGCGTTGCCCTGATGGTCGACGAAGACGGTCTGCACGCCCGGTTCCATCCCATCGAGTCGCCGTGCGGCACTGGCTGATTCCTGTGAACGCAGCTTGCCGTCGTACGACAGCGTCGACACGGGCGCGCACAGGTCCGGGTGCATCCGCCACGTGCGTTCGAGGAAGTAACCGCGGCTCGCGGGCAGCGCTCCGTGTCCCTCGGCGAGCCACCCGAGGGCCGATGCGTCCACCGGTTCGGGATGGGTGCCCTGGCTGACCTGCGGGAGTTGCTGAGGATCGCCGAGAAGCAGGAGATTGCGTGCCGCGCCGCCCACCGCGATGGTGTTGGCCAGCGCGAACTGCCCGGCCTCGTCGATGACCAGGAGGTCGAGGCTGCCGGGCGGAACGCGGTCGGTGTTCGCGAAGTCCCACGCGGTCCCGCCGATCACGCAGCCCGTTTCCTCGGCCTGGTCGATGAAGCCGGGGTAGTCGTTGGAGCTGATGTCGGTCCACGTCGCGGCGCGATGCCGCCCGTCCTTCTTCGCGACGAGTTCGGCGGGGAGCCCGGCCTTCACGATGCCGCCGAGCATGTTCTCGATCACCGAATGCGACTGCGCGACCACGCCGATCCGCCACTGGTGCTGCTCCACGAGTGCCTTGATCACCCGGGCCCCGGTGTACGTCTTGCCGGTGCCGGGAGGCCCCTGCACGGCCACATACGAGTCGTCGAGGTCGAGGAGCGCCGCGGTGATCGCGCCCGCGTAGTCCGTGCCGTCGACGGGTGGAAGCGGATTCCCGCTCCGCGTGCGAGGGTCGGAACGCCGCAGAATGTCTACCGACGCGCACCGCGGGAGGTCCGGCAGCGGCGAGCACATGCCGTCCGCGGCCACCGCGACGGACGATTCGATGCGGTCGGTCGTGATCGGCGGCCCCGGGGTGATCGCCGTCGGAAGCTGCACGTACTCCTGACCGTTCAGGAGTTCCTCCACGATCACCACGTCGCGGCGGCGACCGTCCTTCCCGACCTCGAGCACGTTGACCGTGCACGTACCCCGCTGCTGCGGATTGTCGCCCGCGACGGCCTCGGGTGCGGGAGCGTCGTACAGCGCATACATCGTGGTCTTGGGTCCCACCGTGCTCCCGGTCCCGAAACGACCGGTGAGCTCGAGGCGCCGGCGCAGCTTGCGCTGCCGCGGGGTGCTCTTGTGCCAGTTCTCCTCGACGACCGCCGACGACACCACCAGGACGTCCCGGATGTCCGACAACTCGTCGTGCGGGACGGTCAGTCGATCGAAGTGTGCCCACCAGAACGGTTTCCGTTCACGGCGGTGATAGCCGACAGCCGCCGCCATGAGCGCAGCTGCCTGCTGATCGTGCCCCCGGTGCTCGCTCGGTCCGTGCCCGGCGAACTCGCGCAACGCCGCCTCCGCGGGCGTGCATTCCTCGGTCACCGGGGTGGGGCCGTCGCTGGGCGGGCGGAGTTCCACGCCGTGCGTCTGCGCCTGCCCGATCAGCCAGTCACGCAACCGCAGCGTGGAGTCGCAGTCGTACTTGTTGTAGTCGGCGATGCCCTGCAGCAACGCGCGTGCCTCGTCGTCGCGGCCGTTGTCGCGGTGATCGCAGTAATCGGCGTACGCGACCACCGACGCGGCGGCATTGGTGACGTCGCCGTCGCGCGGCTGCTCCGGCATGTACAGCGGTTCGAGTTTCTTGATGCTGTACGAACGTTCGCCGATGCGCAGGCATGCGCGCACCACCGGATACAGATCGACCAGAACGTTGTCGCGCAGCAGGGCGTCGACCGTCTCCTCGCCGACGCCGTGCCGACCGGCCAGCCGCAGCAACGCCGACTTCTCGTACGCGGCGTAGTGATAGATGTGCATGTTCGGGTACCGCTGACGACGCGCCGTGACGTAGTCGAGGAAGTCGACGAGGGCCTGCCGTTCCTCAGCGCGGTCGTGCGCCCAGAACGGCCGGAACACGGCGTCGTCGGCGGGACCCTCGACCACCCCGAACAGGTACTCGAGACCCCAGTCCGTGGAACCGTCCTCGGCCCACAGAGGGTCTCCCTCGAAGTCGAAGAAGATGTCGCCGTCGTCCGGTTCCGGCAGCCCGCCCAGTGCCTGCGGGGCGTACACCTGGAATTCGGGGGTACCCGAGGACTCCTGGCGCAATTGCAGAACGGCTTGGGCGCGAAGCGTTTCCAGGGTGCGTTCGGGGAGACCCTCGACGCCGCCGGAATGCGCGGCGAGCGCGTCGAGCGTGCCGATGCCGGCCGCGATCAGCCTGCTCCGCTGGGTCGAACGCATGCCCGCCACCAGCAGGAGGTCGCGGTGCTGCTCCACCTCCGGGGTGCACGTGTCGCAGCGACCGCATGCCGTGTACCGGGGGTCGCCCCACTCCGCGACCGCCTGCTCGTCGCGGTGCTCGTCGAGGATTCGTTCGAGAGACGACCGCCGAGCCGCGTACACGGGAACGATGTCGCCGAGCGGGTGTGCGGAGTCGCTGTCGTCGCCGAGTAGCAGGTGGACCTCCGGTGACGTCGGAATTCCGTTGTCGGCCAGTGCCTCCGCGTACGCGGCGAGCTGAAGTAGGGCCGACACCTTCGCGTGCCGCGACAGCTTCGTGTCGTAGACGGCGTACGTGTCGCCGTCGCGGACGAGGAAGTCGCAGAAACCCAGGAAGCGGCCGTCGAAGAACGTGCCCTGATACACGACGTCGGCGCCGCCGCGAAGCGCCTCCACGGTGGCCAGGTTCGCGTCGAACAGCCCCACTTTCGTGTAGTCGGGGCGCTCCATCGTGACCACCCCGTCGCCGAACTCGGCGCGGAACCGCTCGAGCCGCCGATGTTCGTGCGCGTCGCCGAGGCTCGACGTCCGCTGCAACATCGGATCGTCGCCGGCGGACGTGCCCGAGGAATCGGAGCCGGCGAGCCCGAGCGTGGCATCCAACCGGCGCAGCAACGCGAACTCGCAGGTGGCAGCCGCGGAGAGGTCGCTGGCGCTGTAGACGATGGTGTCGTCGAGGAGGAACACAGGCCGATTGTGCCATCGGGGTGCGACAGGCCCAGAATGGCAGCCATGCCTTTCTTCGACGGCCACTCCGGACAGGTCCACTACCGGCACTGGAGCGCGGTGGGTGGACCGGTCGCCCAACTCGTGTTTCTCCACGGTATGGGGCAGCACACGGGTCATTACCACCGGTTCGCGCGCGGGCTGACGACGGCGGGAATCGGGGTGTGGGGAATCGACCAGGCGGGCCACGGCCTGTCCGAGGGTGACCATCCTGGGCCGGTCGCGGACTTGGCGGAGGACGCCGCGCTCCTCACCCGCCTCGCCGAGCAGCACGCGCCGGATGTCCCGCTCGCCCTCATGGGGCACTCTCTCGGCGCCGCGGTCTCGATGGAGCTTCTCCTGCGCGGTGACTCCGGTTTCCGCTGCGCGATTCTGTGCGGGATGCCGAAGACCGCCGCCGTGCCGCAGACGGCGGAGGGCCTGGGATCAGCGGGGATCCCGCTGCTCGCGGTGCACGGCGTGGACGATCGCATCGCACCGATCGACCCCGTCCGCGACTGGGCCGCCGGCGTCCGCGGCCTCGAATTCCGGGAGTTCGACGATGCCGGACACGACCTGCTCCACGAGAAGGTCCACGCCACGGTGACGGCGGTGGTCCGCGACTTCGTGCTGGTCGCTACGCGCCCGTGAGTGGCCGAGGAGTCCCTGCACTCCTCGAGCACTCACGGGCGGCGAAGCCGCTTACGCGTAGATGGCCTCGATGGCCGCGCCGTGCTCCTTGTGGATGACGTTCCGCTTGAGCTTCAGCGTGGGCGTGAGCTCACCGGTCTCCTGCGTGAAGTCGACCTCCAGGATCCGGTACTTCTTGATCCGCTCCGGGTTGGACACCTTCTTGTTGCCCTCGGCCACGGCCTCGTCGATCTCGGCGACCAGGTCGGGGTTCTTGACCAATTCGGACACCGGGGTGTCGGCGCCCAGCCCGTGGCGTTCCTTCCAGCCCGGCAGGGTCTCGGAGTCGAGGGTGATGAGCGCGCCGATGAACGGCTTGCCGTCGCCGACCACGAGGCACTGGCTGATCAGCGGGTGCGCGCGCAGGGCGTCCTCGAGGACGGCCGGTGCCACGTTCTTGCCACCGGCGGTGACGATGATTTCCTTCTTGCGGCCGGTGATCGAGATGTAGCCCTCTTCGTCGATCGAGCCGAGGTCGCCGGTGTGGAACCAGCCGTCCCGGATCGAATCCGCGGTGGCCTGCTCGTTGTGCCAGTACCCGCCGAACACGACGGGACCCTTCAGGAGCAGTTCGCCGTCCTCGCCGATCTTCGCGGCGTGACCGTCGATCGGCTTGCCGACGGTGCCGACCTTCTGCGCGCGGGTGGTGTTCACCGAGATGGCGGCGCTCGTCTCGGTGAGGCCGTAGCCCTCGTATACCGGGACGCCGATGCCGCGGAAGAAGTGACCGAGGCGTGCGCCGAGCGCGGCGCCACCGGAGACGGCGCGGTCGCACTCGCCGCCGAGCGCGGTGCGCAGCTTCGAGTAGACGAGCTTGTCGAACAGGGCGTGCTTGAGCTTGAGGCCCAGTCCGGCGCCGCCGTTGTCCTGTGCCTCGCTGAACGCGATGGCCGTGGCGGACGCCTTCTCGAAGATGCTGCCCTTGCCGCCGTCGTACGCCTTCTGCTTGGCGGAGTTGTAGACCTTCTCGAACACGCGCGGCACCGACAGGATGAAGTGCGGCTTGAAGGCGGCGAACTGGTCGAGCAGCGTGGTGAGGTCGGCGGTGTGAGCGACCGTGACCTTGGCGTCGAACGCACCGAACGAGATGGCACGGGCGAAGACGTGCGCGAGGGGCAGGAACATCAGGGTGCGCCTGCCGGCGTACATCGCGTCGCTGAGCGCCAGCTTCACGGCCGCCGACTCCGCGTAGAAGTTCGAGTGGGTCAGCTGCACGCCCTTCGGGCGGCCCGTGGTACCCGACGTGTAGATGAGGGTCGCGGGCGACGACGCGCGCACCTGGTGACGTCGCTCGAGCAACTGCTCGTCGGTGACACTCTCCCCGCGCTTCGACAACTCGTCGATCGCGCGGGATGTCTTCCCCGTCGCTTCGCTCGCCGCGTCTTCTATCTGCAGGACTTCCCGCAAATCGGGCGCGGCCTCGGTGACGACCTTCAGTGCGTCGGCCTGCTTCGCGTTCTCGACCACCAGCAGCGACGTGCCGGAGTCTTCGAGGATCCACTTCGCCTGATCGGGTGCGGACGTCTCGTAGATGGCGACGGTGCAGCCGCCGGCCGTCCAGATCGCGTAGTCGATGACGACCCACTCGTACCGGGTTGCCGAGAGGATCGCGACGCGGTCACCGAGTTCGACGCCCGACGCGATGAGACCCTTCGCGACGGCGGAGACCTGCTCCGCGAACTCGGCGGCGGTGACGTCTACCCAGCCACCGTTGCCCGGGCGTTTGAAAGGTACGAACTTCGGATCTTCCTCGGCATGACGGAAGACCGTGTCCGCCATGGAGGCGTCCTCCGGAATTGAGAACGACTGCGGTACCGAGAATTCACGCACTATGACCCCTCCACTGAAACGACATGACGGATGTGCATTCGATCACATTTGTCCTAGTTTCGCACCAGGGTCGATGTCCGTTATGGGTATTTCTGTTCTGACCAGCGGAGATAAGTGTAACTCGGCGTAAACTGATAACTCAGGCGGCCTCTTCCAGACGACGCGAATTCGCCGACAGCCAACGCCGGATCGCGTAGTTCAGCTGGTCCGGATCGACCCCGAGCTCGGTCGCCGTCGCCTCGAGGATTTCCTCCGCGCGACCGTCGTCGGTGGCCTCGGAGATGCCGAGCGCGCCACTGATGAAGACGTCCGCCACCCGATTCGGCCGGACCCCGGGGATCCCGGCGAGCATCAGGAAGTGCGCCCAGGTGACGTCGCTGCTCTCCCCGCACACCTCGATCCAGGCGTCGTGGATCTGCTCCAGGGCTGCCTCGTCGCGCGCGGCCTCGAGGAGGTCGTCGATGCTGTTGATGCGGAGCTGGTGGAGCCGCTCCGCCGCCAGCTGGATGTGACGCGCCTCGATCGGAACGCCGGTGGCGGTGTACCGCCGTTTGTACGAGCCGACCTTGCCCGCCCACTGATCCGAACTGCCCGCCTCCTCGAACGTGCGGAGCAGCTCGCGGGCGCCGTCGGTGAGGGGCTGATCGGGGTGCGCCCGCCGATACGCCAGATAGCGGTCGACGACGGCGACCTCGCTGTGCCCGGCGCTCGACTGCACCGACTCGATGATGCAGAGAGCGAGGCTGTGCCGATAGGCATCCGATGTGACCCAGCCGGACGGGTCGCCCAATCGGTCGCGGCAGGCGGTGACGACGGTTTCGACGGTATCGGCAGAGACGGTCACGAGATCCTCCAAAGGCAGTCTGTTCTGTGCTCTGTCCGGTGTATCGACAGGGCCTCCGGGAACGTTGCACCGGAGCTGAAGATTCCTCGAGAACGACCGTCAGTGGAGGGCCAGCAGGTCTGTGACCTCGCTGTCCGAGAGTTGATGGAAATCGTCGTACGCAGCGCCGACGCCGCCGAGATCGGCCGGGGTGTACGGGCAGATCACCTCGTCGGCGGTCACCCGGAGGCGGCCGACGGCCTCGGGCGCGGCGACCGGGACGGCGATGATGACGCGCGCCGCGCCCAGTTTCCGCACCGATTGGCAGGCCACTGCCGCGGTCGCGCCCGTGGCCATCCCGTCGTCGACGAGAACGGCCGTGCGGCCCTTCAACGACGTTCGCGGCCTGCCACCGCGCAGCACCCGGGCGCGCCGTTCGAGTTCGCGGCGCTCCTTCGCCTCGACCATGGCGAGCGCGGCCTTGCCGATCCGGGCGATCCGGAGGACGTCGTCGTTGATCACCCGGGACTCGCCCTCGCCGATGGCACCCATGGCGAGTTCCGGCTGCCACGGGACACCCAGTTTGCGGACGAGCACGACGTCCAGAGGGGCCGACAGTGCGGCGGCGATCTCGAAAGCGACGGGGACCCCGCCGCGTGGCAGACCGAGCACCACCAGGTCGGTGCCGCGCAGGTGGGCGAGTGCGGCGGCCAGTCTGCGACCGGCGTCGGCGCGACTGGTGTACAACATCGAACGCTCCGTGATCGTGGAGAACGGTTCGTCTCCGACGCTACTCCCGATCGGGTCGTTCAGATCTCGGTGACGGTGAATCGGCGCAGGGCGAGGGCAGGGTTCTTCTCCCGAACCTCGGTGATCCGGTCCGCGTTCACCGCGGCGACCGCAGCTCCCACCCGCTCACCGAGCGAAGCGAGGGTCACACCCATCGGGTCGACGATCATGCTGTTGCCGGCCCCCGTTCGCGCGCTCTGGTCGGCGGCGGCCACGTACACGGTGTTCTCGATGGCGCGGGCCCGGACGAGCGTGGACCAGTGGTCCTCCTTGAGCGGTCCGGGCACCCACTGCGCGGGCAGCAGCAGCACGTCGGCGCCCGCATCGACGATGCGGCGGGTGACCTCGGGGAACCGGAGGTCGTAACAGGTCTGCATGCCGAACGTGAGTCCGTCGACGGCGAAGGTCTCCGGGGCGCCGATCTCGCCGGCGCGGATGACGTCGGATTCCTTGTAGCCGAACGCGTCGTACAGGTGCAGTTTGCGGTAGGTGGCGACGATGCCGCCGCCCGGTCCGAGCGCGACGAGGGTGTTGGAGATGCGATCGTCCCCGGGCAGTTGTTCGTTGACTCCCGCCACCAGATGGACGTCGAGTTCCTTCGCCGTCGCGGCCAGACCGGTGACGAACTCGCCGTCCAGACGCTCGGCCGATTCGACGATCCGCTCGTCCGTCCTCGGCGCCGTGAACATCGCATACTCAGGCGCCACCACCACCTTCGCGCCCCGGCCCGCGGCCTCGGTGGCGAGCGTGCGGAGTGTGCGCAGGTTCTCCTGCTTGTCCTGACCGGGAGCGAACTGAATGACAGCGACATCGACCATGCCGTCCACGCTAGGCGACGAGGTCGCAGGGGTGTTCCCCGTCCCGGTCGCCGCGTATTTCCGCGGCGTGGCGTTGCGGTGTGGACTCGTGCACTAAACTGCTGGTCAATGAGTGATATCGAGCGTGACCCCGAACCCCCCACTTTTGCCGACCTCGACATCGATGATCGGGTCTTGAAGGCACTGTCCGATGTGGGCTACGAGTCGCCCTCGCCGATCCAGGCAGCCACCATCCCGCCCCTCCTCGCCGGCAACGACGTCGTCGGCCTGGCGCAGACCGGCACCGGCAAGACCGCTGCGTTCGCGGTGCCGATCCTCTCGAAGATCGACCTGACGCAGAAGTCGCCGCAGGCATTGGTCCTCGCGCCGACCCGGGAGCTGGCCCTGCAGGTCGCGGAGGCGTTCGGCAAGTACTCCGCTCACATTCCGGGCCTGCACGTCCTGCCGATCTACGGCGGTCAGAGCTACGGCGTCCAGTTGTCGGGGCTCCGGCGCGGCGCCCACGTCGTGGTGGGCACACCCGGTCGTGTGATCGACCACCTGGAGAAGGGCACCCTCGACCTGTCCAAGCTCTCCTACCTCGTCCTGGACGAGGCCGACGAGATGCTGAAGATGGGGTTCCAGGAGGACGTCGAGCGCATCCTCGCCGACACTCCGGAGTACAAGCAGGTGGCACTGTTCTCGGCGACGATGCCGGGTGCCATCCGCAAGATCTCGAAGCAGTACATGCACGACCCCGTCGAGATCACGATGAAGTCGAAGACGTCGACGGCCTCCAACATCTCGCAGCGGTACGTCCAGGTGGCGCACCAGCGCAAGCTCGACGCCCTGACGCGTGTTCTCGAGGTCGAGGACTTCGAGGCGATGATCATCTTCGTGCGCACCAAGCAGGCCACCGAGGACCTCGCCGAAAAATTGCGGTCTCGCGGTTTCTCCGCGTCGGCGATCAATGGCGACATCGTGCAGGCGCAGCGTGAGCGGACCATCGGCCAGCTCAAGAGCGGCGCCCTCGACATCCTCGTGGCCACCGACGTGGCCGCGCGTGGCCTGGACGTGGACCGCATTTCCCACGTCGTCAACTACGACATCCCGCACGACACGGAGTCATACGTCCACCGGATCGGCCGTACCGGTCGCGCCGGGCGCGCCGGTGAGGCGTTGCTGTTCGTGGCACCGCGCGAGCGGCACCTGCTCAAGGCCATCGAGAAGGCGACGCGTCAGCCGTTGGCCGAGATGCAGCTGCCCAGCGTCGACGACGTCAACGCGCAGCGGGTGTCCAAGTTCGGCGATTCGATCACCGAGAGCCTCACGTCCGACAATCTCGCGTTGTTCCGCAAGATGATCGAGGACTACGAGCAGGAGCACGACGTGCCGCTCGCCGACATCGCCGCCGCGCTCGCGGTGCAGTCCCGCGACGGCGAGGCGTTCCTCATGTCGCCCGAGCCGCCGCCCCCGCCGCGTCGCGAGCGTGAGCCCCGCGAACGTCCGGCACGCCGTTTCGACGACGGTCCGCCGACGCGGTCCCGCGGACCGGAAGGCCAGGAACTCGCGACCTACCGCATCGCGGTCGGTAAGCGGCACCGCGTGGTGCCGGGCGCGATCGTCGGTGCCATCGCGAACGAGGGCGGGCTGCGGCGCAGCGACTTCGGGCACATCAGCATCCGCCCGGACCACAGTCTGGTGGAGTTGCCCGCCGATCTGGCCCCCGAGACGCTCGAGGCCCTGCGCCGTACCAGGATCTCCGGTGTGCTGATTCAGCTGCAGCCCGATTCGGGTCCGCCGTCGGGTCGACCGCGCGGTGGCCGCGACGATCGGGCAGGCGGAAAGTTCCAGCGCGACCGGGACAGCAGGAAAGGGCCGCGCGAGTAGTACTCGCGCGGCCGTCCCGGACGGGATCCCCGGCGGTTACGCCGGGGGAGCGGGAGCCGGGGCAGGCTGTGCCGCCTCGGCGGGCAGCGGGCCCTCCTCGGGAACGAAGAACGAACCGACGGTCGGCAGCACGTAGCAGGTCGCGTTGGTGTAGCCGACGGTGCCAAAGATCGATGCGACGACGGTGCCCGGCCCCGTCGTCACGACCTTGTTCAGCGCCGGATAGCCGCCTTCCGTGACGCCGTCGAGGGGCAGGATTCCGCTGGCACCGGTGTTGGTGTTGATCCACGCGACGTTCAGTCCGGAGGACTTCACGACACCGGGGTAGGCGGACAGCGCCTGGAAGCTGATCTCGTCGGCCTTCACCTCGGCCGTGGGGCCGGTGGTGCCCGACGCCAGCGTCAGCGTGACCGGTGCGACGGTGCCGCAGCCCACGGTCGGTGCCGTGTAGAGGAACGGGGTGTACGCGCCCGCGACGTCGTGCAGCACGGTCGACGTCGCCAACGCCTCCACCGCCGCCTTCGACTCGGGCTTGTCGGCCTGGGTGCGCAGCTCGGCGAGTCCGGGGACGTCCGGGGTGGCCGGCTCCGCGGCTGCCGTGCCGGAGAGTCCGAAAGTCGCCGCGATGCCGACCGTTGCCGCCGCGATCGTGCGTCGCGTCACGCTCATACCGTCCACCTGAACTCCTCGTTGTCTCGTCCGGGCCGCTCTGCAGCGCCGCCCGAGCGGAGAATTTACCCGAGACCGGGGAAAGAGTCAGGACCAGCTGCCTCCGCCGGCGAGCGTATCGGCTCGTGCGCCGTCGAGGGACTGCCGGATGATGTCGGCGTGACCGGCGTGCCGGGCGAGCTCCTCGATCTGGTGCAACAGCAGGAAGCGGACCGTGAAAACGACTCCCGGCGCCATCCACTGCGCCACCTCGGCGGGCAGGTGCACGTCGCGATCGAGATCGGTTTCGGCGGCGACCGCGGCCTCGGTGGCGCGTTGCGAGTCGCCGAGTCGGGCGAGGAGGACGTCGACGGTCTCGTCCTCGGTGACGTTCCAGGCGGCCATCCACGCGGCCACCGGGTCGCCGCCGACGCGCGGGGTGCCGGTGATCCGGGAGGTCATCGCCTCTTCGCCGTCGATGACGTGTTTGAGGAGGGACGCCAGACTCATCTCGCTGGCGCTGGGGACGCTGCGGGCCTGCTCCTCGGTCAGCCCGGACAGCGCGTTGCGGAACGCGGTGCGCTGGTTGTCGAGCACGAGGAGAATGAGTCCGCGCTCGTCGGAGATGGGGGTCGGGGTGCTCGGTGTCTCGTTCATGTGTTCAGTGTGGCGTCGATAGCGGACAGGGAGTGTCCTCAATCGTCGGCGCTGCGGAAATGTCGGCGCTGCGGAAATGTCGACGCTGCGGAAATGTCGACGCTGCGGAAATGTCGGCGCCCTGGAAATGACTGGCGCGAAGAGACGACGGTTCCGCGCGTCCCGAGCGGTCCGGGCAGGCCCGCCCTACGATCGACACAAGTGTCCGGGGAACGCCCTGTTCCTGTGATCGAGTCGCACACCGAGGTGCTTATGCCCCTGGAAGATTCGTTTTCGGCCCAGGCCGACCCGTCCCGGGAGGGCGCTGCCCAACCGGAGCACGACCTCGAAGGCCGCATCATCGAGGCCAGGTCCGAGGACTTCTTCCATGCCCGAGAACTGCAAGTGGACCACGAGTGGTTCAAGACCGCCGTCTTCTACGAGGTGCTGGTCCGTGCATTCTTCGATTCTTCGGGCGACGGAACCGGCGACCTCAAGGGACTGACGTCCAAGCTCGACTACCTGTCCTGGCTCGGCGTCGACTGCCTGTGGTTGCCGCCGTTCTACGATTCACCGCTGCGCGACGGCGGATACGACATCCGTGACTTTCGCGCGGTGCTGCCGATGTTCGGGACGGTCGACGACTTCGTCCAGCTGTTCGATCAGGCGCACCGCCGCGGGATCAGGGTCATCACCGACTTGGTCATGAACCACACGTCCGATACCCACGCCTGGTTCCAGGAGTCGCGCAGCGATCCCGAGGGCCCGTACGGCGACTTCTATGTGTGGTCCGACCGCGACGAAGGGTATCCGGACGCGCGCATCATCTTCGTCGACACCGAGACGTCCAATTGGACGTGGGATCCGGTACGCAAGCAGTACTACTGGCACCGCTTCTTCTCCCATCAGCCGGACCTCAACTACGACAACCCCGACGTCCAGGACGCGATGATCGACGTGCTCCGATTCTGGTTGGACCTCGGAATCGACGGTTTCCGGCTGGACGCCGTGCCGTACCTGTTCGAGCGGGAGGGCACCAACTGCGAGAACCTGCCGGAGACTCACACTTTCCTCAAAAGGTGCCGGGCCGTCATGGACGCCGAGTACCCGGGTCGCGCCCTGCTCGCCGAGGCGAACCAGTGGCCGTCGGACGTCGTCGAGTACTTCGGGGAGCCCGAGGTCGGGGACGAGTGCCACATGGCGTTCCACTTCCCGCTGATGCCCCGCATCTTCATGGCCGTCCGGCGGCAGAACCGCTTTCCGATCTCCGAGATTCTCGCTCAGACACCACCGATTCCGAGCTCGTGCCAGTGGGGAATCTTTCTCCGGAACCACGACGAGCTGACGCTCGAGATGGTGTCCGACGAGGAGCGTGACTACATGTATTCCGAGTACGCGCAGGACCCCCGGATGAAGGCGAACATCGGCATCCGGCGACGTCTCGCGCCGTTGCTGGAGAACGACCGCAACCAGCTCGAGCTGTTCACGGCGCTGCTCCTGAGCCTGCCGGGGTCACCCGTCCTCTACTACGGTGACGAGATCGGCATGGGCGACAACATCTGGCTCGGCGACCGCGACTCGGTGCGAACCCCGATGCAGTGGACGCCCGACCGCAACGCCGGCTTCTCCCGGGCCGACCCGGCGCGAATGTACTTGCCCGTCATCATGGATCCCACCTACGGGTACCAGTCGGTGAATGTCGAGGCGCAGATGAACTCGACCAACTCGTTGCTGCACTGGACCCGGCGGCTGATCCAGGTCCGCAAACAGCATCCGGCGTTCGGGACGGCGTCCTTCACCGAGCTCGGTAGCGCGAACCCGGCCATACTGTCGTACGTGCGCGAGACGCCGCCGAGCGCGGAACGCCCGTACAGCGACGTCATCCTCTGCGTCAACAACCTGTCCCGGTTCCCGCAGGCGGTGATCCTGGATCTCACCGAGTTCGCCGGCCGAATCCCGGTGGAGCTCACCGGCTCCGTTCCCTTCCCCGCCATCGCGGACGACGGGTACATGATCACACTGCCCGGTCACGGCTTCTTCTGGTTCGCGCTGCAACCGGATCCCAAGTCCGGCGGTGCGGTGAGCGGACATCCGGTCAGTAGCGAAGCGGAACAGGCGGTGCAACCGTGAACGAACCCACCAGTGAACGCATTCCCGACGCCACCCTCGAGCGGCAACTGGTCGAGTGGCTGCCGGATCGGCGGTGGTTCGCCGCCAAGGGCAACACCATCTCGGCGGTGCGGATCCTGCAGCGCCACCCGCTGACCGCGGTGTTCGGATTCTCGGTGGAGCATCTTCTGGTGACGGTGGAGTTCGAGGCCGGACCGCCGCAGGTGTACCAGATACCGCTCGGGTTCCGCAGTCACCTGCCGGAGGACCTCGAGCCCTGGGCGTTGCCGGACAGCGACGGGAACACCATGATCGCGTACGACGGACTGCACGACGCCGAGGTCATCACGCTGTACGCCGACCTGCTGGCCGAGGCCGAAGGGTCCGGGCCGGTGCAGTTGAAGACGGTGCCGGGCGCGGTGATCGAGCCGGGGCTCCGCGGGCGGACGCTCGGTGCGGAGCAGTCGAACACGTCGGTGGTACTGGGCGAGAAGCTCCTGCTCAAGATCTTCCGTCTGGTCACACCCGGTGTGAACCCCGACGTGGAACTGCACCTCGCTCTGTCTGCCGCCGGCAGTGAATACGTGGCGACACTGCGCGCGTGGATGGAGACCGACGTGGCGGGTGTGCCGACCACCCTCGCCATGGTGCAGGACTTCGAGGCCAACTCCGCCGACGGGTGGAGCATGGCGCTCGGCAGCGTCCGCGACCTCCTGATCGAAGCCGACCTCCACGCCGCCGAGTTGGGGACCGACTTCGCCGGCGAGGCTCATCGTATGGGCGCCGCCGTCGCCGAGGTGCACGCCACCCTGGCGCGTGAACTCGGTGCGGAGGAACGACAGGTCGCGTCGACGACCGTGGAGGCGATGACCCGCAGGCTGGAGGTCGCCACCTCGATCGTCCCCGAGTTGAAGGACGTGGCCGGCGCCATACGGGACAAGTTCGCCGAGGCGGAAGCACTGGGCGCCACTGCCGTCCAGAGGATCCACGGCGACCTTCATCTCGGTCAGGTACTGCGGACGCCGGAGCGGTGGCTGCTCATCGACTTCGAGGGAGAACCGGCCAAGACGCTCGACGAGCGCCGGGAGCCGGACAGTCCGCTGCGGGACGTCGCGGGGATGCTGCGTTCCTTCGACTACGCCGCCCATCACCTGCTGGCCGATTCGGTGCCGATGGGAGCGAAGGGGGCCGCGTCGCAGCGGGACTTCCGTGCGCGGGAATGGGCCCAGCGCAACGCCGACGCCTTCTGCGACGGCTATGCCTCGGTGTCGGGCACCGATCCCCGTGCGGCGGCGGCGCTGCTCCGCGCCTACGAACTCGACAAGGCCGTATACGAGACCGTGTACGAGGCCAGGAACCGCCCGAGTTGGATCGGCCTGCCCCTCTCCGCCATTCGCAGACTCACCGCAGCACCTCGGTGAGAGCCGGGGACGACACCGTGCCCGTGTCCGAACCACGCGGAGCATGCGTGTCGAACTGAGTGCGGTACAGCTCCTCGTACCGGCCGCCCGCGGCGAGCAGTTCGGTGTGGGTGCCACGCTCGACGATGCGCCCGGCCTCGACGACGAGGATCAGGTCGGCCGCGCGGACGGTCGACAACCGGTGCGCGATCACCACGGCCGTGCGGCCGGCGAGGGCCTCGCCGAGCGCTTCCTGGACGGCGGCCTCGGACGTGGAGTCGAGGTGCGCGGTGGCCTCGTCGAGGATGACGACCCGCGGGTGCGCGAGCAGTAGTCGTGCGATGGTCAGCCGCTGACGTTCTCCTCCGGACAGTCGATAGCCGCGTTCGCCGACCACCGTGTCGAGGCCGTCGGGCAGGGCGGCGACCAGTTCGGTGAGCCGCGCCCGTTCCAGAACCTCCGCGAGTTCCGCCGGTGTGGCGCCGGGGCGGGCGAGCAGGAGGTTGGCCCGCACGGTGTCGTGGAAGAGGTGCCCGTCCTGCGTCACCATGCCGACGGTGGCCCGCACGGAGTCGGCGGTCAGGTCCCGCACGTCCACCCCGCCGAGCTTCACCGAACCCGCATCGGCGTCGTAGAGCCGGGGGACCAGTTGGGCGATGGTGGATTTGCCGGCCCCGGACGACCCGACCAGCGCGACCATCTGCCCGGGTTCGGCGCGGAACGACAGTCGGTGCAGCACCTCGACGCCGCCGCGGGTGTCGAGGGTCGCGACCTCCTCGAGCGACGCCAGCGACACCTTGTCGGCCGAGGGATACGCGAACTCCACGGAGTCGAACTCCACCGACACGGGCCCCTCGGGCACCGCGACGGCGTCGGGCTTCTCCGCGATCAACGGCTTCAGGTCGAGGACCTCGAAGACCCGCTCGAAACTCACCAGCGCGCTCATCACGTCCATGCGTGCGCTGGCCAGGGCGGTGAGGGGCGAGTACAGCCGGGTCAGCAGCATGGCCATGGCAACCACGGCGCCCGCGTCGAGTTGTCCGCGCAGCGCGTAGAACCCGCCCAGGCCGTAGACGAGCGCCAGCGCGAGTGCCGAGACGAGTGTGAGCGCGGTGACGAACACCGACTGCAGCATCGCCGTGCGGACGCCGATGTTCCGCACCCGTCGGGCGCGGACCGCGAATTCCGCGGACTCCTCGGCCGGCCGGCCGAACAGCTTGACGAGGGTGGCGCCGGGAGCCGAGAACCGCTCCGTCATCTGGGTGCTCATCACCGAGTTGTGGTTGGCCGCCTCACGATTGAGTTGCGCGAGCCGCGCGCCCATCCTGCGGGCGGGCAGGACGAAGATCGGCAGCAGCAGTAGTGCGCACAGGGTGATCTGCCAGGATATCCCGACCATCACGATGAGCGTGATGCCGAGCGTGACCAGGTTGGACACCACCCCGGACAGGGTGTCGCTGAATGCGCGCTGCGCCCCGATCACGTCGTTGTTGAGGCGACTGACCAGCGCGCCGGTGCGGGTGCGGGTGAAGAAGGCGATCGGCATCCGCTGCACGTGGTCGAACACGGCGGTCCGCAGGTCGAGGATCAGGTTCTCGCCGATGCTCGCGGACAGCCACCGCGTCCACAGGGCGAGTGCGGATTCGAGTACGGCGATGACTGCGATGAGCGCCGCGAGGCGCACGACGACGGACACCGCGTCGCCACCGACGATCGCGTTGACGACGCGGCCCGCCAGCACCGGTGTGGCCACGGCCAGTGCCGCCGTCACGACGCTGAGCAGCAGATACCACCCGAGGCTACGACGATGCGGCAGGGCGAACCGGGCTATCCGCCGCAATGTCGTGCGGGAGAAGGGTCGACGATCCTCTTGGGCGTGCATCGCGTTGTACATCGCGTTCCACGCCGTGACTTCCATGCTCATGCCAGCGGCCTCCTGTCGCTATCCCCCCACGGTAGAGCCGGGGTACGACACGACGGTAGAACCTAAACTTAACTCGAGGTCAAGCCGCACGGCTATTTCGCGACGTCGACGACCACCCGGGTCGGACCGGACAGGGTCGACACCGTGAACGGGCGACCCGGCTGTGTGACGCCGATGAACGACTGCGTGACGCCTTCGAACACGAGCGCGCCGTTGACCTCCGTCACCGTCCCGCCGGGAACCCCGGGCACCGGGTTCGGACCCGAATACCCCTCCACGTCGCTGTCGAACGGGTACGCCGAACCGTCGATCTGCACCTGCAGGATGCCGTTGCCCGCCACCGGGATCGTCTTGCCGCTGCCGTCCTGGACGGCCTCGTCGACGTACTGCACCCGCCAGCCCGGTGTGCCCTTGCCGCCCAGTTCGTACACCACGCGGTCGAATCCGTCGTGCTCGCCGACGCGGACGTCGGTGACCGTGAGTTTCGCCGACTCGGACGCCGCGGACGACTTCGGGGAGGCGTCGGTCGGGATCGGCGCCGTCTCGGGTTCGAGGGCGCTGCTCGTGGTGGCCGCGGCCGGTGACGTCGCCGCCACACTGCTGGCGGAGTTCGTCTCCGAGCATCCGGTGAGAGTCAGGGCGGCCAGTGAGCAGGCGGCGAACACGGCGGAGGGACCGATCCGGTGGTTGATCATGCTCCGATCGTAAGCCGCAGCCGATCAGAGGCGCGGGAGCCCGCCGCGTGGCGTCGCGATCGCGTCCAGGTACAGCCAGTCGCCGTCCTCCCGGACGAATCGGCTGTTCTCGTGCAGCGATTCGCGGCGACCGTCCAGCACGTAGTGCGCGCGGAACTCGACGGTGCCGGTGGTGTCGAGCAGGCCGCCGGCCGTTGTGCCCAGGATGTCCAGGCGGGTCCACCGCTGATCGGGATCGAGGTTCAGATTCCCGGGCCGGGTACTCGGATGCCAGGTCGCGAGGAGGTAATCGGCATCCAGGACGGCGAACGCGCTGAACCGCGATCGCATGAGACGCTCGGCCGTGGGTGCCTTCGCCTCACCGCGGTGGTACCTCCCGCAGCACTCGTCGTACGGTTCACCGAGCAGGCAGGGGCATCGAACGGTCACGGTCCCAGTATGGCCGCCGTTCACACGAGCTTGTGGGTGCGGTCCTTCCAGTACGGTGCGCGCAGTTCCCGCTTGAGAATCTTGCCGGTGGGGTTGCGTGGCATGAGGTCGACGACGTCGACCGTCGTCGGGCACTTGAACTTGGCCAGCCGCTGACGGGTGTAGTGGATCAGCTCGTCCGGTTCGATACTCGTCCCCGCCACGGGCACGACGACGGCCTTCACGGTCTCGCCCCAGTGGTCGTCCGGAACGCCGATCACAGCCACCTCCGCCACGGCCGGGTGCTCGACGAGGACCCGTTCGATCTCGGGCGAGTAGACGTTCTCGCCGCCGGTGATGATCATGTCCTTCAGCCGGTCCTCGATGAACACGAAACCGTCGGCGTCCGCCCGACCCATGTCGCCGCTGCGCAACCAGCCGTCGGCCGTGACGGCCTCCGCCGTCGCCTCGGGCTTGCCGAGGTACCCGGGCGTGCGCTGTTCCGTTCGCCACCACAGTTCCCCCGTCTCGCCGGGAGCGACGTCCTCGGTGGTGGCCGGGTCCACGATGCGCATCTCGACGCCGGGGATGGGCTGACCGGCCGACGCCATCCTCGCCTCCTGCGCCTCGTCGCGGTGCACCTCCGGCAGCAGGGCGGTGACCACCCCTGCGCACTCGGTCATTCCGTAGACCTGGACGAACTCCGTCTCCGGCCAGGCGGCGAGCGCGCTGCGCAGCAACGGCAACGGCATCGGTGCGGCGCCGTACGTGATGCGATGCAGCGCCGCGAACGCGGCCACCGCCTGCTCGCCCGCCGCGAGCACTCCAGCGATCACCGGCGGCACGAGGAACGCGATGTTCGCGCCCGCCGCGAGACCGGCGAACAGGGACGGTGCGTCGGCCTCCCGGGTGAAGTGACATCGGGCGCCGGCGTGCACGCCCATGATCGCGTAGCAACTCCCGCCGACGTGGAACAGCGGCATGGCGACGAGGAGGCAGTCGTCGTGGCGTGCGGGCAGGATGTCGAGCACGGCGTTGCTGTGGGCGATCAGGTTGCGGTGGGTCAGCTGAACCCCCTTGGGCCTGCCGGTGGTTCCCGAGCTGTAGAGGATCAGCGCGGTGGAGTCGGCAGCCACCTCCGGCATCGACGCCAGGACGGATGCCTCGGCGAGCCACGGCTCGAACTCGTCGTGCTCCCCACCGACGGTGACGATCTGCTCGATACCGGTCAACCGGTCGCGCAGCGCCATGACCTGTTGGAGGAACTCGTTGCCCACGAACAGGATTCGCGCGCGGGAATCGTTGATCACGTAGTCGAGTTCCTCGCCGGCCAGTCGCCAGTTCGGGACCGCGGCCGCCGCGCCGAGGAGGGAGGCGGCGTAGGTGACCTCGAGGCAGGACAGGTGGTTCTTGTCGACGAACGCGACGGTGTCACCCTGCCCGATTCCGCCTTCCGCCAAGGCTCCCGCGATGTGCAGGATTCGGTCGTGCCAGCCGGACCACGTGTATTCGGTGCCCTGGAACTGCACGGCGACGTCGTCCGGACGGACCTGCGCCCAGTGCGCGAGTCGGTCGAAGATGATCTCGTTGTCGGCGTCCGACATGCGCCCACCTCTCGTCTGTGACGTCAGTCACATCAGGCTAGTAGTCGGTGATCCGATCAGTGACGTTTTGCCTCACGCGGCCGAACTGCTTCGGCTCTGTGCGTCCGCGCGTCGCAGCGCGGCGGTGCCGATGGCGCCGACCACGATCAGAGTGATGCCCAGCCAGTCGGGGTCGTTGTCGGTGACGAGCATCGCGATCCCCACGCCGACCACGAACGGCGGCAGGAAGTCGAACAGTTTGACCAGAGGCGGTGCCACCTCCTCCGGTTCTCCAGGCTCCCGCGGCGCCTGCGCGCTCGCCACGTCCGGATACCACTCGGTGAACGACAGCGCGAACAGCAACGCCCCGATCGGGATGATCCAGCCCGTCCAGAAATTGTCCGGCTGGTCGAGGACCAGGTCGCCGTACAGTCCGGCCGCCGCCGATACCGTGAAGGACAGCGCCCACACCAGCGTGATGAGCTGGTTGACCTTGAGGAACAGCGGCGAGGTCCAATACTCCTCGGGTGTCGTCTCTTTCGCGTACGGGAGAGTGAACGGATTGCGCAGCAGCAGCGAGCCGAACGCGAACGCGACCAGCGCCAGGCTCGACATCTCGCCCGACCACTTCTCCAGCCACGTGATCAGGTCGTCGGAGGCGAACAGTCCGATCACGGCGAGGCAGCCGAAATAGAGGATGTCGAACACTTCGAGGGGTTTGAGGGTTCCGCCGCGGCGGTGGCTGAGGACCAGGAACAGGATCGACAAGCCGAGTGCGGTCGCGACCGATTCCTCGAACCGCCCGGGGCCGGACAGCAGCGACATCACGATCCACGGCGCGAGGCCGGCGAACGGTGATTGCAAGAACGCGTCGAGGAACCGCGATCCCGCCCGGGGTGTGGGGGGTTCGATGGCCATGAGGCTTCTCCTTCGCACCGGCGATACCGGAATTCTCCCAGTTCGGCTATGCCGTCGTGGGCGTTTCCGCGCCGGTCTCCGTGTCCGAGATCACGGCCCCGCAGACCGAAGATCAGGGTGGTCCCTGATGGCGGGCCGTCGCGGGTGTCGACAAGATGGAGGAGTGCGCCGCGCGTGCACCGTCCCGGCCCGTCACCACGGGGCCGGACCGCCACAAGAGGAATGACGAAAGGCGATCATGAGCACGCATGCCCCCGCTGTCGCTGCCCGTGCTGTCGAGCTGTCCAAGACGTACGGCACCGGCGACACCCAGGTCCACGCGCTCAGCGCGGTATCCGCGGAGTTCGCCCGTGGTGAGTTCACTGCGATCATGGGACCGTCCGGTTCCGGCAAGTCGACGCTGATGCACTGCCTGGCCGGCCTCGACTCGGCCAGTTCGGGTTCGGTCCTCATCGGCGACACCGAGCTGACGACGCTGACCGACAAGCAGATGACGCAGCTGCGACGCGACCGGATCGGCTTCGTGTTCCAGGCGTTCAACCTGGTACCGACGCTGACAGCCATCGAGAACATCACCCTGCCGCTGGACATCGCGGGCCGCAAGCCGGACGCCGCGTGGCTCGAGAACGTGCTCACCAAGCTCGGACTGCAGGACCGTCTCGAGCACCGCCCCGGTGAACTGTCCGGCGGTCAGCAGCAGCGGGTGGCGTGTGCCCGCGCGCTGGCCGGGCAGCCGGAGATCATCTTCGGCGACGAGCCCACGGGCAACCTCGACTCGAAGTCCTCGGGTGAGGTGCTGTCGATCCTGCGGGCCGCGGTCGACGAGTTCCACCAGACCGTCGTCATCGTCACGCACGACCCCCGCGCGGCGGCGTACGCCGACCGGGTGGTCTTCCTCGCCGACGGCAAGATCGTCGACGAACTGCGGGAGCCGACGGCCGATTCGGTCCTCGACACGATGAAGCGACTCGACGAGCCCGCCCACGCCCTCGCGTCCGACGCGGCGGTCTGACCGCATGGCGTCCACATCCAGCGCTCCGATGCGCAAGGTGTCGCTGCGCAATCTGGCGGCCCACAAGGTCCGGCTGGCACTGACGGTGCTGTCCGTGGTGCTCGGCACCGCATTCGTCGCCGGTTCCTTCGTCTTCACCGACACACTCCAGAAGACGTTCGACTCGATCTTCGAGAACACCGCGCAAGGCGTCGACGTCCGGGTGTCGACCGAGGAGCGCAACTCCAGCGGGGTGCCCCTCGCCGACATCGACACCATCACCGCGCTCGACGGAGTGCGTGCGGTGGCACCGTCCGTCAGCGGGCAGATCGTCCTCATCGACTCCGACGGCGCCGCGGTCCAGACCGGGGGTGCGCCGAGCATCGGCGAGGCGTACCTGCCGCCGGGCCAGGCCCTCGGTGAACCCGACGAGTACCTGCAGGGCGCACCGCCCGCGCAGGTCGGCCAGATCGCCGTCAACTCGAGCGCAGCCGAACGGGCTCATCTGGCGGTCGGCGACCACACCAAGGTCCTCGTACCCGCACGCGGAATGATCGACGTGACCGTCTCCGGCATCTACGACACCGGCAACGAGACCGGTGGATTCATCGGCGCCACGTTCGTCGACTCGCAGGCCCGCGAACTGTTCACCGACGGCAAGCACGTCGAGTACATCGACGTGGCCGGCACCGGCCTCTCCCAGGCCGAGCTGCGCGACGAGATCGCCACGGCCCTCCCCGACGCGAAGGTCCAGACCGGCGACGAGGTGCGCGAGGAGACCAAGGCGCAGGTGACGGAGGCGCTGAGCTTCATCAACTACTTCCTCCTCGCGTTCGGTGCAATCGCCCTGCTCGTCGGCACGTTCATCATCTACAACACGTTCTCGATGATCGTCGCGCAGCGGCTGCGCGAACTGGCGCTGCTCCGCGCGATCGGCGCCAGCCGCAAGCAGGTGGGACGCTCCGTGGTCTTCGAGGCCCTCGTGGTCGGCGTCATCGGCAGTGCGATCGGTATCGCCGCCGGCGTCGGACTCGCCTACGGACTGCGGGCACTGCTGAACGCGTTCGACGTCGGACTGCCCGAGGGACCCCTCCAGGTGGGGCCGCGCACGATCCTCATCGCCCTCGTGGTCGGTGTCCTGGTGACGACGGTCAGCGCGTACGCACCCGCCCGCCGCGCGTCCAAGGTGCCGCCGGTCGCCGCGATGCGCGAGGAATTCGCGTCCACCGGTGACTCGTTGCACCTGCGCACCATCGCCGGCGCCGTGCTCGGTGTTCTCGGCGTCGTCGGACTCCTGATCGGCTCCCGCGGCACGGGTGGCGGTGCGGCCGCCGTCGTCGGTGCCGGCGCACTCGGTCTGATCCTGGCTGTGCTGTTCGCCGCTCCCGCGCTGTCCCGGCCGATCGTCGGGGCACTCGGCGCGGTGCTGGCAAAGCCGTTCGGTCCGGTCGGGCGCCTCGCCCGCACCAATGCGGTGCGGAATCCGCGCCGCACCGCCGCCACCGCGTTCGCGCTGACGCTGGGGCTGATGCTCATGTCCGTGATCGGCGTGTTCGGTGCGTCCGCGAAGGCCAGCGTCAACCAGCTCGTGGACTCGGGTGTGTCCGCCGACTACGTGCTCACCGGTCCCAATCAGATCGGCGTGCCCAGCGGAGCGGCGCGGGCCGTGCGGAACCTCGACGACGTGCAGAGCGCCGTCGCCCTGCACCCGGTGTCGGTGACGGTCGACGACGAGCAGCAGCAGGGTGCGTCGCTGGACGGGCCGCTCGAGGGGGTCCTCGACTACAAACTCGTCGAGGGCGGCGCCGACCTCACCGCCAACCACCTCATCGTGTCGCAGACGACGGCCGCGAAGAAGGGCTGGACGCTCGGGACGACGGTCCCGATGACGAGCGCCGACGGGAAGGTCGTCGACGCCGAGGTGACGGGCGTCTTCGAGGACAATCAACTGGTCGGCGACTGGCTCGTGTCGGACGAGGTGTACCGCCAGGTCATGCCTGCCGCGACCATCCCCGATCTGGCGGTCCTCATCGACGCGAAACCGGGCGCCGATTCGGCGCAGCTGCGCACCGACCTCGAATCGGCGACCAAACAGTTCGTCGTGGTGCAGGTGCAGGACCGGGAACAGTTCAAGGGAACGCAGGGTCAGCAGATCGACACCCTGCTCGCGATCCTCTACGGACTACTCGCCCTCGCGGTCGTGATCGCGATCCTCGGCATCATCAACACGCTCGCGCTGTCGGTGGTGGAACGCCGGCGGGAGATCGGCATGCTCCGCGCGGTCGGAATGCAGCGGTCCCAGATGCGTCGCACGATCTACCTGGAGTCGATGCTCATCGCGGTGTTCGGCGCGGCCGTCGGAGTGCTGCTCGGCATCGCGTTCGGCTGGGGCTTCGTGAGCACCCTGAAGGATCAGGGACTCGACCAGGTGACGGTGCCGTGGGGGCAGGTCGTCGCGATGCTCCTCGGGTCCGGTGTGGTGGGTGTGCTCGCGGCCCTGTGGCCGGCGAGCCGCGCCGCCCGCACCCGGCCGCTGGAGGCCATCGCAGACCTCTGACCCGTGAGTACTTATTAACCGCGGGCGGTTAATAAGTACTCACGGGCGCGAAGCGCATAATGTGGTCGCGTGCAGAGAATTGTGATCGTCGGAGCGGGCCTGGCCGGTCTGCGTACCGCCGAGGAACTCCGGCGGGCCGGATACGACGGCGACCTGGTTCTTCTCGGCGGTGAACCGCACCTTCCCTACGACCGCCCGCCGCTGTCGAAGGAAGTGATGCGCGGGGAGAAGAGCGACACCACCCTCAAACCGCGTGAGTTCTTCGACGAGAAGAACATCGAACTGCGTCTCGGTGTCGAGGCGGCGTCGGTGGACACGAAATCCCGCATCCTGAGACTCGCCGACGGCACCGAACTCGGCTACGACGAACTGGTGATCGCCACCGGTCTCGTGCCGCGCCGGATCCCGGGACTGCCGGACCTCGCCGGCGTCCACGTCCTCCGTTCCATCGACGAGAGCCTGGCGCTGCGCGGGGATCTCGCCGAGGGCAAGCGTGCACTGATCGTCGGGGCGGGGTTCATCGGCTGCGAACTGGCGGCGAGCATGCGCGCCGGCGGCCTCGACGTGGTGCTGGTGGAGCCGCAGCCGACGCCGCTGGCGTCCGTGCTCGGCGAGAAGGTCGGCGGCCTCGTCGCCCGGTTGCATGCCGACGAGGGGGTCGACCTCCGGGCCGGGGTGGGTCTCACCTCGCTGGTGGGTACCGACCGGGTCACGGGGGCCGTCCTCGGTGACGGAAGCGAGGTGGACGTCGACGTCGTGGCGATCGGAGTCGGCTCGGTGCCGGTCACCGCGTGGCTCGACGGCTCGGGTGTCGAAGTGGACAACGGTGTGGTGTGCGACGGCGTGGGACGCTCGGCGGTCCCGCACGTGTGGGCGGTCGGGGACGTGGCCGCGTGGCAGTTGCAGGTGGGCGGGCGCAAGCGCGTCGAACACTGGAGCAATGCGGGCGAGCAGGCCAAGATCCTCGCCGGCGCGCTGACCGGGACCGGCGACGAGAATCCCGCCGCGCAGGTGCCGTACTTCTGGAGCGACCAGTACGACGTCAAGATCCAGGCGCTGGGCACGGTCGCGGCCACCGACGAGGTGCACGTGATCAAGGACGACGGCCGCAAGTTCCTCGCCTACTACGAGCGGGACGGCATCCTGGCCGGTGTCGTCGGCGGCGGCATGGCCGGGGGCGTCATGAAGATGCGGGGCAAGATCGCGGCGGGAACTCCGATCGCCGAGGTCCTCGAGGCCGCGTCGGCGTAGGGCGCCCGGCGGCGGCGCGATAGATTCTCCGGGTGATTGTTGCGCTCATCGACTCGGGTCTCGGCATGCTGCCGACGGCGGCGTGGCTTCGCAAGTCGCGACCCGACCTGAATCTGATTCTCGCTCTGGATCCGGACGGGGCCCCGTGGGGTCCCAAGCCGGAACAGTGGGTGATCGACCGTGTTCTCGCGACCGTGCAGCGCAGCCTCGACCGCGGTGCCGAGGTGATCGTGCTGCCGTGCAACACGGCGAGTGTCACCGCGCTCGACCACGTCCGGGAGTTCGTCGGACCGCAGGTTCCGGTGATCGGCACGGTTCCGGCGATCAAGCCGGCGGCCGCCGCCTGTCCGTCCGTGGCCGTCTGGGCGACCGCGGCGACGACGGCGAGCCGGTATCAGGCCGATCTGATCGAGAAGTTCGGCAACGGCAGTTCCGTGGTGGGTGTCGCGTGCCACGGCCTCGCCGAGGCCATCGACCGCGGCGAGCGGGACGCTGCCACCGCGGCCATCGCCTCTGCCGTGGAGCGCACACCTCACGACGTCGGCGGGGTGGTGCTGGGCTGCACCCATTACCCGCTGATGGCCGACGAGATCGCGGCGCAGCTCCCTGCCGGGGTGCGGCTGTTCGACAGCGCGGAGGCGGTCGCGGCGCAGACCCTCCGCCGCATCGATGCGCTGAACCGGCCGAGCACGGGGGAGGGCACCGTCGAGGTCTTCCTCAGCGGCAGGCCCGGACGTCTGCCTGCGAGCGCGGAGGCGTTTCCCGCCGGTCAGCTGCTGTCGGCGGGACGTGCTCAGCCGAGCTGAACCATCCCGGCCGCCACTACCCGCGCGACGTTGTCGAGTTCCTCGCCGTGCCGCCTCGGCAGGTCGTCGAGGTCGTGCAGGCGGTCGTTGCCCGCGACGGAGAACATCGCGGCCACCCATGCCGTCGCGCATGCCCGGAGGGTTCCGGGTTGCACGGGATACGGCGAACTGGCCTGGAGTAGTCGCTCGGTGATGTCGCTGAGGTAGTCGCGGAACCGCCGCAGGTGGGCGCGGACGTCCGGGTGGGTCTCGGCTTCACGCCAGATGATCACGCGCATCACCGACGAGTGGTGATCGCGCAGATTCAGGGCGGCGTCGAGGTTCACGAGGCTGGCGGCGGGGTCGCCCGGGGTCACCAGGGGGCTCACGTCGCCGAAGGGTTCGGTCGGCAGTCTTTCGGAGAGCAGCGCCAGAAGGATGTCGGTTTTGGTGGGGAAGTAGTAGAACACCAGTCCTTTCGGGACGTGCGCGGCAGAGGCGATCGATGCGGTGGACGTGGCATCGAATCCGTGTACGGCGATGAGGGATTCGGCGGCGTCGAGAATCAGTTCCCGGGCGTCGCCGTCGATCTTCGCGCTGCGCCGCCGCCGGCCTTTCCGCGGTTGGGGGCCACCGGGCTTACCGAGATGGGGTGCTGGCATGGGCCTTTCCGGACGTGAACGGCGGGGCGCAGGCCGTAAGCCTGCGCCCCGCCCGAATCGGATGTTCTCGGTGCTGATGGTTCACAGATCAGTGATGTGTCGCCAGCCCTCCGTGTCCGTGCATCCGGGAACTCATCACCGGCATCCCTGTGACAGCCACGACGACTGTCAGGACACCGACGACCCATGCGGTCCATGACGCGCCCGTAAATGCGTCGAAGTTCATCACCCACGGGGAGAGGAACAACAGCACTCCGAAGACGGCCATCGCATACTCGGCCACAGTCATCTCCGGGCGGCTCATGTGGACGAGACCGGAGAGGGCCACCAGCACACCGAGCACGATGAGTGACCACATCGCGGCGTTGTTGGTGTCGAGCCACAGCGGCGAGAGTGCCGCGAAGGCGCCGATCACGATCGCCACCACATCTTGCATACGACTCCACGATCTCATGTCCAACCTCCTCGAAAGCGGATTGTGTCCACCTCGAGTACACGCCTGATTGACCGCCCGATCAATACTTGCACCGTTGCATTCGGATAACGCGAACCGCAGGTCAGAGCATGTTTCGTGACCTTGGCCCCGTTCGTCGGGCCGACTGTCGGTCTCGTGTGGGACAGTGCGTTCGTGACCTCCACTGCAGACGACGTGAAGCGCGCACTCGCGGAGTTGTCGAACGAGACCGACGCGGTGAATCTTGCACGATTCTTCAAGACCGGTCCGGGGGAGTACGGGGAGGGCGACGTCTTCATCGGCGTGCGAGTTCCCGCGACGCGCAGCGTGGTTCGCGCACATGCCGATCTGGATCTGCCGGAGGTGACGGTGCTGCTCGACAGTCCCGTGCACGAGCACCGGCTGGCGGGGTTGCTGGTGCTCGTCGCGCAGTTCGACCGGGCGGGCAAGGCCGGCGACGACGCCCTGCGCGAGAAGATCGCGTCCTTCTACCTCGATCTGGTGATGCGCGGGCGGGTGAACAACTGGGACCTGGTGGATGCGTCTTCCGACCGGATCCTGGGCGCGTGGCTGTACGACCGGCCGCGACATCTGGTGTTCGAGCTGGCCGCGGGCGACGACCTCTGGCGGCGGCGCGTCGCGCTGCTCGCCACGTTCGGTTTCATCCGCCATGGCGACGCGTCCACGACGCTCGAGGTCGCAGAGCGTGTTCTCGGTGATCGCCGCGATCTCACGCAGAAGGCGACGGGCTGGATGCTGCGCGAGGTCGGCAAGCGGGTGGACCGTGGCCTGCTCACCGGTTTCCTCGACCGGCACGCCGCGGCGATGGGCCGCACCGCCCTGACGTATGCGTGCGAGCATCTGACCGCCGAGGAGCGTGCGGGCTACCGCGCGATGCGGTGACCGGATACCCGCTACATTCGGTGGCATGACTGCTCCCGCGCCCACTCGCCGCCGCCGACGTGCCGGGGTGATCCTCGGCGCCGTCGTCGCTGTGATGGTCGTCGTCGCGGGAGGGGTGTTGTGGCTGGCGCCGGACCGCTATCTACCGTGGGACACCGCAGAATTCCCGGCCGTCGACACATCCGCGTTGTCGCCGCAGCAGGCACGGATCGTCGGGCTGCTCGAGGCCGAACACGACAGGCAGCGGCCGGGCACGTTCTACTCCGAAGGGGTCGAGGAGCCCTGGTGCGCGGACTTCGTCAGCTGGATCATGCGGGAAGCCGGCCTGCCGCTGGCTAATCCCAATTCCGGGCACTGGCGGATTCCCGGGGTCTACACGTTGCAGGAGTACTACGAGTCGCAGTCGCGGTTCGAGGGGGTCGGTGGCGGATACCGTCCGACCGTGGGGGACGTCGTGCTCTACGACAACAGCAGCTGGGTCGGCCAGCACACCAACGTCGTCGTCGCCGTCGACGGAGACACCGCTACGACGGTCGGCGGCAACGAGTTCGGCCGTATCCGCGTCCACACCGTGGACTGGACGAGCGACTCCGCCGTCGTCGGCTTCGGCCGGCTCGGGTGAGCGGAGTCAGAACTCGATCTTGAGGTGATCGGTGACCGGCCGGGCCTGGCAGCCCAGGATGTAGCCGCTCTCGATGTCCTCGGGGTCGAGGATCTCGCTGTTCTCCATCTCGACCTTGCCCTCGAGCACGGTGCACGCGCACGACCCGCACTCGCCTTCCTGGCAGGAGTAGGGCACGTCGATTCCCTCGGCCAGCATGATGTCGACGAGGGTCTGCTTGCGGGGCCAGCTCAGGTGGTGGATCTCGCCGTCGAGTTCCACCTCCACGGTGGCGGCGTCGGCGGCCTCGTCCTCGGTGACCTCCACGACGTCGGCGTCGCGGAACGGGTCACCGGCCAAGGAGTTGAACACTTCGGTGTGAACCTGGCTGCGCGGCATCCCGGCGTCGGCGAGAGCCTTGTGGATCGTGTCCATGAACGGCGCCGGCCCGCACATGAACGCTTCGTGCCCGAGATAGGGCGCGACGGCGGCGGCGAGCTGATCGACGCTCGGCAGTCCCTGGACAGTCTCGAGCCAGTGAATGGACACGAGCCGTGACGGGTACCGGCCCGCGAGCGTGCGGAGTTCCTCCGCGAAGATGACCGACTTCTCGTCGCGGTTGGCGTAGAAGAGCACGACCTTGCCGGACCCCTCGGTGAGGGCGGACTTGAGAATCGAGATCACCGGCGTGATGCCGCTGCCTGCCGCGAACAGCAGGAAGTCGTGGTCCAGTGACTTGGGGGTGAACACTCCCGACGGGGGGAGGACCTCGAGGGTGTCGCCGACGGCGACGTTGTCGCAGAGCCAGTTGGACCCGTAGCCCTCGGCCGTCCGCTTGACGGTCACCTTGGGGGCGTCGTCGGTGAACGGTGAGCTGGCCAGCGAGTAGCACCGGGCGACCGATCCCGTGCGGTCGCTGGGGATGCGCAGGGTGAGGAACTGGCCCGGCTTGTAGGCGAACTTGTCGGCGAGTTCTGCCGGGACGTCGAAGACCAGTGACAGGGAGTCGGGGGTTTCCTCGACCACGCCCGACACGGTGAGCACCACCGACCGTGAGCTGTGCGGCACCTCGACAGTCGTCATCCTGTGTGCAGTCCTTCCGTACTTCGCAGCGCCGGAACGCTCGCTTGCCTGCTCCAAATATAGAACAGGTTCTAGTTTTTGCCTAGCGGGGGACTCCGCGTGAAGTGGATAGCCTATCGAGTGCCGCCCCCTCCGGCTCGGCCCGGCCGCACCTGCCCGTTCGGGCAGTTTGTGCGCCGCGGTCGGACGGTTCGGCCCCGCAGACCTGTAACCGGAGCCCGAACTAGGTCACAGTGGATCCCAGGTGAGACGCCGATCACATCGAGTGCGTCCCCTTCCCCAACCTTTCAGATCCGACATCGACTAATCGAGGAGACGGCCATGGCCATCGAGCTCAACCAGATCTGGGACTTCCCCATCAAGGAATTCCACCCCTTCCCGCGGGCGCTGATGGGAGTGGGCGCCCACGACATCATCGGTGTCGAGGCGAAGAACCTCGGATTCAAGAGGACCCTGCTCATGACCACCGGTCTGCGCGGCTCGGGCATCATCGAGGAACTGGTCGGCAAGATCGAGTACCAGGGCGTCGAGGTCGTGCTCTACGACAAGGTCGAGTCGAACCCCAAGGACTACAACGTCATGGAGGCGGCCGCGCTCTACCAGAAGGAGAAGTGCGACTCGATCATCTCCGTCGGCGGTGGCTCGAGTCACGACGCTGCGAAGGGCGCCCGCGTGGTGGTCGCGCACGACGGCCGCAACATCAACGAGTTCGAGGGATTCGCGAAGTCCACCAACAAGGAGAACCCGCCGCACATCGCCGTATCCACCACGGCCGGTACGGGTTCGGAGACGTCCTGGGCGTACGTCATCACCGACACCTCGGACATGAACAACCCGCACAAGTGGGTGGGATTCGACGAGGCGACCATCGTGACCCTCGCGATCGACGACCCGCTGCTCTACTACACCTGCCCCCAGCACTTCACCGCGTACTGCGGATTCGACGTTCTCGCCCACGGCAGTGAGCCTTTCGTCTCGCGTCTCGACTTCGCGCCGTCGCTCGGCAACGCGCTGTACTCCGTGGAGCTCGTCGCGAAGAACCTGCGGGAGGCCGTGTTCGAGCCGCGGAACCTGAAGGCCCGCGAGGGAATGATGAACGCGCAGTACATCGCCGGCCAGGCATTCAACTCCGGCGGCCTGGGCATCGTGCACTCCATCTCACACGCGGTCAGCGCGTTCTTCGACAGCCACCACGGACTGAACAACGCCATTGCCCTGCCCCGCGTCTGGGAGTACAACCTGCCCTCTCGGTACGAGCGCTACGCGCAGCTGGCCGGAGCGCTGGGAGTCGACACCCGCAACCTCACAACGGTGCAGGCCGCGGACGCGGCGGTCGAGGCGGCCATCCGCCTCGCGAAGGACGTCGGCATTCCGGACAACTTCGGGCAGGTGCGCACCGACTCGTACGAGAAGAACCAGATGAACACCAAGAAGTACGAGGGTCGCGGTGACACCATCCGGGGCGACGAGAAGACCGTGCGTGCCATCTCCGAGCACATTCAGGGCGACTGGTGCACGCCGGGCAACCCGCGCGAGGTGACGGTCGAATCGATGCTCCCCGTCGTCGACCACGCCATCAACGGCGCGTACTGACCCGCATCACCGAAACTCGCGTCCGGGGCGGGCGCCAACCCCAGCCCGGCCCCGCCCCGGATGCGTTCCCACCATCAACTCTGCTGACGAAGGACGGATGCCCCGATCATGACTGCACCGCACACGGCCCCGGAACCGGTGGACATCCGCTTCACCGACGGCGCGGAACTGAAGGAGGCGTTGCGCGAGGTCGACTACATCGCCGACGACGAGTTCGCAGTGGTCGTCCACCTGGCAACCGCGCTCGAACGTCCGCTGTTGCTGGAGGGGCCGGCCGGCGTCGGCAAGACGGAGCTGGCGAAGTCGCTGGCCGAGGCCGCGGGGCGCAGGCTCGTCCGCCTGCAGTGCTACGAAGGTCTCGACGACAACCGGGCGCTGTACGAGTGGGATTACGCCAAGCAACTGTTGCATGTGCAGATGCTGCGGGACCGCATCGGTGAGCAGATGGCCGGGTTCGACGACATCGCCGACGCGTCGAAGTTCCTGGCGGCCCAGGATTTCGGGCTGTACTCGGAGAAGTTCCTGTCGGTGCGTCCCCTGCTCGAGGCGATCCTGTCGTCCCAACCGGTGGTGCTGCTCGTCGACGAGGTGGACCGCACCGAGGAGTCGATGGAAGCGTTGCTCCTCGAAGTTCTCGCGGAGGGGCAGGTCACCATTCCCGAAGTAGGGACGTTCACCGCGCGCTCGGCGCCCTGGGTGATCCTGACGTCCAACGACACTCGGGAACTGTCGCCCGCACTCAAGCGCCGGTGCCTGCACTACCACCTCGGATATCCCACACCGCAGCGTGAGCGGGACATCGTGACGGCCAGGGCGCCCGAGGTCGAGGACGCCGTCGCGGCGGATGTCGTGGATCTGGCCCGCACGCTGCGGCAGTTGCCGCTCCGCAAGAGCCCGTCGATCGCGGAGGTCATCGACGCGGCCCGTGCCGCGGTGGTCCTGAAGTCGACGGGGGTGGCCGTGAGTTCGCAGGCCGCGGTACGCGACATCCTGCTCACCGCCCTGCTCAAGTACACCAGCGACGTTCAACTGGCCCGCACCCGACTGAACGGCGACGAGCCGGTAGCTGCGGCCGACGAGGAGCCCGCGCCCGGCGCGCCCGCGGGGCGCGCGACGGTGGCGTCGCGGCCCGCCAACACCACGACCGCCGTCTTCCGCGGGCACGGTGGCCGCGACCGCGGCGGCATCGGCGCGGGCCGGCAGGGCAGGCGCTGACGATGCTCCGTCCGCTGCCCGACCCCGCTCCGTCGCTTCCCGCGCAGCTCCTCGACGTTCTCGCCGCGTCGTTCGGAAAGATGTTGCGCCGCTACGGCGTCGCGGCCTCGCCGGCCGAGGTCATCGAGGTTCGCCGGGTATTCGGCCTGGTCGGGGGCCGGGACCGACCCACGCTGCGGTCGTCCCTGCGTGCGGTGTGCGCGAAGTACACGTACGAGCAGCCCGGCTTCGAGCGGGCCTTCGACGTCTTCTTCGGTGCGGTCGCCGACGCGACGCCCGATGCGTATCGGCCGTCCCGGGTCGAGTTCGCGGAGGGGCTCCCGGACGCCCTGGAGGTGGCAGACAACGGGGACACCGCGCGATACGCGGAGTACAACGAGCGCGCCGCCGAGGTCGGCGACCACTTCGACACCCCCGAGGCGGAGAAGGGTTTCAACCCGCACAAGGACGACGACGATGTCAGCATGACGTCGAGCGACGCCGATCTGTCCGTGGATTCGGAAGCCGACTCCGGTCGCCGCGGCGTCACGTACACGGTCGAGGTCGAGCGGGCGGCGAGTACTGCAGTCGGTGACCTGGCGTCGTCGACGAGCGGTGCCGTCGTCGGATCGCTGTCCTGGGACGACCCGGAGTCGATCCTCGCGTGGCTCGACGCGTACGACCCGAGCAAGGTCTATGCCGATTCCGACGGCGCCGAACCCCTCACCGCCGCCCAGTTGAACCGGCTGGCAGAGGCGGTGGAGGCCTTCGTCGGCGCCTTGGCGGATGCCCGGGACCTGACGGCGGGACCCCCGACTGCACCGGCGACGTCCGCGAGCGGATCGGGCTCGGCGACGTCACGCGCAGAGGTGAATCAGGCCTGCTACGAGGTGTTGCGGCGGATGCGGGGCCCTTCGCGGCCGCGCCCGCGCGAACTGGCGAACGGCCGGCTCGACATGCGCCGGACCGTCCGCGCGAGCCTGCGGACCGACGGCGTGCCGTTCCACCTCATGGTGCGGGCGCCGCGCCCGGACCGCGTGCGGGTGCTGATCCTGGCGGATGTGTCGTTGTCGGTACGACCCGTCACCGCGTTCACACTCCGGTTGGCGCAGGCCATGCACCGCCGCGCGAGCCGATGCCAGGTGCTGGCATTCGTGGATCGGCCCGTCGACGTCACGGACACCCTCCTCGCCGGGGCGGACGACGACGCACTGGCGTCCGTCCTCGCCGACCCTCGAATCGACCTGGAGGCGAGCAGCGACTACGGCCGGGTGTTCTCCGACGTGCTGACCGAGTTCGGCACCGACGTGAACTCCCGCACCTCGGTGGTGGTCGTCGGGGACGGGCGGTGCAACGGTCTCCCGCCGGGCGTCGACGAGTTCGCCGAGCTACGGCGCAAGGTCCACCGGCTGGCGTGGATCACGCCGGAACCCGAGCGGTACTGGAACCAGGCGTCGTGCGCGATGCCGGAGTACGCCGAGATCTGCGATCGCGTCGTCGTCGCGCGTGATGCCGCCCAGTTGATGTCCCGCGCCGCCGAGCTGGGCCACGCACTGCGGTGAATCTCCTCTACCTACCCGATCGGGTAGGTACCGAGCCTGTCCTTCGGTGGGTGTGGGAGCGGCTCCCCGGCCGTAGGGTCTAGGCCAGAGTCTTGTAATCTGGATCACATCCGAGCAGGTGCCGGGAGGAGTTGTCCGTGTCCGTGTCCGTTCCGTCCACCCGCACCACCGCGCCGGGCAGGCTGGTCAAATTCCACGCACCCGAGATCGTGTTCGGTATCGGGTCGATGGTCGAGGCCGCACACGCCGTACTCCGCCTCGGCGGGGCCCGGCCGATGCTCGTCACCGATCCCGGCCTGATCGACGCCGGCTGGGCGTCCGAACTGCAGGATCAGCTTCGTGAACAGGGCCTCACCCCCGTCGTGTGGAGCGCGTTGACACCCAACCCCAAGGACCACGAGATCGCGGCCGGGCACGACGCGTACCGCGAGGGAGAATGCGACGTCCTCGTCGCGCTGGGCGGCGGCTCCGTCATCGACGCGACGAAGGGCATCGCGGTGCTCGCCGCGAACGGGGGCAACATCCTCGACTACGAGGGAGTGGACCAGGCGACCAGTCCGATCCCGCCGCTGGTGATGGTGCCGTCCACGTCCGGCACCGGCGCCGACGTGTCGCAGTTCTGCATCGTCACGGACACGAGGCGCGGCACCAAGATCACCATCATCGGCCGGGCTCTCGTGCCGGACGTGACCGTGATCGACCCCCGTCTGCTCACCACCATGCCGGAGTGGCTCAACGCCGCCACCGGTCTGGACGCGCTCACCCACGGCATCGAGGCGTTCGTGTCGCTGGCCCACAACCCGCTCACCGACCACCATGCGCTGCGCGCCGTCGGCCTGGTCACCGACACTCTCGTCCGCACCATCGAGGAGCCGATGGAGATGGAGTCGCGCTCCGTCATGGCCCAGGCGAGCCTCGAAGCCGGCCTCGCGTTCACCAATGCCATTCTCGGCGCCGCGCACGCGATGAGCCATCAGGTCGGGGGACTGCTCGACCTGCCGCACGGCGTCATCAACGGCATCCTTCTCCCGCACGTGATCCGGTTCAACGCCACCGACGACGCCACCCCGTTCGTCGCCATCGCCGCCGCACTCGGTCTGGAGGAGCGTCGCGCGACGCCGGAGGAGGCGGCGCTCGCGGTAGCGGATCGCGTGGAGCGCCTCGCCCGTGAGGTCGGTGTTCCGAAAGGTCTGGGGCAGTTGGGGGTTCGTGAGACCGATCTGTCACGTCTGGCCGAGTTCGCTCTCCGCGACGCGTGTATGTCCACCAATCCGCGCACGGCGACACAGGAGCAGATGGTGGCGCTGTTCCGGTCTGCGCTGTGAGCAGATGAACGCCCCTGACCTGTCGACGCTCACCGGACTGCGGTCCGGGAAACCGACCTTCTACCCCCAGTACCGCGGTGCCGCGGAACGTCTCGAACGCGTCGTCCATGCGCTCGAGCTCATTTCCCGGGCCCTCGTCCGCACCGTCGAAGGCCCCGAGACCCTCATCTGCGCGGTCGCCGAGGCGGCGCGGGCACACCTGGACGCGCGGTGGGTCGCGTTCGCCCTCGCCGACGGCATGCTCCCCGACGCCGGGCCCCGTCGCCTCGTGCTCGGCCCGGACGCGACGCCGTTCCTCGTCGACAACGTCGAGGGGCCGCCGCTGCCGGACGAGGTCGTGACGTGTCTGGCCGACATTCGGTCCGCGCGCACCGGCGGAGCTCCCGTCATCGACGCGCACCACGCATTCGTGCCGATCGTCCTCGAAGGCGGCGTCGTCGGAGCCTTCGCTGCGTGGACCGCGGAGCAGCGCACCCTCGACACCACCGACGGCGCGGTCCTCAGCATCCTCGCGAGCCAGACCGCGGTGGCCCTGCAGAATTCGGCGCTGTACCAGCGGGGCCAGCTATTGCTCGAGCGGGCCGAGCACGCGTACTCGGAGGCACGCCGCACCGCCTCGGATCTCGCGGTGCGCAACGCCGAACTCGAATCCACCCAGCGTCAACTCGGGGCGGCCCACCGGCATCAGGTGCTCGACGAGGAACGGCACCGGATCGCCCGCGAACTTCACGACAGCGTCACCCAGGCGGTGTTGTCGGCTGGCATGCAGATCGAGGTGTGCCGCAGCGGGGTTCCGGACGACGAACGCAGCGAACGGCTGGATCTGGCAAAGGAATTGACGCGCCGCGCGGTGGAGCAGTTGCGTTCCGCCATCTACGCGCTCAATCATTCCGGCGGTTCCGACCGGACGTCGCTCCCCGAGATGCTCGAGCAACTCGGGGTGGTGCACATGCCCGACGAACTCGAGGTCACCGTCCGCGTCGGCGGCACACCCGCGGAGTTGTCCAGCGACCGCGAACATGCGCTGCTGCGGATCGCCGGCGAGGCGCTGTTCAACGCCGCGGTGCACGCCAACGCGACCCGCGCCGTCCTGCGGCTCACGTATTCGGAGGACTCGGTGCTGCTGTCCGTCGCCGACGACGGAGACGGCGATCCCAAGCGCATGCGCCTGATGCTGCGGATGGCGGCGAACAACGACCTCGACGGGCACCACCGCGGGTTGGCGAACATGCAGGCCCGGGCAGCCGAATTGGGCGGCACTCTCGAAGTGGCGCGCGCCAGGATCGGCGGAGTCCGGGTGGCTGCCCGGATTCCGTTACATTCCGACAGTGAGGTGGACCGATGACCATACGAACCTCGGTGCGTGACCAGACCGGGTCCGCTCGCCCCACCTCGGTGGTGAAACTCGTGCTCGTCGACGACCACGCGATTCTCCGCCAGGGTCTGCGTTCGGTCCTCGAGCGGGAGCCGGATCTCGAGGTGGTCGGGGAGGCGTCGTCCATGCAGGAGGCGCTGGCCGTCGTCGGTGACGTCGCGCCGGATGTCGTGCTGATGGACTTGAAGTTGTCGGCGGCCTCCGACTACGAGGGGCTGGCACTGTGCGCGCAACTGTCCGCCGCGGACGGCAAGATGGGTCTGCTCGTGCTCACGACGTTTCTCGACGAGCAACTCGTCGTGCGCGCCATCCACGCCGGCGCCCGCGGATACGTGGTCAAGGACGTCGACACCACCGAACTGGTGCGCGCCATCCGCGCCGTGTCCCGAGGCGAGAGCGCGTTCGATTCACGCAGCGCATCGGCCGTGATCCGCTCGCTCAACGGGCAGACGACGCCGCGCGACGGGCTCACCGAGCGTGAACTCGAGGTCCTGCAACTCCTGGCCAAGGGTCTTTCGAATGCGAAAATTGGTGAGCGGCTGTTTATCTCGGCTACGACGGTGAAGTTTCACGTCAGCAACATCATGCGCAAACTCGACGTCGGCCGCCGTGCGGAGGCCGTGTACGAGGCGGGCAAGCTCGGACTGATCTGATCCCGCACCGTCGCGGCCGGGGCGGCGGAAACCCGTCGTGACCACCCGCGAACCGGCGTAGCGTCCCCATCATGGCTGCGATCTCGGTGGAGAAACTCGTCAAGACGTTCGGGCCGACCCGCGCACTCGACGGCCTCGACCTCGAAGTCGGGACGGGGGAGGTGCACGGATTCCTCGGTCCCAACGGCTCCGGCAAGTCGACGACCATCCGGGTGCTGCTCGGACTGCTGCGCGCGGATTCCGGCAATGCCCGCCTCCTGGACGGCGACCCGTGGCGCGACTCCGTGTCGTTGCACCGACGGCTCGCCTACGTCCCCGGCGACGTGAACCTGTGGCCCAATCTCACCGGGGGCGAGGCGATCGACCTCCTCGCGGGATTGCGCGGCGGGCTGGACGAATCCCGGCGCGCGGAACTTCTCGAGCGATTCGAACTCGATCCGACGAAGAAAGCGCGCACCTACTCGAAGGGCAACAGGCAGAAGGTCGCGCTGGTAGCCGCGTTCGCGTCGGACGTCGAACTGTACGTGCTCGACGAACCCACGTCGGGGCTGGACCCGTTGATGGAGTCGGTGTTCCAGGATTGCGTCGAGGAGATGTCCGACGCGGGGAAGACGGTCCTGTTGTCGAGTCACATCCTCGCGGAGGTCGAGGCACTGTGTGATCGGGTGAGCATCATCCGCGAGGGCAGGACCGTGGAGACCGGCACTCTCACCGAACTGCGTCACCTCACGCGCACGTCGATCACCGCGGAGACGCAGCGCCCGGTGACCGGCCTGGAGGCCGTCGAGGGCGTGCACGACGTGCGGGTCGACGGCGCGCACACCCAGTGCGAAGCGGACACCAGTGCGATCGACGGCGTGCTGCGCCATCTGCTGTCGTTCGGGATCACGTCGCTGACGTCGACGCCGCCGACGCTGGAAGAGTTGTTCCTGCGGCACTACGGCGACGAACTCGCCCGCGAGGGCGCGAACCACCGGCGGGCCGAGTCCGGGACGCGGGCGCTATGAGCACGGCGACGGCGCCGGCGGAGGCGGGCCGCGGCCAGTATGCGGGAACCGCCCGGCTCGTGCGGCTCGCCCTGCGCCGCGACCGCATCCAATTGCCGGTGTGGCTGCTCGCTCTCGCAGCGCTGCAGGCATTCTCGGCGTCGAGCGTCCTCGGCTTGTATCCCACGGAGCCCGACCTGCGCAGTTTCGCGATGGCCACTGCGGCGTCGCCGGTCGCGCTGGCCACCAACGGTCTCGTGTCGGGGTACAGCGCAGGCGCCGTGCTCGCCTGTCAGATCGTCATGCCTCTGTCGCTGGCCGCCGGCCTGATGACCACCCTGCTGGTGGTGCGGCACACCCGTCAGAACGAGGAGACCGGCCGCGCGGAACTCGTCGAGGCCGCCGTGGTGGGCCGGAAGGCACTGCTCACCGCGGCCCTGGTGGTCGCGGTCGGAGCGAATCTCGCTCTCGGACTGCTCAACGTCGTGGTGCTGCTGGCGGCGGGTCTGCCACTGGACGGGTCGGTGGCGCTCGGCGCGGCCGTCGCCGGTGCCGGTATCGCGTTCGCGGCGATCGCCGCGGTGACGGCGCAGGTGACGGACAGTGCCCGCACCGCGAACGGACTCGCCGGGGCCACCCTGGGCGTGGCATTCCTGTTGCGTGCGGTGGGGGACATGACGGGGACCGTGACGGACAACGGCACGCGGGTGGTGAGTGGCTGGCCGACGTGGGTGTCGCCGATCGGCTGGGCCGAGCAGGTCCGTCCGTACGACGACAACGCCTGGTGGGTGCTGGCGTTGCCCGCCGTGTTCGCACTCGCGGTCGGCTCGGTCGGCTTCGCCCTCACGGAGCACCGGGACATCGGCTCCGGACTCGTGCCGACC
>RRBB01000310.1:0-9856 GCA_006543605.1 Rhodococcus sp. WS4
ACCACCGAGTTGCTGACGCTGACGACCAGTAAGGCGGGGCCAGCGCGAAGGGCACCCGTCACGCGGGCATCTGTGCATGAGTCAACGAATCAGACTTCGCGGGCATCTTGACGTGAGGCAACAGGGAGCTGAGGTTGGAAAAGCGTCGTCTCGATGGGGTACCGAACCATTGACCTAACCGATTACAGTCATGTCGGTGGAACAAGAATCCGGTGAAAGCTCAGCCATAGTGTGGTCTGCCTGCGCGCGGTACGAGATTGCGCCAGCGCCGGCCGGGTTGGCGCTGGTGCACGACTTTGTCAACACGATCTCGACCGGCCGCCCGCGACAAATCGACCTACTCGGCAGCCTTCCTGACGCACAGGCTTGGCTCGATCGAGCGCTGGCGACCTGGGCGGCGCGATCAGGGCAGTCGGCTGTTCCGGTCCGTCTCGCCGCCCACGACCTGGAGGAACTCGTCGGACTGCGCGCCGAACTGCTGCGGCTACTCGAGTCGCGCATTGGCGGCGGTGACCACGATGCTCCGGCAGTTCATATCGCGGCGGCGGCCTTACGGCTCGATCGTGGTGGCCACGCGGTTCTCGAGCCCCGCGGCCAAGGGTGGCGGTACTTCGCTGCTGTCGTATTGCTCGAGGTTTTCCAGGCCCAGCAGGCGGGCGCGTGGCGCCGACTCAAGATCTGCCGAAATGCGCGCTGTGGGGTGGCTTTTTACGATTCCTCGCGCAATAACAGCGCGGTGTGGCATTCCGCCAAGCTGTGCGGAAACCCGGAAAACCTGCGTGCGCACAGGGCCCGTCAGCGGGTGCGAACCTCCGATTCGTAGTGCCCCGAGGCAGCCAGTGTGAATAGTCGCCAGTGAGGTTGGGTGACGGAATGGTGCCATAGTGTGAAATGACCAAAAGTGCTACGGTCATTTCGTACATGCCCATCCGGCATCTTCGGATCCTCAGGAGGAAAGACGTGACCACAACCCCAGGTATCGCGCGGACCGCGCAGGTTCTCGGGCGTCCCTTCAGTGTTGGCGACCTGGTAGTACCCAACCGCATCGTCATGGCGCCGTTGACGCGGTACTTTTCGCCGGGTGGAGTTCCCGGCGATGACGTGGCGCAGTATTACGCTCGTCGCGCTGCCGCGGAGGTCGGCCTGATCATCACCGAGGGGACGTTCGTGCATCACGCCTCATCAGGCACCAGCGAGCGGGTCCCACGCTTCTGGGGCGGCGAAGCCCTCGCCGGTTGGCGGAATGTGGTGTCAGCTGTGCATCAGGCCGGAGGAAAGATAATCCCCCAACTTTGGCACGTGGGCTCTACTCGCACGGAAGGGGCTGGACCCATCCGTACGGCGCCGCCCGTGGGTCCCTCCGGTTTGGCCCTCGATGGTGTGCCCCACGGGATTGCACTCAGTGCCGCTGATATCGATGACGTCATCGGAAGCTTCGCCACGGCGGCTGCGGCCGCCCAGGACCTGGGATTCGACGGTCTGGAACTGCACGGTGCCCACGGCTACCTCGTTGACCAATTCCTTTGGGAACGGACCAATCGGCGTACCGATGCCTATGGCGGCGACCTCGCTTCCAGGGTTCGCTTCGCCGCCGAGGTCGTCGAGGCCGTACGGGCGGCAGTCACGCCCGGATTCCCTATCTTCTTCCGGCTGTCGCAGTGGAAGTCGGGACAGTTCGACGCGCGTATCGCCCACACGCCCACGGAATTGGAGGCAATCCTGGCACCACTGGCCGACGCCGGTGTCGATGTTTTCCACGCTTCTACTCGCCGCTACTGGCTTCCGGAGTTCGAAGGCAGCGACCTGAATCTCGCCGGCTGGGCCAAGAAGCTCACGGGAAAAGTATCGGTTACGGTCGGTTCCGTCGGTCTGGACAAGGAGTTCACCGGGCCTGATGGCGGGGCAACGCAGTCTGCGGTCGCGGACATCACTGAACTGCTCGACCGTGCTGAACGCGATGAATTCGACCTCGTTGCAGTCGGCCGCGCGCTGATCGCCGACCCCGAGTGGGCTCGCAAAGCGCTCGCGGGTCGCCTGAACGATGCGGATCCTTACGACGCCGCGCTCCTCGAGTCTCTCCACTGACTTCCGTGTGAAGGTGACGCTCGATCCACGCCTCCACCGCACGCCTTCTCGACACGGCGAGGTTTGCATACGAGCTGGCGGTATCATCTTCTCGCACAGCATGACCCAAAGAGACACCGGCCAGATAGCCGACGTACTTACATCCAAATATTAAACGGTTCTTCGACGGCCGGATCCGGGCAAGATCGCCCGGACCGGCCGTTGCGCGCGTTATCGGCATGCCCGTCGGCGCAAGTTCTCGGGCTCAGAAATACCGTCACCCGTCGCCCTGGTCCTATTGACGGGGACGTGGCATTCGTAATCTTGGTTGTGGCTTAGACCACACCGATGGCCAGGTTGCCAGCTTCGAAGGACAGGGAGAACGACATGCCGATGTGGAAGATTTACGTGCCCGAAGGTGCGTACAGCAAGGAACAGAAGAAGGCGTTCACGGACGCGATCACCGACACCTACGTGGACTTCGCGGGGCTGCCGCGGTTCTACGTCGTGGTGGTGTTCCACGACCAGCCGGCCGACTCCATCTGGATCGGCGGGGAAGCGGCGAACGATTTCGTCCGGATCACGATCGATCACATTGCCCGCCGGATGCCGGAGTCGGACGATTTCCGGGATATGACCATGGCCGCTTTCGAGGACGCAATCGCGCCCCACGTCAAGGACCGCGGTTTCCGCTGGGAGATCCATATCGACGAAACCCCGATTCAACTGTGGCGGACCAATGGGATCAAGCCGCCTCCCGGAGATTCGGATGCGGAGCGGGAATGGGCGCGCCTGAACGCCGCCGTCGAGTGGGAGATGGTCTAGCGGCTCGAGCCGCGTCGAGGTGGGCGTTTGCGCAGCTATCGCCGGACATTTCGACTACCCAACCGCCTCAACACATCCGAAACTTTCACTATGAGTTCGAAGGCAACGCCGTTGCCGCCCGGTCGTGCCACGGCCGTCACGAGAGGAATAGAAGGAATGTCCCCATCTCCCAGCGCCGAGGACCTGTACAAGTTCATCGGACTGACTTTCGAACAAGCCAAAAGCGACCCGAAGCTCGTCGAGAAGCTCTCGAGCACCGAGGGGGTACTCAAGGTAGTCACCACCGAGCCCAACGGCGTCGTGATCATCGACATCCCGCGCATGGCCGCCGTCCAGGGCAGCGCCGACGCCGAGTCGGACTGCACCCTCCGCATGACCGGTGAATTCGCGAACCGCTTCTGGCAGGGCGACCTGAATCTCCTCTTGTCCGTGACGTCGGGTGCGATCGGCATCGAAGGGAAGATGGCCACCTTGGCCAGAGCCATTCCGGCAGCCAAGGAACTTTTCCCGACGTACATCAAGTTGCTGACGGACGCCGGCCGGGCGGACCTACTCGTGTGATCGTGGCGTTCGAACGATGGAACACCGCGCCGTGACGGACGATTCGGTCTCGACGCTCGACCTCCGCCAGATCGAGCGTCGAGACCGCCGGGCGGCATGGGAGCGGGCGATGGCGGGCCGGCTGATGCCGATGGGCGTCGACCTCTCGGCCGACTCGGACGAAGACAACCACGGGATCTTCCGATCCCTCGACCTCAGCGATATCAAAGTCACCCAATGGGAGTGCCCTGAGCTGAAACTCGTTCGCACGAAACGAATGGTCGAGACGACGGACACTGAGGCGCTGATTCTCCTCACCGCATCGGCGGGGAGTCAATTCTTCGAATTGGATCCATGCACCGAACGTATGGACGCCGGGTCCGCTCTCATTTCGACGACTCGAGTCGCGTACTCCTCCACCGTGTCGAGCGGGCTCCGGAAGCGGAGCGTAGTCATCCCGTTCGCGGCCCTCGCCCCTTATGACACCGGCGGCGCGATTCCCGACTGCTTGATGCTCGACCAATCTCGCCCGCTGGCGCGCCTGCTGATCAGCTTCGTGGACAGCATGGGCACACACATCATGTCCATGGACCCCGCAGAGGTCGACGCCGCGCGCGACGCGCTGCTCACGCTCGTGGCGGGGGTGATCCGCAGCAACACCTGCGCTGCGTGCGACGGACAGGCCCTGCTCCCCGTCCTGCGGTCACAGCTCGAGGGGTGGATCAAGGAACACCTACGCGGTGGCCCCATCCGCGTGGTCGACATGGCCAAGGCGTTCAATGTCTCGAGCCGTACCGTGCATCGAGCCTTCTCCCTGACGGGAGAGACAGTCGGATCGGTCGTTCGTATGCAGAGACTCGCCGGCGCACGCCGCGATATTGTCGCCACCAATCTCCCGATCGGGTCTATCGCCCACCGTTGGGGATACTACGACGCCAGCCATTTCGGTCGCGAGTTCAAAAATTTTCTGTCCATGTCGCCGAGCGACTATCGGGATAGTTTCGGAACTTCCCATGTCGGCAAGCGTTCCGATATCGAAACGCCGAACCCACGATTTGTATCGACCATGAACGACTTGGCCAGCTGAATCAACTCTGCAAAGGCTCCCCGCATGACACAAACAACCGAAGAACTGTACAAGTGCACCTTTTACGCTGATGGTGATCCCAACGGCATGGCATCCTTGACTGGACTGCTACTCCAAGAGAATTTTGACAATTTCCCGGGACGACGCAAGACAGCCGCTCGAATGACACGACCGATTGCATTGCGCGAAGGCGGATCCGGTACAGAATGCACAATTCTCTTCGGATCCGACAAGGCCTTGGTCCTGAACGATATAGCCGGGTTACCCAGTGTCACCGTGATCGACACGACGGGCGATCAGCTGATGGCCGTGTCACAACTGGGGATGCGGGCGGGCGGGCTGATCCCAACAGGCTTCTTCAGCAGGCAGGGTATCGCTGTGATCCGCGCAATCCTCCGCAGGGAGCTGATCGTCAAGGGGCTGATCGCGCACCCGATTACGGTTCTTCGGTTCATTGCGCTGATGTCGACCGCGTAAGCGCGTTCGGGCCCGAGAGCGATTCCTGCGCTGCCTCAGCGGCTGAACAAGCCGGAAAGTTCTTGTCGCCGAACCCACTCGCTGGAGTGGCGTGGCAATAACGTCACCGGTCGTCGTGGTCCTAGTGAGCACCACGCTCCGCTCCTAATCTAAGTTGCGACCCAGACCACATATCTGGTTCGTCACAGTGCCCGCTCCAATGGAGGGGCAACTTCGTTGCCGCCCCGGTCGTTCCACGGCCGTCACGAGAGGAACAACCAACAGATGTCCGCAACACCGACCGCCGAGGAACTGTACAAGTACATCGGCATGGCTTTCGAACAGGCAAAGAGCGACCCGGACCTGTTCGAGAAGCTCTCGAGCACCCCGGGGGTCTTCAAGGTGCTCACCACCGAGCCCGACGGCTGCATGATCATCGACATACCGAACCTGAGCGCCGTTCCCGGCGCCGCGGACGAGGAGGCAGATGCCATCCTCAGGATGACCGGCGAATATGCGAACCGCTTCTGGCAGGGCGATCTCAATCTGACCATGGCTGTGATGAAGGGCAACATCGGTATGGAAGGGAAAATGGCAATCGTCGCCAAAGCTGTTGCGGCACAGACGAAGCTTTTCCCGGCCTACATCGAGCTGCTGAAAAAGGACGGACGGACGGACCTGCTCGTCAAGTGATGCCGTCGCCCGGACCTTCCACTTCCACCGTTGAGGACAGGCGCCACCAGCGATTCGGGTCGCGAAGATCCGCCGTGCAGAAACTCGAACTTGCGCGGGTGCCCGAGGCCCACGCACTCCGCGCCCGCCCGTCCGGGCCGTCGACCAGGGTCGCGTACGCTGACGGCTCTACCTCCACCACGTTGGGAAAGAGATCATGGCGCGGTTCGAGAACGTCAGCGTGACCAAGAAGGCCAATGTGTACTTCGACGGCAAAATGCGTGAGCTACAACATTGAGCTGGCCGACGGCACCTCCAAGTCGGTCGGCGTTATCCAGCCGTCGACCCTGACGTTCAACACCACGCGCCGGAAACCATGGAACTGATCGACGGCGAATGCAAGGTCACGCTCGCCGGTCAGACCGACACCCGCACCTACCGCAGCGGCGAATCGTTCAACGTCCCCGGCAACAGCACATTCGAGATCGAAGTCCTGACAACGCTGCACTACGTCTGCCACTTCGGCTGAACTGGCCGCGGTAGCTGCCGACTTCGACCTGCGCTGGCGCATCCTCGCCCAGCCGGCGCGGTTGACGATGGCGACGGACGTTGCAGTGTTCTGCTGCACGTCGCGCGACCCGCAGGAGATTCGTAAAACGGGCACATCAATGTGACCCTTGCCACAGGAAAGTGCACCGCGTAGCGTATTCCTAACTTCGTTACAACTTTCATTATGGACTGCGAGCAACCTCGTTGCCGTCCGGTCGCGCCACGGCCATCAGGATTGGAATCGATCACATGTCTACTTCACGCAGCGCCGGATCTTCTCGGTCCTGTGACCGCAGGCGCAATGATCGACAGGAGTGCGACGACCTCGCCCAGGGTCATTTCGGCGGCCAAACCGCTGTTTCCGAGGTACGTCATCCTGCTGAAGAACGCTGGACGGACGGACCTTCTCGTTCGAGGCCGCTGAAACACAGCGTCATGAAAGGCGCCTCGGTCCCCACCCTCGACCTCCGCAAGGTCGAGCGTCGGGACCGCCGGTCGGCTTGGGCGAACGTGATGGCTGGGCGGCTCGTGCCCATGGGAATCGATATTCCTGCCGACGCAGAGGGTGAAGGCCACGGGTTACTACGATCCCTCGATCTCAGCGAGATCAAAGTCACTGAGTGGGATTGCCCCGCACTGACAGTGAGTCGCACGAAGCGATTGATCGAAACGTCGAACACCGAGGTGCTGATGTTGCTCACAGCATCGTCAGGCAGTCAACACTTCGAACTGCAATCGGGTACCGCTCGCATGGAACCTGGAACCGGCCTCATCTCGACGGGTCGAGTGGCGTACAACTCCACCGTATCGTCCGGCCTCCGGAAACGTAGTGTGGTCATCCCTCTGTCCGCGCTGGCGTCATACGACACCGGCGGTTCGATCCCCGATTGTTTGATGCTCGATCAATCCCGTCCGCTGGCGCGGGTCCTGATCAGTTTCGTAGAAAGCATGGGTCCGCACGTATCGTCCATGGAGGCTGCAGACGCAGAGGCGGCGCGAGAGGCGCTGCTCACGCTGGTGGCCGGGGTGATCCGGAGCAGCACCCGTGCGGCATGTGACGGACCTACGCTGCTGCCCGCCCTCCGATCACAGCTCGACCAGTGGATCAAGCAGCACCTTCGGAGCGGCCCGATCCGCGTCGCTGACATGGCCAAAGCGTTCAACGTCTCGAGCCGCACGGTGCACCGCGCCTTCTCCCTCACGGGCGACACCGTCGGGTCGGTTGTGCGCATGCAGAGACTCGCCAGCGCACGCCGCGACGTGGTCGCCACTGACATTCCGATCGGGTCAATTGCCCACCGCTGGGGGTTTTACGACGCAAGCCATTTCGGTCGCGAGTTCCGCAAGTTCCTGTCGATGTCGCCCAGCGACTATCGGGAGTGCTTCGGCATTGCCAGTGCCGAGATGCAGACGGAAACGGACACCCTCAACCCGCACTATGCGTCGACAATGAATGATCTGGCCAGCTGAATCGGCTCCGAAGCGGCACGCATTGTTCCATTCGGGCCCGACCATGCACCCGATCAAGATTCTCCGGCTGATTACTCTTTCGCCTGTGGATCAGCGGCGCTGCGGTCCGACTCCTGCGAATGCGCGCGGAGTGCATTCACAAGCGACGACTGTGCTGACTCCGCGGTATCGCCCAGTCCCACCAGCAAGTTGACCATTGTCGGTTGCAGGACCCGGTCGACCGGATCGGGGAACTGGGCGAAGTGACCGCCCAATTCCAGAGTGACGAATCCGTGCACGCAGCTCCAGAGCTGCGTGGCGATCATTTCCGGATTCTCGCCGCCGCGGATGCGGCCGCTTCCTACGAATCGGGCGCATCGGCCGACCAGAAGCGAATAGGCAGTCCGAAACGCCTCGGACTGGGCAGCGGCACCCGAGCGAGCTGGTCTGAGCTGTCGGTATCCACGGCGCGTCGCGAGGCCGAACATCAGGTCATAGAGATGCGGGTTGGCCTGGGCCAGCTGTCGGCTTGCCAACGCAATACCGAAGAGATCCGCGGCGGGATCGTCGCTGGCGGGTACCGACTCGAAGGCAAGGGCGAGATCTCGGAAGCCTCTGTCGACTACGGCCTGAAGCAGCTCAGGCAGGCCCCCGAGATGATAGTAAACGGACATCGTGGACACCTGCGCCGCTTCAGCGACCGAACGTGCTTTGATCTCAGATGGGCCCGCCTCTGCGAGCAGAGTCGTCGCCGCGTCGACCAGCCGCTCGATGATCTGTTCGGACGTCAACCGAACAGTGGCCTCCTTGTCGGGGCTCGGCATCCGCGTCCACCTTCCCCAGTTCGCATCGCCCCGTATGAAGGGCCTGGGAACGAGGTTACAAGACGCTGTACGCGGCGCGCTGACCCAGAACGGCGTCGCCGTACTGGTCAGCGGCGCTCGTCCTGCGCGTGCTCCACGACCCAACACGCGATCTGTGTTCGGGAGGTGAACCCAAGCTTGGTCAGGATGTGTTCCACGTGGCCCTGCGCGGTCCGCGGCGATATAACCAGTCTGGCGGCGATGGCCTTGTTGGTCAGGCCCTGCGCGACCAGTTCTGCTACCTCCCGCTCCCTCTTGGTCAGGCCCGTCGCACTGCTACCGGCGGGCTCTGTCGTGGCCTCGGGGCGCTCGCCGAGGGCGTAGGCGACGGCTTCCTCGAATCCCAGCAGCGCGCCCTCCCGTTGGGCCGCCTCGAACGCATGCGCACCCAGTGCAGTGCGAGTGAGCTGCTCGCTGTCCTCGTGGCGGACGAGCAGGGTGGGAAACAGCACCGACGAGCTCCCCAAGGCGCGGCCCAGCGCCTCGGCGGCCCCCGTCAGGATGGCGGCACGTCGTGCACCGTCCTCGGTACCGGCGATCCACGCCAGAACCTCCAGCGTCATCGCGGCAGTGAACGGATCGTCCGCCAAAGGTGCCGGGCGTCGAGGAACTCCGCCACGACGTCGTCGAGCTGTCGCGCGGGCTGATCCCGCAGCCCCAGCGCGGCGGCCACCGTGTCCACCAGCAGCGACCCGTCCCGCAACTCGCCCAGTTCGACATCCAGACGCCGTCACCGAATCCCCGCCGGACATCGGCGGCCAGCCGAAGCGCCAGACGCGTTTTCCCGACACCACCGATGCCGGTCAACGTCACCAGACGAGAGGCCGACAGCAAGTGCTTCGCCTCGGTCAACTCACGGCGGCGCCCAACGAAGCTGGTGAGCTCGAGCGGCAGATTACTCATGGAAGTCCTCACGGCGGGTGCCGTCGACGGCGAAGGGGGCGGAGCCGCCGTGGTCGCCGTAGGGTTCGGGCGGGCGCGCGCCGGATGCGGATCGCGCCGTGAGGCGTCCTGTTTCGTGGACAGGGCCATCTCGTCCACGGGGAAGCCGTGGCGGAGCTGGATCCGGCGCAGCTCATCGCCGAACTCGGCGGCGGTGGCAGGACGCTGCCGCGGATCGGCGGCCATGGCGCGGTCGACGATCTCGGACACGTCGTCGGAACGCCGTGCTCGCGCAGGTCCGGGACCGGTTGGGTGGTGATCCGTAGGAACTGGGCGACCACGTGCTCACCGCTGTGGCGCTCGAATGCGGCGTGACCGGTGACGGCGCAGAACACCGTCGCACCGAGACCGTAGATATCCGAGGCCTCAGTCGGCGGTTCGCCGCTGAGCACCTCGGGCGCGGTGAAGG
>RRBB01000311.1:0-9831 GCA_006543605.1 Rhodococcus sp. WS4
GTACGGTGTCGTGCAAACAGCCTGCTCCACCGGCGCGAGCACCGTCCGATGGTCGCCCGAGCGGGCATCGGCGTGCCGCGGCCGCGGGAATCCCTCCACTACGCCGTCCCCCGCTTCGTGAAGGCCTCACCCCTTCGCCGGCGGGACGGCACTCGCGAACCACACTGCACGACACCCAATTTCGAGGGAATGCTACAGCCTGATCGCGGTGCGGAAATACCGGGCAGCATGCACGCCACACGACGCTTCGACATCCCGCCGGATCACATCGAACTCGACCCGCTGCTGTGGGGTGGCGGCGAAACCACCCCTCTGGGGGCTGTTTCGCCGGCTCGGCACCACAACACTGGGTGCTGACCAACCCTCCCCACAGTACGAGAGGCCCTGACAGTGTTCGAGACCACGAACGACCCGGCATCGGCTCCACGACAACGTTCGCTGTGGCGGCGGGCGGTGATCGGTGCCGTGGCGGCAGGGGTACTGCTCGCGGGCGGAACTGGGACCGCGGCCGCCGACCCCCCACCGAGCAGCGTGCTGATCACCCAGGAGGACCTACCGCCCGGTTACGTCCTGTTCGACTCCGCGCTCCTCGAGCAACCCGACGACGCCGAAGGAGACGCCGAAATACCCGACGTGGACCTACCCATGGAGGACATCACGGTCAACCCCCCGGAATGCGGGGCGATGAGCCCGGGTGAGCAAACCCACCCCGCCACCTCCCTCCTCACCGGCGGATGGGCGATGGACGCCGACACCGGAAATCTGCACATGCTGTCCATCGTGGTCGGCGAGGGCTCGGCGAACGTCAGCGAAACCCGACAGCACCTCGAACAATGCTCCACCGTCACCCTCTCCGCACTCGGCATCACCTCGACAGCCCGGACGTCGGCCTACCAGCCGCCGGCAAGCAGCGCCGACGAATCCGCCGGACTGGCCATCACGACCACCGACGGCGACGGAAACCGCACCGCCACCGTCATGCTGATCGCCCGCGCCGACGAGCACAACGTCATCGCCTCCCTCACCGACACCGCCAGCAGCGAGATCGACCAACTCTCCGACCTCGAAGAATTCGAACAGACCTTCGTCACCCAAGTTCACCAGGTCCGACAGCTCGGCTAAGAGAACACTCCCACCGCCTCCGGCCGACCTCCATCCCCACCAGGTGTGGGAGTCCGCCTCGGCCGGCGGTTTGCCCCGCGCGCGGCGGGGTGTGGTGTGTGGGCATGGTGGCGAGCACCAGGACCGAACCGGAACTGGGGCAGGCGGGGACCTCGACCCGTACGGTGCCGCGCAGGCATCGCCGAAAGCGATGAAGGCTCACCGAATATCGTTGCTCGGCAACAGTAGTGAGCCAGGACGATCAGATCTGCCGGGGCAGCATGACGACCCGGGTGTTCTCGACGTCGACGACATACACCTCGCCCTCCGGGCCGACCGCGATTCCGGAGGCCTCGTCGACGTCGTCGAACGGCAGCACCGCCACGGTATTCGTCACGGCACTGAGCACACCGACCGCATTGTTCGCTGTCGTCACGAACACATCGCCCCGGTCGATGGCCGCCACCGCGTACGGTCCGATCACGACCGGAAACGGAACCACGTCGGGGTGGTCGAGGCGTGCGGCAACACCACCACACCGTTGCTGAGGACATCGGCCACGTAGCGGTCCCCTAAACCGCGTACTGCGACCGGCACGTGCAACCCGGTGAACGGCAGGTCCCACGGCGTCGACGTACCCCGTTCGAGGGCGGCGGCGCGGTTGTTCACCGAATCCGCGACAAACGCCGATAGCGGATCGACGAGAGGGACTGTTGGCGGTGTTAGCGTCCCAGCCGTGACGACATTCGTGGTTGAGTCGACGAGCGCGGGCTTTTAGATGACCGACTCCGAGATCGAGATCACGGCAGAGCTTGTACACGATCTTCTCGAGGACCAGCATCCGGACCTTGCCGGGCTGGCCATCCGAAAGGTGGAGGGCGGCTGGGACAACCAAATGTGGCGCCTGGGGAATGAGTTGGTCGTGCGTATGCCGCGCACGGAACGTGCCCCGGACCTGCTGCGCAAGGAGCGCCGGTGGCTGCCCGTCCTGGCCCCGCGCCTTCCGCTCCCGGTTCCGACCCCTGTGCGGATCGGCGAACCGTCCGCGCGTTTCCTGAGGTCCTGGAGCATTATGACGTGGGTTCCCGGTGAGCCACTCGACTACACCTCGATCAGCCGCGGCGACGACGCGGCCGACACTCTGGCGGGTTTCCTCACGGCGCTCCATGTCCAGGCGCCCGCCGAGGCGCCGACCAGTTCGGACCGCGGCGCTCACCCCAAGAAGTGCACGGACGGCTTCGAGAAGCTCGTGCACGCCGTTGCCCCCGGCGGCATTGCCGCCGACATCCGGGCCGTCTGGGACGATGCCGTTGCTGCCCCCGAGTGGGAGGGCCGGCCGGTATGGGTGCACGGTGACCTCCATCCCGCGAATGTCGTCGTCTCGGACGGGACGCTCTCGGGCGTGATCGATTTCGGTGACATGTTCGCCGGCGATCCGGCGTGGGACCTCGCGGCCGCGTGGCTGCTCCTTCCCGCGGGCGCGGCCTCACGGTTCTTCGAGGTGTACGCGCATGCGGACGAGGCGACGATCCGGCGCGCCCGAGGGTTGGCTGCTCTGAAAAGCCTTTTCCTCATCCTCATGGGCCGGAACGGGGAACGGGGCCTTCGTGGCGGTAAGCCGACATGGGGACCTGCAGGCCGGGCGGCGCTCGATCGTGTTCTGACATCCAGCTTGGGCTGGCCCTCTCCCGCATAGGCCCCGCTCCTATCACGGAGCGAGCCGGACCATTTCAAAGAGTCTTGCTGCTGGTGTCGGAGCTAAGACACCGGGGCCGATCACCTCGCCACTGCACGGTGATCACCGCCGACCGGATATCCCGTTCCGATACTCCCAAGGCTGTACTAGCTGCACCATCGGACCCGCTCGCTTTCGTCCTTCTCAACCATCCTTCACCGGTACATAGCACCGCGAATTAGAAGATGAGCCCGTGTTTCTCGACGAGTGCCATGGTCCCTTCCATGTCTGCCGAACAGCCGTAGGGGGCGATGGTCTGCTCCAACTCTTCGGGGCTCAGTTCCTCGGTCAGTTGGTCGAGGCATCGGAACAGCTCTTCCAGACCTCCGGGCGAGATGATCTCCAGCAACCTCGCCGCCGTCTCGCCGGCATTCCAGAACGTGTGCCACTCTCCCCGGGGTTTGATCACCAGATCTCCCGGACCGGCCACGACCTCCTGGTCCCCGAGCCTGGCGGCGACCGTGCCCTCGAGGATGAAACTGAACTCGTCCTCCCGGGTGTGCCTGTGCAGTGGAGCCGCAAGCACCCGTGGCGGCAAACGGTGCTCGACCAACGAGAACCCGCCGCCCCAGTCTTGGCCGTTGATCAGAAACCGATCACCGCAGGCCGCGGCTGGTTGGTAGAGCTCGCCGTCTTCAGGACCGACAATGCGATGATTCGACACTGCCCACACCACTTCCACGATCGAGCAAATGAGGTGCTTCATACCTTACGCCGACATCGGGCATGCAAATTGTCAGGACTTCGGGGCCGCCTCGGTGCCGGTTGCGAAGCAGTGGCACGAAATTCAGCTTCGGGCCTCGGTGAAAACTGTTGAATGGCCGACCATTCCGTACGAGGATCCTTCATCGGGGTTATTTCTTACTTGGCGACTACTCGCCCCACGGATCGCTGTCGTGAGGGCCACTCATAACGGCTCCGATCACGAACGCCAGGGCGATCCCGCCGCCGACCATTGCCCCGGCCATCGTTCTGATGACGCCGAGCACGGCGCCGAGTACTTCTTGCGACTTATCGCTTCGCTGCTTCACCACGGCTGCCGCCTCACGACCTCGCCGGCGATGTACTGACGCTCCTGCTTAGTAAGTGTACGGAGTCGTACGCTGCGCATGGGGGAGTTGCTCCACAGCTCATCGGCTGTCTCGGGCCGGAGTCGGAGAGGAGCCCTTTGGGCCGCAATCGGTCCATATCTTGAGTGGCGGCGCCCGTGGCAGAACCAATTGTTCCGCCGGGAGCCGGACGACGCCGCGTCTTGAAGCGACTCTCCGACGCCTAGAAACTTCGGATGCAGTTCTATCGACGAAGGTCACCAGGTCGGCGCGAGTCCGAGACCTGGGGATGTTCGTCACTGATCCTTTGGATGTTCACGACCGTGCGATTGTCCAGATAAGGGTTGATGTTCGACCAGAACAGGCGGTGTCGGTCCGGCGCCACTCGTCGTCGCCGACGAGTCGTGGAACTTGGGGGTGGAGCACCCGGAGTCGGTGCTGTGGTGAGGGGCCTGCAGGAACGTCCGGTAGGGGATCCCCGGAAACGGCTAGACTTTCGCACACCCATCGAAGAGATGGACCGACTGCTGTTGCGATGACCGCCAGAATCCGCCGATCCCTCACGGGGACGTAGCAGGCTGCGGTGGCGTGGCATGAAAAAAAGGACTCGTCCGTGTAGTGGCGCGGCCTCTCCGCACCCGGTCTTCGGCCGGGCCATCCACCCGATCGCATCGACGTGCCTGCGGCGATCCCGAACCGAAACTTGAGCAGGTATTGACGCCCGTGGCGAGTACGACTGTCGGCCATTGCGGCACCGCACTACCTTTGCCGTTGTGGACCTCTTCTCACATTCTTGGGCAGCGTTGCGCACGGCAGTCGCCGAACTCTCGGACGAGGACTTCACACAGCCTTCCGGCTGTACCGGCTGGCTCGTGCGGGACCTGGTGTGCCACCTGATCATCGACGCTCAGGACATCCTGATCACCCTCGCGACCCCCACCGACTCGGAACCAACCCACGACGCGGTGACCTACTGGGACCTCGCCCAAACACCGCCAACCGGCGACGACCCACTCGACGCGTTGATCGTCCGGCTCGCCGCCGCGTACCAGGAGCCTCGGCTGCTCCAGTTCCATCTCGACGATGTCGGCTCCGCAGCCGGCCGCGCCGCCGAACTCGCCGACCCAGACCTGCGGGTCGGCACCCGCGACGAGGTCCTCGTCGCCGGCGACTACCTCACCGCGTACGTCCTGGAGTGGACACTGCACCATCTCGACCTCATCGCACACCTCCCGGACGCCGCGCAACCGCCCGCGGACGGACTCGCCCAGTCCCGCGACATGCTGGAGAAGATCGCCGGCACCGCATTCCCCACGTCGTTCTCCGACAAGGACGCGCTGCTCGTCGGCACCGGACGGCGTGCCCCGACCGACGCGGAGAAGGCCGAACTGGGCGAGCTCGCCGCGAAACTGCCGCTAGTCCTCGGATGATCGGCTACCACTGCACCGTTCGCGGTCGATCCAGGGCACCGTCCGGCTGCGTGACCGCGACGACGACACTCGCCGCTATCGGCACGAACGCGCACACCAACGCAGGGCAAACTGCCGGGCGGCGCGCCACGGAACCGTAATCAACCCGCACGCCACCACCACCACCAAGGCCGGTGCCGCCCAACTCACCCAATACTCAACCGGCGGCACTCAACCGGCGGCGGATCAGACCCAAACGAAATGAGCGAACCATGCGGATACGCCCTCGGCCGCGAAACCTCCCCCACGTGCTGGCATCACTTCACGTTGGCCAGGTGAGAGGGCGCTTCGGCGATGGCGTCGGCTACGGTTCATGCATGGGAGGCGAGTGGATTCAGATCGACCGAGACTGCGTGACGTGCGGCAAGGCCGCGTTCCGGCGCTACATGTACGCCAGCCTCGGCGGTGCGCTTATCGAGACTGACCTGTACGAATGCGCCACCCCCGGTTGTCCTGGGCCGGTAGCGATCTGCGAACCAATCGACGGCTGACCACCAAGGGACCCCACCGGCCGTGCCGTGCTGCTGGTGGGTCTCACTGCCGCCAGTCGCCCAAGGCTGCGGTAGGCGATTCGTCTTTGGTCGACCCCGGCCACGCGCCCTTGCGGCCGGGGTCTTGCCGTCACGTCATCGGGAGGGAGGCGTGGCGGCCATCAAAGCGCGCAGCGGGCGAACCCCTCAAGACCTGCCCGAACGCGCATGAAACAGACCATACGCCCCGAATAACAGAATAGGCGTGGGAAAGCGAACCCCGCCGGCCACTGGGGGGCGGCCGGCGGGGCCACAGCACCGGCCTTCAATGCGGGGGGACGGCCGGTGCGACGACGAGCCTAGAAACCGGCGCGGGGACAATTCGGATTCTGTGACGAATGCCACGCCTATATTTCGGTGGACTGCAAGTGCGGCAACTCACGAGCAAAGGCCCGTCAGCGCGAAACATGACGCACAGAACCACTCCATCCACTTCCTGAGGGTGGGGCGATTCATCGTCTCACCAGCTAAGTGGTTGGTAATGTTTCGGGGAACCCGCCGCGCTCGCAGCCGGCGGGACGGTCGGCAAGTCGGATGAAGCCGACGCCACCTATCTCGACATCAATGGCAACGCCACCGACACTTTCAGGAATCACTCCGTAATCAGCGTTCCAGAAAACGAATCGGTTCCTTTGGATGTCGAGGTTTTCCTTCCTTCAGACGCAATCGAGTGGCATCTCGAGGCCGATGCGTTAGTCGGCGGCAAGCATCAGACGATTGTGATCAATGATGGCGGGAGGGAATTTCGCGGCCCAGGATTTCCGGGTACTTACTCCGAAACCTACGCCGCTGGAATACCTCCAGGCGGCTGGGACAGGGGTATCAATATTTCGTTCGCTCCACCAACAGAGCAGCCGCGGTAACGGTTCTCTGGCCCTCAGACACAGGAGCCGAATGATTCACTGAGCGAGAGTGAGCTCATCTCGGACCTCGTGTGCATCCAGCCAAATATGGGCGGCCTGTTCGACATCGCAGATGTGGAATTGGGAGTTGATTCAGGTCTCAACAATCGATCGAAAACCTCGATCCATGGGTGCTCGTAGCAAAAGAGGTTCAGTGAGAAGTGGAGGACCGACAGGAATGGAACGAATCCGTGCTATCGCCGATCCTCAGGTGATGCAGGCGGAACCACTCGGCGCCTGCACATGGGACTGCGCGCGGGTCACGAACGAGCCGTCCACAAACCCGAACGGCTTGGCGGAAAGGATTTTTGGGACCTCCTCAACAATCGGCTGGGCGATCAACAAATGGGATCGCTTGCTATTGAACTGCTCCACGACCCCTGCATGTCGGACTCGATGTTGCCCGCACCGGTTGCCCCTTGATCGCCTTACCAACTCGGGTAGTGTCGGTGCCAGGCGCTTGCCGGCGGGCATCCCCAGAACCGCCCAACAGAACACCAGCGCCGCAATGACCTTCGGCCCGTATTTTGCGGGCCGAGGTGCGCGCGCTGCGACGTCGCGAGGGGTCAACGCCGAACGTAGTGCCTTGCGCGCGTGGTCACGGTTCCAGCCGGTCGTGCGACACAGTTCGTCGAGGATGATTCCCTTGGCGACCTTGTCGGCCCGCGTGTAGCGGGTTCGCGATCGTCTTCGACACAGCTTTGCGCTCGGCCATCGACAGTCCCATCATCCGGCCCTACCGTCACCACCCGAACTGGCCCGACCGACACGCCGCTACGCGGGCATTCTCACGTGAGGCAACGAAGGGATACACGCGGGCATTTCTGATGAGTCAACGCGCACCCTTGACAAGGCCCCGCTCCTACAGGGATGACAGTGCCCACGAGAACGCCCGTGCGGCCCGGCACGACGACCAGACCTGGACCCGTGCGGACAAATGACACCCCCGAACTGCCACGCCACCGCCGTGGCGGACGACACCCCGATCACCGAGTCCAGGGCGAAGCCGACCACGCCGGTCGACGAGACCCGCGCAGCACGTTGTAGCTGATCGTCGCCGCCACGAACAGGGCGGATGCGGCGCGAGAGCAGCTGCCAACGCTGCTGCGAGAGCGCGGGACGCAGGCCGGGCCGGGCCGGGCCGCACAGAGGGTCGGACACCATCAGCAGCACCCCTCGGTGTCGGCATCCGGACAGCAGGACGGATCGACAGCCAGAACCAGCCCGATCAGGGGCGTCGAGCGCACACCTGATCCAGGGATCCGCCGGCTCGTAGCGGCTGCGCCGCCCCTCCGGCACCGACACCACCAGTCCGCACCCGCGAGGCACGTCACATGGATGGACAGGATCTGCCGCGACAACCCCGAGCTGCTCGGCCAGCTCCGACGAATACCCCGGTGCGGCCCGCAGGCTCAGCAGATCTGCGCCCCAGTCGGTGTCGGACACCGCGCAACCGAACCGGGCCAGGGCACCGCGGTGTACCACCGTCTCCATACCCGCCGGGAATACAACTCATTCCGTGTTCAGGAAACGACGAACCGATGCGCTTGTGCGCGATCCCCTCGATCATGCGACCGGGGCCGTCGACCGATGCCTGGGAAATGGCCCCCACGCCGAGGTTGGCTGGTCATCGCCGAAACCGGAATCGGACCGCATCGCTTTGTGATGTCCATCACTTCGATGTATGTAACAGCTGTCGAAGATGTGCGCTTATGGGGTTCATGCGACTGGCGAGACCGAAAAATGCGCCTCACCTGCCCAATCGGTCTATCTACTTCCGCGCAGCACACTGGCGGAAGATCGAACACTCTGTAACCTGTGTCGAAATCGTGATCGTTTCGTTATTTCGCAGCGTTCGACAGAGGATCGGCTTTGGCTCAGCACCGGAAAATCGACCCGCCAGCCCGAGGCGCCCGAGGCGCCCGGGGCGCCCGGCACTCCCGTTCGACGAAGACCCCCCGGGGCCGGCTCATGGTGATCCCACTGGCCGCCGGCGCACTGGCCGTGGCCGGAGCCGCCATCACCTCCGGGGCCACCGGTGAGGCCCGCGCCGAGGTGACCCCGGCATCGGCCGACACGAGCATCACCCTCGCAGCGGCGCCGCAGATCCTGCCGGTTCCGCGCACCGAACTCACCGACTACGCCGTGGCACTCTCGCGCGCCACCGAGCGTGAGGCCGAGCGGCTGGCGCGTGCGAAGGCCGAGGCCGAACGGCTGGCCCGCGAGGCGGCCGACCAGGCCGCACGCCAAGCGGCGGCGGAGCAAGCAGCGCGACGACCGGCCGTCGTGTTCCCCGCCGACGGCACCTTCACCTCGGGCTTCGGTGCACGGTGGGGCACCAACCACAACGGCATCGACATCGCCAACTCCATCGGCACCCCGATCAAGGCCGTCACCAACGGCACCGTGATCGAGTCCGGTCCCGCCTCGGGATTCGGCCTGTGGGTCCGGCTACAGCAGGACGACGGCACCATCGGCGTGTACGGCCACATCGACCAATCGCTGGTCTCGGTCGGCCGGCAGGTCCGCGCCGGCGAACAGATCGCCACCATGGGAAACCGGGGCCAGTCCACCGGACCCCACCTGCACTACGAGGTGTGGGCGGCCAACGGAACCAAGATGGATCCGGCAGATTGGCTCGCAGCACGGGGAGTGCCCGTACCCCAAGGGCAGGGCAGCTAACCGTGCCCACCTCGAAGGACCGAGCATGGAATATGAGCCGCAGGTGTCCGCAATAAAGTCTACGACGGCCAGGTCGTGCTCTACGGCCACCACCCCGGCACCACCGGCCACGCCGACGTCGAACCCGGGGTGCTGTCCTTCACCCGCCACACAGGACACACCTTCGGCATCTTGGGCGGTGGCGACAGGGGAACCTTCTGGTTCGCCCGACTCACCCGCCCACCGACCCAGGTCGGCGTCCACTCGTCGCAGGACTGGACAAGCGAGCTGAACACCGCCTTCCCCACCCCGGTCCTCGACATCCGCCCCTTCATCGAGGCCACCCCGACGATCTACGCCTGTAACGCCGAACAGGTACCCGAC
>RRBB01000312.1:0-9784 GCA_006543605.1 Rhodococcus sp. WS4
CCCGACCCGCGTCGATCGCACCAGGGCCCCCGGCAACGACAGCCACGAAGGAGCACGCACCCACGGTGACCCGAACACCACATTTTCCTTCACCACGGCGGGGCAGCGCCCCTGGGGAACTAGACCGGAATCCGTACCGAATGCCTTCCAGGTCTCGGGCATGAAATGACTCATTCCTTCGGCGCCGCCCTGGTTAACGCCATCGCCTGTGCTGACGGCCTTGTCGTTGAACCCGGACTCTTGCTGAACGATGCCGGCAACCAGAACCGGGCTCACCTCAGAGCACAGAGACCCAGCGGCCGAGACTGCGTTGGCGTATTGCGGCGGGATGCTGCCAGCGGTGAACTTGGTCTGATCACCGCCCTCTGTCGGGCACGGCTCCGTGGCGGTCGTACCGCCCGGAGCGCTGCCGTACTGGGTGTCGGCGGTCGGCATCCCGCCGCCCTCGAGTGTGACGTGTACGTGGTCGAAGTGGTGTGCGGTGTAGCCGTGACGGTCCTCCATCCGCGACCAGTGGCCGGTGCCATCCCAGTAACGCTGTTGCCAGATCACGTACTCGACGTGGAGGGCCACTGTGTTCTGTTGGAGGTACAGGGCGACCTTGTCGCCGAGCGCCGTCCCCTGGGCGCTCGCGGAGTCGGGAATCATGATGTCGACCGCGCGCCCGTCGGGATGATCCTGGGCGACGTCGCCGGTGGGGCGCCATCCGCCGATGGTGGTGATCTCGGGGAACGCCGCAGCGATGGTCCGCATGACGCGGATCGAATCGACCTGCATGTGCGCTTCGCTGCCTCTGTCGGCGGGCAACGGCGGTAGATCTCCACCGGTGGAATCGGTATGTGCGACCAGCTCTGCCGGTCCGCCATTGGGCGAGAGGGTTCCTTGTTGTGTGAGCCACGGAATGGGATCTACTCCACCGCCCAGTGACCAGCCTCCGGGGTGTTGACCGTCACTGAATGTGCAGACGCCGGCGTCACCCTGAATGCAGACGGGTTCGGACGGATTTCGATGATTTCGTGGGCATGGTGACGGCGTCGTCGTCACATTGACGGCATACTCGGCACACTGACGGCCGAATTCGGGCATGCGAATACGGCGGAGAACGATTTTCAGCCGCTGCCCGGTGGTGCGAGAAGTCGTCCCCGGGTGTACATGCCGATCAACGCCCACGGCGAGTCGTCGAACCCGAACCGCCGCTTCGCGTGGAACGCGGCAGCGGCCAACACCGTCAACGTGTGGTGCAGCAGATTGCCGGCATAGCGGATGCGGCCGAAGACCTCGACCGCGATCGAGATGAGACGTTGATTGGCTTGGGTGTATACCCAGTGCAAATGATCGGGCGGGACCCGGCGCAACCAACGGCGCACGGTCGATTCAGGTCGGCCGAGACGATCGGCGATACGCCGATATCCTAGGCCATTCGCCTTGTGTACCAAGGCTGTTCCGATCACCTCGGTGGTGTCGGCACGACGCACCTGCAGGGCGGTCGGCAACAGCACCTGAGTCTTCGAACAGCTGGCGCAACGGACACGGGCGGGTCGCACGGTCACCCTTTCGGCGCCGAGCCCGCGCACCGTGCGGCTACGGCCGAATCCCCATTTGCGCAGTCCGCCACCGCATGCCGGGCACGCCATCGCACCCGAGGCCAGGTGCTCGGCGGCGTCCTCGGCGGACAGGATCACGATCACAGGGGGCGGCTCCACTCATAGCTGTTCAGTCTTGACTAGCACACGCCGCCGCGCCAGGGGCCACCTGGTGTTGGGCGGAGGGGCTTTCACCGCTGCTGTCAGCCATCGATGCCGATGAACGACCGCACCGTCACCGTGCCGACCAACGATCCCGTGTCATCGTCGTCATCTCGGGCACCCGTCATCGTCGGCACGTTGGCGATGCAGACGAACGGCCACTCGACCCGGCACCCATCTGCACCGGGAGTGACGATCACCGGCCCAGTGGTCGTCATTCGAAGCGACGCTCAACACCGGGGTAGATGCCGAAGTGAAGATGCGGTCCGCTCGACTGTCCTTCGCTGCCCACCTTGCCGATCAGCTGGCCCGCTGTGACCTTGTCTCCGGTGTGGACGAGGACCCCGGACGCCTGCATGTGCCCGTACAGGGATTCGACGATCTGGCCCTCGATGGTGTGCCGGATCCGAATCCAGTGTCCGTAGCCGGCGGCGGGCTCGGCGGCGATGACTTCGCCGTCACCGGCGGCGTAGAACGGGGTGTCCAGTGGTGCTGCGTAGTCCTGGCCGTCGTGCATGCCTGTCTCGCGCATTCCGAAGGGTGAGCTGATTGTGTAGGTGCCTTCGGCCATCGGGACAGCGAGGGATCCGGGCTTGATTCCCGTGAGGCTGCCGCCCCCGGCGCCTGGCACAGGGTGACCGCAGTTCGTGTCACTACCGGTCGTCGCGAGGATGACCAGTATCGGGGCCATCATGATGACCACGGTGAAGGCGGGTATGCCGGCGAGCAGCCACCACCACTTTTTCGAGCTGCCTTCCTGTGTGTCCGGGGTCGACGGTGGTGTGTCGAGGAGCGTCATCAGCGAGCTCGGTGGGCCAGTGCGCTCGGCGTGACTACCGGCGCGGATCCGGCCTGCGCGGCGGCAGCGAGCAGCTGAGCAGTCTTCGACCCTGAACCGTGGGGGATCCCTGTTGCAGGAGAGGCGGGTCTGGCTGGTCGCGGGGTGCGGCTCGGGGTAGTCGGCAACATCACCGGCGCCCCAGATGTGGTGGTGAATTCGCGGAATCGGCGACCGTCCGGGCCACTGGTTGTCGTGGCCGAGGCGCGGACCTGGCCAGGGTTGGGGACCGGCAATGACGGGGCGACCCCGATGGGGTGCTTGATGCCGGCCTTGTCCGACACCGCCGTTTTCGACAGTCGACTCCGGACAGCGTCGGCAGCAGCGTTGGTAGCGGCGGTTCCACGACTGGTCTGGGCACCGACCGAGCCTGAGGTGGACTTCGGGTAGCTGCCGGGATCGGCGATCGAGTCGACCTTGTTCTTCGCTCGCGTCGCCGTCGAGGAGAGGACCCGTCCGGCAACCAGCACTGCAGCTGCCCCGCCGGTTGCTGCGGTCGACGTGGCTTCGGCGGCGACTTTTCCGGTCGTTGCCGCGGCAGTGCCGGACTTCTTCGCCAGTGCTCCTGCCCCCTTCACCACGGCCTTTCCGCCCTGGTACAGGTGGCGTCCGTTGGCGGCCATCGCAGCGATGTCGCGCGCTGTGGTGGGCGTTGAGCGACTGATGGCGGTCGGTGCGGCATTGGGCCGTTCAGCCAGCATTGTTGCCAGGTTGTCCGACATTCGCTTCATTCCCGTGACCGCTCGGCGGAAGAGGAGAAGTGCGGTGACCAGGAAGATGTCGACGAAGAACACCGTGCGGATCAGGTTCGATTCGTCTGCAGCGAAGAGATCCTCGACGACCATGACATATCCGACGAGGAAGACGAGGGCGAAGATCATCTGCAGCAACGCCATTGCGACGTTGGCAATGGTTCGCCAGTTCCTGGGCAAGAAAGTCACCACCGATGTGGGTGTGCGTGGGTGAAGCGAGTGCGGTGACGACGGTGGAGGCAAGTGACATGGGGTTCTCCTCGGGTCGGATCTGGCGAGAGCACCTGAAACTTGGTGCGGGTGACGTGGAGAAAAATCGCGCGCAGACTTCAACGGGGTATGTGGATAACTTCCGTCTCGAAGGCGCAGCGGTGGTCGTCGGTGCAGCGGTGGTCGTCGGTGCATCGGTGGTGCTTGCTTTTCGACCATCCGGTGACACACGCATGTGCTGGGCGCGGGCATCGGTTGGGTGGGCCGGGAGAGTGTCACGCGTGGACCCGTGACGGGTCGTGTGGTTCGGTGTGCGTTTGATCCGCTCAGCCCGAGATCGGGGTCCGCGGAGCACCGCAACGGGCCGCCCGGTGGGGCGGTGCCCGGAGAACCCGGCGGAGGAGCGGTTGCGGCATGGTCGTGGCAGCACGAAATTCAGCGCTGAAATGTGGTGTCTGACCGACCGTGTTGAGGCGCACGCGAGCAGGCGTCTTATTGCCCTCGAAATGGGGATCGAACAGGGAGTGCTGCGGCACCGATCAGAGGGTGCTCTGCCGTGATATGAGAACGGGCGTCCGAATCGAGCGGTCGAATTCAGCAGTCGAATCGAGCGTCCGGAAAAAGAGGGGAACCCCACCCCCTCCGGGGGTCACTCCCCCCGGCCCTTCGGGCCTAGGGGGGAGTGTACTACTAGAAATTGTGCCGCGCCAACATGTTTCGGAATGCCCATGTCGCACGCCTGCTGTGGCGCTGTGTCGACCGCGCAGCGGGGCGCCTGTACAGCGCGCCCTCCGTGGACTCGCCGCGCCGGCATCGGGACCGCGTCGGGCCGCCGACACCGACCCTGCCCGTACCGCTTGCCGATCGGGGTCTCACACGCGTGCTCGGAGGTGCTCGCTGCAGCGGTCTGTGCGTGGTCGAAACGCCCGGAACTCGACCGCTCATTCGACCGCTCTGCGACGGGGGTCCGCGACTGCTGTTCGGAGCGCTGCGGCGGGCGGGTCCACGGCCGCACCCGCACCGCTCCGCCCCGTGCGGCGAACACCGCCTCGAACCTCGCCGACACAGCGAACGAGTCCCCCGAATGCCTACCTCGCCACGACTTGCGATGCGGCACATACCGGTCTCGGTGAGCAGGCGCAGGACCGCGGTGACCATCGGTGCGATTGGTGGGCCGACGGATGCCCGAGGAGCACCAACCGGCTAGGGCCTGAGTTATCCACAGAGCCCGTTGACCCCGGCGCGCGTCTTTTGCCACAGTGCTCCCGCATCACTGCCGCAGTGGTGTCGGACCGAGCGAGAGGAGCCCGCGGTGAACGCACGTCGTGACCCGGTCAAGGACTGGGTGGTTCAGCAGTACCGTGAGATCTTCGGCGACTCCGACACCGCACGCGCAGGCACGCAGGTCGACGCCCAACCCGACGCGCATCGGCCGCTTCACCCCCACCTCACCGATCGCTGTCGCTGGCGCTGCCGCGGCGGTGTACGCGCCACGGATGCCTGCACTCCGGCACCGTTATCCGGCTCAAGGTGTTCGACGAGCTGACCCGGGCAATCGAGGAGGCATCCCCTGGCCGCGGCAAGTGGGAGGTGCGCCTCGAGCATGAGGCGCACAAGAATCGAATCCTCATCACCCGCGCCGAAGTCATCCCCGACACTCGTTCCCCGCGGCACAAGGCGCTGCAGGCGGCGCTCGATGCCGGCGCGATCCTCGAGGACGCGAAGGTCACCGTCGACTCGGTCGACGAGTACGGCGTCGAGACGGGCTTGAAGATCACGTTCGAGCCGTCGATGAACTCCGGTGCCCGCGGCTTCCGAGCAAAGGTTGACGAAGCCCTGGCATCTCTTGCGGGCGTGCACGAGTCCGGCCGCACTTGGACCACGGAGTGGACCCCTTCGCAGGGCCACCTGGTGATGCGGCTCGTGGCTGCGATGCCGACCAGGGTGGACCATCCGCTCGAACTGGTCGACGAGGACCTGCGGCACCTGCCGTATGCGACCGGCGCGGCGGACCTGACGATGTTCTGGGATGTGTCGACGAGCTCGAACAAGCCGCATTGCTTGATCGTGGGCCCGACCGGCGGCGGCAAGACATCCGTCATCCGCACGTTGCTCACCGAGGCGGCGCGCCGTGGCATCCCGTTCGTCGGCGTCGATCCGAAGATGATCGAACTCGATGGCCTCGAGGGTTACCCCGGCTGTGGCGCGATCGTGTATGACGCGCTTCGCGCGGCAATGTTCGTGCGCGCGCTGCACACCGAGATGATGGCCCGCAACGCCTACATTCACCACAAGAAGATCGAGGGCTCGCAGCTGCCGCTGATGATCGCGGTCCTCGATGAATTCTTCATTCTCTCCGGCAAGTGGCAGCGGCTGGCGAAGACGGGCGACGACGAGACCCGAGAGCGACTCGAGGAACTCGACCCGCTCGGGGCGTGGGCTGACCTCGCCGTCCTGGCGCGCTCGGCCGGCGTCGTCGAGTAGGTCGGCGTCGTGACGCGAGAGCGCGCCGTGCGGTTGCAGGGCGCCCAGGGAGGGTAGAACGGCTGTGGCAGACGTTGTCGGAGAACGAGATGGCGGTGGTGTGTGTCCGCGGTCCTGCGGTTCGGTTCGAGGACCTGACCGCCGATGAGGACGGGCGGCAGGAGCTGAACTGGATGGCCCGGGAGGTCGGTGAGATCGCCGAGCAGTACCGCCACGGCATCGACTGCTGCGCGCAGGCACCGTGACCACCTCGCCAGCGGACCCTGGACCGGGACGTGATCACCGAAGTCTGGAATATCTGAACTAGTTCTGATGTAATGGTGGGTATGAGGAAGTCGACCGCCACGTTCTCCGATTTCTTACGGGCACCGAATGACGTTCTCGGCGCGCTCGAGGACAACGGTGAGGTCGTGCTCACGCGCCGGAATGCCCCGGCTCTGCGGCTGACCCAGGAGTCGACGAGCCGCGCCGAATTGAGCACCCTCGGCGTCGTCGGGCAGCTCTTCGCCGCCTCTCTCGACGAGGCGGCCCTCGATCGCGTCGCCACCCGCCTCGCCGTCGCATTGCCGTGGATCGGGTTGCTGCCGACCGCATTGCACGCCGAGTTCGTCGCAGCGTTCCAGGACACTGCCCGTGCCTGCATCGCGGTGGCCCGCTTCGACCGACTCGCGATCTTGCTCGAAGCGTGGCAGGCCACCGCGGAGGCGTACGCCGACCCGCGCCTGACCGCCGACGGTTCCGACCTGGAGTACCTCGAGGTCCCCGAGGTGGTGGCGGCGCCGAATCTGCACGCGTGAGCAGGAAAGGCGGCGCGGTTCCCCGCCCGATCAAACGCGCCGAGTGGCAGATCGTGTTCGCCACGCGCGACGCGGAGAAGGGCTGGACCGATCTGCTGGCCACTGCACGCAATGCCACGGTCGATGCATGGGACATCCTTACCCGAGAACCGACGGTAGAGACGCGGCGGCTGTATCAGCTCAAAGGCGACTACGTCTACGGGACGTACAACGGGCAGAACTACGCCCGATACCAGTACAAGGTGACCGATGGTGGGCGGATCTGGTTCTTTGTCGATCCTGCACAGAAGGGCGCCAAGATCGCGGGCCGGGTCCTGCTCGAACGCTGCGAACCCGGCCACCCGAAGGAAACCGAATAGGTCACGCCCAGGTATGGGCCTGCGCGCGTCAGTGTCTGCCCGTTCTTCCTGGCGCACCTCGGGCGTCGTCTCCGCCGCTGCCGGAGCAACACCGGGACGAGGATCCGATGCGTTGCTGCGCGCGACGAAGCCGTTGCAACGGCGAATCCCCGGTCACTTTCTTGCCTTGTGACGGCTCGTGCGCGACGACGAAGCGCTCAGGAGGGCCCGCTCGAGCCGCCCTGGTGCCAGCCGGTATTTTCACAGGTCATGCACGTGAAAACCCTGTCCGTGGTGGGCGCGGCTGTGGCCGTTCTGTCCGTGAGCGCATGCTCGAGCAGCGCCGGCGACTCCCCGCCGGTGACCGCCCCCGTGTCCGCAACTCCTGCCGTCGCGGCCGATCAGAAAACCGCGCTCCGCGACTCCGCCGAGCAGCTCGACAAGTTGGCTGCGAGCGGCGACGCCGAAGCCGCGTACGAGTTCTACTCGCAGCGGTGCAAGGGCAAGATCGGGACCATCGACACGTACAAGATCCTGCTCGACCTGCACTACAAGGACCGAGATCCACAGCCGACCGACTGGACAGTGAAGGTCAACGGTTCTTCAGGACAGGTGGTCACCGTGGACGCGGACCCGAACGCTCCGGCCGACGCGATGAATCCCCGGACGTGGACCTACATTGATGGACGTTGGCAGTTCGACAACTGTTGACGTGCGTAAGACCGGCACCTCAACGGCCAAAAAGGCGTGCGGCGATCGGTCATCGTCCGCGACTCGAGGTGGGTTATTCGTCGACCCGGCGGAACTGTGGATCCGTCGTCTACGTCGAAGACCACTTGTCCATCGAAGGAGCCCGCGACAGCCACGGTGTTCACCGTGGATCGTCGGGGACCGCCCACAGACCCGACCCGGACCGTCGGCCGGTGTCGGGGATCAGTGCCCGCAGCCGGGCGGCGTCGTCGCTCAGTGCCTTCCGCAGGTGGGGGCGTACGTCCTCGGCGGCGCCTGGTGGGAGTGGGCAGCCTTGTTGCACGAGGTTGGCGGTGTTCTCGATGAGCCGCGCCGCTCGCATGAGGAGTGGCTTCGGCACTCGGACGGTGGGGAGGTCGCCGTCGTGGTCTCGGGTCAGGACGCCGAGGGTGGAGATCAGTGCCATCGCTGTCGTCGGCTCGGCGGGACCGGTGTTGGTGCCGGTGAGGGCGGCGACTTCGACGAGGGCGGCGATTGTCGCACCGAGGGCGGGCATGGCGATGGTGCGGGGCAGTGTCAGCAGGTCGGCGCCGGGTGCCTCGTCTTTGATGCTCAGGGCCAGTTCACGGGCGAGGGTGCGCAGTGCGTGATGATCGAAGTACTGACGGGCGGTGCGTTCGGTGATGTGCATCCGCTCTGCCACGGCAGCGACTCGGTCGGTGAGCAGGTCCTCGAGTCGGTCGGCGGGGACGGTCAGACCGATCCGTGCCAGCTCCCCACCGAGGGCGGACGCCGTCGTGCTCACCCATGATGATGGTCGTGGCATCGGGGCCTCCTGATCAGAGCGTTCCACCACACCTGATCTGTCTACCAGTCCACCCGTGGTGCGGCGGCGGCAGGCGACGGGAATGAACGCCGCGCCGGACCCGAGTGCGAGTCGGCGACGCGTGCTGGATCGGACGCGCTTAACTTCGCCAGGCGAGGGTGCTGTAGGTGTGACGGCGGATTGCGAGTTGGTGCGCCGGCGTCGTGGTTCGGGGGCGGCGCCGGCGGCGAGGACGATCACCCGGCGGGCCTGGTCGGAGAATTTCTCGAACATCACGAGCCCCTTTCCGGGCGTCGCCGCGCGACGCGAACCGCTGCTGCTGCATTCCCTCCCCGTTCCTTAGGGGCCTGCGCCGGGCGGGTAGGTGCTTATGGAATCCGCGGGGATCGACGCGATGTCTATCGAAAGTTGAGTGACGTTGGTGTTCAGAGTGCTTCAATATTGTGAGCCGCGCGGTCGCGTACCGGGGGTGGCTGTGTGCAGCGCAGCCGCTTGGTTGCCTTCGACGCTGGTCTTTAGGCGTGCTGGGGGAAGTCTGTCGGTGTGGTGCGGTAGATGAAGTTTTCGACGTCGAGTGCGCACAGATCATGAGTGTGAGTCGGGAGAGATCGCCAGGAGGTGGCGGGTGCTCCGGCGGTGTCGCTACGCGGCACACCGGATGTCGGTCGCGGTCTGCGCGGTGGGGTGCGGGTGTTCGTCTCAGGGGGCGAGGGTGTAGCCGCTTCCGATGGTTTTGGCTTCATACATGGCGGCGTCGGCGCGGCGGATGAGCGTGTCCCGGGTTTCTTGCGGTCCGGCGAGTGCGATGCCGACGCTGGCGGTGTAGCGAAGTTCGTTTCCGGCCGTGTCGGCTCCGATGTGCAGTTCGGTGATGCGGGTGGCGAGGGTGATGGCCTCCTCGATGGAGGTGGTGTCGGGGCACACGATGAGGAATTCGTCGCCGCCGATCCGGGCCACGGTGTCGGTGGGGTGCACGACCGACTGCAGTTGTTCGGCCAACCGGATGAGGGCGTCATCGCCGACGGCGTGGCCGAGCCGGTCGTTGAGGGTCTTGAACTCGTCGAGATCGATCAGCAACGCCGCAACCGTGCGCCCGCTTCCGCG
>RRBB01000313.1:0-9758 GCA_006543605.1 Rhodococcus sp. WS4
GTCGAGGTTCGCCTTCACCTGCGACAGTGCCCAGTTGTAGGCGAAACGCTGCGCCCCACAGTGCGAACGCAACACCGACGCCTGCTCCGGCGTCGGCTCGAGAACGTACACGAAAGCACGGATCACCGTCCGACACGGGTCCGCAGCCCGGTCGAGAGCCGGGTCCCGAGTCGGTGCCGTGACGTGGGCACCGGGATCGGCGAGCCCAGCCGTGGGTGTCACGCCATGCCCGCCACAGCGGTCACGGCAGCTGCGGCACGCCGGCGTGTACCACGCCGCCCGCACCGGCGAGCGCACAACGCGGTCATCACCTCGGTCATATCGCGCACCACATCACCAAGCCCCCCGTCGTCGGTGAAACACGACCAGGGTACGACAGTGCACCGACAACACTGCTCCGATGAACCCGAACCTGAACCCGGCGAGGCGGTCCCGATGCTCGAGGGGTGAGCGTCGACACACTCGGATCAGCCACCGGCCTGCGAAGTGTGGTGTGTTTCCCGCCTCGGGCAGTCGCGCGATCATCGGGCTCACCGTCGACTTCGCGTCTCGCGCGCTCACGGAGTCGAAGCGGCACTCGGCCTAGCAGTCGAACGACAGAACGGGTGGGCACGGTGCCCACCCGTTCTGCCTGTTCGGGAACTACGCGGGGTTGAGCACCCTGCGCAGCAGCGGCGAGACCGTGATGAGCAGGCCCAGCAGCGCGACTCCGGTGACGAGCACGAGGCCGGAGTGGAACTGGTGGAATCCTGCGCCGGTGATACCGGCGGCGGTGTGCGAACCGGCGGTGACCAGCGCGGTGGTCAATGCCAGGACGAGCGCCGCACCGACCTGCGCCGACGTCTGCACCAGCCCTGAGGCCAACCCCTGCTCGGAGTCGTCGACGCCCGACGTGGCCTGCGCCATGATCGACGTGAATCCGAGGGCGAAACCGACGCCCAGCAGCAGCACACTGGGCAGGATGGCGACCGTGTAGTGCGGCTGATCGCTGCCGGCGAAGAGGAACCACAGGTACCCGAGGCTCAGCGAGGTGAGGGCGGCGATGATCATGCGCGCCGTGCCGAACGCGTCGATCAGGCGTCCGACGAAGGGCGACCCGAACGCCACGATGATGCCGGCGGGCAGGAGGCCCAGCGCCATCTCCAGCGGCGACCATCCGAGCACCGACTGCAGGAAGATGGTCATCATGAACTGGAAGCTCAGGTAGGAGCCGAACAGCGCGACGATGCTGAGGTTGGCCCGCACGATCGAGCCGACCCGGAGGATGCTCAGCCGCACCAGCGGGTGCGCCACCCGGTTCTCGACGACGAAGAACGAGGCGAGCAGCGCGGCGGCCAGCGCGAACGAGCCGAGCGTGAGCGGATCGGCCCAGCCGCGGGCCGGTGCCGACACGACGGTGTAGACGGCGAGCAGCATGCCGGACACCAGCGTGGCGGCGCCCACGATGTCGTGTCCGCCGTTGTCGGCGGCGCGGTCGCGGGGGATGAGGATGGTTCCCGCGACCAGGGCGAGAACCGCGAACGGCACCGGCATCAGGAAGGTCCAGCGCCACCCGGCGCTGGTCAGCAGTCCGCCCAGGATCAGGCCGGACGAGTAGCCGCTGGCGCCGAAGACCGAGAAGATCGACAGGGCCCGGTTGCGGGCAGGCCCTTCCTTGAACGTGGTGGTGAGGATCGACATCGCCGTCGGGGCGGTGAATGCCGCGGCGAGGCCCTTGACGAATCGGCTGGCGATGAGCAGCGTGCCGTTGTCGACTAGTCCGCCGACCAGGGACGCGATGGCGAACACGGTGAGTGCGATCAGGAAGACGCGTCGGCGTCCGAGGAGATCGGCGGTGCGTCCGCCCAGCAGCAGCAGACCACCGAATCCGAGTACGTATCCGTTGATGATCCATTGAAGCGAGGTGGTGGACAGCCCCAACTCGGTTCCGATGGAGGGCAACGCAACACCCACCATCGAGACGTCGAGACCGTCGAGAAACATGACGAGGCACAGCACGGCCAGGACGCCCCAGAGGCGGGGTGTCCAGGCCTGGTCGGTCGACGGGGTGGCGGTGGTGCCCGACGAGGTGGCGAGGTCCGGGGTGGCGTCGCTGATAGTCACAGAAAGAATGTAGATGCACGTGCAATCAATGCGCAAGCACTAATTTCGTCTGCATTTAATTCGCTTGCACCTTTTTCGTGCGCGCGCTAGGGTGCGGTTCATGAGCTCTGATGCAGACCTGCGCGGCACGTGGCGGCTGCTCGCGAGCCGATACAACGAGATCGCCTGCGAGCTGGATCGTGAGATGCAACACGCTCACGGCCTGAGCATGAGCGACTTCGAAACGCTCGACCGGTTGATGGACGCCACCTGTGAGCGACCTCGGATGCAGGACCTGGCGGCCGAGATGTACCTCAGCCCCAGCGCCCTGTCCCGGAGTGTGGCCCGGCTGGAGAAGGCGGGCCTGGTCGCCCGGTCGCTCTGTGAGGCGGACCGGCGAGGAGTCTTCGTCGACGTCACCGACGCCGGCCGCGCGGTGCACGCCGACGCCAAGAAGATTCAGGTGGGCGTGCTCACCGAACGGCTCTCGGACGCAACCTGATTCGTTACGTCAGCGACGTGGGCGTCACGTAGTCGTCGGACGGGAACTCGCCGTCGACGACGGCGGTGACCACGGTGTTCTCCAGCGTGATCGCCCCTCCGTGATTGTCCAGGAAGGCCGTGTCCGCGGCGTCGCGTCCCGTGGCGATACGCAGGAGCGCCTCGCGCGGGGCCAGTTGCGTCGCGTCGACCACCCGCCACTCCGAATCGACGAACGCCTCGACGACGGCATGGAAGTCCATCGGATCGCATCCCGGCGCGTACACCGCCACCAGTCGCGCCGGGATGGTGACCGCCCGGAGAAGCGCCACCGTGAGGTGGGCGAAGTCACGGCAGACGCCCGCCCCGGAGAGCATCGTGTCGACGGCGCTGTCGGTGGATCGGCTCGAACCTGCTTGGTAGAGCAGCCGCGATCCCACCCAGGTGGTGATGTCCTGGAGTAGCTCCGGGTGCGGCTTGGACAGGTTGAACTCGCCCCCGGTGAAGCCGAAGAACTTGTCTGCCTCGGCATATCGGCTCGGACGCAGATACTTCGAGAGGTCGTAGTCGGTGACCGGAGGCGAATCGGCTTTGCCCACAACCGAAGCCGAGTACTCGACGTGCAAGGATCCGGGAGGGCTGTCGAGCAGGTGAACGCGAGTACCGTGCTCCGCCACCATCTCTCGTGCCTCGACGCGGTTTCCGTCGAGCGTGAACGTCAACGACTCGGACAGCTCCGAACCCGGGGTCAGGGCCACCGCGATCTTGAATTCGAGACTGGTGGCGTCGGTGACCTCGACGTCGAGAGTGGCGGTGACGTGACGTTTCATCCGCCCATCCTGGCACCCATCGCCCGGGGGTGCAGAACACCCCCGCCGAAGTCAGGCCTGCACGCGCGGCCGCAGCCACTCGACGAGGTCGTCGAGTACCTCTTCGTTCTCCGGTTCGTTGAACACCTCGTGGAACAGGTTTTCGTAGATCTCCACCGTGAGATCCTCCGACCCTGCGTACTCCGCGATGAGTTCCGTGCCGTGCACACTCGCGAGTCCGTCGTCCTGGCCGTGCTGGAGCAGCAGGGGAACCGTCAACGACGGCAGACGTTCCGGCAACCGTTCGGCGGCGAGGATCATCCCGCGCGCGATCCCGGCCGGCACCTTCCCGTGATGGACGAGGGGATCCTCCTCATAGGCCGCCACGACCGCAGGATCCCGGGAGACCAGCTTCGCGTCGAGCGACTCGACGGGCACTCCGGGCAGGAAGCGGCCCACCAGCTTGCCGATCTCGACCACGATCCGCGGCGTCCCACTGGTGACGTCGACAGCCGGTCCGGACAGCATGAGCGCCTTCAGATCCTGCTGGTGATCGAGTGCGTAGGTCAACGCGATGGAACCGCCCATGCTGTGTCCGAGCAGGAACCGGTCGGCTCCGGGCCAGTCCGTCGACGCGATACCGAACAGCTGGTGCAGGTCGTCGGTGAATTCGCTCCAGTCCTTGAGGTGGACCCGTTTGCCGCCCGACCGCCCGTGCCCGCGGTGGTCGGGCGCGTAGATCGCGAGGTCGAGTTCCCCGAGTCGCTCGATCACATGGTCGTAGCGCCGAGCATGTTCGCCGAAGCCGTGGCACAGCACCAGCACGCCGCGCGGGCGCCGCTCGGGGAGCCACACGTCGTAGACGATGGGAATTCCGCCGACGCCGGCGAAGGATGATTCTCGATGCTGCATGATGCCCCTTCGAAGTCCGAATTCGACGCCTCAGATCATTGCACGGTGCGGTGCCCCGGCACGGGGCAAATTAGGGGATCGGTCCCTTCGACAGCAGGTCCGTTACCGCGCGCGAGGTCCGCCGCCGCAGCCATCCGCGCGGTCCGTCCTCGCCGAGCGCCGCGCGGGCAGCATTCAGACCCGACACCCCGTGGACGCCGCCGCCCGGGTGCGCCGACGCACTTCCCAGGTATAGGCCCTGGACCGGGGTCTCCGAGCGGGACGTGCCCGGACCGGGCCGGAAGATCAACTGCTGATGGAGTTGGGCCGTCCCGCCGTTGACGGCGCCGCCCACGAGATTCGCATCGGCCGCCTCCAGATCCGACGGTCGCTGGACGACACGTCCGACGACCCGTTCCGCGAATCCCGGCGCGTGCGCCTCGAGAACGTCGTCGACCCGCGCCGCAAGCAGGTCGGCGGATGCATCGTCGGTGATGTCGCGGGGTAGATGCGTGTACGCCCAGGCGCTTTCGGTACCTTCCGGTGACCGGGTGGGGTCGGCGGTCGTCATCTGTCCGAACAGCAGGAACGGCGAGGTGGGGATGGTGCCGGTGGTCAGGTCGGCCATCCAGTGGACGAGACCGTTGTCGTCGGCACCCAGATGGACGGTGCCCGCACCGCCCAGGCTCGGTGAACGCCACGGAATTTTCTGCGACAGCGCGTAATTGACCTTCAGTACCGGAGTGTCCCACTCGAAGTGTTCCAGGTCGGCCCGCACGCGGGCGGGGACGGCGTGCTCCGGGAGCAGCGACCCGTACAGCGCGGGCGCGGAGACGTCGGCGATCACCGCCCGGCGTGCCGTGTAGCGGACTCCCGACGCCGTCCGCACCCCGACCGCCCGACCCGACCGCACCTCGATCCTGGTCACGGCATCGCCGTAGTGGAAGTGCGCACCCGCATGCTCGGCCCGGCGCACCATCGCCGCCGACAACGCGCCCGCGCCGCCGACCGGGACGGGATAGCCGCCGTCCTGGGCGAGCATCGTCAGGATGTACCCCATGACGCCGCTGCCCGGTGCGTCCGGAGGGGCGTCGGCGTGCATCGCGTTGCCGAGCAACAACAGTCGCGCCGCCTCACCGCGGAACAGTTCGTGGGCCATCCGTCGCGCGGGCAGGAGGAGGAACCGGGCCAGCCGCAGCGACTCGGCCGTGCCCAGCTGCCTCAGCAGCCGGCTCGGCCCCCGTACCGGCGGGAACGGGCTGAACAGGGTGCTCAGCAGCGGTTCCTTGATGTCGTGCCACTGCTCGACGAGGGCCGTCCACGCCGCACCGTCGCCGGACTGACGGCGCTCCAGGTCGGCGGCCGTGTCCGCGGGGTCGGGATGGATCACGGGTGCGTCCTCGTCGGCCGCAGACCGGGCATGCCCGAGCGCGTGGGGCGCGTGACTCCACCGCAGTCCGTGCGACTCGAGGTCGAGGCCGCGGAGCGCGGGCGACACCGTGGACAGCGGATAGAAGGCGCTGAACAGGTCTGACGTGAAGCCGGGGACGAGTTCCGCAGACTTCACCGCACCGCCCGGCGTCGGCTGCGCCTCCACGACTGCGACGTCCCAGCCCGCGTCGGCCAGGGTCGCGGCCGCCACGAGGCCGTTGGGACCGGATCCGATGACCACTGCGTCGACGTTGCCCACCCGACCAGGCTGTCAGAAAAGTCGGCGATCTGCCCAGATGGACGAGGGTGTGAACCTCACGGGCAGGTGCTTCAGCCCGTTGATGAAGTTCGAGCGCAGGCGTTGCGCAGGTGCGGTCTGCTCCATGTCGGGCATGCGACGCAGAATTTCCCCCAGCATCACTTTCATCTCGGCGCGAGCGAGGTTGGCGCCGAGGCAGAAATGGTGACCGCCGCCACCGAACGCAATGTGCTGCGAGTAGTGACCGGTGGGCCGGTCGATGTCGAACGTGTAGGGATCGTCGAACACTGCTTCGTCGCGGTTCCCCGACATATGCCAGATCACCACCCGGTCGCCCTCGGCGATCTCGACGTCGTGCAACACAGTGTCCCTGGCAGCGGTCCGGCGGAACTGCATGACCGGTGTGGCCCAGCGCAAACCCTCCTCGATCAGCGCGTCGAGCTTCGACGGATCGCCGAGTACCTTCCGGCGCTCCTCGGGATGCTCCATCAACGCCAGCTGGGTGTGGGAGATCGCGTTGCGGGTGGTCTCGTTGCCCGCGACCGCGAGCAGCATGAAGAACATGTTGAAATCGAGTTCGCCGAGCTTCTCCCCGTGCACGTCGGCCTGGATCAGGGCTGTCGCGATGTCGTCGCGAGGGTGCTGCTTGCGGTCCTCGAACATCGCCAGGCTGTAGGCGAACATCTGGGCGGCCGCCTCGCGTTCCTGCCCCTCCGCGAGATGGAACTCCGGATCGGACGAGCCGATCATCTGATTCGTCAGGTCGAAGATGAGCTTGCGATCTTCCTGCGGCACACCCAGGAAGTCGGCAATCGCCTGAAGGGGAAGCTCGGACGCGACATCGACGACGAAGTCGCACTCGCCCCGCTCGATCACCGCGTCGACGATGGAGGTGGCCCGCCGCGCGAGGATCTCGTGCAGCTGGCCGATACGGCGGGGTGTGAATCCCTTGCTCACGATCTTCCGCAGCACCGTGTGGTCCGGCGGGTCCATGTTCAGCATCATCAACTGCTGGCCCGCCAGATCGTCCGGGCTCAGATCGTCGATGTAGGTGGCGCCGCGCCACGACGAGTACGTCTCGGCGTCCCGGTTCACCGTCACGATGTCGGCGTGACGGGTGACGCACCAGAAGGGGTTGCCTCGATCGTCGAGGTGCCGGTAGACGGGAGCCTCCCGCCGCAATGTGGCGAACATCTCGTGGGGCACGCCCGCGGCGAAGGTGTCCGGGTTGTAGAGATCGACGTCGGCGAGCTGCACGGTCCCTCCTGAGGCTCACGTACAAGAATACGTTCTAGTCCTGGAGGATGCGGAACAACGAAAACGGCCCCGGAGAATTGATATCTCCGGAGCCGTTTCCACTTGGTAGCGGGGACAGGATTTGAACCTGCGACCTCTGGGTTATGAGCCCAGCGAGCTACCGAGCTGCTCCACCCCGCGTTGCATTGACAACACTACACCCTTCCCGGAGTGCTCCTGACCAACCCCGGGGAGGGATAGCTCACATCAGCCGGAACTGCACCATCTCGATGGCGTTTTCGATCGCCTCGGAGACCTCCCGCAAGCGTTCGTCCGCACCCGCCGCGGCAAGGATCTGCAGGCGGTCGGCGTCCCCCATCGGAATGTGGGTGGCGATCTCGTAGAGCCGCGTACCCAGCGAACCGCGGAAGCCGCCGATGACGGGAACGTCGGGCGGAACATTGCCCGTCTCCGTCGCGAGACGACGGAGCAGGCCGTACAGGAATTCGAGTCTCTCGATCAGAGATGGGAACTCGTAGTCCGCCGTCTGGGTGCCGGTGTTCTCATCCGGCCACACATCCACCTCGGCGATCGGATACGGGTTGTCGGGCAACCACTTCGACACCTTGATGCGTTCCTCGGTGCGGCAGAACAGCTCGTACCGGCCGTCGCCGACCGCGGCGTGCGATTCGATCCGCGCGATGGTGCCGATGTCGTGGCGGACGTCGCCGCCGCCGACCTCGTTGCCACGCGCAATGAGCACCACACCGAACCGGGGACCGTCGGGCGCGTCCAGGCAGTCGCGGACCAGTTCCTGGTAGCGGGGTTCGAAGACGTGGAGGGGAAGCTGCTGACCGGGCAGCAAGGTCGAGCCCAGCGGGAACATGGGGAGCAGAGTCATCAGGGGATTCTCAATCGGGGTACGGGCGTCGCCGGAAGCGGGTCGACGCGATCGATCTCGTCCGTGAGGTGCTCGGACCACGTCAGCAGACCGGAGATGTCGAGGCCGTGTGGCGCCTCCACCTCGTAATGCCGGATCCGGTCGTGGCCCTGGCGCAGCAGTGACCGCGCGCCGGTCTTGTTGCCTCGCATCAGGTGGGTGAGCCCCACTGCCAGTTGTGCGAGTCCCTGCCACAATTCCCGCTCGTCCTCGGGGGCGATCTTCCACGTGCCTTCGAGGATTTCGTGGGCGTGGAACGGCATGCCGTGGTCGAGCAGCCGCTGGGCTTCGGTGATCGCCTCGTCGGGCGGCAACCGCATATCGTCGGGGATGCGCGGCACCCCCTTGGCATCGTGGGGCAGGGGGCGGCCGAGTTCGTCGCGGGGGCGTGCGTTGAGGGGTTTCCCCGTCCCATCCCTGTCCCGATCAGCCATGGGACAAGGGTAACGCTCAGTCGTGGGTCGGCGAAGGGTTGGTGATGGCCGCCGACACACGTTTCGACAGCTCCTCTCGAACTACCCGGGCTGTCGCGGACCGCAGGTGAACGCGGTCGTCCTGGTGATAGAGGTACCGGCCGTCCCCTTCGACGTCGATCCAGGTCAGTTCGCCCAGAACCGGCTCGTCGAGACCGCTGCGCGCACCCCGGATGCAGATGTACCCGATGCCCGTCCGCGGTCGGCTGACGATCCTCCGCAGGAGGGTGCCGTCGGAAACGCGGGCGTTCTGCAAGACGGAGGATCCAGTGTTCCGGGTCTGGACGTCGTCGGGATGCGCGGTCAGCGACGCCGTTCGTCCGGGCGGGCAGTCGGGTAAATCCTTCACCGGATTAATCAGAGGAAGCCTGGCCCTTCAGGGCCGGGAGGAAACTGATTCTGTTCTGCGCGAGCGCGCGTAGCGGGGTCGCTTTCTTCCGTGGGTTCTGGTCGTTTTTGGTTGGTGATGTACTCGGCGATGATGGCGAGTGGGGCTCCACCTGCGGAGGCGGCGAAGTAGGACGGTGACCAGAAGTGATTGCTCCACAGGTATTTCCGGATGTGGTCGGGGAACTCTCGGCGCAGGTATCGAGCGGAGACGCCCTCGAGGCTATTGACCAGGGTGGAGAGTTGCACGGTAGGTGGGTAGTGGATCAATAGGTGGACGTGATCGGTTGCTCCGTTGAACTCGGTCAACGTTGCGCCGAACTTGTCACACACCTCTGCCATGATCTGCCGCATCGGGTCGGTGATCGCACCGCGACGATACTTCGTGACGAAGACCAAAGGGTATCAGCGGGGAAAGGCGTAGGGTGTGAAGCGGATCGTTGTCGTGAAGCTGGCTCCCACCCCGGGGCAGTATGTGGCGCTGAAATCGACACTGGAGTTGTGCAATGCGGGGGCGAACATGGTTGCGCAGTTCGCGCACACCGCCACTGATCGACGCCCGTTCGCGCTGCAGAAACAGGTCTATGCCCAGCTCAAAGCGCGCGGGTTGTCGGCGCAACCGGCGATCCGGGTCATCAAGAAGGTCGCGGATGCGTACGCGACCCGGAAAGCGAACCTGCTGAACGGGAATTACGGCACGCCGGAATCGAAACGGTATGCGAAGGTTGCAGGTAAGGCGATCGTGTTCCGTGAGGACGCGGGCCAACCGT
>RRBB01000314.1:0-9672 GCA_006543605.1 Rhodococcus sp. WS4
GCTGCCCCTGCTCGGCGCCGGTCAGCTTCGCCATCACCTCGTCCGCGCTGCCCAAATACTGCTGCGAGACGATCCGCGGCTTGCCGTCCACACGGGCCGATTCGACCAGGTAGTAGTACGTCTTCCCGCCCTGCCGCTTCCCCACGATCGAAGCCATATCTAGGTAATACAGCCGATGGCACCGAAAGGCAAGCACCACAGTCGAAGACACGCCGACCAATCAGATAGCGGGGAAACTCAAGCTAGATCGGCCGGCCCGAGTTCGCCGCGCCCCGCCAGACTCTCGATTCCCTGTTGTCCGGGGACACTCCACTGCCGTCAGAGTGTCCGGACACGACCATGGCCCCCACCGAAGTGAGGGCCACACCGTCAATCTGGCGCGCAAGGCTGGAAACCGCCAGGGGGCTGCCTACTAGGGTTCTTACGCCCGGAGACCACCAACACGAACCGCCTCCCTCGGCGAGCACCTCGGGCACCCACATCGAGTCGGTCAGTGTTTGCGTCAACGCAACCACCGTGATCGCTAGAGCCTCACATCGACCTTCTCGCCCCGGCTGATCGCTTCGGCAGTATTCGTCAGCGAGGGCTCAACCAGCGCGGTGCCGAGCTTCCTCTTCAGCGCTCTCTTCACAGCGTCGACTGATTGCCCCTTGTACTGGCGGTAGACCGAGTCGATGTCGCTTTGCATGTTCTTCGCGACTTGCTTCGCAATGTTCTTCTCGAAGTTGGGATCCAGCTTGAACCCTGTCATTGTGCCCTCCAGCCCATGTACATCCCGACCCCGCGACAATAGCGACATGCACTGACATCTGAGATCGACCGCCTGCCTGGGATGCCAACCGGCGCTGCGCTGCGCGTCGCAGTCGAGACCCCGCGGGGTGCGGTCAGGAGCAGACCGGCCGTGTCGGAGGCACTCGCCGAAGCCTTCCCCGAACTCACCAAACCGCTATGCCCGATCACCCCCTGTTCTACGGCACCGTCAGCGACGAAGCTCACCTCTCCGGGCTGCTACGTGCACGTCCCTCGAAGCCGTGCACCCGACTCGTGATTTGGCGGGCAACATGAGTGGACATCCCCGCTGCTCGGATAGCTCCTTCATGCGCCCGCCGCAGCGGCCGATGATCGCTGCGATCCTGGGTCGTAGGTTTCTAGTCCACGACGGCGAGGGCATCGATCTCGACGAGGACGCCCGCTCGTAGCCCCACGTAGACCGCCGTTCGGGCGGGGTACGGCTGACTGAAGGTGGCCTCGAAGGCGTCGTTGACCACGCCGATATTCGCTTGGTCGGTGAGGTAGATGCGGACGTGGACGACGTCGGATTCCGATGCGCCGCCCGCGGCGAGGACGGCAATGAGATTGGCGAAGGCTGCGCGGGTCTGAGCGTCGATGTCGGGGGGAAGGGTCCCGTCGAGCAGCCGTCCGGTTTGGCCGGCGGGTGCCACGATGGTCCCTGCTCGGACGCACTGGCTGACGGGGTTCTTCGGCTGCGGAGCCAACTCGGTGGAGAAAGCGGTTCTGGGCATGGTGGTCCTTTGGCGGTTGCGCCGACATGGTCGGCGAAGGGCTACGACCGGAAAATCGGTGCGCCGAGGGCAGATACGCATTGGGCGTGCGTGTGGGAGCGGAGACACCTGGAGTGCCGTATCCTTCAGCGGCGAACCGGGTGAGGATGCGTGCTTTTCGAATCGGGGCGCAGTTGCATCCTGGGTGCCAGGAGTTTGTCGACTTTGCCGGAGAAGGGCGGGTCTGCTGCACGTTTCGGTTGCGTTGTCCCAGTCGATTGAGATTTGAAGGAGACCCGCCTTCCTCGACCTTCCCCGGAGCAGTGACGGACCTGACCTGTGGAACGGGCAGAGTGTCGCGCACCCGGGTCGCTAATCCAACTGCCAGCCCTTGGTTTCGGGAAGCAGCCAAACGAAGAAGATGGCGAGCGCGGTGCAGACCATCAGTACGACCGCGATGGCCTGTCCCAGCCCCAGCTGGGCGGAGGCCCATCCGATCAAGAATGGGCTCAGAGCAGCGAAGCCGCGTCCGACGTTGTAGGTGAGGCCGGCTCCGGTGCCACGGACTCTCGCCGGGAACAGTTCGGTGAACAGTGCGCCCTTGCCGGATGCCTGTGCGGCCAGGAAGAATCCGAGCAGCGTCGAGAGCAGCAGGTTGTACCACAGTGCGTCCACGGCAACCAGGAGGAACAAGATCCCGGACACTGCTGTGCTGAGGTAGAACACGGTGAAGGCCAGCCGCCTGCCGATGAGGTCGTGCACGTGCCCGCCGAGGACATAGCCGAGCCAGTTTCCGGCGATCATGAACCACACGTACATGGCGGTGCCGGTCACGCTCAGCCCGCGTTCTTGCAGGAGGTACGCCGGTATCCACGTCTGCAGGGCGTAGGTGCTGCCGAGTCCGGTCGCCCCGAACAGTGCACCGATGATGGTGCGCCTGCGGAGTTCCGGGCCGAACAGTTCCCGGAAGACCCCCCGCCGCTGCGGTTCTCGTGTGACCTGGGTTCGTGGGACATCGCGCAGTTTGCGGCGAATCACCAGGGCCACGATGGCGGGCAGGATGCCGAGCAGGAACATCACCCGCCAGGCCACCTCCGGTGCCCAGATCAGTCCGGTCACCATGTACGCAAGGTTGGCGCCGGCCCAGCCCACCGCCCAGGCGGACTGCACCCAGGCCAGGACGCGGCCGCGTCGCTCGGGTGAGGCGTACTCCGCCATCAGCGCGGCGCCGACCGGCCATTCCGCTCCGAACGCGAACCCTTCGAGGGTGCGCCACAACAGGAGCTGGCCGAAATCCTGCGAGGTTGCGGTGAGGGCGGTGAACAGCGCGTATGCGCCGATGATGATCACCAGCACCTGGACTCGGCCGAATCGGTCGGCGAGTCGGCCGCCGACCACCCCGCCCACGGCGGAGGCGATCAGGGTGGCGGAGGAAACCAGCCCGCCCTCGGCCTTCGTCAGTCCCAGCGCGAGCATGATGCCCGCCAGGGCCAGCGGAAACATCTGATTGGTGAACCCGTCGAGCCCCCAGCCGGACCAGGTGGCCCAGGTGATCCTGCGGGTGAGGGAACGACCGGCCGGGGCGGCCGTCTCATTCGGGGCGTCCTGCATGGTCATGATGTGTCTCCGTGCTCACTCGGCGGTGGGGGTGAAGTGGTAGAGATCGGCGGCGGCCTCCTCGGAGACGCGGCCGTTGCGCAGGTCGTCGGCGACCTGCCCGGCAGGGCGGTCGGTGGGGTCACCGAAACCGCCGCTGCCCGGGCTTTCCACCCTGAGCACGTCGCCGGCGGTCAACCTGACCCCGGAGATCCGCCCACCCGAAAGTGTTCGCTCGTCCGGGCGACCGGGATTGACGACGAAACGGCCGCTGCTGCCGTCGTGCCCGCCGGCCAGGCCCCACGGCTGGCTGGCCTGGCGGTCGGCGTGGGCGGAGAACTCTGCCTCCTCGGCGAGTACCCGGACGTCCCGGCGGACGCCGAGACCGCCGCGATGCCGGCCGGCCCCACCGGAATCGGGGATCAGCTCGTAGGTGTCGACGAGCAACGGGTATTCCTGCTCGAGCGCCTCGATGGGCAGGTTCGAGGAGTTGGTGATGTGTACCTGGATGGCGTCCATGCCGTCCTTGCCGGTCCGGGCGCCGCCGCCGCCGGCGACCACTTCCGGGTAGACGAAGAAGCGGCCGTCGTGCTCGCCGGAGAAGGTCACATAGGTGACCGTGCTGTGGCTGGCCGCCGGAACCCGGTCGGGCAAGGCCTTGGCCAACGCCCCCAGCACTACATCGGCGACCCGCTGGCAGGTGTCGGTGCGTGCGGTGACCGGGGCCGGTTCGATCGGGTTCACGATGCTTCCGCGTGGGGCGCTGATCTGCACCGCGTCGTAGAACCCGCCGTTGGGTGGGATACCCGGATCGAGGACCGCCTTGAGCGCGTAGAACACCGTCGCTTCCAATGCGGGCCGTACGACGTTGATGCCGACCGGCGCCTGCGGTCCGGTGCCGGCGAAGTCCAGGCCGACCCGCTCGCCGTCGATGGTGATCGCGACGGTGATCTCGGTCGGCTCACCACCACTGGGATCCATCACGTCGGTGAAGGTGTAGGTGCCGTCCGGCACCTCCCGCAGGGCCGCGGTGAGCCGTTTGCGGGAATGCTCGAGCAGGTAGGTGGTCGCCGCGGTGACCGTGCTGGTGCCGAACCGTTCGTGCAGGGCCAGCAACCGGCGCTCGCCGCTCTCCACCGAGGCGAGTTGGGCGAGCATGTCGCCTCGTCGTTCGCCGGGCAGGCGCGAGTTCAGTTCGATGAACGCCAGCGGTGAGTGTTCGACCCCCGCGGCGGTGGCGAAGCGCACCAGGGGAATCCGCAGTCCTTCCTGGAACAGGGATATGGAGTCGCCGGCGTTGCTGCCGGGCACCCTCCCGCCGATATCGGAGTGGTGGGCGATGTTGGCGCTGTACCCCACCAAGTGGTCTCCGGCGAACACCGGTTTGACCATGGTGATGTCGGGCAGGTGGGTGCCGCCGCCGTGGTAGGGGTCGTTGGTGATGAACACGTCGCCCGGGGCGATGGTGAGGTCGGTGGCCAGGAGTGAATCGATCAGCCCGGTCATCGATCCCATGTGGATGGGCATGTTCTCGGCCTGGGCGACGAGTCTGCCGTGTTCGTCGAACAGGGCGGTCGAACAGTCCGCGCGTTCCTTGATGTTGGTCGAGTAGCTCGCCCGGCGCAGGGCGGCGCCCATCTCCTCGGCGACGCTGGTCAGTGCCGCACCGATGACCTGCACGGTGATGGGATCGGGGTGATTGCTCATGATTGCTCCAGCTCGATGATCAGGTTGCCGTAGGGGTCCACCCGTCCGCAGGCGTCGGGGGTGATGACGGTGGTGGTGTCCATCTGCTCGACGATCGCCGGACCGGTGAGCACGGTGCCGGCATGCAACGCTTCGCGGCGGTAGACGGGGGTGGTCACGGTGCCGGTGGTGTCGAAGTCGACGTCGCGGTACTCGAGCACGGCGTCCTCGTCCGGCTGCGTCGGACCCGCCGGGATGGGCCGGGTCGCGGGCCGGTCCACCAGGGCGGTGGCGGTGGTCTGTAGCTCGATGATCTGCACGGTCGCGCCGTCGTGGGCGAAGCCGTAGCTCTTGGCGTGCGCCTGGTGGAATGCGGTGACCAGGTCGTCGAGTGCGTCCGGTTCGATGCGGGCGGCGTCGACGATCCGTTGCGGCAACGGGACGGAGAGTTCGAAGTTCTGTCGGGCGTACCGCATTTTCGCGACGCCGGTGATCGTCGTGGCCGAACCCGGCGGCGCCTCGGCTGCGAGCCATTCGGTTGCGGCGGTCCGCAATTGGCCGAGTACCTCGTTGAGCTTGCCGAGATCGTGGGACTTCGCCTCGGCGAGGGCGGCGTGGGTGAAGTCGGTCCGGATGTCGGTGACGAGCAGGCCCAGCGCGCAGAGCGTGCCAGGGTTGGGGGGTATCAGGACGGTGGACATGCCGACCTCGCGGGCGACCTCCACCGCGTGCAGGGGTCCGGCGCCGCCAAATGCGACCAGGATGTATCCGCGGGGGTCTTCGCCCGCCTCCACCGACACCCGGCGCACCGCGCCGGCCATGTTCACCGCCGCGATCCGGCCGATCCCCCGCGACACCGTCATCCGATCGGCGCCCATCGGTGTGCAGAGTCCGTCGATGGACCGTTCCGCTGCGACGTAGTCGACGGCGAGGGCGCCACCGAGAATGTAGCGGGGATTGAGGCGCCCTCGGATGACATTCGCGTCGGTCACGGTGGGCCGTGTGCCTCCGCGGCCGTAGGCGGCGGGCCCGGGATACGAGCCGGCGCTGGCCGGACCTACTTCGAGTGCGCCGCCGCTGTCCACGGCGGCCAGGCTGCCACCGCCCGCACCGACGGTGTGGATGTCGAGTGAGTTGGCCCGAACCGGGCGGCCCTCGATCGTGCGTTGCGAGGCGGACAGGGCGACACCGTCGGAAACCAGGCAGACGTCGGTGCTGGTGCCGCCCATGTCGAAGGTGATGATGTTGGCGTATCCGGCTGCCTGGGCGACGTGGGTGGCGCCGACGACACCGGCGGACGGCCCGGACAGCAGGGTGCTGACCGGATGCCGTCGCACCGCATCGAGCGACATCATGCCGCCGCCGGAACCGATCACCTTGGGCTCCACCGGGACGCCGATGTCGGCGATCCGCTGCGCCAAGCGGGAGATGTAGCGTTCGATCTTCGGTCCCACGTAGGCGTTGACGACGGTGGTGGAGAAGCGTTCGAATTCCCGGAATACCGGGGCGATCTCGGCCGAGGCGCAGACGTAGGCGGCGGGAAGCAACTCCCGCAGGCGCTCGGTCACCGCCACCTCGTGCGCGGCGTTGCGGTAGCTGTGCAGGAAGCACACGGCAACCGCTTCCGGTGCGTCCCCGATGATCTGGTGCGCCGTGGTGAGCATGTCGTCGTCGGCCAGCGCCCGAAGCACTTTGCCCTCGGCGTTGATGCGCTCGGCGATGGTGTGCACAAGCGCGCGCGGGACGAGGGAGTCGGGCTTGTCGGCGTCGAAATCATACAGGTCGGGACGTTGCTGTCGGCCGATCTCGAGGATGTCGCGCAGTCCCTCGGTGGTGACGAGCACCGTGCGAGCACCGTTGCCTTCGAGCACCACGTTGGTGGCGACGGTGGTGCCATGGCCGAGGTAGCCGACCTCGTCCACTCGCCGACCCGCCTTGGTGACCACCGCGGCCACCCCCTCGGCGACCGCGACCGACTGATCGTCGGTCGTCGACGGCAGTTTGTGAATCCAGAACGTACCGGTTTCGTCGTCCAGGGCGGTCACATCGGTGAACGTGCCTCCCACGTCAATTCCTATGCGCAGCATGTCAAACTCCTGGACGATCGGCGGTAGCGAACCGGGACAACGAGAGATGGTCGATGGGTAGGTCTGTGGCGCCGGTCAGTAGCAGGTCGACGGCGGAACCGGCGAACACCGGCGCGAGCTTGAAGCCGTGGCCGGAGAACCCGCCCATCGCCAGCACACTCGGCGTGTCCGGAAGCCGGCCGATGATGCCGTGGTTGTCGGCGGTATACCCCTCCATATAGGTATGCAGGGCACTCGGGCGTGGACTCAGCCCATTCATGCAGCGGCCGACCACGGCGGACACCTCGTCGACGTAGGCCTCGGCGACGACGGAGTCGAGTTGGTCGGGATCGTCGACCACGGTCTTGTCGACGTGCAGGTTGATCTTCACGCCGCCGCCGACGTCGGGAAAGAAGGAAAACTTGTTGTTTCCCCCGCTGCGCCGGATGCCGACCGGGAACTGTTGTGGTGCCCAGTGCCTCGGTTCCTCGGCCTCAAACCAGCTCAATGCCACCCGGCGGACCTCCACCTCGGACTGCAGGGCCGGCAGATTCTGGGTGATCCACGGTCCGGTGCACACGACGAGTTGATCGAACTTCGTGGTGGTCACGTCGCTGCCGCGGCGGTAGCGAACGGTGACGCCGTGCTCGTCCTCGACGAACTCCTCGACGACCGCTCCGGTCAGTATCTCGGCCCCGGCGCGTTGCGCCAGCTTCGCGGTCTCCTCGATCGCACGCGTCGGATGCAGCAGCCCCCCGTCGCGGTCCAGCAGCAGGACGTCCTCGTCCAGAAGCCGGTGCTGCGGAAACCGGCGGGCGGCCGCCACGCCGTCGAGCTGCACCAGATCCAGATTCCATTTCTCGGCGACGTCGGTGACGGTGCGCACATCCGGTTCGTCTGGGCTGCCTATGGTCAGCGCGCCGACGGGTTCGAAAAGTTCCGTGCCGGCCTGGGCGCCGAGTTCCTGCCACGCCCGCCTCGCCTGGCGGAGCAGCGGAACATACTTTCCGCCTTCCTTGTAGGCGACTCGGAAGATGCGTGTCTGTCCGCCTGCTGCGCCGCGGTCATGACCGATCTCGAATCGCTCGAAGCCGGTGGCGCGGATACCGCGCGCCGCGAGTTGATGCAGAACCTGGCTGCCCATGGTGCCGACGCCGACGACGCCGACCCGGGGCTGCCGTGTTGATGTGATCTCCATAACAAGGAGCGTAGCGTTCACGACGTCAATTGAGAATACGATGAAGTAAATACTTCGTTTCATGCTTCGGGAGGGGCGTAGTGAATACTTCATCTGTGTCTTCGGTCTCGCAGTTCCAACCCTCGGCCTCGCTGAGCCATCGCATCGCGAAGGTCGCCGGCCGACTCGCCCCCGGCGAGCGCGCAGTCGCCGACTACCTGCGCGACCACCCCGAGGAGGCGGCCGTCTCGTCCGCGTCCCGGCTCGGCGCGGAAACCAACACGAGCGACGCCACCGTCATCCGCACCGCACGCAAGCTCGGCTTCGACGGCCTCAGCGATCTCAAACGCAGCCTCGTGGACCATGTCGCCCGACGCCGGGATCCGGCCAAAGTGCTCGACGAGCGCGTGCGCCGCCTCCCCGAAGGGGCCGGAACGGTGGTGGGGCCGGTACTCGACGCCGGACGAGCTCTGCTCGGGGAAGCAGACGACCTCGTGGACGGGGTCGAATGGCAGCGGTGCGTGGCGGCACTCACCGCCGCCACGCATGTGTGGACCTACGGCATCGGACCGAGTGCGATGCTCGCCGAGTACTTCGCGCTCGCACTGCGCCGCGCAGGTGCGGTGGCCGACGCGTGGACCGCCACCGGGTTCCGGCTCGCCGACGACCTACTGCGCGTCGAGGCCGGGCACGCGGTCGTGGTCATCGCTCCCCTTCGGGTGTTCCGGGAGACCGGGATCGTGCTCGACCGAGCGCATCAGGTCGGCGCAACGAGCATCGTGCTGACCGAGGCCATCGAAGAGGCCGGCGACACCCAGGCCGATCACGTTTTGCACCTGCCCGAGTCGACGGCGAGCGCGGCCAACGAACTCCTCGTACCGCTCACCCTGCTGCACGGGCTCGTCCTCGAACTGGTGGCCAAAGACAGGGGCACCGCGATCCGCAATCACCAGGAGCTCAACGCACTACGCACCGAAATCGCCGGCAACGAACTCGACACCACCAGCCTGCGCGGACCGTATTCCGTGTAGGTTCCGTTCCGCACATATCTGTTCCGGCGATCCGAGTCGGTCGCGCCGCCTGGTGACCTGCGGGTTTCCAGAGGGACCTCGGCACCCACTTCCAACGATCGTGTCCGAATCTTCAACCGCAGAACGGATCCCACGCCCGCCCTTCGCTCCTCGACTGACGTCTTCCGTGTCACACACGGTTTGTGGGCACTCGGGATAATTTTTATTTACCGCAGCGTCCCAGGCGAATCCCCAGTCCAGCGTGATTCCGCTCCGGAACAAGCCCGCCGCCGAAGTTGGCGATGGCGGTGAACCAGGGCACCCACGCAATGCGTAGACGTTCGCGATCCGAGACTCGGGGACGAGCTCGAGGCAGAGCACGAAGCCGTCGCAGCCTGTAGTCGCTTCGCCCACGGACTCGACCCGTTCACTTCCTGGCGCACCACTACACCCTGCTATTCTCCGAATTCAATTGGGCGCCAGGCAGTATCGGCGATTCCGAGGCCTAGACGGGAGATGATCCCGACGACTGGACGGCCTGTCCCCTGACCCGGTGCGCGGTACCAGCCCGGTGAGTTCCTTCTCCCACACACAAATATTGTCGAATGACACTGCATGCCAACATAATTCAGACC